>NZ_JCAJZU010000001.1:0-854177 GCF_059510415.1 Shimazuella sp. NTD247 | reverse complement strand
ACCACTTCTTTAAGAAGTGGTTTTTTATTTACTTGAAGAAAGAAAAGTTTGAAACCATTTTCTCCATTTTTTTGCATATTCTCCCTCACTGTTGATGCCTTCGTCAGTTAGGAAAGCGCCATACTCCCAGATCCCATTTCCAATGCAGTATAACTGAGTAATTTTATCAATAAAAGCATGAAAGGAGGGTGCGAGCAAAGTTACTTCCTCTGTTTCATGATCCCAGTAAACAACAGGAGGTTCCCCTTCAGCAAGTAAATCAAAAGCAATTAAGTCTCCATTATCTACCGACATGAATTTTAGCTTATTGTGCAGGGAAGAACGATATTGCTTGCTGTTTTTCCATTTTTCCTCATTTTCCTCGATGAATTTTTTATAATCTTCTTCGTTACCGGAACCAGTTACACGCCAGATTATTTCCATAGAAGATTGATATTTATTATAGTCATTTCCTCTTTCATCCATTTTTTCGGCGCGGTCTTCCAAATCTTCCAGATGGAAATCATCGATTCCCCAATGAATGGTGCCAGAACTTATCCCTTCAAAATCTTCTGGGAGAATGTCTTCTAGCTCTTCATACATATTCCAATAAAGATCAACACCTTTTGAAAAATGAAGGAGGGTATGGCGAAAAGTAGCTGGCAAAGCATATCCTAGTTTTTTTTCAATTACCTTTATGTCTTGTGAAGTTGCAGGAGGATGAATGGTAAGGGGATAAATATTCTCATCTGGTATCACACGCCGAACTTGATCTAGGGTAGCATTCCACGATTTAACCCATTTTTTATATTTTTCGTGCATGGTATCCTCCTCGAATACATCGGATTTTGTAAATGTGAGAAAGCGATATATTTTAGGATAAATCAAAAAAAGAAGCCAAGAAAGAGCAAAATCATGGAAAAGTATAGGAGATTGAATAAACAATGAGCATCCCTGGTATATGGGATGCTTTTTTTATTTGCCCGTATATTTGTAAGCTGCAACCCACGTAATCCAAATGGTGGCTGTTGATCCTTTAGCAGCTTTATCGCCGTTTAATGCACTTTCCGACTGGATGATCCATGACATAGGTTGATCAGGTACCTCTTCATTAGATGTGCCTACTAGTTTGCCATCTAGGTAAAACTTTACTTTATTTGGGGACCATTCGGTGACGGCAGTGTGCCATACGCCATATGGCTGACCAGTATCAAATGCATCTTGTTTTTTGCCATCAGGGTCACCTTTGTGATGCATAAAAGCAGAAATATTACCATCTAACTCTAACTCAGGAAAATCGATTTCACATCCAGCACAGGAGTTATTGTCATCTGGCCACTGTAGCCAAGCGAGCTTGTATCCTGGCGTTGTTTGTGCTTTAAATCGGATGACATAACGGCCGTATTTGGAACCCGCTATCGTTTTTGGAACAACGGCCGCTACTTGATTTTCAGTTCCATTGTTAAACATTTTAATTTTCATCACGCCGTCTCCATTTTTGAGGGATTCAATGGAGATTGTTTCTTGTGGGTTGTAGATGCCTCCTAAGGGATATTTTCGCTGTTTTGCTGTATCCGGCCAACCGTATGGATATGCCCACCATTTGCTCTTTTGAGGTTCTGGGAGTCCATTGCAGTAAGCATTTTTTGGATCCGTTGCATTATGATCACAATCAGAAAATGATCCAACTGGAACGTTTTGTCCATTAAAATTATCAGCAAAAATTTGCTTCCAACCAGGGAGATCTCCTTTTGGCATCGAGTTATCCACGTTTTGACTGGTTATACTTGAACCATAAGTAGGAATAAGCGTTATAGTAAAGATAACAATTATCGCGAACAATTTTAATTTCATAGCACCTCTCCTATATAAGAAATATTGATGATTCTGAATAATAATTATTTTATTATAAATAGCTTGTTAATTCAAAAATAAAGCAAAGCCTTTTATTGTCTATATAGTGACTGGGTAACAAGTAAGATCTTGTTACCCTGTGAGATATTTATCTTTTCTTTTCAGTATCTACAGTTCATGAATAAGCAAAACCATACGCTCTTCTAGATCTTTGTTTTTTGCAGATTCTGTTGCAACTTGGATCAAGCGAATGACTGCCCAGTACAAATCCAGTTCTTGAATTTGATATCCCTTTTCTGCAAGATCCCCGGATACTTCAATCCAAGCTGCTTCTGTCTGCTTGGAATCTTGTTTAAAAGGATCTCGGAGGAGATTGTCAAGTATCCGCTTGCTCTGCTTTTGTTCAGCAGAATCAAAGGAAAGGTTTTTGAGCACTTGCTCTACACTCTGCTTTAGCAGTTTCTCTTTAGCAGTTACCAGCTGAAAAGTACTGTAACTCCAGCGGTTTTTGATAAACTCGTCGAAACGCACAGAAGGACCTTTCATTAGACAACGGATTATTACCTATTATACAAAAATAACAAAATAAAAAGGGAAACGATTCTAATTATTTATCATGTCCCATAGACTGGTACAAACCCTATGACTGGTCGAGGTGAAAATGTTGAATTGGATATGGAAAAAAAGATGGTATTTATATGTACTTATTCCAGTCGTTTTGTTTGTTCCTATATATGTATATGCGACACCTCCGCTTGCAGGCTCGGCCCAAGCAGCGATATTAATGGATCGAGATTCTGGTAGAATCCTTTTTGCAAAAAATGCTGATAAAGAAATGAAGATTGCAAGTTTGACGAAAATCATGACCGCACTGATCGCCATTGAACAATCAAAGTTAGACAGTATTGTCACAATTGGACCAAATGCGGTTGGAGTAGAGGGTTCCTCAATCTATTTAAAAAAAGGGGAAAAAATTCCTTTGGAACATTTATTATACGGACTGATGCTGCGTTCTGGGAATGATGCAGCTACCGCGATAGCCGAACATGTAGGAGGTTCAATAGAAGGATTTGTTTATCTGATGAATCAAAAAGCCAGTTTTTTAGGGCTAAAACATACACATTTTATGAATCCACACGGACTTGATCAAGAAAATCATTATTCATCAGCAGAAGATTTGGCGATTTTAACGAGTTATGCACTGAAAAATCCCACTTTTCGGCAAATAGTGAAAACCCAAATTAAAACGATTGATTGGCCAAATTTGGATTGGGATCAAAAATTTTATAATAAAAATAAATTATTGCGGATGTATCCTTGGGCAGATGGTGTGAAAACAGGTTTTACCAAACAAGCCAGGAGAACTTTAGTGACTTCTGCAACGAAAAAAGGAACGCAGTTAGTTGCGGTTACACTAAATGATGGAAATGACTGGAATGATGCAATTGATATGTACAATTATGGTTTTTCTCACTATGAGAAGGAGACAGTATTAAAAAAAGGACAACTGTTAGCATTAATGGGAGCAAAAAATAAACAAAACAAAGATCTTTATATGATGGTAGCAAAATCTTTTGTCTATCCATTGTCCAGAGAAGAAAAACAGAAATTAAAAATACAAACAGTGCAAAGTACACCAACCAAAACGATCACCACGAATAATCAAGCAGTTGGGTTTGCAAAAATATATTTGGAAGATGAGTTAATCGGTTCCGTTCCTTTGTTGTCTACCTTTCAATCGAAGCCGACTTTTTTACAGCGATGGGAGCAAGTGGTATTTTCGGTTGTTTCGGAGGCGGTAGCAAGGTGATTCATTATATTTGGATGTTTTTATTACTCAGTGGAGTGATAGCTGCTGCAGCCAAAGGACAGATTGATTTGGTCACATCTGCAACATTGGTTGGAGCAAAAGACGCAATTACCGTTTGTTTTGGTCTCATCAGCATTTTGGTGTTTTGGCTAGGGATGATGCAAATAGCGCAAGATGCAGGTTTATTAAAAAAACTAGCAAAGCTATTAAGTCCCATTGCTAAATTTTTGTTTCCAAGTGTTCCACAAGACCATCCTGCAATGGGATACATATTATCCAATATGAGTGCAAATTTGTTTGGATTAGGTAGTGCAGCGACACCAATGGGGTTAAAGGCAATGGAAGAGTTGCAAAAATTGAACAAGGATAAAGATACTGCAACACCAGCAATGTGTACACTGCTCGCTCTAAATACATCCGGTTTGACACTAATTCCCACAACTATTATAGGTCTTCGGTTAAAATACGAATCTATCAATCCGACAGAAATTATCGGACCTACTTTAATCGCTACATTTGTTGCAACTTCAATGGCTGTGATCATTGACCGTTATTACCAACGGAAATACAAAAGAAAGGGATAAAATCAATGTTTGAGATCATCTCCCTTATTTCCAAATGGATGTTGCCAGCACTTGTTGTATTTATTCCTCTCTATGCAATTTTTAAAAAAGTTCCGATTTACGAGAGTTTTGTCGAAGGAGCGAAAGAAGGTTTCCCAACGGCGATCTCGATCATTCCTCATCTGGTGGCAATGATGGTGGCAGTTGCTGTTTTTCGAGATACAGGAGCAATGCAATTTTATTTAGGTCTTCTTTCTCCGTTAACAAGTTTTTTTCATATTCCCAATGAAGTGATTCCGATTGGATTATTGCGGCCGATTTCCGGGATTGGTTCATTGGCTTTTGTGGAGAGTATTTACCATGATTTTGGACCTGATTCTTTTTTAGGTAAACTAGCCTCTACTATTCAAGCGAGTTCTGATACTACCTTATATGTCTTAACTGTTTATTTCGGCGCTGTAGGTATAAAACGTTCACTGTACGCTTTAAAAGTAGGATTGTGGGCGGATTTTATTGGTTTTGTGGCTTCAATTATTATTTGTTCTCTTATGTTCTAGTGTGAAAAGTTCGTAAGCTAGCAGAAAGCTAGCTTTTTTTATGTGAAAAAAGTAACATAGACAGCGAGGTGAAATGTGTTGGAACGTTTACAAAAAGTATTGGCTCAAGCAGGAATAGCTTCACGTCGTCAAGCAGAAGTATTGATACAAGAAGGCAAAGTACAAGTGAATGGAAAGGTAGTCACGGAGCTAGGAACAAAAGTTGATCTACAGAAAGATCAAATTGTAGTGAAAGGAAAAGCTATTCAAAAAGAAGGGAAACGAACGTTTCTTTTTTACAAACCACTTTATGTAATCTCAAGTATGGCTGATCCACAAGGACGCAAGATCGTGCCTGATTTTTTTCGGAAAATACCCGAAAGAGTGTATCCAGTAGGGCGTTTGGATTTTGATACAGAAGGATTATTATTGGTAACAAATGATGGGGAATTAGCAAATCATTTGCTGCATCCTCGCTTTGAAGTGGAGAAACAGTATATTGCTACCGTAAACGGTGTTCCCGATGAAAAGGCTTTGGAACAGTTGCGTAAAGGTGTTTTTTTAGAAGATGGTCCAACTGCACCAGCAGAAGTACGATTGATGCAGAAAGGGCAAGAAGAAGCAAAAATAAAAATGACCATTCATGAAGGCAGAAATAGACAAGTGCGACGCATGTGTAAAGAAATAGGTCATCCAGTAAAGCATTTAATTCGAACGAGATTGGCTAATTTAACACTAAAAGGGCTGAAACGTGGCGAATATCGTGAATTGACTGAAACGGAAGTGAAGCAACTAAAAAAGTTACTAAGTGGTGAACGAAAAAGAAAAAAACAAAAATAAGTTGACGCTAATTGTATAATAGAGAAAGCTTTGCAAGTACGTTGTGTGACGAAATATAGATTCCTTTGTGAAGGAAGGAACCATATGATGCAATTAGGTAGAAACTAGGTGCACAAGATGATAGAAAATACGAAATGTGAATGTGGACATAACAATCCAATTGGTACAGTACTTTGTGAACATTGTGGACGACCGTTGGACGAAACAACGGACAGCACGGAAAAATTGGATGCAAAGATGCGGTACGAAGGAAAGGCAAGAAGATCATTAACATACCAGAATTCGATGATTGATCAGGTTTGGAATTTCTTTTCCTCGGTAAAAATTGCGGTCGTCCTCATTATTATTACTTTTATTATGTCAGCGATCGGGACGATCTTTCCACAAGAACAGTTTATTCCATCCTCTACTCCTGATACATACTATGAACAAACATATGGGACACTTGGTAAATGGTTTTACCAGTTAGGTTTTTCTGATATGTATTCTTCTTGGTGGTTTGCTACTTTATTATCAATGATTGGAGTTTCGTTGGTGATTTGTAGTTTGGACCGTGTTATTCCTTTGTATCGAGCATTAAAAAATCAAAAGGTAGCAAAGAGCACAGTATTTATTGAAAGACAACGTATTTCTGTAACACAGGAGCTTTCCCCAGACGAACAAGGATCGGATAAACTTGATGAGCTAACAGAAAAGTTGTCAGCAAAACGATACCATGTTCGCAAAGAAGGGAACGCATTATTAGCAGAGAAAGGTCGCTTCAGCAGGTGGGGACCTTATATTAATCATATTGGTCTAATCATCTTTCTGGTAGGCATATTGTTGCGTTATTTACCTGGATGGAATCTGGATGATTATGTTTGGGTGCAAGAAGGACAGACAGTTCGGGTTCCTCAAACGCAATATTATGTGAAAAATGAAGGTTCAACTGTAGAGTATTATAAAGAAACCGAGAAAAGCCAAAAAGGACCAATTGTAAGCAAGTATCAAACAAAAGCAGTGTTGTATAAAAAAGATAACCACGGAAAATTGGTACCTGTATCGAAAAAATCTATTTTAGTGAATGATCCTTTAAACTATCAAGGACTAAAATTGTATCAATCTGATTTTCGGGCTGGAGATCTCACGGGGATTCAATTCGTGATAATCGATCGAAAAACGAATAAAAGTCTCGGTGTTTTTTCGGTGGATCTATCCGATATTACTGGTGATCATGTATATCGAGTAGGTAATCTAAGAGTGAAAATAAAAGATTATTATCCTGATTTCGCAATTGAAAATAAGGTGCCAGTGACAAAATCACAAGATCCAAATCAGCCAGCATTTTTATTTGAGACTCTAGAGAAAGGTCAGATAAAAGGGGAGAACTCCTTGGTTATCTCTGGCATGCAGTTTCCTAATCCAAAGAGTAATAAATACGATATAGGACTTGCGGGCTTTCACATGGTCAATACTGCTGGTCTAATGGTTCGAGTAGAGAAAAGTTTACCCATTTATTTATTTGGGGGAATTATTTCTATGCTTGGTTTAGTGATGGGATTTTATTGGCAGCACCGAAGAATCTGGGCAAGAGTGGAATATGGTAAGTGGTACGTCGGTGCTCATACCAATAAAAATTGGTTTGCACTTCGCAGAGAGTTATCACAAGTTGGCTTTACCAGCTTAGTGAAGGAGGCAGACAGATGAATGCGATCATGAATAACCTCTTATACGGAACGTTTATTTTATACTTGGTATCAGCAATTGCGTTTGTGGTTGTTGCCACGGATAACAAAAAACGTTCCCATGTATGGGGGAAAATCGCTATTTCTTTAAGTATTATCGGTGTTATGATCCATATTGCTTTTATGATTTCAAGAATTATTATTGGAGGACATTTTCCTACCAGTAATATGTTTGAGTTTATAGCATTTTTATGTTTTGCTTTGGTCTTAGCTTTTATCGTTATTTTTGCGATTTACCGAACTTATGTTCTTGGTGCATTTGTAATGCCATTTGCAGTTGTCTTGTTAGCATATGCTGCCGTTTTTCCTCGTAATGTACAGCCATTGATCCCAGCATTGCAAAGTCATTGGTTGTATATTCATGTCACAACAGCTGCTATTGGCCAAGGTGCTTTTGCAGTAGCTTTTGTCGCAGGTTTAATTTATCTGATCTATCAAGTTGGCAGTGGCGCAAAACCCAAACATGCAAAGTATTTAGAGACAACACTAGTAATCATGGTAATGCTGGTTGGTTTTTCACTGGTATCTCTTCTTTTTCAAGCGTTTGGATATCAAGCTAGTTTTACTCACACCATTGACGGAAATCAAGTTGCAGAAGAATACAATCTTCCTCCAATTGTTGCACCACATGACAGTAAAGCTGTTAAGGTCGGATCATTTCTTGGTTGGAAAAATGCATTGATAGAAGCTCCCGTCTGGATGAAAGGAGAGCATGCAGCTAGTAAATTTAATTCTGTAATCTGGGGAATTGTGGTAGGATTAATTATATATGCAATCTACCGATTAATCGTAAGAAAAAGTTTGTACCATGTATTATATCCATTAGTAAGAAGGCTTGACCCTGAGTTGCTTGACGAAATCAGCTATCGAGGAGTAGCAATTGGTTATCCATTGTTTACATTAGGTGCGTTAATTTTTGCTATGATTTGGGCAAATGAGGCATGGGGCAGACCTTGGGGTTGGGACCCCAAAGAAACATGGGCGTTTATTACATGGATGTTTTATAGTGCTTACCTCCATTTACGATTATCCCGTGGCTGGGTTGGAATGAAATCTGCTTGGCTTGCAGTAGGTGGGTTTGTTATCATTATGTTGAACTTGATTGTTATAAATCTTGTCATTTCTGGTCTTCATTCCTATGCTTAGGAATGGATTGAAAAGTTCGTAAGAGGTGAAGTAATTGGCATCGAATGAGGGAAAAGCTTACTCTATCTTAGTCGTAGATGACGAAGATCGCATCCGACGCTTACTGCGGATGTATTTGGAACGAGAAGGTTATGTAATTGAAGAAGCAGAAGATGGTGAAATTGCAGTAGAAAAAGCATCTTCGCAGAACTATGATCTTATCTTATTGGACTTAATGTTACCTGGTATGGATGGATTGGAAGTTTGCGCTGAAATACGCAAACATAAAGCTACTCCTATTATTATGTTAACAGCAAGAGGAGAAGAGACAAATCGAGTAGAAGGTTTTGAAGCAGGTACTGATGATTATGTAGTGAAACCATTTAGTCCACGTGAGCTGGTACATCGCGTTAAAGCAGTATTGCGGCGTGCATCTGCAACTGCATACTTGTCAACAAATACCGAAACCCATAATGTAATCGTTTTTCCAGAACTCACTATTGATAATGATGCTCATGAGGTAAAGGCAGGAGGCAAATCGATATCGCTCACACCAAAAGAATATGAATTACTCTACTATTTGGCGCAATCTCCAGACAAAGTATTTACAAGGGAAACATTGCTCAGAGATGTATGGAATTATGAGTTTTTTGGTGATTTGCGAACAGTGGATACACATGTGAAGCGATTGCGAGAAAAACTAAATCGTGCTTCAAACAGAGCAGCATCCATGATTACTACTGTCTGGGGCGTAGGTTACAAACTTGAGGTGCCAAAAGAGTGATTTTACGAAGTGTTGTCGGGAAACTGTGGCTTACGATTATTATTTTGGTTTCACTCGTACTAATTCTTCTCAGTTTGTTTTTAAATCAACAAGTAGAAAAGACATATGTGCATGACCAACAAATTAGTCTAAGTAAGCTGGCAGATGTCGTACAACGCAAATTGAACAGCTCAGAAGTTGACACAGCTAACTATATTGCAAATACGATTGCCATCGCAAAACAATTTAACACACATGTTGTAGTAGTTGATAAAAAAGGAAAAGCACTACCTATTCTAACTACCATTGAAGAGACTGTTCCCAATGAATTAATTCAAAAAGCCAATTTAAAAAATATACTTGCTGGAAATAAAACAGTTGCAGTTGGTCGTATTCCATCGACGGAATCTTTTCTTAAAAGTCCATTCCAAAAAAATGATGTGTTTTTAGTTGGAGTACCTTATAACAAAGCAGGTAAAATAGCTGGAGCAATATTGCTTTATCAAACAAAAGATCAATTGAGTGTTGCTGATATTAAGCATTGGATTTTTTATTCTGCACTTATTGGAATAGCATTAACAACGGTATTTGCATTCTTTTTGTCTACAAGAATCACACAGCCGCTGATACAAATGCAGAAAGCAGCAGAGAAAATGGCATTAGGTCAATTTTCTACGCGTGTTCGAGTAAGGCCGCATGAGCGTGATGAAATTGCTGATCTTGCAATTACATTTAATCGCATGGCTCGTCAGTTAGAAGAATCAATTAATTTGTTATCACATGAAAAAGAACAACTTACGAGTATTCTACGAAGTATGGTTGATGGTGTAATGACGATAAGTGCATCTGGACAAGTTATCGTGACTAATCCACCTGCCGAAAAATTGTTATCTTTGTATGAATATCCTCACTCTCGTCTATTGCCGCCACCTTTGGAATCTGCTTTTCTTCAAGTTTTATCTGAAGAAAAAGAGTATCAAGGAGATATTACCGAACAAGGGAGGACATGGGCTGTTGTAATGGCTCCGCTGTATGCAAGAGATCAAGTACGAGGAGCGGTTGCTGTTTTACGAGATGTAACTGATGAACGTTTATTGGAAAAGTTTCGCAAAGATTTTGTAGCAAATGTTTCCCATGAATTGCGTACACCATTAGCAATGTTGCAAGGTTACAGCGAAGCACTATTAGATGATATTGCAGAAACACCAGAAGTCAGACATGAAATTGCCCAAGTAATCAATGATGAATCCCAGCGTATGGGGAGATTAGTAAGTCAATTGTTAGATTTGGCAAGAATGGAAGCAGGATTTATTGAAATTGAACCTAACTTTATTAACTTACATACTTTTATCCAGCGTGTATGCCGAAAATTTGCAAACTTGGCAGAAGAGCAAAAAGTAGAGTTAACAAGTGATTTCCACAATCCATTGCCTGAAGTATTTTGGGATACAGACAAAGTAGAACAGGTTCTCACCAATCTTATTGGAAATGCTATACGTCATACCCCAGAAAACGGAACAGTGACACTGAAAGTATACTGGCAAGATAAAGATGTTTATTTAGATGTTGTCGATACAGGAGAAGGAATACCAGAAGAAGACTTGCCATTTCTTTTTGAAAGATTCTATAAAGCGGATAAATCGCGAAAAAGAGATAACGCTTCTGGGACTGGACTTGGATTGTCCATTGTTAAGCATCTGGTAAAAGCGCATGGCGGAGAGGTTACAGTAAGAAGTAAAGTAGGAGTAGGTACCACGTTCTCTGTTCAACTTCCTGTGGAAGTAGAGTTAGATAATGATGAGGAATTAATCGGATAGAAAAGAAAGATGTTAGATTTTGAATCTAACATCTTTTTTGGTATTTGTATGTTATCATTTTCCTGTACAAAACATCTCTGAAAGGAATAGAAATGGGATTTCTGGATCGCTTCCGTCGCACACGCATCGTAGTGGAGGAAACTGGAGACGAGATCAGTGCGGATGGCGGTACTGCTGTAAGTGGATTCAGCGGACGTGCTCCGCGAGGCAGTAAGATTGACGTGGCGGATACTGGACCTGCAATCGCAGATGGCGATAGTAAGGCAGTTTCGGGAATCGATTATTCTTGATATCAGAGACTCCTGTAAGTGATCAAATAGAGAAGCGTTGATTTCTTCTTTTGTCACTGAAAAGAAAAAAGACCACCTGTTATCGTTTGATAGTAGGTGGTCCATTCATTTTAAGGTACTTGCGGACGCATAATAATCTGGCCATAGATTACTTCTTTTGGGGAAGAAACGACCATGTATACTGTTTCAGCTATTTTTTCTGGTGGTAAAGCCCAATCTTTGGTTGTACCAAAGTTTGTTTTAATCGATCCGGGACAGATTGTCGAGACACGAACGTGATATGGCTTCAATTCTTGTGTCAGCGCATCAGACAATGCCATCAGTGCAAACTTAGATGCACAATAACCTCCGCCACGGGCAAATGCTTCTGTTCCAGCAACACTAGAAATGTTAACAATGTGACCTTTAGTTTCTTTGAGATGAGGAATAGCAAATTTACTTGTTAGAAATGGTCCTTTACTATTTACCTCTAACATTTCGTCCCACTGTTCTTCAGTCAATTCATCGACAGGAGCAAAGTGTCCAACTCCTGCATTGTTGACTAGAATATCTAGTTGCCCCCATTTTGCAATCGTTTGATCAATGATGTTTTTCACATTGTTTGCTTTGGTGATATCACACACGACTGGTAAAATTTTCCCCTCCGCCAGGGATGCAAGATTTTTCAGGGCTTGTTCATCACGTGCAGTTGCCACTACATAATAGCCAGCTTTGACAAAATGTTTGACAATTTCATATCCTACACCGCGACTTGCTCCTGTCACAATTGCTACGGTTTTCATAGATTCACTCCAAATTATTGGTTTGAAGTTATATTATATCTCAGTTAGAGCTCAATTACTTTTACTCCATTGACCACACCACAGTCACGCAGGTGTTGTAATGCAGTATGGTTAATACCTTTGTCAATGCCAAGTAGCATGATTGCTTGACCACCAATTGTCTCCCGTCCTACTTGCATAGTTGCAATATTGACCTTATCGTTTCCAAGAACAGTTCCTACTGTACCAATAACTCCTGGCTGATCCTGGTGGGTGATATGGAGAATGTGACCTTCTGGCACCACATCGACAGAATATCCATTCACTTTGGTGATTCTAGCTCCAAATCCATTTAAGAGTGTGCCTGATATCGTTGTTTTTCCTTCATTTGTAGTTAACTCTACCGTGATTAATTGTGTAAAACCGTGACTATTTGCTGCTTTTTGTTCGATTACTTCAATACCGCGATTTTTTGCAACATGCGGAGCGTTTACTTGGTTGATTCCATCTAGATGCTGGGATAATACTCCGCTTAAAAGTGCTCTCGATAGTGCAGAAACTTCGAAATCTGCTACTTCTCCACCATAGGTGATCACCAACTTCTGTACGGCACCTGTCGCAAGTTGAGCAGAAAATTTACCCAATTTTTCAACAAGTGGTAAGTATGGTCCGATTTTTTCTTGAAGCTCAGCAGAAAGGGAAGGCAAATTAACTGCATTTTTAAAAGGTTCTGTACGAAGTACGTGCAGTACTTCTTCGGAAACATCAATCGCTACATTTTCTTGCGCTTCGACCGTTGAAGCTCCTAGATGCGGTGTTACAATGACTTGTGGAAGCTGAAACAAAGGATGATCAGAGGTTGGAGGTTCGACTTCAAACACATCCAATGCTGCCCCTGCAACTTTTCCTGTTTGAATAGCTGCTACAAGTGCATGTTCATCGATAATTCCTCCACGAGCACAATTTAAAATACGTACTCCGTCTTTCATTTGTTGAAAAACTTCACTATTGACCAAATGTCTTGTTTCTTTTGTCAATGGAGTATGAACTGTAATAAAGTCTCCTGCACGAATTGCTTCTTCGAAATCTGCTTTTTTTACACCTAATTCCTTCGCTCTTTTTTCTGTTAAGTAAGGATCGAAAGCTACAATATTCATGCGAAATGCTTTTGCTTTTTGTGCGAGTTCTGCACCAATACGCCCAAGCCCGATGATACTCAATGTTTTTCCTTTTAGTTCTACCCCTACATATTCTTTGCGTTTCCATTCTCCATTTACTGTGGAGCGAAATGCTTGCGGAATATTCCGAGAGAGCGAAATTAACATAGCAAAAGTATGCTCAGCTGTAGAGATGGTATTTCCATCAGGGGCATTCATTACGATAATTCCTCGTTTGGTGGCAGTTTCGACATCGATGTTATCCACGCCAACCCCTGCACGACCGATTACTTTTAGACGGTGAGCTTTTTCTAATACTTCTGCAGTAACTTGTGTTTGACTGCGAACAAGCAAGGCATCTGCATCTTCTATTTCCGCCAACAACTCATCTGGATTTAATCCTGTTTTCTTTACAACTGTTACTTCTGGTGCTTCGACTAATGCTGCCAAACCTAGATCACTAATATTATCGGTTACCAAAACTTTAAACATATTGTAGTAAAACCTCCTCAGCAGCTTGTAGTGCTGTACCTAATTGAATTGGGACATTCTGTTTTTTTAATGAGATTTCAATGCCCGATAAAACCGGAAGGATATCAAATGGATCACAATATCCCATATGACCAATTCGAAAGATTTTTCCTTTCAAATGCTGCTGTCCACCTGCAACGACTATACCCATCTTTTTGAGATCACCTCGCAGTGTTTCGCTGTCCCAGTTTTCTCCATGGTATACGGATGTAACCGTTGGAGAGGCATCTTCATCTGTGTTCATTAATGGTAAAGCTAACGCAGAGATAGCTGCTCTTGTCATTTTTTTTAAACCTTCATGTCTGCTATATACTTGCTCTAACCCTTCGGTCTCTATCAATTGCAAAGCAGCATCAAGACCAAATAAAAGAGATACTGCAGGAGTAAAAGGCGTCGTACCTTTCAGGAGATTTTCTCGGTATCGTTTAAAATCTAAATAAAATTTTGGATTGTTATTTTCTTCGATAATTTCCCAAGCTTTAGAGCTGATGGCTGCAAAGGCAAGTCCAGCTGGTATCATAAAAGCTTTCTGCGATCCAGCAACAGTAATGTCTACTCCCCAGTTGTCCATCTCAAAGGGAACTGCACCTAGAGAACTGACTGCATCTACAATGACAATTGCATCAGAGTACTTTTTTACTAATGGACTTAAAAAGTGAATAGGATTTAAAACGCCTGTAGATGTTTCACATTGAGTAAAAAAGACTGCTTTTACGCTAGAGTGAGTTCGAAGCATTTGAATAAGTGTTTCTTGCTGAGGGGTTTTGCCCCATTCGACATCTAGCCGATGAACAATTGCTCCATATTCACTTAAAATCTTAGTAAAACGATCTCCAAAAACACCGGTGACTACAACCAAAACTTCTTCACCAGGGTGTATGGTGTTAACAACTGCTGCTTCTAAGACAGAAGTTCCGCTGCTGGTAAATAAGAGAGGCGATTGTTTTGTTCCAAAAAAAGGTTTTAGGCGTTCACTTACGTCTTTAATAAGCTTACTTGCTTCATTACTTCGATGTCCGATCATCGGTTTATTCATGGCCGCTTGTACACTTGGTGGAATAGGGGTTGGTCCAGGTATACGAAGATTTAATTTGTCTGAAATAAACATGGAAAATTCCTCCTTAAAAATAAAAAAACCCGTTCCTATCACCTACAAATATAGGTGAGGGACGAGAGGCTCGTGGTGCCACCCTCAATTGCTGTTTGCTCACACAAACAACCTTGATTAGTCGGTTGACTAAGAGATAACGGATCTACCGTATTTGCCTACTAAGATATATTTCAGCAAATCGCTCCAGAGTGCTCCATCAGGGTCGGAATACCGATTCTCACCAACCATCGGCTCTCTAAAATTCCTAATCCTCATTTGATTCTTTCATCGCTTATATTATGAAGTTGAGCTTACTTTAACACGAATAGAAAAAGTATGTCAATGTACTTTTTCTATGAAAAACGGGATAAAAAATGAACAATATCGATTAAAATCTCTATAACGTTCGTTTTTTCTCGTTCTAACGTTTCCGTAAAATTAAATTATTACCAAGGAAAGGAATTTTAAATTTGAATTTAAAGTTGAATGTATTATAAAATTATATCTGATTTTGCATAAATTTTCACAAATAACCGGATGGTAAAAACCATCCGGCCAAAGCAAATCAAAGCACAATTAAGTGGTTCGAACAACCATACATAGCAATTCAATTGTTTCGACAATTACGAGTCGCATCTACTGGTAAGCCCAATGACATCCTGTTACCGATGCGAGTACGTTTTCTTGCCTTACCATATTGATAAAGCAAGAGAACGTACCCGTAACCGAAACGGGGAAGGCATTGATTTCAAAACTCCATTTGTTTCCTTGCAGCTAGAGCAACCATCGAGCTTGTGTACTCCAAGAATATGCTGAAAACGTATGGGCAAACTCACTTTCATATTTATTATATGATAGTCAAACGTTCAGATCAATCAGAAAATCGTGTGAATGATAGACTTTTTTATTGGAATAGTATTAGAAAAATACAAATCATTTGTAAATAAATTTTTATCTGCTTTAAAAAAATATATCTTGACATGAAAACACAAGAAAGTTATATTATCTGTAACCGGTTTCATGTAACCGGTTACAGGTTAGTATGGAGGTGGTGAAAAATTGGCTACCATTCGTGACGTGGCAAAACTTGCAGGGGTTTCCGTTGCCACTGTTTCACGAGTAATAAACAAAAATGGCTATGTGCATAAGTTGACAAAAGAAAATGTTGAGGCTGCTATAGCTCAGCTAAATTACCGTCCAAATGAAGTAGCACGAACCTTATATAAAAAGAATTCGAGATTGCTAGGGTTAATCATACCTGACATCACAAACCCATTTTTTACAGAATTAGCACGAGCGGTAGAAGATACTGCTCATCACCATGGGTACACAGTTGTGCTTTGTAATACGGATGAAATATTAGAGAAAGAACAACAATATATCGAAGTATTACAACAACGTCAAGCAGATGGTTGTATCATGATCACCAATGAAAAACAAATACATTCAAAACGGTTGCTAGATTTTCCTATTGTTGCATTAGATAGGCCAATTCATCCTGAAATTCCTTTCATTCATTCGGATCATTATCATGGAGGGCAAATTGCAGCACAAATATTGTTACAAAAAGGTTCGGAAAATCTTGTTCATATTCGAGGTCCGAAGTATTTAGATTCCGCTGAGGCAAGGTACCAAGGATTTATGAATATCGTAAAAACAAATAAAGTATCGTCTCATATTTTTGAGAGTTCATTTCAGCCTAGTAATGATGAACAATTAATAAATGATATTTTTGATCGTTATCCAGAAACAGATGGAATTTTTGCTGCAAACGATGTCATTGCTGTATCGGTTTTGAAAACTGCTTTACGCCGTGGAATATCAGTTCCAAAAGATTTACAGATTATTGGCTACGATGGGATTTTATTTGGACAATTATTTTATCCATCAATATCAACCATTGCTCAACCAATTTATCAGCTTGGAGAAAAAGCAATGAAAATGTTATTGAATCTAATTGAAACCAAAGTAAACAAAGCATTGACATGTTGTCTACCTGTTACGTTAATCGAACGTGACACAACAAGAAAGGAGAACTTTGGATGAGCAGTGTCGTAGTAATTGGAAGTATAAATATGGATTTAGTGGTGATTGCTTCTCGTCGTGCTCATCCGGGTGAAACAATTATTGGTGAGGAATTTGTTACTATACCTGGTGGAAAAGGGGCAAACCAAGCAGTTGCCGCTGCTCGATTAGGTGCAGAGGTACACCTGATTGGTGCAGTTGGAACTGATTCTTTTGGCGATTTCATGTTACAAACCCTGCAAAAAGAAAGGGTAAATACAAAAAATATTCAAGTGTTATCTGGTGTGAAAACTGGTACTGCTCATATCACGGTTGCAGAGGGAGATAATACAATAGTGGTTATTCCGTCGGCAAATGCAGAGGTATCTGTACCAATGATAAAATCTGTTTCAAATGTGATTGAAAATGCGTCTATTGTTGTCCTTCAGTTAGAAATCCCACTGCAGACAGTAATGTATGTGGTTGATCAATGTGCCCAATTACACATTCCTGTTATATTAAATCCGGCTCCTGCTAGGAAACTGCCTGTTGATCTCTTGGAAAAAGTAACATATCTCACTCCAAATGAACATGAAATGAAAATTTTGTTTCCTGATGCTGATCAAGATGAGATGTTAAATAAATATCAAAGAAAATTAATTGTAACAAAGGGAGAAAAGGGTGTTTCATTTCATGATGGTGAGAAACTAGTAACCATTCCAGCAAGGAAAGTGGAAGTCGTAGATACTACTGGCGCAGGAGATACCTTTAATGCAGCATTGGCAGTTGATTTAGTGAGAGGGAATGAACTCAAACAAGCCATCGAATTTGCTAATTTAGCAGCTAGTCTATCGGTAAGTAGGTTAGGTGCGCAAGCTGGAATGCCTACATTAGAACAAATAAATCAAGTTTAGGTGAGACAAATGAAGAGAACAGGAGTCCTAAATAGTGAAATTTCACAAGTAATCGCACGAATGGGACATACCGATACAATAGTGATAGCAGATTGTGGGCTGCCAATTCCTGACCAAGTGAAAAGAATTGATTTAGCATTTGATCTAGGAAAACCATCTTTTGTTGAAATATTAAAAGTTGTATTAAAAGAGATGGAGGTTGAGAAAATAACACTCGCCTCGGAAATACAACAACATAATACCAATTTATTAAAACAAATGGAATTGTTGATTCCTACACAGAACAAATCGTTTATCTCTCATGAAGAATTTAAGTCCGCATGTCACCAAGCAAAAGCGGTAATTCGAACAGGCGAAGATACCCCTTATGCAAATATTATCTTACATGCAGGAGTGATTTTTTAAGAAGGGAGGAGATTCCAATGCAAATACAATTAAAAAATATATCCAAGTCATTTGCTAAAAACACTGTGTTAGATAAGGTTCATTTTACTTTGGATTCAGGTGAAATTCATGCGCTTATGGGTGAAAATGGTGCAGGGAAATCAACGCTGATGAAAATATTAACAGGTGTTTATACTCAAGATGAAGGAGAAGTTTACATTGATGGTCAAGAAATAAGATTTAAAAATGCAAAAGAGGCAGAAGAAAGAGGAATTGCTTTTATACATCAAGAGTTGAATATTTTCCCCAATCTTACCGTTGCTGAGAACTTATTTTTGGGTCATGAAGAAAAGTTTAGACATACCGGAATATTAAAAACCAAACAAATGGAGCAAAAAACAGAAGCATATTTAGCTAGTCTTGGCTTAACTGTTAAAGCATCGAAACTAGCTGGTGCATTGTCTGTAGGGCAACAACAAATGATAGAAATTGCCAAAGCTCTGCGATTGAAAGCTCAAGTTATCATAATGGATGAACCAACTGCCGCTTTAACGGATCGTGAAATCGAGATATTGTTTGGCCTAATTCGCAAACTGAAACAAAAAGGTGTTTCATTTATATATATTTCACATCGAATGGAAGAAATATTTGATTTATGCGATACAATAACTGTTTTACGCGATGGACAGTATATTGCGACAAAGCTGGTAAAAGAAACTACTTTTGATGAAGTGGTATATATGATGGTGGGTCGTAGTATCGGTGATCGATTTCCCATCCGATCAGGTCATAAGGGAGCAAATGTGTGTCTGGAAGTAAAGGAACTTACAAGAAAGGGAGCTTTTGAGAATATCTCTTTTCAAGTAGACAAGGGAGAAATTTTAGGTGTAGCGGGTTTAATGGGAGCTGGCAGAACAGAAATTATGAAGGCTATTTTTGGCTATGAAGTAGCACATTCTGGCGAGATCCGAATAAATGGAGATCGAGTGAAAATTCGTAAGCCTACAGATGCTATAAGGCATGGGCTGGGTTTTATTACAGAGGATCGCAAAGCGGAAGGTTTAATTTTGGATTTTTCGATTCAGGAGAATATGGTTTTACCAATTTTGAAGCAATTTCAATCCTTTATTGTCCTATCTGAGCAAAAAGAAAAAAGTTTTGTTCGTAATATGATAAAAAAATTAAATATCAAAACGACCAATGAAACATTACAAGTTAAATCGCTAAGTGGGGGGAACCAACAAAAAGTGGTTCTTGCTAAGTGGCTTGGACTTCGTCCAGATTGTCTCATTCTCGATGAACCTACCCGTGGTGTCGATGTTGGAGCAAAAAAAGAAATATACTCTCTTATGCAAGAATTGGCTGATCAAGGAGTGGCAATCGTTGTTGTTTCTTCTGATTTGCCCGAAATCATAGGAATTAGTGATCGAATTATGGTCATTTCCGAAGGGAAAGTCAGTGGATTTTTAGAGAAACAACATGCTACTGGAGAGAAGATCATGAGTCTAGCGACAGGAGGGAATATTTCGTGAATGTTATTCGTGAACGACTGAGTCATGGGTGGAAACAGTTAGGATCCGTCATTGGCTTAATACTCATTATCATTATTGTAAGCGCTTTAAATGCGGATTTCTTATCAGTTAATAATTTATTAAATGTATTGAGACAGGTTTCTATCAATGCATTGATTGCATTTGGTATGACATTCGTTATTTTAACAGGCGGAATCGATTTGTCTGTCGGTTCTATGCTAGCGCTTTCAAGTGCGATGACAGCTCAATTAATGGCAAAAGGAATCGGCTTTTTTCCAGCGCTTCTTATTGGTCTCATTGCAGGGGCTGTCATGGGCGCATTTAATGGTCTTATGATTACGAAAGGAAAAGTTGCTCCTTTTATTGCTACTCTTGCAACACTTACTATTTTTCGTGGTTTTACACTAGTGTTTACAAATGGCAGTCCCATTACTGGAATGAGTACCGATTTATCATTTCAATTGTTTGGAAAAGGTTATCTGTTCGGTATTCCAATCCCAGTAGTTACGATGTTAGTAGTGTTTTTGGTGTTACTTTTTCTATTAAAGAAAACGGTCTTTGGACGGCAGACTTATGCGATAGGTGGAAATGAAGAAGCCTCCTTATTAGCAGGAATTAAGGTTGATCGTGTGAAAATAGCGATTTATTCCATCTCTGGTGTTTTATCAGCTTTAGCTGGAATCATCTTAATTTCACGACTGAATTCTGCTGATCCCAATGCAGGAACATCTTATGAATTAGACGCGATTGCTGCTGTTGTATTAGGTGGTACAAGCCTATCTGGAGGAAAAGGCTCTATACTAGGAACATTGATAGGCGCGTTGATCATTGGTGTATTAAATAATGGATTAAATTTATTAAATGTATCTCCTTTTTATCAATTGGTCGTAAAAGGTTTTGTGATTTTGTTAGCTGTATTAATTGATCGAAAAAAATCATAATCGGAGATGAAAACAGATGAAAAAGCTATTTATATTTGCACTTGTGGGGATGTTACTTTTGGTTGGCTGTTCCATGCAGCCTGCTGGACAAAAGGAAGCAAAAGATAAAAATTCAGCAAAAACGATTGGACTTTCCATTTCCACAATGAACAATCCTTTTTTTGTAACATTAAAAAATGCCACAGAGAAAAAAGCAAAAGAATTGGGATATACCTTAATTACTGTCGATGCGCAAAATAACGCTGCAAAACAAACGAGTGATGTAGAAGATTTGATTCAAAAAAATGTCGATTTCTTATTGATTAATCCAGTAGATTCAGATGCAGTAGTTTCAGCAGTTCAATCAGCAAATAATGCAAATATCCCCGTTATTACATTGGATCGTTCGGCAAATGGAGGGAAAGTGGTTTCCCATATTGCATCTGATAATGTAGCTGGTGGAGAAATGGCAGGAAAACGTTTACTAGAACTTGTAGGAAATGGAGCAAATATTGTTGAATTAGAAGGAGTTCCTGGATCTTCTGCTGCACGTGAGCGTGGACAAGGTTTCCATAAAGTTATCGATGGGAAATTAAAAGTGATTTCCAAACAACCTGCTGATTTTGATCGATCCAAAGGGTTGTCAGTAATGGAAAACATTATCCAAGGGAATAAGAACATTCAAGGAGTTTTTGCTCAAAATGATGAAATGGCTTTAGGGGCATTAGAAGCTTTAAAATCTGCAAATTTAACAAATGTAAAAGTAATTGGTTTTGATGGGACAGATGAAGCAAAAACAGCAGTGAACAAAGGCGAACTAACTGCAACCATTGCCCAAAAACCTGATGTAATGGGTGAAACTGCAATTGAAACGGTTAAAAAGGTTTTAGCTGGACAAAAGGTGGAAGCAAATATTCCCGTTCAACTAGAATTAGTTGAGAAAAAATAAATTAGATTATTGTTAAAAACGAGTAATGCTATTTGAATAAGCTTTACTCGTTTTTATTTTTTGCCTCGTTGCTTGCAAGTTTTTTCGTTTTGCATGAAGATAGAAGTATTGTAGGCTGATGGAGGCGATTTAGTTTGGCGATGCGTGATGTATTAGGGCAGGAGAGAGTGGTCAGCTGGCTGCAATCGGCTATCAAACGAGATAGATTAGCACATGCGTATTTATTTACAGATTCCAATCTGAGTGAAATGCGGAAATTAGGATTGCAACTTGCAAAGACATTGAATTGTGAACATAAAGGATTGGATGCTTGCGATCATTGTTCGACTTGCAAACAGATTGAACATAGTAATCATCCAGAAGTGATAACGATACAGCCTGATGGTTCCTATATAAAAATAGATCAAGTAAGATCTGTTCAAGCATCTTTTCGTTATCGAGCACCACAGCAGGCAAGAAGGGTACTGATTATTGAATCTGCTGAACGAATGAGACTGGAAACAGCAAATTCACTGCTGAAATTTTTAGAAGAACCCATTTCACCAATGATTGCTATTTTATTAACCGAAAAAAAAGAACGTATTTTGCCAACCATTCAATCGAGGTGCCAGTGGATACGTTTTGCTCCGCCTGTACCTGAAGAACTCCAAAAAATAATCATAGACAAGGGGCATTCAGAAGATACCGCAAAATTATTATCAAACATGCAAATGAACGGTGATTGGTTGGATATGGAATCTACTTTACTAAAAGAAATTATCGATAAAATGGTGAATTGGAGCTATCATCTTCTTGTGCGAGCGGAAAATGCATTATTTGATGTTCAATTTGGTTGGATCTCTGTGGAATTAGAACAAGGTAGAGGAAGAAGTTTGCTGGAAGCACTCCTAATTTGGTTGAAAGAAGTTGTGAGAAAAGAAGCTGGTCTGTTTCCAGATCATCAAGAGTTAGGTGCGAAAATTAGGGCTAGAGTAAAAGAAGAAAATATACTTATTGCGATGGAAAATGTTCTCATTGCAAGTCGATTATTAAATCGAGCAGAGTTTTCTGCAAGTGCAATTTTGGAACAAATGGTTATTGCTATACAAGAAAAAAGAATAAGCAAGCCAAATGATTGGCGGATGATTGTAATGTAAAACGTTAAGCAGAGTTAAACGGAACAAAATAAATAGGGGAATTTGCAAATATATAGATTATAATTGAAATGAAATGGTATTTTCAAAAACGAATTTTCGAATTTCATTTTCACAATTATGGATATTGATTTTGTTGGGAGCTTTATATTGTCTGCAAACAACTCTATATTTCAATGCGATTAAACATATTATTGCTACACTAGCGGTTATGCTGCTTTACCTATACCCAGTATTTGTATTACTATTATCGTTGATCTTCGAAAAGAAAACTTTATCGAAAAGCATTGTAACAACCATAAGTGCGGTATTATTGCTAGACGAGTCAATAAATTTAGCGAAAGTGCTGGGAATAATACTGGTTCTATCAAGTGTTATCATGCTAATCATGCTAGATCGAGATAAGTTAGAAGAAGCTAGTATACAAAATTCGAAAGAAATGTCATGAATCAAAATAAAAGCTTTCCCCCATTTTTTGGAGGAAAGCTTTTATTCGTTCACTTACTATATCTTGCTAGACAAGCTTGGTAAAGATTGGAGGCAAATGCTGCATCTTTCCAACCTTCGATATGTGTTTCTTTTTTCTCAAGATCCTTGTAAACTTGGAAAAAATGAGAGATCTCATCCAAAATATGTGGGGCGACATCATCTAAGCTTTTTACATTAGCAAAACGTGGATCTTCTGTTGGTACAGCTAGCAGTTTTTCATCCTGACCTTTGTCATCAGACATTACCAACACACCAATCACACGGCTGGAAATAACACATCCAGGAAAAGTCGGAAAACTGGTAAGAACGAGAATGTCTAATGGATCTCCATCTTCTGCCAATGTTCCTTCTAGGTATCCATATTCTGTTGGATAATGCATAGGTGAAAAAAGAACGCGATCTAGACGGAAAACTCCTTTTTCTTTATCGTACTCATATTTGTTTTGACTGCCAGTTGGAATTTCGATAAAAGCATCTACAATAATTTCCTGAGACATTATGAAACCTCCTTAAATATGTACAAGCAATATTGTAAACGTTACAAAGACAAATTTCCACAATTGACATTTTCATATGGCTAAAGCCGTAGGATTTTTAAGACAGTAGTCCTGTGACCACTTTATTACCAAACTAACCTCGTGAGCTCCAGGGTTGACCATATTATTTCATAACAACTAGGATATCCTGTGCTTGGTTTTCGTGTTCAAGGTATCCATGAAGTGTGATGGAAAATAGTTCACCATACGAATATATGTTTGTGAATGTGTTTTTTTAAGAGGTGTTAATATTCCATAATTCAAACAGTTTGTGGAATATAAAAAAGAGGCATCTGCCTCTTTTTTATTCTTCTACTTTAATGGAGTCCGTAGGACAACCTTCTTGTGCATCTCGTACGTCATCATGAAGATCTTCTGGTACATCAGCTGTACCTGTATTATCATCTAATATCACATAGGCGATTCCGTCTTCGTCATAATCGTAAACATCAGGTGCAGTTGCTCCACAAGCACCACACGCAATACATGTGTCCTTATCTACCCAAGTACGCATGATATTTAAATCTCCTTCCGGTATGTAGCCTGAGCTTCATACACCATTGTAGAATGATTCGGTTCATAATGCAATAACGAAAATATATCGATAATTATCGTTAATCGTGAAGTACAAACATCGAACTTAATTATTTTTCATATAGTGAAAAAGGAGGGATGGTGATGAAACAAAATATAAAATGGCTACTTATTGGTACTGCTACCATTATATCACTTGTGTTTTTTCCTAATCGAGATGATTTTTGGTCATACTTAAGTGTGAATTATTATGTGTCGTTCTGTTCATTGCTTTTATCCTTGTACTTACTTGTCCAACAAATATACAAATGGATGCATTATGTAAAAATAACTGGATTGCATTGGAGACATTGTTGGTCGATGATATTTTTTACTGGGAATCTGCTAATATTATTCCTTTTTTTTCCTTCGCATACAACTCTATTCTTTTTTTTGTTTGCTTTTTATCAATGGAGGGAATGGATAAGACATAGGAGTATAATACTTCTTGAAAAAAAGCAACCAATGAAAGAGAAGTGAGTTATCATTTATAGCATTTTTTTTAGTGATCATGTATCATAATAGTAGAAAGAAATGGAGACTTGGAGAAGGAACAATTTTTCTCTAATCACATACTATAAGAGAGTAAAGGTCTCCAGCGAGGGAGGGTAAGAGCCATGCGTGTCGAACGTCTAGGTGGGGATAAAGTCCGTTTCTTTTTAACTTTGGATGATTTAATGGATCGGGGAATTGAAAAAGAGGATATGTGGCGGGATATCCCCAAGGTGCATGAACTATTTAATGATATGATGGAACATGCATACCAAGAATTAGGCTTTGAGATTGCTGGGCCTTTAGCCGTAGAGGTATTTGCCTTACCAGCGCAAGGGATGGTAGTTGTTGTGACACGTGGACGTGTTCCTAAGTCTGAAAATGATGACTTTGATGGCAGCGATGTCTATGAGCTAGAGGTGACGATGGAAGAGAGTGATCGTATCGCTTTCCGTTTTAGCGATTTTGAAGATTTGGTTCAAGCCGCTCTCCGTCTAGAACCGTTAGTGAAACAAGCAGGTCAAGTTTATGCTTATAAAAATAATTACTACTTGCTGTTTGGGGATGAATTACCCACTTCTCATCTTGAAGGTGTAATTGCAATATTACTTGAATTTGGTGAACCTTCAACAACAACTGATGTATTTTTAATGGAATATGGAAAGGCTATATGGGAAGAGAATGCAATACAAGAGATTATCCAC
Source organism: Shimazuella sp. NTD247 (assembly GCF_059510415.1). Classification (NCBI taxonomy): domain Bacteria; kingdom Bacillati; phylum Bacillota; class Bacilli; order Caryophanales; family Thermoactinomycetaceae; genus Shimazuella; species Shimazuella sp. NTD247. The sequence goes on along the minus strand of NZ_JCAJZU010000001.1, from coordinate 828,707 downwards.
TATTTTGGTTAATTTATAGAATATAAAATTCGCGCTTTTAGCGCGTTTTTTTATGGATTTTCATTTGATTTTTCTATTCAATTTGTAGTAATGTGAAAAGGGCGTTTTCAATCCTATTTTATATGTTTGATCTTCTTTTTGAACAGGCTTTTTCCTGCTAAAGAAGTGGTGTATACTGTTCACGTGATTGATTAAGTTCGATAACATACCGAGGTGGTTAGGATGGGACAAACAATAGCGAAAGGTCAAGAAGAAAATCTAGATGTACTAGTTTCTACACAAACAGTCGTTAAAAACGCTTTGGACAAGCTTGGTTATCCAGAAGCGGTGTACGACCTACTAAAAGAGCCCATGAGAATTTTGACTGTCCGTATTCCAGTTCGTATGGATGATGGAAAAGTAAAAGTATTTACAGGATATCGGGCACAGCATAACGATGCAGTTGGACCAACCAAAGGTGGGGTTCGTTTTCACCCCGATGTGACAGAATCAGAAGTGAAAGCACTATCGATTTGGATGAGTTTAAAAGCTGGCATTGTTGATTTACCGTATGGTGGAGGAAAAGGTGGAATTATTTGTGATCCGCGAAATATGTCATTTGGAGAATTAGAACGGCTTTCTCGTGGTTACGTTCGTGCAATCAGCCAAATCGTTGGGCCGACAAAAGATATTCCTGCACCGGATGTTTTTACAAATTCCCAAATTATGGCTTGGATGGTTGATGAATACAGCAGAATTCGGGAATTTGATTCACCAGGATTTATTACAGGAAAGCCACTTGTTCTCGGTGGATCACGTGGTCGTGAGACTGCAACTGCTGCTGGTGTAACAATCATGATTAACGAAGCAGCCAAAAAACGCAATATCGATATTAAAGGTGCGCGTGTAGTTATACAAGGATTCGGAAATGCTGGTAGTTTTCTAGCGAAATTTATGCATGATGCTGGAGCGAAAGTAGTTGGTATTTCTGACGCATATGGTGCATTACACGATCCAGATGGTTTGGATATCGATTATTTGTTGGAGCGTCGTGACTCTTTTGGAACGGTGACAAAATTGTTTAAAGAAACAATTTCCAACCAAGAATTGCTAGAATTAGACTGTGATATTTTAGTACCAGCAGCTGTAGAAAACCAAATTACAGCGAAAAATGCAGCAAATATAAAAGCAAAAATTGTTGTAGAGGCAGCAAATGGCCCGACAACATTAGAAGGTACGCGTATTTTGACTGAACAAGGAGTCCTGCTTGTTCCGGATGTTCTCGCAAGTGCTGGTGGTGTTACCGTTTCTTATTTTGAATGGGTGCAAAATAATCAAGGTTATTACTGGTCTGATGAAGAAGTGCAATCTAGACTGGAACAAATAATGGTCCAAGCATTTGAAAATGTATACCAAGCTGCTGAATCCCGTGGAATTGATATGCGACTTGCTGCATATATTGTGGGAGTAAGAAAAATGGCTGAAGCTTCCCGTTTCCGCGGATGGGTTTAACCATATAATAGAAGAAAATGAAAAGCACCCACCATTCACGGGTGTTTTTCTTATAAGAGGATGACAAGATGGAAGATATCATTATTATTGGAGCAGGTCCATGTGGTTTATCTGCTGCAATTGAATTGAAAAAACTAGGTTTTCATCCACTTCTTTTGGAAAAAGGGTGCATTGTTAACTCCATTTATCATTTTCCGCTAGCTATGACATTTTTTAGTTCGCCCGATAAAATCGAAATTGGTGATATTCCATTTCCTACTATACATGAAAAACCTACCCGGTCTGAAGGTTTGACCTATTACCGCAGATTGGTGGAACATTATCAATTACGTATCCGGCAGTATCAACCAGTTGATGAGATAAAGGTAAGTAGCGATCATTTTGAGATTTGGACGACATACCGAGGACAAAAACAAATCTTTCAGTCAAGATATGTCATTGTAGCTACTGGTTATTATGGAAAACCAAATTTACTCGGTATACCTGGTGAAGATCTCTCTCATGTCCATCATTATTTTCGAGAAGCACATCCCTTTGCTGGAAGAGATGTTGTCGTAATAGGGGGTAAAAACTCAGCAGTTGATGCTGCATTAGAACTATCTTATGTGAATGCAAATGTTACAATGGTTTATCGACAATCCGCTTTCCAATCAAGTGTGAAAGCATGGGTGAAACCATTAATCGAATCTGCTATTGCTAGTGGAAAAGTAAAGATGATGTGGGATTCAAACGTGGAAGAAATTCTAGAAGATGCAGTTTTGGTCAATCATTCAGGTATGAATAAGAAAATTCCTGCTGAATTTGTATTTGCAATGACAGGATACCGCCCTAATGTTACTCTGTTGAAAAATGCCGGGGTTCAATTTAAAGCAAATACTACCATACCAATTTATTCTCGTTCTATGGAGACTACTATTCCTAATTTATATATTGCTGGAGTAGTAATATGTGGAGACGAGACTAGCAAAGTTTTTATTGAGAATGGTCGATTGCATGGAAAACAAATAGCGGAAAGTATACAACAAAAAGAATTCATATATGAATAAATACGATGAAAAGCCTCCGCCCGTAGTGAGTGGAGGTTATTTTAATCTTTTTCAGTTGTTCCTGTCAATAAGTATTGTACTGTATTTGTTACTCGTTTTACTAATTTTATGATAGGACCACTGTTGTGTTTTGTTGGTTGACTAGGCTCTGGTTCTGGTATTTCCGGCTTTGGTATTTCTGGTGTTTGAGTAGGTGGTTTATTTGTTTTAGGTGGTGCTGAAGTAGTGCCTTTGTCAGAATGATTTTCTGGTTTTGTTGGTTTAAGTTTTGACTTATTCGTTTTACCTGCATTTTTTTCTGTTGATGATGGGGAAATCTTTGATATATTTTTCTTTTTTGCTTGAGATGGTGTAGGAAGAACTTGATAAACAGGTGCTTTGTCTTCGGCTGCGGGAATTTGTGTGACCGCTGTATTCGATGTAGTTGATTTTGCAGAATGAGTGATTGTGATGGGGGCAGCATTTCTGTTAGATGTGTTTTTCAACGCTACATTTGTCGGTTTTGATGTTTTCAATTCTGCTGCAGCCTTAGTTTGTTGCATCGCATAAGCGATTGATAAGCCAATACCTAATGATGCAATAATGCATCCAATATACCAAACCCAATGTGTTTTAGGTCTTTTTCGTTTTAAAGGTTTAATATGGTCTGATTCCGCCAAACTTACTCCTCCCATAGACTAAGGCTACTACCAATTAAACTAAATTTATTTCCAATTATCAAGTTTTTCCTATTATTTTCGTTTCTTATTCACAAAAAGCAGACAGCTAGCCAGCTGTCTGCTTATAAGGGAATGGAATTAAGGTATGAACTTTGGTTTTATCTATCAAGATGGATAGGAGTTGTTTTTCAAATGTCTCGTTATCATAGTAATCTCGATTATGAAATAGCTCTTTCAATTTCTCTTGATTTTGGGGACCGTTCATGACCGTTTGATATAGGATCATTTTTCAGCAGCTCCCGTTGCTTTATTATATTAAAGTATAAAACATTTTGCCTCTAATGTGTATATTCTTGTAGATAATTTTCACATAAATAACTTATTTTTTATTTTTATTTTGTCAACACTAATGTAGACGAGGTGAATGCGATGATGGATAACAACCAAGCAAAATATCTTGTAAATATACAATGCAATCAATGCGGTGAACAATTTGTCTTAAAAGGTAGATGGAAGAAAGGGAAAATAGAAACTGGTTTCAAAAAATGTTTGTGTGATAATCAAGATTTATTTGATATTACCCATGAGGAGCTTTTTTAGCTCCTCTTTTTTGTATAAGGAAAGGAAAAACAGCTCAAAATACAATAGAATGTAAAATCAAATTTCGATAGAAGTAATGCTTTTGAAAATGGAAGTAGGGAGGGCTAAGGAAGAAATGGGAAAATTGATTTTTTTACCTTTATTTTTTGTCATAAGTTTATTTCTTTTGGTTGGTTCTCAACCTTCCTATGCAGGGAATGCAGGAAATAGCAGCAGTGGATTTTCATCTAATGATATTCGTTTAATTTCCAATGCTGTCTATGGCGAATCTAGAGGAGAACCATATATAGGTCAAGTAGCTGTAGCCGCAGTTATTTTAAATCGATTAGATGATAAACGATTCCCTAATACTGTTTCTGGTGTGATTTTTCAGCCGGGTGCTTTCACAGCTGTTGCAGATGGACAAATTTACTTAACACCGAATGCGACTGCAAAAAAAGCAGTACTTGATGCAATTAATGGGATGGATCCAACCAGTGGATGTAATTATTACTTCAATCCACAAACCGCAACTTCAAAATGGATCTGGTCAAGGCCGCAAGTGAAAAAGATTGGTAAACACATTTTTTGTAGATAGGAGCGAATGGCTTTGTATAGGAAAATTTCAGCAGTTTTATTTCCCGTAACGTTAATTGCCTTGGTTGCAACCGGGGTGTGGGGTTACTACGAAAGCCAAGATAAAGATTCTGTATTGATTAAGGCGGAAAATCAATACCAAAGAGCTTTCCATGAACTGAACGATCATATGGATCAATTGGATGCAGAGATGGGAAAATCATTAGCGATAAATTCTGCAAAACAAACAACAACCTCCATGACAAATGTTTGGCGTTTGACGTATGCAGCTCAAAATGACATTGCACAGCTGCCGATGACACTAATGCCTTTTCATAAAGCAGAAGAATTTTTGAGTGATCTGGGTACTTTTTCTTATAAAATTGGAGTTCGTGATCTTCATAAAGAACGAATGAGCAACAGCGAATGGAAATCACTACAGTCATTGTATAATCATCAAAAAGAAATACGAACGAACCTGCATCAGCTTCAGTCCAAAGTCATGGATAAAAATCTTCGTTGGATGGATGTAGAATTGGCTTTAGCTTCAGAAGATAAAACAATGGATAATACGATAATTGATGGTTTTCACAAAGTAAATAAAATGGTGGAACAATATCCAGAAGCTGATTGGGGACCTACTGTAAACAATTTAAAGGTAAGACAAAAAGAAAAGTATAATAATTTGAAAGGGAAAACAATTTCATCAGAAGAAGCAAAACAAGAAGTTGCTCATTTGATGAACCGATCAACAACAAAAAACATGACTGCTGTTTTGAATAAAAAAGGTAATTACCAAACATTTAGTGTACGTTATTCACTAAAATCTGGGGATGTTTATACAGATGTCACAAAAATTGGCGGGAAAGTAGTATGGATGATTGATGAACGACCAGTTGGTAAAAGAAAGTTAAAATATGCGCAAGCAGAAGAAGGAGCAAGACGTTTCCTAACAAGAATCGGATACCCAGACATGTCGGTCATCTCGTACAATGAATCGGATAACTTACTCTCACTCAATTATGTGCATCGTGAAGGAGATATTTTGGTTTATCCTCAAGCATTAACGGTGAAAGTGGCTTTAGATAATGGTAATATTGTTGGGATTCAAGCAGCTGACTATGTGTTTAATTTTCATGAAACCGTTAAAGGTAAACCAAAGCTCAGTGAGGCACAAGCAAGAAAATTTGTCAGCCGTCATTTAAAAATACAGAAGACCAATCTTGCTTATATTTATGGAGAAGATACGAAAGAAGCATTATGCTATGAGTTTCTTGGGACCATTGGAAAAGATCAGTATCGTGTCTTTATCAATGCGCAGAATGGAAACGAAGAATATGTTGAGAAGATCACAAAAGCAGATATATCATCTGTTTAGAACGTTAAAACCGCATCACCAGACATAGTAGAATACCTTTTGACCCCTTGCAAGTTCGACAAAGTATAGTATAATACCTGTAGAACGAGCACGAATGTTTACATAAATATGATGTTATGTCGGGTCGAAGTCTATCGATGGAATTAGCTAGATGATAATATGTTCATCGCTTTGAGCAGGCTATAAGACCTGCTCATTTTATTTTTATGCATACGGAAAGGATCGACTAAAATATGTTGCCCATTCAGGTAGCAATTGATGGTCCAGCTGGTGCTGGTAAAAGTACAGTAGCTAAATTGGTAGCAAAACAACTGAGGGCAAAATATATCGATACAGGTGCAATGTATCGAGCAGTTGGATGGTTGGTTTTGAAAAAAAACGTCGATGTACAAAATGAGGAACAAGTTCTTCATTTGGCTGAATCATTGCGTTTTTCATTTACAGATTCAGGCATTGAAGTAAATGGAACCCATCTAACTTCTGAAATAAGGACAGAGAAAATTTCTGCGCTCGCCTCTGCTGTTGCAAAAATAGGTGGAGTGCGAGAAGTGCTGGTTGATAAACAGCGCCAGCTTGCGGGGATTCATTCAGTTGTTATGGATGGAAGAGATGTTGGGACTCATGTATTGCCGAATGCAAATGTTAAAATATTTTTAACTGCGTCTGTGGAAAAACGGGTGCAACGTCGATTTCATGAGCTAAAAAGAAAAGGACAGAAACCTTCCTTAGATGTTCTACGCAAAGAAATTATTGCGCGTGATGCTAATGATAAAAATCGTCAGTTTGCTCCATTATGCAAAGCTGAAGATGCTATTCTTTTAGATACTAGCAATTTAACGACAAATGAGGTTGTTGATCAAATTCTTCAGTTATGTCGCACCAAAGTAGGCGGTGAAGAGTAGTATGGGGATGAGTAGTCGCTGGTATGTGTTTTTAAGAGGTTGTTTTCGTGTTCTTTTTGCTTCTGTTTACCGTTGGAAAATAGAAGGTCAGGAACATGTCCCCGCAGAGGGTGCTGCAGTTATTTGCTCCAATCATATCAGTGTATTAGATCCACCTTTAGTGGGAAGTGCTTGTAAACGGAAAGTCCATTTTATGGCAAAAGAAGAGTTGTTTAAAGTACCGGTATTATCTTATATTTTACCTAAGATTTATGCTTTTCCTGTAAAGCGTGGAAAGAGTGATATGAAAGCGATTAAAACTGCTATAACTATCTTACGTAATAATGAAATATTGGGCATTTTTCCTGAGGGAACGCGTAAGAGAGCAGATGCACCGGAAGAAGCGGAAGAAGGGGCAGTTTATATTGCATTAAAAGCAAAAACACCTATTGTTCCAGTTGCAGTGATTGGACCATATCGTATGTTCCGATCTGTTCGAGTAATTTTTGGCGAGCCCATTGATACGACTCCATATACGACAGGAAAAATTGATAAAGAAGTAATAACAGAAGTTACCAAAATTATGATGGATAAAATTCAAATATTGGTAAATAAGTATCGGTAAGTGGATCATAATGTGAGTACAGTTTTTGCTCAATGATCATTACAATAAATAAATTTGACACATTTGTTTTATCTCATGGAGGAGGTCTGTCAGCATGTCAGAGGAAATGAAAGCAGAATTTGTGCAAGTTGGAGATATCGTTAATGGAAAAGTAGTGAAAGTAGAGCAAAATCAAGCTTTAGTTGATATAGGCTATAAATCAGAAGCTATTTTACCAATCTCGGAAGTATCTAGTCTGCATGTAGAACAAGTAGCAGATGAGTTAAATGAAGATCAAGAGGTTCACGTAAAAGTGATCCGATATAATCAAGAAGACGATCAATTTATTGTCTCCAAAAAAGCTGTTGATGCTGAAGCATCTTGGGGAGAATTACAAGTGAAATTCGAATCCGGAGAATCCATTTTTGCAACAGTAGCAGATGTTGTCAAAGGCGGGTTAGTAGTGAATGTCGGTATTCGTGGTTTTATCCCTGCTTCTCTCGTAGAACTTCACTTTGTAGAAGATTTTTCTGATTACAAAGGAAAAGAGTTGGAATTAAAAGTAGTTGAACTTGATAAAGAGAAAAACAAATGTATCTTATCTCGCAAAGCAGTTCTAGAAGAAAAAGCAAATGAAAAGAAAGACGAAATTCTTAATAATATTGAAGAAGGTGCAGTTCTAGAAGGTACCGTTCAACGTTTGACAGACTTTGGGGCATTCATTGATATTGGTGGAGTAGATGGATTGGTTCACGTTTCTCAGATCGCTTGGCATCGGGTAGGTCATCCATCTGAGGCGTTAAATGTTGGTGATAAGGTAAACGTGAAAATATTAAGTGTAAATCGCGAAAATGAAAGAATTAGCCTTAGCATTAAGGAGACGCAAGAAGGTCCTTGGCAACAAGTAGCTCGCGAAATCCAAGTTGATGATGTGGTAAAAGGGGAAGTGAAAAGACTTGTGTCTTTCGGCGCATTTGTCGAAGTATTTCCAGGCGTAGAGGGACTTGTGCACATTTCTCAGATTTCTCATCGCCATATTGGCACACCATCCGAAGCTTTAAAAGAAGGCGAAGAAGTTCAAGTAAAAGTTTTGGATATTCAACCTGATCAAAAACGTATTAGCCTCAGTATAAAAGAAGCTATGGAACAGCCAGCACCAGTGAAAAAAGAAGTTAAAGAAACTGAAAAAACAGAAGACAGTAGTTCTTTTGGAGTTACGCTTGGAGACATGTATCCAGAACTTCGCAATTTAAAATAAATGATTGTTATCCCTAAATAGGGAAACAGCATAAAAATGCCCATTTCATAAGAAGTGGGCATTTTTATGGCAATGGGAGTCCGAAAATTTCGTCTTTTATTCGGGCACTCCATGTACAAATATTAATACAACATGATATATTAAAACAGTCCAAAATAAAGAAATCAAGAAAGGGACAACAATGCGTGGTAGGGGAAATCGCAATTCATATTTTGATTTCACTGATCTCAAAAATGTAAAACTTATTGAGGATGGAACAGAATATCGATTTGAAGGCGAATTTCGCGTTCTTGACCCAAATAACAAGTCCGATCTCGACTATGCCGGACGTTCAAACGAGTGGATTTGCCCACAAACAACTGATGGGGGAACGGAACTCAATATCAAAACTACAAAGTCTCTTCTTTCTCCTAATGGAAAGCGTGTCTCTTTTAGTAAGACAGTGACTTTCAGTTTAGAGGATAAACCTCAAAAATGGGGATATGTAATGGATGGTGTTGGTGTACTAATTTGGGGTCTAGGTTCCGGTCACTTCTACTGTATTGCTGATCTTTTTCGAGCTAGGGGATAGTAAGTCACAAGCTTTTGCTCGTTAGTTTGCGTTAGTGGACTGACGGGCAGTACTTATAACATTGCGAGCGAGAAAACCCACGGTTTAAATCGTGGGATGAAAGCGAGCGTTGAACGAGGGTAAGGAATTTTCCTTCACTAGTTCAACCTTTGGAAAAAAGCAAGCTTACAAACAAACATTCCCATGGTAATATATGTATAGTCATGACAGACGAAAACCAAGTTTGCTCGCGGCAAAGAAGAAATCAACAAACATAAACCGTGGGGCGCACGGGGTTAGCTTGGTTATGAAATAGTCATGAGGCTATCGTCCCAAGAATCCAACGGCTTTAGCCGTATGGAGTTGTCAAAATTTTGACCTATTTCTATAAACAGTGTTAAAGATGAAGATAAACTTCCTAATCAAGGAAGTTTTTTGTTTTTCTTTGAAGTTTTTATCCATACTAACGAAAGGGGGTGTTACATGTCTACTTTTATTCCATTTGTTATTCTTATTTTGGTTTCTACGGGATGGCTTAATTATTTACCAGCCCAATTTGCATTATCGAAACAAGAATTTACACTTATTTTTACAATTATTGGTTGTACTTCTCTATTACCACCAGTTAGTGTGACATCTTCTATCGATATCAAACTTGATTATCTTTTGCTTTTTTTTATTTTTGTATATTCATTAACGAAAATTTCACTTCCGCGTGTGATGAGTTTGGTAAGTCTAATGATTATGCTAGGCAGCCTTTTGTTTTTGTTTCATGAAGTATCTCAAACACAGCTATTGTGGAAATCAACTGGGTTTCAGTGGTTTACTATTTTTTTATCCATTGGGGAAGCTGTAGTATCCTCAAATCGATTGGTGGAACAATTTAGTTTGATATTTGGAGGGTTGTGGATTACGCAATGTATTCTCTGCTATTTATATCAAGATCGGCTTAGTCCCATCATATTTCCTGGTTTAGGAGAGATGGATACATTTTGGTTTATTGTTTCCATCCTAATTGTTGTGAAAGGAATACAGCTTCAGATGCCGGCGATATTGAGAAATTGGAGGTTAGTGTATTGGATCAAGAAACGTTAGCAATTATATTTGGAGTAGCATTTGGATTTATTACACGAGTACGGTTGTTACAAAGTGATTACCGCCAATATCCTACATATCCGCATGGACAAATAATCAATCTGGCACTTGGGCTGATTGCGTCTGCTTTAGGTGCTGTTGCCATTCCAGCACTGTTGAAACCAGATTATACAGCAGTCACTTTTTTGACGTTAGCAGCTCAACAATTTCGTGATGTGAGAAACATGGAGAGACAAACCCTGCAAAAGTTGGATGAAATGGAATTAGTTCCTCGTGGTTTGAGCTATATTGAAGGAATTGCAATGGTGTTTGAAGGAAGGAATTATATTGTTATTTTGGCTGCACTTTTTACAAGTGCAGTGGTAACTTTTTTCGGATGGAAAGCTGGGTTTATAGTCGGAGTTATTGTTGTGGTTATATCTAGTTTTTTGAAATCTGGTAAAAAATTAGGTGAAATTGGAGAAGTTTATGAAGTGGCGCTGCGTGTGGATGGCCCCAGTTTGTATGCTGGAGATATTTATTTGATGAATATTGGATTAGAAGACAATCGAAAGCGTATTTTGGATTTTGGCGTAGGTATTATCATTAAACCTCTGAATGCGAGTAGTAGGATAACCATTTCTAATCTTGGACAAAGGCAAGCAATTTTACATGATGTCTCTTCTATTCTCGGAGTTACAAGAGATTCCGGTGAACCAGCTTTAACTCCACTGGCAAAATTAGATTTGAAAGATGGTCGCTTGGGACTAGTTTTATTACCACAGGAAAAGAATGTCACAAAGTTGATTCAAATTATCCAAAATGTTCCTGTATTGGAGAGTGCTGTTCGCAAACCAAATCAATTTGATGGAAATTAGGTGAGAACATTGAATGAAAAAATATTAGCGATTATCACTACGAAACATGATTTAGTTGGTGGAGGAGCCCCTATTTTTATTACAGAGTCGGACAAAGAATTAGTGGATAGAGCTTTTCTTCTAGAAAAGATATTAGATGCGATGGCGCATCAATTGAATGATTCTACCTACATAATCGTGAAGCATTAATAGTTGAAGTCAGAACCTTCGATGGGTAAACTGAATGAGGAAGACATGAACATTACAGTGAAAAGAAACGAGGATCGTTTACATGAGTTTACCAGTTGTTGCTATAGTTGGCCGCCCAAATGTCGGGAAGTCAACGATATTTAATCGCTTAGCAGGCGAGAGAATAGCCATTGTGCAAGATGAACCAGGAATAACAAGAGACCGAATTTATTGCCAGAGTGATTGGAACGGAGAACGTTTCCATGTTATAGATACTGGCGGTTTAGAATTTGGGGAGCAAGATGAAATTTTAAATCATATTCGCAATCAAGCAGACTTAGCATTAGAAGAATCTGATGTTATTTTGTTTGTTGTTGATGGCAGAGAAGGTATTACTTCGGGAGATGAGGAGGTTGCAAGGCTATTACATAAGACGAACAAACCTGTTATTATTGTAGCCAATAAAATAGATCACCATAAACATGCTGATCTTGCATATGAATTTTATCAACTAGGTTTTGAACATGTTGTTGCAGTGTCCTCATTACATGGTACTGGAACAGGAGATATGTTGGATTTAACAGTTTCGCTTTTCCCTGATAAAATGGAAGAGACCTATGATGAGGAAACGATTAAAGTTTCCTTAATTGGAAGACCAAATGTTGGAAAGTCTTCTCTTGTGAATGCTATTTTAGGAGAAGAACGTGTTATCGTAAGTCCAGTTGCTGGAACAACGAGAGATGCAATTGATACACCATTTACCCATGATAATGAATCGTTTGTACTTATTGATACTGCAGGACTAAGAAAACGTGGAAAAGTGTACGAATCGATTGAAAAATTTAGTGTATTGCGTGCAATGCAAGCAATTGAACGGTCTGATGTATGTCTGATCGTATTAGATGGAGAACGTGGTATAGCTGAGCAGGACAAAAAAATAGCAGGGTATGCGCATGAAGCTGGAAGAGCGGCTATTTTTGTTGTAAATAAGTGGGATGCTGTAGAAAAAGATGAGAAAACAATGGATCGTTTTCGCAAAGAAGTACGGTTTCAATTTCAATTTATGCCTTATGCACCTATTTTATTTACTTCAGCAAAGACAAAGCAACGGGTTAATAAAGTATTACCAAAAGTAAAAGAAGTTGCAGAACAACATGCGATGCGTATTTCCACATCAGTGATTAATCAAGTGATTCAAGATGCTATCACGATAACACCACCCCCCTCTGATAAGGGTAGAAGATTTAAGGTTCAATATGCTACACAAGTAGCTGTAAAACCTCCAACGATAGTTTTATTCGTCAATGATCCAGAACTCGCACACTTTAGTTATTTGCGATATTTGGAAAATCAACTTCGTGAGGCATTTGCATTTGAGGGGACACCGTTAAGAATACTACTTAGAAAAAAGAATAAATAATGATGGGGAGGATTTATGAACGTTTTTTCTGTTACATCTGTTGTGTTGGCGTACTTGATTGGATCGATCAGCTTTAGTTATTTCTTGGCTAGATGGGTGAAAGGTGTTGACATCCGTGAACATGGCAGTGGAAATGCAGGAGCAACCAACACTCTCCGGGTATTAGGGAAAGGTCCAGCAATAATCGTTTTACTTTTAGATACTTTAAAGGGAATTATTGCTATTTATATTGGCTATTTGTTAAGTGGGGAAAATGATGTAGTTTTAGCATTATGTGGATTGATGGCTATTCTTGGTCATAATTGGCCTGTTTTTCTTCGTTTTCGAGGCGGAAAAGGAGTAGCAACAACAATTGGTGTTGTTATTTCTTTGATGTTTTATGCTGGTCTTATCTCAGGGGTTATTGCTATTCTACTTATTGTTATTACCCGGTTTGTTTCACTTGGTTCCCTTGTCTTTACTGTAGGTTTGCCTTTCGCTGTTTTAGCTCTTCATTCCCATTATCCAGTGCCTTATCTTTGGCTGAGCATTATTATTGCTATTCTTGCCATTGTCAGACATAAGCGAAATATCAAGAGTTTATTTCAAGGTACTGAACGGAAAATTGGACAGATAGAAGGAGAGAAACAATGAGGCGAATCGCTGTTTTAGGCGCAGGTAGTTGGGGAACGGTTTTAGCAAATGTACTTGTGGATAATGGTCATGATGTGACGATATGGGCTAGGAAAGAAGCGATTGTGCAAGAAATAAATAATACTCACCGAAACTCATCTTACTTGGGTGAAGCAGCACTTCATTCGAATCTAGCTGCCAGCTCTTCACTAGAAAACGTGGTCAAAAACAAGGAAGTGGTGTTATTCGCTGTACCATCACATGCAATGAGAGATATGTTAGTACAGGTAAAATCATTTGTACAAAAAGACACATTAATCATTCATGCTACAAAAGGATTTGAGCAAGAATCTTGGAAAAGAATGTCCGAAGTGATTGCAGAAGAACTACCAGAATGGCATGATCGAATTGTTGTATTATCCGGTCCAAGTCATGCGGAAGAAGTGATACAGCGCTCTCCTACAACAGTGGTTGTAGCTTCTTCCTGCCAGCACAGTGCTGAATTAACACAAACATTATTTATCAATACTTATTTTCGTGTATATACCAACCCAGACATCGTAGGAGTAGAAATCGGTGGTGCACTAAAAAACATTATTGCTTTGGCTACAGGCTTAGCAGATGGATTAGGTTATGGGGATAATGCTAGGGCAGCATTGATGACTAGAGGGTTAGCAGAAATTGCTCGTGTTGGATCAGCGATGGGTGCAGAGCCTATTACATTTGTTGGCCTAGCCGGAGTAGGTGATCTAATAGGTACTTGTACAAGCAAACATAGCCGTAATTGGAGAGCGGGTTATTCTATAAGCCAAGGTAAAAGTTTATCTGAAATCTTGTCTGAAATGAAAATGGTAGTTGAAGGAGTAAAAACAACCAGAGCAGGGCATGCGTTAAAAGAAAAATACAATATTGAGATGCCCATCACAGAACAACTTTATGCTGTGCTTTTTGAGGGGAAAAACCCTAAAGCTGCCGTTGAAGACTTAATGAATCGAGGAAAAACAAGGGAATTGCAAGAAATGGCCCAAGGATGGTAAATTTTTTTTCGTTTTGCTATATCGCATGGCAGAGAAGAAACATATTCTAGAGTAGTTCGAAATATTATCCTACAAATACTTGAGCATAGGTGGATCTGGGACAGGGATCAGTTCGATTCGATGCTGTTGTGTGTAGGATGATTTAAAAAAAAGGGTAAAGCCTTAAGGCTTTATCCTTTTTCTTCTAATATTTTTCCTTCCTGATGATCGAACAACCCTTTTTCTAGGAATGGAAGATTGGATAGAATGTGTACTGGTAGTTGCTGTTTTTGGAACAAACATCTTTGATAAAAACCCACGTACCATCGGTGATTGCAGAATACCCCATAATTTACCCATATCTACGTACTGCAACAAACGAAAGAGAGGAGATTGAAATAGCGGAGATTGAAATAAGGGGGAACGAGTTGCTGGCATTTGGGGCAATTGTATGACAGGTATTTCCTCATCCTTGAATTCTTTTTCAAAATCAGTTTTATTGACTGGTGGTTTTGGTAACTGTGGTACGAATGGTGTTCTTCCTGCTCGGGCATCTCTGCCTCCTGAAAACAACTTTGTGGTGTGATCCATCATGGACTCAAGACGCTGGATCGATTGGCTTAAATTTTGGACGGTGGAACGAAACGAGACAAATCCATCCATTAGCTTTAGAATGTTAATGTTGGGAAGTCTAGCTGGAGTAGGAAGAGGTCTGCGTGCAGTAGTACCTGTCGGTATTCTTGGTCTTCGATGGTTTCTTCTTGAGCGTACAGGAGATTGTTTCAATGTTACTCCTCCATTCAGGCGTTAGTCCATCTATCATATGCGGGGCTTACAACATGGGTCTAGACTTCTATCTCGTATTGGAGTAGGCAATAGTGGAATTGCTTATTGTAAGAAAGGAATGACTAAGATGGCATTGATGGCAACGATTTTTTTTCTGATTTTGGTTAATTTTTTCGTCGCGTTTGCTAGGCAACAGCAAAAAGGCTGGCTGCGGATTCTTCTTTTTTTTATTGCAGTTTTAACATTGATAATAGCAGTATTATTTGGTATTCGAGCTTTATCTTCTTAGGAGGTTTTTGAAATGAAACGATATTTTACCGTCTTTTTTGCTGTTATCAGTTTTTTTTGTCTCACTGCATGTATGTATCCTAACGAAGAAAGACAACAATTGTCAGAAGTCAGTAATCATATTGCAAGGGTACAGGCTCAGTCAGAACAGTATCTTGGGCAGAATAAAACGCTTCCTTATCGTTATGTTACAGATGATCGTAAATTTACGTCTCATTATCAGGTTGATTTTCAATTATTGCCAGAAACTCCCTTGACAGCTTATGAAAAAGGAGGGAATTTCATCTATGTATTTGTTGGAGCAGAAGGAAAGAATCCGCTTGTGCGTCTATTTGACATGCGTCTAAATGAT
Source organism: Shimazuella sp. NTD247 (assembly GCF_059510415.1). Lineage (NCBI taxonomy): Bacteria > Bacillati > Bacillota > Bacilli > Caryophanales > Thermoactinomycetaceae > Shimazuella > Shimazuella sp. NTD247. Next base: position 813,091 of record NZ_JCAJZU010000001.1, on the reverse strand, counting down.
GAGGTGGAGAAAGTACAAATGGCAGTGATCAATTTTAAAACGAAAAATGGGAAGTTGCCAATTAAAGGAAAGGAACCGGGTGGATATTATGACATTGATTTAGGAGCGATAAATATGTCTGATATTTCGATTCCATCACCATATTTCTCCGATTCTAAATTACCTATGCTAGTCGATAAAAATGGATTTATCTTTTTGGATTATCGAGGGGATGTTACACGTTTGCTACAAACAACAAAGCAAAAGCCTGATGAAAAGGATGATCTTCGCAAATTTATGGCGGAAAACTCCATTTTTGTTCCAGCGTTTTCCCCTGTTTTAAAAATTAAAAAAAATGGCGAGATACTTTTTTCTTCATAAATGATTACAAGAATCATAAGATGGATGTAATAAGTAGAGAGGTAGGGGGTTAGATGAATACTTGGCTGTTTCATCTCATCACCATTCCGGGCGTTTTTTTGCTTGGTTATCTTTTTGCAGGTATACGGATTGTGGCATTTCATACTGTTCAAAAAGAAAAAGAGAAGAGCTACGAATAAAGTAGCTCTATTTTTTTTGGATAGATGATTTATTTTCTTCTGTATAAGTGCAACTAAGTCTCTGTCTACGCCTAACGGCAAGACACATCGACAAGTTTTCTTTCGCAGATGGAAATAGAAGAGGAGTGATAATTCCATCTGCATAAGTGCAACTAAGTCTCTGTCTACGCCTAACGACTTGCCAATCGACAAGTTTTCTTTACTTTTAATCATATTAAGAGATTAGGCTCATATATTAGTAGCGTATAGCAAAACCGGAGGGAGGGATAAAGCCTTCGCACCGGCAATAAACCTAGCAAAGCATGAGCCTTTGAGGAGGGTATTGGATGGAAAAAGTAGATATCTTAAAAGATATTGCAGAACGGACAGGGGGAGACATCTACTTAGGTGTAGTCGGTGCGGTGCGCACCGGGAAGTCAACTTTTATCAAACGTTTTATGGAACAAGTAGTCATACCAAACATAGCAGATACATCCGAGCGAACGAGAGCAATCGATGAACTGCCGCATAGTGGTGCAGGTAAAACAATTACGACTATTGAACCAAAATTTGTTCCGAATCAAGCAATCAATGTTATGGTAGATGAAGGTTTAGATGTAAATATTCGATTGGTGGACTGTGTTGGATATGCGATTGAAGGTGCGAAGGGCTACGAAGATGAAAATGGCCCAAGAATGATTAACACTCCATGGTTTGAAGAACCAATTGCATTCCAAGAGGCTGCAGAAGTAGGCACTAGAAAAGTCATACAAGAACATTCCACACTTGGTATTGTGGTGACAACAGATGGAAGTATCACTGACATTCCAAGAAGTTCATATGAAGAAATGGAAGAACGTGTGGTTGAAGAATTAAAAGAAGTAGGGAAACCCTTTATTATGATTTTGAATTCTGTGCAACCACAGAGCGAAGAAACAGAACAATTACGTTTATCCCTAGTGGAAAAATACGATATACCAGTAGTTGCCGTAAGTGTTGCCAGTATGAATGAGACAGAAATTCTTGCAGTGTTAAAAGAAGTTTTGTTTGAATTCCCTGTGCATGAAGTAAATGTCAATTTACCAAGTTGGGTCATGGTATTAGAAGATAAGCATTGGTTACGCCAAGAATTTGAAGTTTCGGTGCGGGAAACTGTAAAAGACATCCGTCGATTACGAGATGTTGATCGCGTGGTTGGAAAGTTTTATGAGTATGAATTTATCGATAAAGCTTCACTTTCTGGAATGCATATGGGGCAAGGTGTTGCGGAAATAGATCTATATGCACCAGACGAACTGTACGATCGTGTATTGACAGAAGTAGTAGGAGAGGAAATACGAGGGCGAGACCATTTATTACAATTGATGCAAGACTTTTCTATTGCAAAACGGGAGTATGATAAAGTTTCTGATGCATTGCAGATGGTAAAGACAACAGGTTATGGGGTAGCAGCACCTACTTTAGAAGAAATGAGTCTTGATGAGCCTGAATTAATTAAACAAGGATCCCGTTTTGGAGTTCGTTTGAAAGCTACGGCACCATCCATTCACATGATTCGGGTGAATGTCAATTCGGAATTTGCTCCCATTATAGGAACAGAAAGACAGTCAGAAGAACTTGTCAATTATTTGATGAGAGATTTTGAACAAGATCCATTGCGGATTTGGGAATCTGATATTTTTGGACGTTCCTTAAATTCCATTGTACGTGAAGGAATACAGGCAAAATTATCGATGATGCCGGAAAATGCACGATATAAATTGCAAGAAACACTGGAAAGAATCATTAATGAAGGCTCTGGTGGATTAATCGCAATTATCTTATAAAGGACCAGGTCGATAGGCTAAAATCTATCGGCCTGATTTTTTTATGGAAAAATCACGGTTAGTACTTGAACTACATGGTTTGCTTGTATTAGTATAGATGTGTCCCACGTATTGTCTCTCATAGGAAAGACAATAGGTGATTTGTACAGGAGGTGCGGTTATGAACAAAACCGATCTAATCAACAAGGTAGCAGAAGCTACAGAAACTACTAAAAAAGAAGCTACACAATCAGTAGAAGCAGTATTGTCTGCAATCTCTGATGCACTAGGTGCTGGAGAAAAAGTTCAACTGATCGGGTTTGGTAACTTTGAAGTCCGCGAGCGTGCAGCTCGTAAAGGGCGCAATCCGCAAACTGGTGAAGAAATTGATATTCCTGCAATGAAAGTTCCAGCTTTCAAACCAGGGAAGCAATTGAAAGAAGAAGTCAACAAGTAGGTTCTTCTTCTTCTATCCATCGGATGGGACTACATATAAACACAAAAGGACCCTTTTTACGGGTCTTTTTGTGTATTAGAAGGGATATTATGGAAAGATGGATAAAGCAAAATTAGAACAAGCTGTAAAAATGATTTTAGAAGCAATAGGAGAAGACCCGACTAGAGAAGGATTGGTCGATACACCTGCTAGAGTGGCGAGTATGTATGAAGAAGTATTTGCTGGTCTTTCCGAAGAACCAGAAGAACTTTTCTCTGTTGTTTTTAGTGAAGAACATGAAGAGTTGGTACTTGTCAAAGATATTCCTTTTCATTCTATTTGTGAACATCATTTGATCCCATTTTTTGGACATGCACATGTAGCGTATATACCAAAGAGTGGACGGGTAACAGGGCTCAGTAAATTAGCGCGTGCTGTGGAGGTTTTATCCAAACGGCCACAGTTGCAAGAACGGATAACTGCAACTGTAGCTGATGCAATAATGTCGAAACTAGAGCCGCATGGTGTCATGATTGTTATCGAGGCAGAACATATGTGTATGACAATGAGAGGAGTAAAAAAACCAGGAGCAAAAACAATTACTACTGCTGTAAGAGGAGTATTTGCCGAATCTCCTGAAAAACGAGCAGAAATATTAACTTTGATCCGTGTGTAAAAATCGATTGACCAGCTCCAAACAAGAAGCTGGTCAAATAGATCGAATATGGAATTTGCCGTGATGATTGAGGAAGTTTGGCTAGATTTTTCTTTTCAGATCTTCCCAGAGATCGAGCCAATCTTGACGGCGGAGTGGGTCGTCTGCGTAAGCCGTATTGATGTGCGCTTGTACTTCTTCATCGTGCTCGTTAGCTGTATCACGCAGGGCCCCTCTCATCGCTGGAAGCGTTACGCTTTCAAGATCATTCTGGCAAACAATCTGCTCAAATGATTCACTCACTTTTGCTCCAAAAACGATCCGCTTGATTTCTATAAGTATAACACTAGGTAAAGGTTTATGGTAATAGAAAGTGATAGGCTATTCTCACATTTTTATTGACACGTGATGATGCTCGTTATAAAATGTTATTTGTTCACTTATAACGGGCTATGGCGCAGCTTGGTAGCGTGCTTGCATGGGGCGCAAGAGGTCGTCAGTTCAAATCTGGCTAGCCCGACCATAAAATCCCTTCCAAGTTTCGGGAGGGTTTTTTTTTCCCAAACAAATGGGGGTATGAAAATGGGTAATCAAGTAGATTATTTTGTGATAAAAGCAAAAGAAAATGGTGTGAATGTGATAGGACTTACTCGTGGGAAAGATACACGTTTTCATCACTCGGAGAAGTTGGATAAAGGAGAAGTGATGATTGCGCAGTTTACAGAACACACATCTGCAGTGAAAATTCGGGGAAAAGCTGAAATTATTACTTCTTTTGGAAAAATAGATACGGACGATTAAACATTTGGCTAGAGTTAACTACTCTGGCTTTTGTTGTGTATTGCGAACAGTGGATTCTGGTAGATTTACAAATTTGTTACAAATGATTTTTGATTCTCACTTATGTTATACTATCGGAGATATAGCAAATATAGGAGGACGCTTTAATGACGTCCATACATAGGAAACAAGAGGAGATTATTGATTATCTTTATCAATTAACAGACCATCACTACTTACTGGAGAGATGTGGAAAACCTAGTATACCAGATCTATTTATAAAAATACTTCAACTAATGCTGACTTCTAATCATGAAAATCCAGATCGTATAGTTACGTATGGTGTGTCAACTGCACTTTTGCGCATGGGACTTGTTGTGCATGAACAAGTGACGCTTGAAGATGAACAGGACCATGATCTAGTTCGAAAAAAGCAGTTAACGATATTAGCTGGTGATTATTATAGTAGTTTATTTTATAAAACATTAGCTAATGCCAAAGAAATCGATGGTATGCAGATGTTATCAAAAACAGCAATTCAAATATGTGAAGCAAATATGCAGCATCATATAGATGGTACTTTTGACTCTTTTTCACAAGAAGTTTGGACTGGACGACAATTGCTGACGGCATTAGCCGATTTTTTTCATGTTCAGAAGCATTACATCTGGTGTTCACTTTTGTCTTATTTTCTTCATTTGGATCACAATCGAATTCCAGAGATAGAACGAAAAGATGTCTTGGCATATTTGGAAACCATCGATCATCTTGAAGTTCGTTCTGTATTAGATCAAATGCTCATGGAAAGGGAGGCTCTCCAATGAAGGAAACGAAAGGAGTATCATTAAAAGGGACAGAAAAAGAAAAATATGTCCATCAAGTTTTTGAAGATATTGCTGACCATTATGACAAAATGAATAGTATCTTAAGCTTTCGACGACATCGTGCTTGGAGAAAGTTTGCGATGAAAAAAATGAATGTTTTGCCAGGTGATTCAGCATTGGATGTATGTTGTGGAACTTGTGATTGGACAATCGCTTTAGCAAAAGCATCCAAAACAGGAAGTATTATTGGCTTGGATTTTAGTGCAAATATGCTTACAATTGGATTGTCAAAATTGGAAAAAGAAGGATTGCAAGAAAGTGTCAATTTGATTGAAGGAAATGCATTGGAATTACCTTATCCAGATAATACTTTTGATTTTGCAACTATCGGATTTGCGCTTCGCAATGTCCCTGATGTAATTGCAGTTTTAAAAGAAATGAAAAGAGTTGTAAAACCAGGTGGAAAAGTAGTTTCACTTGAATTATCCAAACCTACTTGGAAGCCGTTTCGTGCTCTTTATTATTTCTATTTTGGACGAATTTTGCCCTTATTGGGTAAACTATTTGTAAATCGCTATGAGCAGTATAAATGGCTTCCCACTTCGCTGTTATCATTTCCGGATTACAAAGAATTAGAACAAATGATGAAGCAAGAGGTTGGATTTTCTTCGATAGAGGTGTATCCTTTATCAGGGGGCATTACTGCTCTACATATTGGCTACAAGTAGAAGAAGGTATACATCATGTTAAAAAAATTAAAACTCGTTTTGGATATGATTAAATTTGAACACTCTATTTTCGCTCTTCCTTTTGCTTATCTGGGCGCAATTCTAGGGAGTTTAGAAGTGAAAAATGAGTTTCCGTCTTGGATGCAAATAATTTGGATTACCATCGCAATGGTAGCTGCTAGAAGTGCTGCTATGGCATTAAATCGAATTATCGATCGAAAAATCGATGCGAGAAATCCAAGAACTGCAGAGAGGCATATTCCAAAAGGGCTTATTCCTGTCTCCTTTGCATGGGGATTTGTTATTGCTTCTTTTGTAGTATTGTTTATTGCCGCTTATCAACTAAATTTACTCGCGATGGAATTGTTACCAATCGCTGTATTTTTCCTTGTATTTTATTCCTATACAAAAAGGTTTACATGGGCTTGTCATATCATTTTAGGAATTGCGACAGGGTTGGGGCCTTTGGGTGGGTGGATTGCTACAACTGGACAAATTGATATAAAAAGTATATTGCTTTTTTTGACAGTAGCATTGTGGATTGGCGGATTTGATGTTATTTATGCTTGTCAAGATGTAGAGTTTGATCGAAAAGAAGGGCTGCACTCTATTCCTGCTAGATTTGGTATTAAAAGAGGTCTTCAAGTCTCTTCATTGATGCACTTTGGGACAGTTTTGGGGTTGTTTGCCCTTTTATGGTTAACTGATTTAGGAATTATCTTCGGACTAGGTGTAATTGTTGCATTGATTATTTTAATTTATGAGCATTCCATAGTTTCACATGATGATCTTTCTCGATTGAATACTGCATTCTTCACGATGAATGGTGTATTGAGCGTAATTGTATTTTGTTTCTCATTAATCGATGTTTTAACTCGATAAAGGAGGGGACAATCATGCAGCCGATTCAAATTGGAAAGATTGCCTTTACAAATGTTTTGCCTGTTTATCACTATTTTCATTTCACTGATTTACCAATTGAGCTCATTTCCAAAGTGCCTTCAAAATTAAACCAATCAATGGCAGCAGGTAAGATTGATATGAGTCCAATATCTTCTTTTGCCTATGCAGAAAACTTTTCGAAATATGTAGTGATGCCTGATTTATCTGTTAGCGCAAAAGGCGAAGTAGGTTCAATTTTTTTATTTAGTAAATATGATTCTTTCGATGCAGTGAAAAATAAAAAAATTGCTTTGACCAATCGATCCGCTTCATCGATTAACTTGCTAAAGATACTACTGGAATATTTTTCAGAAGGAACTCCGGCTTATTCTATTGAAGAACCTGAGTTGGATAAAATGATGGATCAGGCAGACGCAGCATTACTTATTGGGGATGACGCAATACTTGCAAATTGGAAAAACAAAAAATATTATGTATACGATTTAGGTCTAGAATGGTATAAACAGACAGGATTACCAATGACATTTGCTATCTGGGCAGTAAATCGTCAAGTAGCCGAGGAAAGACAGGAGACACTATCACTTATCTATCAACGGTTTATGGAGGCCAAAAAACGTGGCAGACAAGAACTTATGCCCGTAATCCAAGAAGCCATAGAGCTACTAGGTGGAAATATAGCTAGTTGGAAAAAGTATTTTACTGGTTTAATCTATGATTTTGGATCAGAGGAACAAGAAGGGCTGTCCGCTTTTTACCACTATGCAAAACTAGCTGGTCTAATTGATAAAGAAGTGAAAATAGAACTTATGGATCTACCTGTACACATCTAAGTTAACAGGGTGAGGAATTTGCGACTAGCAAGCATTTATCGACATATAAAAACTGATTTAGAAAGAGTAGAAGAATTGTTGGCTTTGTCTGTGGATACAAATCAGCTGGAACTTAAGCAGTCTTCTACTCATTTACTCCGGGCTGGCGGTAAAAGAATGCGCCCGGTTTTTGTACTGCTGGCAGGACGATTTGGTAAAGGGAATCGAGAACAAGTGATTCGAACTGCTGTTGCTTTGGAGCTAATTCACATGGCGACATTAGTACATGATGATGTTATTGATAATTCATCTTTGCGAAGAGGAAAGCCAACAGTAAAAGCACAGTGGGATAACCGTGTTGCGATGTATGTTGGAGATTATAATATTTCCCGTGCATTGCAAATCATCTCTGATATTCAAATTCCAAAAGTACATCAATCACTCTCACAAGCAATTTATTTGATGTGCAAAGGTGAGATTGATCAGATTAGGGACTTATACAAACCTCATCCATCTATTAAACAGTATTTATCGAGAATAAAACGAAAGACAGCACTTTTAATGTCTACCAGTTGTCATTTAGGAGCTATTGTTAGTGAAGCAAATCCAAAAGTTATTAATCATTTAAGACTTTATGGATATTATGTTGGAATGGCATTTCAATTAACAGATGATGTGCTTGATTTTACTGGTGACGAAAAAACATTGGGTAAACCAGCAGGGAGTGACCTGAAACAGGGGAATGTGACACTCCCTGTAATATATGCTCTTAAATATTTACCTGAATCAGAAAAAGAGGCAATATATACCTTTTTATCTTCAGAAGGAACACAGACACTTACACCTGAAACGCTTTCCTTAGTTCGTAAAGCAGGCGGAAATGATTTTACATTGAAACTTTCCGAACAATATCTTCAAAAAGCGCTCGATGAACTTGATAAACTACCAGACATACATGAAAAAAAATTACTAAAGATGTTAGCTGATTTTATTGTAGGAAGAAATTATTAATGAATCTTGCGTTTCCTTATTAAGCTTGATAAAATTTGGTTCGTTATCTATCTATACATATTGGAGGATCTTTTGATGGAAAAAACATTTATTATGATTAAACCAGATGGTGTACAACGTGGATTAGTAGGAGAAATTGTTTCTCGTTTTGAAAAAAAAGGTTTTCAATTGCTAGGAGCAAAATTAATGAGTGTTTCTACCGAATTAGCTGAGAAACATTATGCAGAGCATAAAGAACGTCCTTTTTTTGGTGAACTCGTTGAATTTATTACTTCTAGCCCTGTTTTCGCTTTTGTTTTAGCAGGAGATAATGTAATTGCAACAGCACGTCAAATGATGGGCAAAACAAATCCATCAGAAGCTTTACCAGGAACCGTTCGGGGAGATTTTGGAATTAGTGTAGGAATGAATATCATTCATGGTTCTGATTCTCCTGAGAGTGCAGAGCGTGAGCTTGCACTGTGGTTCCCAGTGAATGAACAAGTAGAATATGAAAAAACAATCAACCGTTGGATCTAGTAAATGAGATGTTATCATTAATTGTCAGGCTTCCTTGTGAGATAACTACAAGGAAGCCATTTTTTTAGGAACAGTTAAAAAGACATTAAGAGAGTGGGAAAAATGAAAGATATTTTTACAGAATTCTGCTGTCTGAAAGCCCACGGTTTCAATCGTGGGAGGGAAGACAGCGTTGCTCGGTATCCCTTAGAAAGGGAACGCTTAGAGCAACTATTTTTTGCTATATTCATTACTGTTGTTTGAATAAACTTATACCATAGGAAGTGTATCGAGGAAGAAAAGGGGGGAACACATGCCAACGATCACATTCAATCAAGCGATCGAAAACAAAGAATCACGCTGGATGCGAGAACAAAATCATTGGATCAGTCGTCAAATCGTCGACCGTGCATTGCCAACGGTGTTGGCGTGATACGGATGGAAGATTTGAGCGGCATTTGCAATACAGCAAAATCGAAACGCACGGATCAAGGTCGCAATCTTCATTCATGGTCATTTTATCAACTACGAGAATACATTCGCTACAAATCCGAGATGGCTGGAATTCGATTTGAATTGGTAAATCCGAAATATACCAGCCAAACATGCAAAAATGGTCATTGCTATAAAGCAAATCGCAAGGGACTTCATTTTTGTTGTAAGGAATGTGGCTATCGTAGCCATGCAGATCTCAATGGCGCGATCAATATCGCTAAAGCGATATCCGGTTTAGCAGCCTAGCGTACTGGTAACAGATACGCCGTCCATGGAGGTACATCATAACTGCATGGGATGAGGTGATGGCACACCCCTGAACTTGGGAGTTGCACAAAACAGAAATGGACTGCGTGCGTGAACTACCCAAGAATCCCACGGCTTTAGCCGTGGGAGTGTCAACAGGCAATCTATAGGGTGGAATAGAATCAAAATCAGCTCGAGGGTTCATCCATAGTAGAGGTAAAACCATTCATGCGGAAAACCGCCATATTTATTCGAAATAAAGGGCGTTCTTGATGCTCCTTGTGGAAATTTTTATTGGATGAGTAAGATTTCACTAGACAATATTCAGTATTTTGGAATTGATATTGTATCAGAAATAATTAAAACAAATAAACAAAAATTGCAAAGTGAAAATATTGAATTTTCGGATTCGTGGTATTACAAAAGACGAATTACCATCTGCCGATTTGATGATATGTAGTAATTTGTTGGTACATCTATCGTTTTCGGATATTCAAAAAATTTTTCGCAATTTAAATCACTAAGTAAATAAGCGTAAAATGGATTAAAACGTAGAATGAAACCGATAATTGCGATATTTTTAGATACATATGTATGATGGTGTTTTGTTTTCATAGACATAGTCTGATAACATACGTAGAAAGTTTGAAGGGGAAGTGATGAATAAAGTTAAATCTCTCTGGCGAGTAGAAGCGATCTCACCGAGGCAGAAGAAAAAATGTTACCGAGTAACTGATGTCGCCGATGTAGAAATGCAAGGTATCACATTTCTAGTTTCTACTCCAAATGAAAAATGGAGAGAAATGCGAGGGGAGCATTTTTTGGAAGGGATTATAACTATTGCTGGGAAGGAATTTCCCGGATGCTATCTTTTCAAACACCTCATTCTTCGTAAGGACGGCATTATTCAAGTGGCAGATTTGAGCGATTACGTTCACAAGTTTCGTTCAGTAGATCTCTACTTGGACTTGAAGCTCCGTTCTGTTTCGGATTTATGAATGAGGACTGTCTCCATCTCTTGGAGACAGAACGCCCTTATAATCTAATTAAAATTCATCTATTTAAAAGACCAATCGGTTATTCCGATTGGTCTTTTAAACTTAGTTATTGATATATTTCTCAAACACAAATCCAAAATCTTTGACAACATAAGTATTTTTGTTTTCTTTCAGCCATGTAAAAGCAAAATCATTAATAGCCTTAAATTGTTCTACAACATTGGCTTCCTCGCTTGTAATTCTACTTAATGTATTGGATGCCAGGTTAAGACTCTGTTCAGAGTACTGAAGATAGGCAGTATTCTCTATCGTTATTTCAGATATTTTTATTAAAGTTTTGTATAGATCTTTCACTTCTTCTAACTGTTTTTTCTGTATGTCGATACTAAACAATTCTGAGCCGATTTTGAATTTCAACTCTACATCAAGGTCTACGGTTCCAGCCGTTTCTAACATTACACCGGAAATATGATTTTGATAGTAGTCATATCGATATAAAAGTCGTTTTTTACTCACTGCACTTGTACCATCGAGATGTATAAGTGCCTTATTTGTAAAACAATATTCATCGGATTTGGATTTAATTAAGAAAAATATTTTCTCTCCGTCTTCATGCATGACATAGTCATCAGTATCCACTTTGTCATAGTCAGCAGGTTTAATTACCACTCCTACATTGCTCAAACCTAAAACATCAGCTGCTACTTTACCAAACATTTTACCAAGCCTTTCGTTTTTAGTTTTATGAACAATAACCAATAAAATTATAGCATATTATTTTCACCTGATTCTATTTTCATCTTCACTTTTTTCCATATATACAGTGGAATGATTATTATTTTTAATGGAATAAATGTTTATAGTAAACTTCATAAATTTTATTTATAATTTTATTGTACTGGTTAAATGATGTTCCATATTTTAAACAAAGGAACGAAATGATAAAAAAAGAAATATTTTGTGTACAGAGCCACTAAATTCAAGCAAAATTATATTTAGCATTGCGAGAAAGAAAGAACAGTGGTAAGAAAATGTAGTAGGAAAAATTTTTATGACTGAACTTTTTACTATGTACTCGAATGATCATTTAATCTGCATTTACTACGTGATTAGATGTTTGCAAAGAGATTGGAATAATTTGTTTTGAATATATAGCAAACATATTTTAGTCACGTAGTAAGTAGGTTCATATTGACCAAGAGAGTTAATGCGTTAAAGCATGAAAGAAATTTGCTTTCTAAAAAAGGAAGGGTGTTAGAAGTGCGTTATGTAATTGGAGTAGATGGTGGCGGAACCAAAACGGTTGCGATCGCTTACGATTTAGAAGGAAATGCACTAGGAGAAGGTAAGAGTGGATTTAGCAATGTGATGGTTGATTTTAACTTAGCAACCGATCATATTTTAGCTGCCATTGCCGGGGCGCAAGGTAACCTTCCAAAAGAGGAATGCGAATATATTTATTTAGGAATTGCAGGTAGTGAAGGGATTGAAAATAAGGAAGAATTAATACAAATCATTGCAGATAAATTTCAAACCAAGGTCAGTGTTGTCAATGATTCCATTATTGCACATGCAGCGACGTTAAAAGGGAAGGATGGAATTTTAGCGATATCTGGTACAGGGGCGATAGCTGTAGGAATAAAAGGAGATACATGTGTGTTTACTGGAGGATGGGGACATCTTCTTGGTGATGAAGGTAGTGGATATTGGATCGTTATGGAAGCATTTCGTCAAATGATAGTAGAAACTGACGAAATGCTTCCACTAAGTAAACTCAGTCAGGAACTATTAACGGAAATGAACTATACTGATCCACAAGACATTAAACTATATGCTTATAGCAGACCAAAGGCGGATATCGCAAAACTCTGTAGAGTAGTGACTCGTGTTGCTGAAGAAGGAGATGCGCTCGCAAATAAAATTTTGGATAATGCAGGGCAGAAGTTAGGCAGAATGACGTGGAATTGTTTGAAAAAATTAAACTTAGATCAAGAAGTGACAATTGGATTAAGTGGCAGTATTTTTAAACATATTCCTCAAGTATTAACGAGCTATAAAAAGTATCTTTCTGAAAAAATTAATATACCAATTCATTATATTTTGGAAGACAGTCCTGCTACAAAAGGTGCATACTATTTAGCAACAAAGCAAGTTTAGAAAAACAACCTCTTACTATAAAAAGTAAGGGGTTGTTTTTTGAATTTATTATAATAATTTTTTCATTGCGTCTTTTATTTGCTCCGATTGTGTACCAAATACCACTTGTACAGCACCTTTACCTAATTTCATTACTCCTGCTGCTCCCAAACTTTTTAGACCAGAATCATCGGTGAGTTTATCATCTTTTACTCGAAGTCGGAGACGCGTTATACAAGCATCCACATCAATGATATTTTCTGCTCCACCGACGTACGCCAACACTTGAGCTGCTTTCTCATTAATACTGGAACCGTTTTCATTTTTGTTCTCTGCGACGAATGTATCCTCTTCGCGCCCAGGGGTCTTTAAGTTGAATTTGGTTATGATAATACGGAAAAGGAGATAATATATTACTGCGAAAATAAGTCCAATGGGAATGAGCAATAATGGTTTTGTTGCTTTTCCATATGCAAGAAAGTAATCGATTAATCCAGCAGAGAAGCCAAAACCAATTTTAATTCCCATTGCAGTGACAATATAACCAGCTATACCAGATAAAATAGCATGTACAATATAAAGTGCTGGAGCAACAAACATAAAGGCGAATTCAATTGGTTCGGTAATACCTGTTAGAAAAGCCGCTAATGCAGATCCGATAAAAATAGAGGAGATCAATTTTTTCTTCTCGGGTTTTGCAGTATGGATAATTGCCAGTGCTGCTCCGGGTAGAGCAAACATAAGAATGGGATAAAAACCAGCCATAAACATTCCAGCAGTCTTGTCTCCAGCGAAATAACGGTATAAATCTCCATGGATTACCTTATGGGTAACTGGGTCCGTGAAACTGCCGATTTGGAACCATGCGATAGAGTTGATAACATGATGTAGACCAAATGGAATGAGCAAACGGTTAAAAAATTGATAGACTCCAGCGCCAATTGCTCCTAAACTCACTACCCAGTTTCCAAAAATGTCCAGAATATGTTGAACTGGGCCCCAAATTATACCAAATAACAATGCTACAATAACCATCGTTAATGAGGTAATAATAGGTACAAATCGTTTTCCACCAAAAAATCCAAGCCAATCAGGAAGTTTGATATCATGATATTTATGATAGAAATAAGCAGCTAATCCACCAGCTAAAATACCACCTAAAACTCCCATATCTAGTTTTACATCATTAGCAATAAAGCCGAATGCAGCTGGTACTTTGGCTAATACGTTAACTAGAATTTCATAAGCCATCACAGCAGCAAGAGCGGCTACACCATCTCCTGCTAAACCTAGTGCAATCCCAACAGCAAATATGAGGGCAAGATTATCAAAAATTGCAGAACCGCCAGCTAAAAGAAATGGGGCAATATACTGATTAATAAATCCACCAACATTCGTGCCAAAATGGAAATCTTTTACGTAATCAATGGCACCAAACCGAAGCAGAATGGCTGCAGCTGGTAAACTCGCAACAGGTAGCATGAGAGATTTACCGATTTTTTGTAAAAAAGCTAGCACTACAAAAACCTCCTTATAAAAATCAGTTATTTACTTTAACTGACAGGTTGAGAAGAGGTTAAAAATGCTTGCACTTCAGCGGGTGTACTTAATTGGAGTGCATGTTCTGCTGTCTGTTTTGCTTGGTTGATGGTAAGTTCTAAAATTCGATGCTTTATTCTAGGTAGTAGGGTAGGAGAAACACTAAATTCATCTAAACCTAGTCCAAGCAATATTTCTGTTGCTTGCAAATCACCTGCCATTTCACCGCACATTCCAGTCCAAATATTATTGCGATGAGATGCATCAATTACCATTTTGATCAAACGCAGAACAGCAGGATGAAAATGATCATACAGATCCGAAATATTTTCATTCATTCGGTCAACTGCCAGTGTATATTGCACCAAATCATTTGTACCGATGCTAAAGAAATCAACTTCTTTGGCTAACTCATCAGCGATCAAACAAGAACTAGGGATTTCAATCATAATACCAAGTTCAATATTTGGATCAAATGCAATTGATTTTGCGGTTAATTGCTCCTTTGTTTCATCTACTATTTTTTTGATTGCCCGGATCTGCTCCAAATGAGAAATCATCGGGAACATAATTCTTACTTTTCCATGGGCGCTAGCACGTAGAAGCGCACGAAGTTGCGTTTGAAATAGGGCTGGTCTGCTCAAAGAAATCCGGATCGCACGCCAGCCCAGAAATGGATTCATCTCTTTCGGTAAATCGAGGTACGGTAGGTGCTTGTCCCCCCCGATATCAAGCGTACGAATAATTACTGGACGATCACCCAGTTTTTTAACTACTTCTGCATATGCATTGTATTGTTCCTCTTCGGAAGGCAGGGAAGATCGATCCATAAAAAGGAACTCACTTCGAAATAAACCTATCCCTTCTCCTCCTTGTTCCAATACTTCTTCTGCATCCTGAGGTCCTTTAATATTTGCTACCAGTTCTACTCGAGTCCCATCTTTGGTTACAGCTTTTTTATCACGTAATAGAGACAGTTGTTGTTTCTCTTTTTCTTCTTCCACTTGTTTTTCTTGGTAAGTGGTGATAAGTTTTTCGTCGGGGTCTACAAAAATCTCTCCAGTAGATCCATCGATAATAACCGAGTCATCCGACTTAATTTCTTTCTCTAATCGTTCACCAACTCCCATAATCGCTGGAATTCCCAATGAACGAGCTAAAATGGCTGCATGTGATGTTTTTCCACCCTTTGCTACAATAATGCCAAGAACCCGTTCTCTTGGTAGAGTAACAGTTTCCGAAGGAGTCAAATCATCAGAAACCAAAATGAAAGTGCCTTCTGTATTTATCTGATTTTCTTCTTTTTTGCCAAGTAAGTTGGAGATTAATCTACTACCTATATCTTTAATATCTGTGGCCCTTTCACGCATATATTCATCTTCGATACTCTCAAATATTTGCACAAATTGATCAACAGCTAGTTGTACTGCAGAAGGTACATCAACAAGGTCGTTTTGAATGTGGTTATTAATTTCATCGATAAATGCAGGATCTTGTAATAAAACTAGATGAGCAGACATGATTTCTGCTTGTTCTTCACCGACAGTTTTTAATAATTGCTGATGAAGATCCATCAGCTGTTTTTCTGTTTTTGCTAATCCCATTTGCAGTTTTTGTTTTTCAGCTTCTATTTCTTCTTGTTTTATTGTTCTTTTTTCAGTAGGGATTGAAGTGTTTTTTAATATAAAAGCTTTGCTGATCGCAACACCAGGTGATACAGGAATTCCTTTCAACATAATAGATAACCTCTCATTTTCTAAATTTATAGTAAGAAATATCTTTTTTAGTGTATGGATAGAATTGATTGGTGTTTTAACCTATTTGCTACCTCTTTGGTGACAAAAACTAAAACATCCGAGTGCAGTTGCAGGATTGATGCAGGAATATTTGGATCAACCACACCTGTAAAAATAGCATCTATCGCTTCGGCTTTGGTTGCTTTGTGTGCCATTAATAAAATGGTTTTCGCACGCATAATATTCCCGATGCCCATTGTAATTGCTTGCCGGGGCACCTCATTCGTGTCATGAAAAAATCTCGCATTATCAGTAATGGTTCTCTCAGCTAAATCGGTGATATGTGTTGTTAACGTCATCCGTTTTGCAGGTTCGTTAAATCCAATATGACCATTGGAACCAATCCCGAGAATTTGCAAGTCGATTGGACCTGTTTCCTCTAACTGTTGTTCGTATTCAGCACAGACATCATCTGCGTGCTCAAATATCCCTTTTGGGAAATGGATGTTAGCTGGATTGATATTTACTTTTGAAAAAAGGTGTTCGTGCATAAAATGATAGTAACTTTGTGGATGCTCTTTGGTTAAACCAACATACTCATCTAGATTAAATGTAATTGCTTTTGAAAAATCAATCCGTTGACTTTCGTATAATTGAACCAGTTCTTGGTATAACCCTAACGGGGTACTACCTGTAGCTAGTCCAAGAATTGTGTCTGGTTTCTTATGGACTAAATCTGCAATATATTTTGCTGTTTGTCTGCTTAGTGTTTGATAATCTTCATAGACAACTAACTGTATCAATTGGAAGCACCCTCCTGGTATGCGAGTTGGCCTTGAATCATGGTGAGATGTACATCGAAATTTTCGGTAAGAACTGTTATATCTGCATCTTTTCCTATTTCTAAACTGCCCTTTTCTGCATCAATTCCGAGTTTTTTAGCAGGAGCAGTGGATGCCATGTAAACAGCGTCTACCAGTGGAATTCCAACAATTTGAACCAGATTTTGAATTGCTTTATTCAATGTTAGTGTACTTCCTGCTAACGTACCATCATCTAATCTGGCGATACAGCGATGTACATGAACCGTTTGCCCTCCTAATTCAAAAGTACCATCTCCCATTCCAACAGCACGCATTCCATCACTAATCAAGATTAATTTTTCTCGTGTTTTTTGATCATAAGCTATTTTTACAGCACTTGGATGTACATGAATCATATCTGCAATCACATCACAGGAAGTTTCATTATTTGTAAATGAACTTCCAACTACTCCTGGCTCTCTATGATGTAATCCACGCATCGCATTGTATAAGTGAGTGAAATGACTAGCACCTGCTTTTAGTCCTTTATTTGCTTCTTCTATCGTTGCATTCGTATGGCCGATAGAGCATATGACTTTGTTTTCTGTAAGGAGTTTAATTGCCTCTAATGCATATGGCATTTCCGGGGCCAGTGTAACAATACGTAACTGATCTTGTAATAGGTTTAATATCGGAAGTAAATTGGACTGAGTTGGACATAAAATGTCTTCCTCTTTTTGTGCACCTTTTTGTTTCGGACTGATAAATGGTCCTTCTAGGTGAACTCCAATTAATTGTGCGTAAGGTTCATCTCGTTTTTGATAAGCAGTGATATTTTCTAGTGCTGATAAAATTTTTGAAATTGACATTGTCATGGTAGTTGCTAAAAAACTAGTTACTCCGAAACTGCATAAACTCTTTGCTATCCCGCGCAGCGAGTTGATTTTGGCATCCATTACGTCTAAATTTGCATTTCCATGAACATGAATGTCAATCAATCCCGGAATAATGAGACTATCAGGATATGCGATATAGTTGCTGAAAGAGTCGTTTTCTCGGTAATCATGTTTACTGCCTACAAAGCTGATTTTTTTGTCTTCTACGACAACCAAGCCATCATCAATACAATGATGTCTCGTAATTACTTTTCCGTATAGTGCAGTTTTGGGCATTAAAAAACACCTACTTCAATGTAATCAAGAATAACTCATCACTACCCGCTTTTATCATACCTGTTTTTCCTATTATTTTTTCCTTTACGATGTCTCCATTTAGGATGACAATAGGTGAAATTATTTCGTAGCCTGCAGCTTTTAAACCATTGCGATCAAATGTAATCAACAGGTCTCCCTTTTTTATCTCTTTTCCTATTTGAACATGAGAAGCAAAACCATCACCATTTTGTTGAACCGTATCGATTCCGATATGGATTAAAATTTGAAGATGATTTGTACTCTCTACAATAATGGCATGATTCGTTTCAAAGAGATGGACTACTTTCCCGTCAAAAGGTGAAAAAACTTTACCCTCGCTCGGTATGATAGCGATTCCATCACCAGTCATTTTTTTTGAAAAAACAGGATCAGGAACTTGTTCCAAGTCCACTGCTTCACCAGAAACGGGAGCGAATACAATGGACTTTTTGGATGAAAACCATTTGGAAAACATTTATTTTTTGTCTCCTTTATGAAGTAATCGAGCAATATCGATACATAGCAATGTGATTTCATCCTTATTTGGAATTATCTCCAAACGTTTTTCAATTAACCAAAATAGTTTTTGCGAATATTCGAATGCAGTAGGCATAATTTCCTTTAATTTTGAAAGTAGTGAGGCGGGTATGAAATTCCCATTTTTTCCTCGTTCAATGGCAAATCGAAAATTTGTTACAAATTGGAGATAATCCGTGCTTGCTCTATTTACAGATAGATTCCCATTGTTATCTTTTTCAATCATCTCGGCAAATTCAGCTAATAAGCTGGCAAATGTCATTGTTCGATGAACAGGTATATCATTTAATGCTGAGTGGATATGCAGAGCAAGAAATCCAATTTCACCTTCCGGTATATCAAGCTGAAAGGTATCTGTTAACAGAGCAGCTGCTTGTTTTGCTAGTGCAAATTCCCGGTTATAAAGTGTCTTAATTTCGAATAAAAAAGGATTAATAATTTGCAAACCATTTCGGATGCGATAGAGAGCAAATTGAATATGGTCTGGTAGGGCTAAATGGACATATTCATTTATATTATTGGTAAGATCTTTGGAAATAAGCCCAATGATTTCTTCGGAGATCCCAAACACATCTTTATCCACTTGAGTCAGTAAATGACGGTACTGTTCCAGATATCGTTCATCTTCCATATAAAATTTTTTCTCTATCCTAGTATCAGTATAGAGCAAGATGGTCCCTTTTTTTTGCTGGAAACCAATGCCTTTTCCTAACAATATCGTTTCTTTATTGGTAGAAGGATCAATAACTAAAACCACATTGTTATTAAAAACATGCTCAATGGTATATCCATTTGGTTTAAACATCATCAACACCTTACTTTATTTTAGATAAAAAGATACACAGGAAAAAGCCAAAAAAGACCCTATTCTCATGATCTTTTTTGGCTTATGCCTGCATTACCAGTAACACGCCAATGAAAGCGTTTTAAATTTCTTATAAATAATATAAACTTTAAAATAGGATTTGTAAATTATTTTGTTCATGGCAATTTTTCCAATGACAAAGGTTACATATTCTAATGGAACATATTAATCTTTAAAAGAATTTGGTCCATGTGATCGACATTTCCTAATTTTCGCCCAATTATTTATAATGAAAATGAGTTTCTCCAGAAGACTTGACGGATATGTTATAGTATCGTACAGTTAATTAAGTTAAATATTAAATGTATCAATTTTTTATGATGCTACATATTATTAGGAAAGGAGTGGAAAAATGAAACAGGCAGAATTAGAAGAATATATTGAACGGCTTCAAGAAATTTTTCTATTGACAATGCGGCGGATTAGCAAAAAAACGACGGATTGTGAGCCTAAATTAACAGGCCCTCAATTTTATATAATGCAACTACTCTATAACGGCGGCAAAAGTACCGTTTCTGGATTGGCAGATGAAATGTCTGTGAAGCCAAGTGCGATCACGGCGATGATCGATAGACTTTTAAAACAAGGATATGTCTTGCGGGAACGTGATGAGCATGATCGTAGAGTTGTGTTTATACAAATTTCTGACGTAGGAAAAGAAATATTAGAAGAAGCACATCAAAAACGGAAAAAAATATTATTAAAATATCTCTCACATTTGGATCGATCAGAACTTGATTCATTACTTTCTATTTATGAAAAAATTTCCCGTGTAGACATCAAGGAGTGAACATGGTTTGAGCCAGAATACGGCAAGTTTCCCGGTTGTAGAAGGACGAAAAAAATCAGGAAACGGATTATTGATTACAGGACTTATTGTAGCGATGTTATTTGCTGCATTGGATAATACGATTGTCGGTACAGCAATGCCTAAAATTGTTGGGGAATTAGGCGGTTTAGATCTAATGACATGGTTGACAACTGCTTACATGTTAACATCTACTGCGATTGTACCGATAGCAGGAAAATTGGCTGATCTACTTGGAAGAAAGATCGTTTATTTAACAGGGATCTTTATTTTTATGGTAGGATCAGCGCTATGCGGTATTGCTTCAACGATGGATCAGTTGATCTATTACCGGGCATTACAAGGACTCGGCGGCGGAATTATGATGCCAATGGCAATGATTATTATTGGAGATATTTTTACTGGTGCACAAAGAGCAAAGTGGCAAGGAGTATTCGGGGGTATCTTTGCTTTGGCTTCGGTAGTTGGTCCGCAAATTGGCGGTTGGATTGTTGACTCCCTGAACTGGAGCTGGGTTTTCTATATCAATCTACCTGTAGGTGTATTAGCATTTATTTTTATTGCTATGGGACTTAAAGGTCATAAATCAACTGGTCCGGTTAAGTTTGATTTACTTGGTATGTTTACAATGATAGTCGGAGTAGTGAGTTTGCTTCTAGCGTTGACTTTTGGTGGAAAAGAATATGCTTGGGGTTCTTGGCAGATTCTGGCCTTATTTGCCGTTTCTTTAGTAAGTCTTGCAGCTTTTGTATTTGTAGAGAATCGTGCAGAAGAGCCAATTTTACCTATGTATTTATTTAAAAACAAAACATTCACCTTGTTAAATGGTATTGGATTTCTTATGTCGCTGGGGATGTTTGGTGCGATTATGTTCGTTCCCTTGTTCATGCAAGGAATTGTTGGTATCAGCGCTTCTGAATCAGGGACAATTATGACACCAATGATGTTTGCTATGATCCTTACAAGCATACTTTCTGGTCAACTGGTTCGTAGAGTAGGAATTCGTATTCAAATGCTTGTTGGTATGGCAGTGATGTCTTTTGGTTTCTACTTGTTATCTACGATGACGATGGAGACAACCAAGATTCAGGCGATGACAGATATGGTTATTTTAGGACTTGGTATGGGACTTGTCATGCCATTATTGACACTTGCTTTACAAGAGGCATTTTCTAAGGCAGAACTAGGTGTGGTGACTTCTTCCAGCCAGTTTTTTCGCCAAATTGGTGGAACTTTTGGAATGACTATTCTTGGAGCTGTAATGAATCATAAATCGTCTACTTTGCTTTCCGATCAATTGCTTCCAACTTTAGATAAGCTTCCTCCTCAAGCGCATGAAATGGTTGCTAAAATGAAGGATTTGGTCGTACACAATCCACAGGGATTATATTCAATGTTACTAAGTCCTGAGACGATGAATAAAATTCCTCCTGTTATGCAACAAATATTTGTTCCGGTTCTCAAAGGAACTTTAGTGGATTCCTTACATTTGGTATTTATCGTTGGCCTGATATTCGTTTTAGTTGGACTAATATTTACGCCATTTCTCAAAAATGTGAAGGTTTCTGGGAAGGAAGAGGAGCCAAACTCGGAAGATCAAAAAGCTTCTTAATAGAATTACTCCCCTATAAGCGGGGAGTTTTTTTATGGATAGTTCTTCTGTTTCTATGGAAAACTGTTGAATATAGTTAATAGATATAGGAGAACGAAAATGTTAGAAAAAATAGCGACAGTTGCAATCTATGTAGATAATCAAGAAGCAGCGGAAGATTTTTGGATAAATCAAGTTGGATTTGTCAGGAAAGAAAAGAAACAGATGGGGCCAAATGCTTACTGGCTAGAAGTAGCTCCAGAGCATGCTGAATCTCATTTAGTCATTTATCCGAAAACGATGATAAAAAATGCAACGGAACATCAAGCATCAATCGTTTTTTACAGCAAAGATGTCTATCGAGATTATCGAAAGATGAAAGACAAAGGAGTATCTTTTACTGGAGAACCTCAAAAAATGCAGTGGGGGACATTTGTACAGTTTCAAGATAATGAAGGAAACGATTATCTGTTAAAAAGCTGAGGGATAAAGCCTTCAGCTTTTGTTTATTGAATGAGAAATAAATAGGCAATATATTCCTAAATTTCGGATAAAATGTTGCTATTTCAAAGTATTTGTCATAATATTAGAATAGCTCCGAAAGGAGGGGTGGAGTATGGATCCCAAAAAAGCATTGGAAGGGTTCCGAGTCGAGTCCATTGTGCAAAAGGCGTTGCCGGCTCCAAAACAAAAATATAAACAAAGCAATATCATTTTAATTATTTTCTGTGCTACAATGCTTGGATTATCCACAGGAATTGGAAGTGCTTTTGCTTTCAGTACAAGTGAGTTACACCCAAATCAATCACCATTGGATGAACCAACAGCGAAAGCACATGTAGAACAAAAAGTACCAGAGGTTGAGTCGAATTCCCATACTGCTGAATTGGCTCCGCTCAAACCGCCGATTGATGCTCCAACAGAAGATCCATCTATTGACGAACCAGAGGTTAAATCTGATATGAAGTCAAAAGAAACAGAATCAGCTGGTAGTAAGAACAATGCGAGTAAGCAGAAGGAAGAAGTTTCATCGAAAAAAGAAGAGCAAAAAACAGATAAATCGGAAAAAGCAACATCCTCGCCAAAATCGGAGGCGAAATCTTCTAGTCAAACAGCAACAGATAAAACACAAGATAAGCATAAGTCTGAAACATCTTCGATTTCTTCATCAAAAACTACTCAGAAGGAAGAGCAATCATCTCCCTTATCGAAATTAAAACCATCTGTACCTGTGACAAAGGACAGTAGTAAATCAGCAATTGTTTCAAAAAATGCCGATGATACAAATCAAGAGCCTGCAGTACAAAATAATCCCAAGAGTGTTCTTTCAAATGAGGTGGCACTCGCTTCTGGAGAAACACCTGATCCAAAAACAAAGCCAGGAACATTACCTCAAACTGCTGGTAATGAATTGAATCATGCTCTAGCTTGTCTGGTAGTGGTATGCTTTAGTGTTGCATATCTGTTAGCCAGAAAAGAAACTCATCCTGAATCTTAGGATGGGTTTTTTTGTTTGGATCATACTAAAGAAACAAAAGAAAGGTGGGTTTAGACATGAACGATGAACCAGAAATCCAAGAAGAAGCAAAAAAGAAAAATGTTATACAGGCAATCCAGCAATTAGGTCAGACCAATGTCCCACAAATGGAATCAAATATTTTTTGTTTGCCGATTATTGGGCAGATCGAAGGGCATCTGGTAATGCCACCACAAAACAAAACAACTAAATACGAGCATGTTATTCCTCAGATTGTCGCTGCAGAACAAAACCCAAAGATAGAAGGAGTCGTTCTTATCTTAAATACCGTTGGTGGTGATGTAGAAGCAGGCTTGGCAATCTCTGAAATGATTGCAACGATGAGTAAACCGACTGTTTCCATTGTACTTGGAGGTGGACACAGTATTGGTGCACCAATTGCTGTTTCATCTGATGTTTCTTTTATCGCTGAAACAGCAACAATGACCATACATCCGATTCGTTTAACAGGTTTGGTGATCGGTGTTCCCCAGACATTTGAGTATTTGGAAAAAATGCAAGATCGAGTGATCCGCTTTATCTCCAGTCACTCTAAAGTAACAGATGCTAAGTTGCGTGAGTTGATGTTTCGTACAGGTGATCTTGCTAGGGATATTGGAACAAATGTGGTTGGTAAAGATGCTGTGGAGATAGGTCTGATTGATCGTGTTGGGGGAATTTCTGATGCTTTGCAAGAGTTGTCTCGAATGATTAAGGAAAAAAAGGAGGCGAGCACCGATGACTCATTGGACACTTCTTCCTGAGGAATTAATATATAGTGAAATGTTAAACCAAAATGATACCAAGACCTTTCATGAAACAATCTATGATGGAGTTCCTTTATTAGTAGAGGAAGCTGGAAAGGGGATAAAAGTAGTACGTTTACTAAGCCCTGATCTAAATCATTTTCTTGATCCGCGTTTTCAACCGGGAAATGTCTTGTATTTTTAATAAACATGCAACGATAAATATTTCTATATATGCCAAATACATCCATAAAAATACCAAAAAAACTCACTTGACATGCTTATCCATGTTATAATGCTGGTGATAGGTTACAGGGAGTTGGATGAAATGGCGAAAAAAGCAACAAAACCAATAAGCGCACCAAAAACGGAAAAATTTAAAAGGGAATTACTATATGAGATTTATGGAATAACGATTTTAGCCCTTTCTATCATAGACATGGCTAGTTTGGGGGCAATTGGCAGAAACTTGACTTATTTGTCTCGGTTTTTTGTTGGTTCTTATGATTTTCTAGTTCCGCTCATTGGAGTGGGATTAGGTTTTTTTGTGATGCTAAAAAGAAGATGGCCTAATGAATGGTCTCCTCGAATGACCGGAATTATTCTAGTGCTGCTCTCTCTTTTGGCTTTTTCGCATTACTTCACCTTTCAAATATTAATAGCAAAAGGGTTTCAAGGATCCATATTAGATAAAACTTGGCAGTTGTTATTGTCTGAACGAGATTCTCGTCTACCGCTTGATGTGGGAGGCGGAATGATTGGTGCAGTAGTATTTGCCCTGTTCTACTTTCTTTTTGAAAGCATTGGTACTGTAGTAGCTCTTTGTGCATTGTTTTTATGCGGATTTTTATTAATAACTGGTTTTTCCTATGTGAAGTTTTTCCATCAGTTTAGCCATTTCTGGGAGAACAAAAAGAAGATCTGGAAAACCAAACTTGCTTCTTATGTATCTTCTTATCAACAAAAAGAGAAACAAGTGAGCAAGAGAAATCGCAAAACAACAATTGGTAATGTAACAAAAGATCCAATCATAGAAGAACATGAAAATGTAAAACCAACCATATTTGATTTTGAAGAAGTTCCACTGAAAAAAGTTAGTAAGAAAGAGAATGTGCAACTTACGCTGGAAGTGGAGAAAAGACCAGAAGAAAAAAAATCGGATGAAAAAATAGTCACTGTTAAAGATGAAGAAAATATAGAAGTTCCATTTGAAGTACAGACCTCCAATGAGAACTATTTATTGCCTCCCATTTCAATTTTAGCAGAACAAAAGAAAACACCGATTGCTGATAAACAAGATTTAAACAACAATGCAGATAAATTAGTCGATACATTAGAAAGCTTTGGTGTATCAGCTCGTGTTATACATATTCATCGAGGTCCAGCAGTTACTCGCTATGAGATTCAGCCCCAAGTAGGAGTAAAGGTGAGCAGAATCGTTAATTTGGCAGATGATTTAGCTCTAGTCCTTGCAGCAAAGGATATACGGATTGAAGCACCGATACCTGGTAAATCAGCAATCGGAATCGAGGTTCCTAATTCAGAAGTGGCTATGGTGGGCCTCCGAGATATTATTGAGAGCAGCGACTATCAAGACTCAGTCTCAAAGTTAACTATTTCTTTGGGAAGAGATATATCTGGTGATCCACAAGTGGCAGTTCTTTCAAAAATGCCACATTTATTAGTAGCCGGTGCTACTGGTTCCGGAAAAAGTGTATGTATCAACGGGATCATTGTAAGTTTGTTATATAAAGCCAAACCGGACGAAGTAAAATTGATGATGATCGATCCAAAGATGGTAGAACTCAATATATATAATGGTATTCCTCATTTGTTAGCTCCGGTGGTAACGGATCCGCGAAGAGCGGCAATTGCACTAAAAAAAGTGGTAAAAGAGATGGAAAAACGCTATGAATTGTTCGCAAATATAGGAGCAAGAGATATTGAACGATATAATACATTGATTTCTGGGGAAGAAGGCAAGCAAAAACTGCCGTATATCGTTGTAATTGTTGATGAATTAGCAGATTTGATGATGGTTGCTCCAGCAGATGTAGAAGATGCCATCTGCCGCTTGGCTCAGATGGCAAGAGCAGCAGGGATACACCTCATTATTGCAACACAACGACCTTCAGTCGATGTTATCACAGGAGTCATCAAAGCCAATATTCCTTCGCGAATTGCATTTGCAGTATCTGCTCAAACTGATTCCAGAACTATTTTAGATATGGGTGGAGCAGAGAAACTACTAGGAAGAGGGGATATGCTTTATTTACCTGTTGGTGCTTCTAAACCCGTTCGACTTCAAGGGACGTATTTATCAGATGAGGAAGTGGAGGAAGTAGTTTCATTTGTGAAACAACAGCAAGAGGCGAAGTATGTTCAAGAAATGATACCAACAGCAGTGGAAGGAAACCAAGTAGACAGCCCAGAAGACGAATTATATTTACAAGCTGTTCAGTTGGTAGTCGAAGCAAAAACTGCCTCGGTATCTTTATTGCAGCGTAGGCTAAGGATTGGTTATTCTCGTGCGGCAAGATTGATTGATAGTATGGAACAAAATGGTATCGTTGGGCCTTATGAAGGAAGTAAACCAAGAGAAGTTAGATTATCCGTGGAAGAATGGAAACAACAACAAAATACAAATAATCCCACCTCGGAGCAAGTGAATGAATCAATTTGAAAAGACAGCTTTTTTATAGAGCATGTCTTTTTTTATGAAAAGCAAGATCTTTTCATAGGAAATATTATTTCGACACATACTATTTGCTGAATTCAATAGTTCATCTGAAGCGTTATGGTGAACAATGTCGATTGAGCGTTTTCAGATATTTAGAAACCTACGGAGGAAAATAAGGCTTTGTTGGGGAAACAATTGGAGTATAGGAAAAGATACAGATTTACATAGCGAAAATCTGCGAAAAAATTGTCAGTACTTCACGAAACAAAACATAATAGAGTACTACAAACTGGGCTTTATTAACGGTAAGATAAAGAAGATACCCATATCTTTTTAATAATAATAACCATGAGAATAAAAAGAATAATGTGGTTGAAGAGGGTTATCTGGATTGTTTAGTAAGAATTAGAAAAAGAGGTGTATAAATGTCTTTTGCAACTTTTCAAACAGAAAACTTAGGGAGTATTCGCCTCCATATTTGCCCTAGTGATAAGTTTAAAACTACGACTTTCTCTGCTTTTTTAACCAATCCATTGCAGCGGGATACAGTGACAAAAAATGCATTACTACCAAATGTATTAGGTAGAGCAACAAAAAACTATCCTACGACAGTGGCCCTTCGTCAGAAATTGAATCAACTTTATGGAGCAGGGTCTTTTGGTGATGTCTTTAAGCGAGGAGACAGACAGGTTTTTCAATTTGGAATGGATTTAGCAAATGAAACATATTTACAAGATGCATCTTCGCTTTTAAAAGAAGGTGTCCAGTTATTTTGTGAGATGATTTTAAATCCTTTCGCTGAGAATGGGCAGTTTCATAAACCATTTGTGGAAGCAGAAAAGAAAAATTTAAAACAAAAAATAGACAGTTTACCTGATGATAAAATCCGCTATGCAGCAGAACGGTGTGTGCAAACCATGTGTGATGGAGAAGCTTATTCTCTATATAACTATGGAATAGCTGATGATATATCTTCTATTGATGCAAAATCCCTATATGAGTATTATCAACAAGTACTGGATCAAGCCCCGATCGATCTATATTGTGTTGGTGATGTGGATCCAAATGAAGTAAAGACTTTGTTCAATAAATACTTTGATAGCAAATTGCAAAGTGCAGCAAGAGCAGAGGTGCCATTTGCTGAAATCTCGCATCATGTGGATCAAATAAAAATGGCTGTGGATCGTCTAGATGTTAATCAAGGAAAATTAAACATGGGATGTCGTACCCAAATTTCTCTTCGAGATGATAAATATCCCGCACTATTAATGTATAACGGGATATTAGGTGGATTTGCACATTCTAAATTATTCATGAATGTCCGTGAGAAAGAAAGCCTTGCTTATTACTGCTCTTCTGCGATTGAAAGTCACAAGGGTCTGCTCTTTATCCAAAGCGGAATTGAGGAACAAAACTTGGATCGGGCTATTGAAATTATCAAACAGCAGTTAAATGCAATGCGTAACGGCGAAATTACTGATCGAGAATTAGAACAGACAAAAGCCACACTTTCCAATCAGTTTCGAGAAGGACAAGATCGAGCTTTTGAATTAATTGGATTTCATTTTCAGTCTGTTTTAAGTGGAAGACCGAGATCGTTGGATGATTTGCTACAGAAAGTAAATGCCATTACAAAGGATGATATCCAAGAAGTGGCACAGTTAGTTGAACTGGACACGATTTATTGTTTGCGTGGATTAGAGGGGGAGAAACAATGAAAAAATTAGATCATCCTCAATTAAAAGAAACACTTTACTATGACAAATTGGCAAATGGATTAGAAGTGTACTTGCTCCCGAAACCTGGATTTCAAAAAACTTATGCTACTTTTACAACCAAATATGGTTCAATTGATAATACATTTCAAAGAGAAGGTCAAGAAAAACATGCTGTACCTGATGGCATTGCTCATTTCTTGGAACATAAAATGTTTGAACAGGAATCAGGTGAAGATGTGTTTCAACAGTTTGCAAAACAAGGTGCAGCAGCAAACGCATTTACAAGTTTTACACGTACTGCATACTTATTTTCGTGCACAGAGAATACAACAGAAAATTTGCTGACTTTATTAGATTTTGTTCAAGCGCCTTATTTTACAGATCAAAATGTAGAGAAGGAAAAAGGTATTATTGGGCAAGAAATAAAAATGTATGATGATAATCCTGACTGGCGGTCTTATTTTGGTCTGATTGAAGCTTTTTATAAAAATCACCCAGTCAAAATTGATATTGCAGGTACAGTTGAGTCCATTAGTAAAATTACAAAGGAAACGTTATACGATTGTTATCATACTTTTTATCATCCCAGTAATATGTTGCTCTTCGTGGTTGGCGCGATAGAAGCAGAAGAGACTATGAAATTGATTCACGCTAACCAAGCAGAGAAAAAGTTTGCTGCACCTGCTAAAATTAATCGTTTTTACCCGGAAGAATCTAATACAGTGGCAGAAGCCAAAAAAGTGATGAAGTTAAGTGTTCAGACTCCAAAATGTTTGATGGGTTATAAAGAAAAAAATACCGAAGTAAACCGAGTTGGAACGGATCGTTTAAAACAGGAATTAGCAACCCAAATTTGTTTGGATGCAATATTCAGTACATCCTCTGATTTTTACCAATCACTGTATGACGATGGAATTATTGATGAAACATTTGGATTCGATTATTCGTTGGAGCCTGGTTATGGATTTACCATGTTTGGGGGAGATACACATCAACCAGAGGAATTGATTAATAGAGTTCAACAAGAGGTTCCACGTCGTATAGCAAATGGTGGAATCACGCAAGAAGAATTTGATCGTATTCAAAAAAAGAGGATAGGTGCGAGTCTGCGGTCACTTAATTCTTTAGAATGGATCGCTAATCAATTTACGAGTTATCGTTTTCAAGAAGCAGATTTGTTTGATATTATTCCTACTTTAGAAAAATTAACTTTGGAAGACGTGAATGAAAGACTACAGACTCATTTTCAACCAGAACAATTTGCAGTCTCATTGGTTATGCCAAAATAATGGATCTGTCTTCGAAAAAAGTAGCCTGGGTTACTGGTGCTAGTGGCGGTATAGGTTCTGCAATTGCGTTGGAGTTAGCTAGAACAGGCTTAGATATCGTTGTTTGTTACCAGTTTAACAAAGAAAAAGCAGATCATGTAGCACAGGCTTGTAAAGAAATGGGAGTAGATGCTGTTCCTTTTGCTTTAGATGTGTCCAAAGAAGAAGAAGTAGCCCAAGTTTATCAAGCTATTCATTTTTCTTTAGGAAAACCATCTATTTTAATACACGCTGCGGGTCATACAGAAGTTGGTTTGTTCCAAGATGCAGATATGGAGCAATATAATCGTTTGATGAATGTTCATGTCAAAGGGGCATTTCTGCTTGCACGAGCAGTTCTTCCTTATCAAATCGAACAAAAGTGGGGAAGAATCATATTTTTGTCTTCAATATGGGGATCAGTTGGCGGGGCAACCGAAGTATTATATTCGACAGCAAAATCAGCACTTCATGGAATGGCAAAAGCTTTAGCAAAAGAAGTCGCATTATCTGGAATAACGGTAAATGTTGTTGCGCCTGGAGCAGTTGATACAGAGCTATTGAACAATCAATTGACACTAGAGGAAAAACAGCAGCTGGCTGATGATATACCAATCGGAAGGCTTGGAACCCCACAAGAAATTGCTTCGATGGTAAGTCATTTATGTGAAGAAAAATCATCCTATGTCACCGGGCAAGTGATACATGTAAATGGTGCATGGTATTAATATGTGTTTCCATTTCTTTTGAAAATATAGTAAACTTGTGATACACCAATCATCCTGTTATTAGGAGGTTTCATGATCCGCATGAGCACCATGGAGAAGATCGGCGGATCGATTCGTATCGCCGCGCTTGATGGCGGAACAGATCTCCTGTTCTCCCTGGTTAAGGGCTTCGCCGCTCTGGCAGAGGATTGGGCAGAGACACCGCAGCAGCTGCTTTCGGAGGACGAGTCATACTCGATCACTCCGGTTCACTATCACGTATGTGAGGCAGCCCGGTTGTGTCGCTTCTACGACGAGTCGGAGGCAGGAGGGAAGGACTGGCAGCAGTTCATCCCCGCATTCGAGAAAATCCTCGAATGTCTGCCTCCCGCGCCGGGAGCATAGCTGTGTTGGAGTACTACTGTCCCGATCGTATCGGTTGACAGTAGTTACTCCCCGAAAAATCAATTGTTTTAAATATAGGTTTTGTATGCATAATTTCCTTTTAATGTGGTGATATTACTTTTAGAATGTTACTCACATTAGGAGGAAGATGTCATGACAGTTTTGCACAACTTTGATGAATGGAAACAGTTTTTACAAGCTCGTGTAGAGCAAGCTTCTAATCTTGGAATGGATCAATCAACCATCCATGATTTGGCATATGAAATTGGCGATTACTTAGCAAAAGATGTTGATCCGAAAAACGAACAAGAGCGTTTATTAAAAGAATTGTGGGATGTTGCTGACGAAAATCAACAACGTGTAATGGCTGAATTAATGGTGAAATTAGTCGATCATAAATAAGCAAAACGTCTGGCATTCTAGAAAAGGATGTCAGACGTTTTCTTTTAGCAATTGTAAGGAATTGGACTACACAATATTATCATAAATCGGTAAACTTATGATAATACGGGGAATTCCCTTACTTATTATTTGGTTTTCTTCGTTGACGCTAGAGTTTTATAGGGCTGATCTCTTTCGAGAGTTCAGAACATGTGCTATACTTATGTTTATAGCTCATGAAGCCTGTCATTCCTTTGAGAGGTGGTATCATGGCAAGTCAAGAATGGTACATGGAGTACCAAATACATAAAAATAGACCAGGTTTATTAGGTGATGTTGCCTCTATTTTAGGGATGCTTGCTATCAATATTATCACGATTAATGGTGTTGAAAATCGTCGACGTGGATTACTGCTGGAAACGAGTAACCACGATAAGATCGAATCACTTCGTCATATATTGTTACAAGTCGAAGACATTACACTAACAGCACTTCGACCGCCTAAGTTAGTCGATCGAATTGCGATTCGACATGGTAGATACTTAGAGCGTTCGTCTGAAGATATGCGTACTTACTTCTTCACTAGAGAAGAGTTAGGTATATTGGTTGATTTTATGGCAGAGCTATTTCAAAGAAAAGGGCATCAACTAATAGGAATTAGGGGAATGCCTCGGATTGGAAAAACGGAATCAATTGTCGCCTCAAGCGTTTGTGCTAATAAAAGATGGATTTTTTTATCCTCTACTTTGTTAAAACAAACAATGCGAAATCGACTGACAAGAGATGAATTTTCGGAGGAAAGGGTTTTCATCATTGATGGTGTCATGTCTACTCGCAGAGGCGATGAGGAGCATCAGATGTTATTACGTGAAATTATGAGCTTAAACGCAACCAAAGTAATTGAACATCCCGATGTTTTTGTCCAACAAACAGAGTATTCGCTGGATGATTTTGATTACATTATCGAATTGAAACAAGATTCATCAGAAACCATTACGCTCGACGAGCTGGATCAGGATTTCTAAGGGGGATAATGCACTTGGCTGGCGTGGGTAAGTATTTGAAACAAGCGCGTGAAAAAAAGAACTATTCGCTTGAAGATATGGCAGACCTCACGAACATTGAGAAAAAATATTTGCAAGCATTGGAAACAGAAGAGTATAATCTTCTACCCAGTAAGTTTTATGCACGCGTATTTATGAAAACATATGCGAAATATCTTCATCTCAATATAAATTCTATGATGCAACTTTTCGACGCCGCGCAAACACAAACGCAGTCACCCGCGCCAATAAGACCAAAGACAGAAGCAGTAGAATTACCTAAGCGGTCACCAGCGCAAAGAAAGAAGATTTCTTCTCTCTGGTTTATTGTAGCTATTATCCTGATAATGGGTATGGTTTACATGTTGTTTCAGTAGAGGGAGGATGAAAATTTTGGAAGACTTGGGATACCATTTGCGATCAGCACGTGAACAGTTAGGTATTTCCATTGAGGAATTGTCTGAAGCTACAAGAATAGAACTAAGATACTTAAAGGCGATGGAACGTGGGGAATTTGGTGACCTGCCGGGTCCTGTTTATGTTCGATCATATCTTCGCAAATACTCAATTTATGTAAATCTCGATCCCAGAAAAATAAATAAAATTTATCAAGAAAAAAACCAAATTCAAACAGAGCGATTGTCACGAACAACAAGGGTTCAGCGAGAACAGGAGCTTCAAAATTCTGGAGCTACAACTACTCTTTCTAGAAGTCAAAAGAAGGATTTTGGACGCACTTCGGAAAAGATGGTAACCATGTCACGTGCAACTGTTAAAAAACAATCGCAAAATAAAAAGTCGAGAAAGAAGAAAAATGACAAAGATTCAGGGTTTGCAAAGTTTTATAATGTAATGTTAATAGTAGGTTTTCTGTTGCTGTTAATTGCTTCTGGCATTGTTTTCTACCTTCATGCGACTACTTCAAAGGTTGCAGAAATATCTGACAAGGTGAAACCTTTGACAGTCTCAGAAACTAGTGTTATGCTCAGATAAAATTTATGACAATTTCATGTCGGTTGTACGTGTGTTTCGATTTTCATCGGTACAACCTTTCAGGAGGTGGCTGGGGTGTCTGTCGAAATCGGTAACTTTCTTCGACAAGCCCGAGAGTCGGTAGGACTGTCCCTCGACGAAGTACAAGAGAAAACAAGAATTCAAAAATCATTTCTAGAAGCGATTGAAAAGGGCGATTTTGATAAATTACCTAGTCCGTTTTATGTGCGTACCTATCTGCGCTCTTACGCGAATTGCGTAAAAGTAGAGCCGCATTATATTTTACGTGAATATCGGAAAAAGGAACAAGCAGAGCGATATCAGACAGGTCAATTTGATGCAACTCAATTGACCGAGCAATTGAATAAATTGAGTCAAACAGGTATGCATAAATTTGGATTTACAGGAGCAATGCCTGTTACATCCCAAAACACAAAACCATCGGTTGCGGCAAATCGTACAACGGCGAAGACAGCATTAACGATTGCTAATCCTGTATCAAATACAGGCAAACTTCCGACGATGCAGAGAAGAGAGGAATTGGAGAAGACATTAAAACCACAAGTTCTTTCCAATAGCTCCAGTAAAGCGAAACCAGAACGCAAATTCCCTTCTCTGATACCATCGCAAGCACTCACAACCCGTGATTCGTCTAATACGGCCAAAGAAAAGAGATTTGCGACTAATGAAAATCCAGTAGTAAAAACAACAAACACAGAACAACGCGAACAATCTATTACCAAATCACAAACGTCAAAACTAAAAAAACAAGTAACAGGACCGCAATCGACGGTGAGTAGCTCAGCACAATTTGTTCCGTCTAGGTTGAATAAAAATTCAGAATCGCCTACATTGTCACGTACATTGGCGATGAAAAAGCAAACGCAGCCAGAGCAAACTGTGAATCAAATCACAAAACCTAATCTGGAAGAAACGAAGCCGAATCAAGTGAATCAAGAAACTGGATCATTATCTCGGTCAACACGTTTCCGCAATTCACAGACATTGCCTACAATGACGAACAAGTTTTCCAAAGTACAATCAGAATCAGAAGAACCGAGACGGATGGAAAATGAGAAGAGCGAGACTTCATTACAATCAAGAACTTCTCGTTCACGAACTACCGAAGGTTTTAAAGAAGTATCAGGATCACAAGAATCGAGCGTCTCATCATTAAGCAGAAGTTCCATGCGAAATCGACCTACTAAAAAGGCATCTGGATTTTTTAGTAGTCGTGTGATGATCGCTTGTATAGTTGCAGTACTCTTACTTGGGGGAGTAACAGTGTATCTCATGTCAGGTGATGATACAAAGGAAAGTCAAGATAAAAATACAAAAGAAGTTGTTTCCACTCAGACTCAATCAGAACAAAAACAACAACCAGTCTCTCCTTCGCAACAAACGCAAAATACAGCCACTAGCGAAGGTAGTCTTGTGAAAGAATCTGCTGGTCTATATACTCTGACTGGTACAAATACTGCAAAAGTAGTGTTAAATCCGTCAGGAACTTCATGGGTTCAAATTCGTACGGGACAAGCACCTACGACTGATCCTAAAAAGTATATAAAAGATGTTACTTTAACTAGTAAGGATGCGTCATTAAAATATAATCATACATTTGACAGTGTTCCAGACCTTTATATTGTTTTAGGTTCACCTGATAATATAAAAGTTACTGTTAATGGTACGCCTGTTGCATCAAGCAGAGTAATACACATTGTGAAAAAATAAGAGCAATGGCCCTCTTTTGGGCTGTTCTTTTTTATATACAGATAGGGGAGAGACTTGGTGAATCAGCTGAAAGAAGTACGTGAAATGTCTTTTCTCAATTTAAAAGATATTTCTGATCATTTATCGATACCAGTACCATATTTACAAGCATTGGAGAACGAAAATTTCCATTTATTAAAAATGAATGAACAGAAAGTAAAAGAGTATATTTTTGCATATGCAGATTTCCTAGAAATTGATCCTAATCCGATTATTGAGTGTTATTTTCATTCAAAAACAACAGAGCAGAGTGCATTTGCTCCTAGAGGAAGCCGAAAGCAATCTTTACCTAATCGAACCAATCGAACGAAAAAATCATCGAATACATTTTTGTACATGTATCGATACTATTTCATTGGAGGCATAGCAATTGTACTGATAGTAGGATTTGTATTGTTTTTCGTCTTGAATGAAAAACCAAGCCAAGCTGACATAAATCCACAATCGCAAAAAGCAATCGTGCCTACTCCTGTAGTAAACACACAAAGACCGATATTTGCACTTCAAAAAGCCTCGTCTCCAACTGAAAACTCTCAGACTTGGTATATTTCTCAAGCTGAAAGCCTTCATCTTCAAATACAATCGTTAAGTAATGTGACATTTCGAGTTCGAGAAGATAATAAGAAAGGAAATATTTTAGCTAGTAAAGAATTATCAAAGAGCGAATCTTTTGATCTGAGCGGAAAAAAGTGGCTGTTTGTATATCTTGATAATCCGAGTAATGCAGTATTAAAAGTAAATGATGTTATTATTGATACAGAAACTCAAAAAAGTGGAACAGCATATGAATTTAAAATTGTAACAAATTAATATTTTGCATATCGAGATTTTGACATCACTCTCTGCTGTAGTTTATACTTACGAAAGGATTTGCTTTCTCGATTTTTAGTTCTTACATTTTGATTGGAAATAGTGGATAATAGTGATGAAGACTGAGAATGTTTCTTAAATAAAAAATGTGCGCGTTATGTTCGTACAATAAACCCATGGCATCGGGATAACGGCTTATCTTCATCTCCCTTCCCAGCCAAGAGAAGTAGACCAGGGAGGTAGTTGTTGGTGAACTTGGCCAATAAAATAACATTAGTACGTATTTTTCTTGTGCCTGTAGTGATGATTTTTTTACTGATTCGCTTTGATTTTGGGATTGTGCGACTTGGTGTGGTAACACTTAGAGTTAGTGAGTTGATTGCTACATTTGTTTTTATTATTGCCGCGGTAACAGATGGTTTGGATGGCTACATAGCAAGAAAAAACAAAACTGTTACGAATCTAGGGAAATTTTTAGATCCGCTTGCCGACAAATTACTCATAACCGCTGCTCTTATCTCTCTTGTAGACATGCAGCGGCTCCCAGCATGGATTGCAATTGTCATTATAAGCCGTGAGTTTGCCGTGACGGGACTACGTTTGATTGCTGTAGCAGAAGGGCATATCATTGCAGCGAGTACACTTGGCAAAATAAAAACCATCGTACAAATCGTAGCGATTGTATCACTTATGTTGAATAATTTCCCGTTTTCTAACTTTTCTTTCCCCTTTTCCATCATCGCTACTTGGTTAGCTGTCATTATCACCATTTTATCAGGACTCGACTATTTTTATAAGAATAGGAAAATTGTCTCCCTAACTAAAAATGGATAAGGAGTTGCTTCATGCAAGCAGAAGTAATTACAGTTGGATCAGAACTCATGCTAGGTTTTACACTAAACACTCATTCTCATTATATTTCACGTGCATGTGTTCCTCTTGGAATTGATATTGCATATCATACTTCCGTTGGAGATGAAGCAGACCGATTAGCAGAAATGTTACAGATAGCGCATCACAGGTCTCAATTGGTTTTCTTATGTGGTGGTTTGGGACCTACGCTTGATGATTTAACAAAAGAGACGTTAGCTGATGTGCTTGGTGAGACGCTTGTTGAAGATGAAAACTGGCGTCAACATTTAGAAAAATTTTTTAGCAATCGAAATTCTTCTATTCCTTTAAGTAACTATAAACAAGCATTGGTTTTTCCCTCTGGAACTGTTTTCCCCAATGAAAAAGGTACTGCTCCAGGTTTGTCCGTAACCAAAGATGGAGTTACGTATATTTTATTACCTGGTCCTCCCGGTGAACTTAGACCAATGTTTGACTCGCAAATCCTACCATTTTTAAAAAAACTATTACCAAAGGAAGAGATCATCTATTCACATCCGATGTCATTTTTTGGAATAGGCGAATCTGCTTTGGAAGAAAAAATCAAAGATTTGATTACTGATAATGACAATCCTATTATAGCAACATATGCACTAGAAATAGGTGTTACACTGCGTATAACTGCTCATGCACAGACAGAAGAAACAGCAAGAAGTTTGATTGAACCCATTCGTTTGGATATACTTTCCAGAATCGGGGATTACTGTTACAGCGAACGAAATGAATCACTGGAAGAAGTGGTCATTCAACGTTTACTCGATGCCAAAAAGTGTATTTCTACTGCAGAGAGTTGTACTGGTGGCTTACTTGTGCATTTGTTGACTACTGTGTCTGGAGCAAGTGGTGCTGTTAAAGGAGCAATTGTTTCTTACACCAACGAGATAAAAGATCATATTGTTGGTGTTTCCGATGAAGTGCTAAGAGAACATGGTGCAGTGAGTAAGGAAACCGCAAAGCAGTTAGCTGAAAAAACAAACAAACAATTTCAAACTGATTTTGCTATTAGTGTAACAGGTGTCGCTGGTCCTGATCCTTCTGAAGGAAAACCAGTAGGTCTTGTTTACATCGGTTTAGCTCAAGCGGGGGATTCGACAACTGTATTTCAGCTCTCTTTAAAAGGTGATAGAAAACGAATTCAACAATCAGCAGCAAAACATGCATTGTTCTTCTTATTTGAGCGATTAAAGAAAGGTGAAACTACGATATGAAACGTTTTGAGGATTTTGATTTAAGTAGTGACATTATGAAGGGGATTCAAGATATTGGTTATGAAGAACCATCCCCTATTCAAGCGGAGTGTATTCCTGCTGTTATACGTGGCGAAGATGTAATTGGTCAAGCGCAAACTGGGACAGGGAAGACTGCTGCTTTTGGCATCCCTGTTTTAGAACGAATTGATCCATCAGACAACCGTGTGCAAAGTATTATTCTAACTCCTACTCGTGAGCTAGCTATTCAGGTTTCTGAAGAATTAAGACGGATCGGTAGACCAAAAAGAGTGAAAACATTGCCTATATATGGTGGGCAATCTATTATTAGACAAATTAAGGCATTACAGCAAGGTGTACATGTGGTTATTGGGACTCCGGGACGTTTATTGGATCATTTACGGAGAAGAACCCTGAAAACCGATGGGGTAGAAGTGATTGTATTAGATGAAGCGGATGAAATGTTAGATATGGGCTTTATTGAGGATATTGAAACCGTTTTGCGCTTTCTACCTGGTCAGCGTCAACTTTTACTATTTTCTGCAACTATGCCACCAGCAATTCGACAGTTATCCCATAAATATATGAGAAAACCGAAGTATATCACCATTAATAGAGGTGAAGTTACGGTTCCTATGATTCAACAAGTATATTATCGTGTATTAGAAAATATGAAAGTTGAAGCACTGTGCAGAATATTAGATAGTGAAGAGATTGAATTGGCAATCGTTTTCTGTCGTACTAAAAAAGGTGTGGATGATCTAACAGAAGCACTGCAAGTGCGCGGCTATTTAGCTGGTGGGCTCCATGGTGACCTTCAACAACAACAACGTGATCGTGTGATGGGACAGTTCCGTCAAGGCGAGATAGAGCTGCTTGTTGCAACGGATGTAGCTGCACGCGGTATTGATGTTGGTAGTGTAACACACGTTATCAACTATGATATTCCACAAGATGTGGAGAGCTATGTACATCGTATCGGTCGTACTGGACGTGCAGGACGTGCTGGAATTGCCTTGACATTGATCACTCCTCGGGAAATGAAGCAACTGCGATTGATTGAGCAGGAAACAGGTGCAAAACTTGTATCCCGTGAGCTGCCAACATTGGAAGAAGTAGCAGCAAAGCAACAGCAAAGCTGGATTTCACAAATCGAAGAGACAATCCGTTCAGAAGCGGATCTTTCCTTGTTTGAAGATATGATTGAACAACTATCCGGCAGGTTCTCTCCAGAGAAGGTAGCGGCAGCTTCCCTTTATCTCACTTTTTTTGAACGTTTTAACAAAGCAAGTGATGCATCGTACAATTTTGGTGAAACAGGAGCTTCACCAGGCATGGTTCGTTTCTTTATCAATGTAGGGCGCAATAGCAATCTTCGTCCACAGGAATTGGCAAAAGCGATCGCAGACCATGCTGGCATTGGACTGCGTCAAGTTGGACGCATCAACATTTATGATCGTTTCTCCTTTGTAGAAGTTCAAGAAGAAATCGCTCCATTTGTTTATGAAGCATTGCAGCAATCACGTATCAATGGAATGCGGGTAAATATGGAACCTGCAAGACCAAGAACCAGTGCACCAAGACCAACTACAAGAGATTCACGAGATTCTAGAGATAATTACAATCGAAATCGCAGACCGGAAGTAAATGCAAGAGGCTAACTTCCCAATAAAACACATCTACATGTTTAGATGTGTTTTATTTATTCGCAATATGCTACGAAATAAGTAACTTGTCCGTTTATGATCAAGGAGTCGTTATGAGTAGCCACCTGAGCTTCGTCCCACTGTGGATTTTCCCGTTTCGAAGGCTCTGACGCTTCTCGAACGTCATACCAAAGCTGTCATGTCGATCACCGAACTGGGTGACGTGCCGGGAATTCAGCCGGCTTTTCGAGAGGTGGTGAGGGTTTACGGTGCTGGTATATCATTTCATGCCTATAAATGACACCGTCTGCTAATCGAAATAGTTGAGGCTGCGGGCAGTTCTTGACTGGTTTCATTCCAAGCGCTGACACTACAGCGAGATTAGTTTGTAGTTTCGATTTATCGGTTGACTGCGATTGCTCCGATGGTCAATAATATATGTTTGATAAATATGACCCTAGCACAAAACAAGTGCTGGGGTGTTTTACTTCATACTGATATCAAGAGCAATTTTTGCACTATTTCATATTTCCAATATAAAAGATCTTTGATCCTCTAATTGTTCCATGATTTAACTTCTGGATTGTCTATTATCTATCTTCTCATATTTTCCATCAGATATAATTGATTATTCCCTTGATTTTAACTATAATGAGA
This sequence comes from Shimazuella sp. NTD247, assembly GCF_059510415.1. Classification (NCBI taxonomy): domain Bacteria; kingdom Bacillati; phylum Bacillota; class Bacilli; order Caryophanales; family Thermoactinomycetaceae; genus Shimazuella; species Shimazuella sp. NTD247. The sequence goes on along the minus strand of NZ_JCAJZU010000001.1, from coordinate 772,699 downwards.
ACTGTCAGAGTCGGATTCCTGAGAGGTAGAGATGAAGTTTAAGAGATCTAAGGATAAGACGACGGGGACGGGCATCGATCTCACTAATAAGAGTGCCGTCCGAAAGCGCCTTGGTGAGCTTCGGCAGGAGCTAGCTGCATTCCGGAAGAGTGGGAACTCCCAGTTGGTCGCAGCGACTGAAGCTGCGATTGCAGAGCTGGAGGGACGTCTCCGCAATCTTTAGTTTCTGACAGACTGGATCCTCTCTTTAGAGGATCCAGTCCATGCATGTTCTATTACATTTGTAATTTAAAATAAGTCAAAACAACCTCCCTTTATATTAAAAAGGAGGGTTTTTGTATGTAGATTTCGAATAATATGTTATATTTATCTTATCCGTTCAAGTAAAGTGGAGGTCACTGTGAGCAGTCACCCGAGCCTTGGCGAAAACGTCGAGCTCTACGTAGAGGACATGGTGGACCATATCCGTCTCATGGCCAGGGCAGTGCTTCTGGCTGCCGAGACGATGAAGAGCGCTACCGAGGCTCAGGCTGTGTTCCGACTCAATCTGTGGGTCTGCGCCAGTTTCTGTCAGAAGATCATCATGAACTCCGAACCGCTCAGTGTCTGGTCGGGGGAGAGGAAGGAAGCTGCTTCCCAGCTTCAGCAGATCATCGATCTGAAGAGCGCGGACTGGTGGTCATCGGAGAGTGTGACCAGCATCACCCAGCGGGAGTACGACGGAAGTATCCAGACGCTGGAGAACACCATCGCTTGGCTCAAGGTGTCCCTCTGAGTCACAGTGGCTGGAGTAGGGTGTGATCCTGATTTTATCAGTTGATCACGCACTACTCTGCTGGAATATAATTTCATTTCTATAGATAAACACCCTTGCACAAAAGGCAATGTGCTGGGGTGTGTTTCATGTAAAAGCCAGTGTATGAATTTGCATAGAAATAAAACGAAACATTACTTATAATTAATATTGTCTATTCTAAAACTATTGTTGGAGGAAGTTTTGCACGCCGTACTTCAAGATATCTTCGATCGTCAGACTGAAATTGATATCGCTGTCAAAAGCTTCATCAGGAAAAGGAAAATTACACAAGATTCTTTTTGTGAAGAACTAAACAATGTTACAAAAGCAATCGATGCTTTTGTTTCCACGACAGAAGGACTGCTAAAAAAAAGTTCCCCAAAGCTGACGACATCACATGATCAAGTGTCGTTGGGTACTATTCGTGATCGGCTGGAAAAGATGAAAGGCCTTCATGAAGAGATTCTAAAGAATACACCAAACAAGTTTAAACATTCGGTACCGGAGATGAAACAGTACAAGATGGTTCTCAATCGGCTTATTCACTGGCTTCCAAAAGAAGATTTGAATGAGTAGTGCCCCATAGTAGATGGTGACATGAATTTTGTTGCTGTCTGCTAATAGAAAAAAACACCCCCTAGCACATAGGTGTTAGGGGGATTTTACTTAATCAGGAATCCCAAGGGCGATTTTGGCATAACGCGACATACGACTTTTATCCCAAGGTGGATCCCATACAATATCTACTTCGATTTCATTGACGCCTTCTACTTTGCGAACAGCATCTTCAACAAGACCATTGATCATACCCGCTAATGGACATCCCATTGCTGTCAAGGTCATCGTGATCTTTACATTGTTACTGTCATTGATAGCAATATCATAAACCAATCCCAAATTGACAATATCAATATTTAACTCAGGATCGTTGACTTCTTCCAGCTGTTCCATGATTTGGCTTCTGAGTTGTTCTTTATCCATCTGTCCACCTCCTATAAAATTAGATTACCACATATCGTCAACTTCTATTGCTCTGCTAATTTTATAGAATAAATGTTCGTGAAAAGGCTTGTTATCCATTTCAAAACAAGTTATGATAGAGAAGATGAAAGTGATGAATGACTTCTTACTTCCTACAACTATCTAGACAAACAAAAAATAAGTAAGAATAATGCAATGATTCTAACTTTATAACACAAAGGGAGCGGTTTATACATATGTCAGATCGTAAACAAGCATTAGAAATGGCTTTAAGACAAATAGAGAAACAATTCGGGAAAGGTTCGATTATGAAAATGGGAGATGAAACATCCCATCAAGTCGAGACCATTTCCAGTGGTGCGCTTGCTTTGGATATTGCTCTTGGAGTTGGTGGATATCCTCGTGGTCGAATTATCGAAGTATACGGACCAGAATCATCAGGTAAAACCACTGTGGCTCTACATGCTATAGCAGAAATTCAAAGGAACGGTGGACAAGCAGCATTTATCGATGCGGAGCATGCCTTAGATCCTGTATATGCGCAAAAACTAGGAGTAGATATTTCTGATTTGCTGTTATCCCAGCCAGACACTGGAGAACAAGCACTGGAGATATCTGAGGCGCTGGTACGAAGTGGTGCGATCGATATTATTGTTATTGACTCAGTAGCAGCACTTGTTCCAAAAGCAGAGATTGAAGGAGAAATGGGAGATTCCCATGTAGGTCTACAAGCAAGACTTATGTCACAAGCGTTGCGGAAGTTGTCTGGTGCTATCAATAAATCCAAAACAATTGCCATCTTCATTAACCAAATTCGTGAAAAAGTTGGCGTTATGTTTGGAAATCCAGAAACCACACCTGGTGGTCGTGCGTTGAAATTCTACTCTAGTGTCCGCTTAGAAGTTCGACGCGCAGAAGCAATCAAACAGGGGACAGATATTGCTGGGAATCGTACAAAAATTAAGGTAGTCAAAAATAAAGTAGCTCCTCCGTTCAAAGTAGCAGAAGTAGATATCATGTTTGGCGAAGGGATATCCAGAGAAGGCAGTGCGTTAGATATTGCAACCGAGTTGGAGATTGTCAATAAAAGCGGTGCTTGGTATTCTTATAACGGAGATCGCATGGGTCAAGGAAGAGAAAATGCCAAACAGTTTTTAAAAGAAAACAAAAACATTTTTGTCCAAATTGAGAATCAAATTCGTACTCACCATGAGCTGCCTATTATGCAGGTAGAACAAGAGACTGCAGCAACTGAGGAAGAAGAGAAGCCAAAACGTGGCCGCAAAGCAAAGGAGAAAGCGGAAGAAGAATCTGCTCCGCTGTTTGATCTCAAGTGATTATTTCCTCGATTGTAAGACAAAAACAGAAACGGTATGAAATCCAAGTGGATGGGGAGTCAATACTCTCTGTCCATGAGGATGTTTTAGTCAAGTATGGATTACATAAAGGTATGGAGATAGAAGCTGCTGATTTAGCGGAAATTACAGAGGCTGGGGAGCGGCACCATGTGACTCAAGCCTTTTTTCGCTATGTCAGTTATCGCCCTAGGACAATGATGGAGGCAAAGCAACATTTATTACAAAAGGGATTTGACGAGGTTTTGATTCAGTCTGTATTAGCTTCTATGAAGCAGCAAGGTTATTTGGATGATAAACAATATGCAGTTAATTGGATCAGAGAAAGACAAACAGGTAAAAAACTAGGAATTAATCGATTAAAGCAGGAACTGAAGCGCAAAGGTATTGCGTCTGATTACATAGATGAAGTGATTCAAGAAGAGCATTACCGGGAAGAGCGCCAGTTGGTGACAGAAGTCGCCGAGAGGCGCTATTCGCGTCTTTATCAAGAAGATTGGCCGACAATAGAACGCCGGCTGGGATCTTATTTATTGCGACGGGGATTTGCATCGCATCTTGTTCGTCAGGCATTGCAACATATAAGAATCAAACGAGATCAGGAGGATTAATCATGCGTCTGCTTTATTTTACAGATACGCATATTCGAGGTACGTCTCCAAGAGGGCGTACAGATGATTTCGTTGATTCGATGAAACGAAAAGTGAACGAAATCATTCAAATAGCCGAAGAAAATGAGATTGACTATGTATTGCATGGTGGCGATGTTTTTGATCGGCCAAATTTGTCACCAGCAGTAGTACGAGAGTTTGCCCAATTGTTTCGAAAGTTTTCAGCACCTGTTTTTGCTATAGCTGGTAATCATGATATATATGGTCACAATCCAGCTACAGTGGAACGTACGATGTTGGGATTATTGGAAGCTTTTGGAGTAATAACATTAATTAAACCAAATGATTTCTTAGCGTTAACAGACGGTAAACTTAAAGTCCAATTGACAGGGCAGCCTTTTCATTATGATCTAGATAAAAGAGATATTTCTAATGATTATGCCGTTACCAATCAGCTTCAAGCAGATTATTGTATACATATGGTTCATGGAATGTTGGTAGAAAAAGCCTTACCAGAAGGTGTTCCTCACACGATGATTTCTTCTCTATTAGAAGTAGAAAGTGATGCAGACATATTACTCACAGGACATTATCATGGTGGCTTTCCAATGCAAATGAAAAACAATAAATATATTATCAACCCAGGTTCAATTGCCAGGCTATCGAATCAACAATCAGAGATAAAGAGAATTCCCCAAGTAGTGTTGATTGAAATGGACGAAGAAATCAAAATTCGTTTTCAAAAGTTGCGATCTGCAGCTAAGGGGGAAGATATCTTTGATCGAACAATTCAAGAAGAATCATTATACAGACAGGAAAAATGGGTTCAATTTGCTCAAGAAGTAAGTGCTGCTGGTATTTATCAAGGAATTCAGGTAGAAGAGATTATCGAAGAGATCGCAAAACTAGATGCGTTGGATGTAAATGTAAAGAAAGAAGCACTAAGACGGATTGGAGAAGTACAAGAGTTGGAAGGAGAAAGGGAATCATGATACATTTTAAAAGATTAATCATAAAAAACTTCCAATCTCATGTACATACTGAGTTTGATTTTCATCCAGGATTGAATGTATTTGTTGGGCCGTCTGACAGCGGAAAGAGTGCTATTCTTCGTGCACTGAGATGGGTGCTCTTTAATTATCCTAGAGGAACCGAATATATACGTGTTGGTGCAAACGCTTGCGAAGTAGAATTACATTTGAGCGATAATACAATCATCAAAAGAATTCGCAACCATAGTACAATCAACCGTTATTTATTATATAAACCAGAGGAAATAGAGCCACTTATATTTGAAGGATTTGGTTCTGAGGTTCCAGCTGAAATTGTGGAAGCACATCAATTAAAACCTCTGCAGTTGGAACAAAAAAATACATATTTACAAGTGGGGAATCAGTTAGACGGTCCTTTTCTCTTATCTGACTCTAGTGGTGTAAAAGCGAAGACCATTGGTCTAGTAAGTGGTGCCCATTTAATTGACCAAGCACTAAAGAAATTGAACAGTGATCGAATTCAATTAAATTCGAGAAACAAATACATGAAGCAACAAGTGGAAAACTTGGAACAAAAATTGCTTCCTTATGAAAATATCGATCAATTAGAAGTTTTGCTTTTAAAAGCAGAGGAAAAGGCTGCTGAAGTTAGAAAAAAACAAGCATTCCTTCATCAATTGAAACAACTGGAACAAAAGTTTCGAATGAATGAGGAAGAGCAACAAGAACAACAAGCAATTATGGAACGTTACCCGCATCTAAAGGAAGCGGAATTACTCTGCAGTTCCATCGAGAATAAATTATTATATCTTCGTCAGTATCGTATTTTAGACAAACGTTACCAGATTCATAGTATAGAAAAAACAGAACAACAGGTGATCTATCAAAGAACTGCAAGACTCGCAGAAGCAGAAGAAAAGCAGTCTGTTTTGTCAGCAATACTGCAAAAGATGACCAAATATCAAAAGTTACAACAAACTTTGCAGCGAGTAGAGATAGACAAAAAGGAATATAGCAAAACGATGGAGCAAACAAATCAAATAGATGTGGCTTTGATTACAATAAACGAAACCGAAATAGCAATTCAAAAAAAAGAGATTCTAAAAAAGAAAGAACGAGAATGGGAATTTATGCAAAGCGAAAAAGTAAAGACAAATCAAAAAATTTCTCAAAATCGTGAATTACTGCGGGTACTTGGACAACATATGCCGCAAGTAGATGCAAATATGGAAAATCTCCATCAACTACACAGATATAATACAGAATTAGCAGATAAACAAGAGCGAATAAAAAGAGGATACACATGGCTAGCTGATGTGAATGATAACTTACGAAATTTAGTAATGGAGTACGGCAATCTTTTAGCAGAGCATGGCGAGTGTCCGATTTGTGGTTCAGAAATTAATGATCACTTAATTCAACATTTATTGGAAGAGATAGAAGGGGGAAGTAAATATGCAGCAGCTGGAAGAGAAGATTAAGTTTATCAAAACAAAAATTGAAGAAGCAAAAGATTTACGTAGAAGAGCGGAATTAAAATTGGAAAATCTGGAAAAACAGGAAAGAGATATATTAATGGAGTTGGAGCAACTAGGAGTGAAACCAGATCAACTAACGGAAGAAATCAATCGATTGGAGCAGGAAGTAAAAAAAGGATTACAGGATGTCGAACAACTTCTTCCAGAGGAGTTACTGGTAGATGGAGACTAGTAAGTTTGCGCAAATGGATTACAAACTAAAAAAGGCGAGACTAGAATGGGATCGACGAAAAACTACAAAAGATTTATTGGTCAAGGATTTGGAAGAATTGCAGCAGCAGATAGATACTATACAACAACAGCAAGAGCTATATGAAAAGGTACGTCTGCTTTTTCAAAAATCTGGTGAATATGCACGAAAACAAGCAAAAGCTCAATTAGAAACACTAGTGACAAATGCTCTACAATATGTGTTTGGTTCTTCTTTTCGTTTTGAGATTGATCTATCACCAGCGGATAAAAATCCAACTGCTGAGTTTTATGTAGTAACAGAATGGAATGGAGAAAGCATTCGTACAAAACCACAAGATGCACGAGGCGGGGGAGTGGTTGATATTATCTCCTTAGCACTGCGTATTGCATTTTTGGAAACTATTCGGCCACGGTTGGAAGGCCCCATTTTACTCGATGAACCAGGAAAACATGTTAGTGAAGATTATATATTACCAATGACACAGTTTTTACAGTCTGTTTATGAAACATTTGAAAGACAGATCTTGTTTGTGACGCATAATACACACCTAACAGAATCTGCTGACCAAGCGTTCTTTGTACGTCTAAAAGATGGAAAATCAGAGGTTCATCTTAGTCGTCGCCTTGACAATGGGAATTCATAACGAATACAATTGATTTGTATCTTTTTCTTTTATCCTTCTTAAGATACAACCTCAATTTGATGTGTTTTGCTTTTGGAAACAACACGGTAAAACAGATAGACCGATGCGTTCGGTCTTGTTTTTAAACTCACTCACTTGTGTGAACCAAGTAAATACTTTATGTGACGGGATAGCGTACAGCTTGGAATTCAAAAACTTGGTAAACTTAACTTTTGTTGTGTTTGAAGGGCCTTGCTTTTATTTAGAACTGCCATGTACAAAAAGGCACGAGTACTTACTAGAGAAAAAGAGTTTTTCTAGGTTTAGATTAGAAATGCTTTGATTCTGATAGTAAGAAACCTCATCAAAAATAGGATGAAGGTTGATATAAAAGAATAGGGGAGGTGAACACTACAGTGCTAGACACAGGGCATATCCTGCTGCTGTTCGCCTCGCTAATCATGGGATTTGCTGGATATTGGCTACGGAAGAGTATTGCTGAATCTCGTATTGGTAGTGCTGAGAAACAAGCTGAATTGATACTAGAAAAGGCAAAACAGGATTCAGAAGCGATGAAGAAAGAAAAGATTCTTGAATCTCGAGATGAAGTATACCAATTGCGGAGCGAAGCAGAACAGGAAATACGTGAACAGCGAAACGAACTCTCCCGGATGGAACGGAGAATCGTTCAAAAAGAAGAGACATTTGATGTAAGACAACAAAATCTGGAGAAACGTGAAAATGAACTAAATGAACGTGAGAATACCATAGCTATCCGACTTGAAGAAGTAGAGGACTTAAAGGTAGCCCAAGTAAAAGAAATGGAACGAATTTCAGGTTTGTCAACAGAAGAAGCCCGTCAAATTATTATGAAACGGGTAGAAGATGAAATGCGACATGAAACAGCACAATTAATAAAAGAAATGGAACAGGCGGCCATTGAAGAAGGCGATAAAAAAGCACGTAATATTTTATCGTTAGCAATTCAACGTTGTGCTGCTGATCACGTTGCAGAAACTACTGTCTCTGTAGTAACTTTACCAAATGATGAAATGAAAGGGCGTATTATCGGTCGAGAAGGTCGTAATATACGTACACTGGAAACACTCACTGGTATTGATCTGATTATTGATGATACACCCGAAGCAGTCATCTTATCTGGATTTGATCCAATTCGTAGAGAGGTTGCACGGGTTGCATTGGAAAAATTAGTTGCCGATGGCCGAATTCATCCAGCTAGAATTGAAGAAATGGTAGAAAAAGCTCGTCGTGATGTCGATGAAAGAATTAGAGAATATGGAGAACAGGCTACCTTTGAAACAGGTGTACATGGTTTACATCCTGATTTGATTAAGATCGTTGGTCGATTAAAATTCCGTACAAGCTATGGGCAAAATGTTTTAAAACATTCGATGGAAGTGTCTTATCTCAGTGGACTGCTTGCTGCTGAGTTAGGTGAGGACATTCATCTTGCCAAACGAGCAGGTTTGTTACACGATGTAGGAAAAGCAATTGACCATGAAATTGAAGGTTCACATGTAGAAATTGGTGTCGAGCTAGCGAAGAAATTTCATGAACATCCGGTTGTTATTAACAGTATTGCTTCTCATCATGGTGATGTGGAAGCGGAAAGTGTTATTGCTGTTTTAGTGAGAGCAGCTGATGCTTTATCAGCTGCTAGACCCGGTGCACGTCGAGAAACATTAGAGGCGTATATTCGCCGTTTAGAAAAACTAGAAGCAATATGTGAGTCTTTTGAAGGCGTTGAAAAATCATACGCTATTCAGGCGGGACGAGAATGTCGTATTATTGTACGGCCAGAGGAAGTCGATGATGCAGAGGCAACGAGATTAGCTCGAGAGATTACGAAGCAAATTGAAAATCAGCTAGATTACCCAGGACATATCAAAGTAACTGTCATTCGAGAGACTCGATCTGTAGAATATGCAAAATAAAGTGGCCTATGTGCCACTTTATTTTTTTCCATTTAACTCTTAGAAAGAAGGATACATTGCTAATGCGAATTTTAATGATTGGAGATATTGTAGGTCAAACTGGTCGAGAAACCCTCAAAACATATTTATCTTCGCTTAAAAGTACCTATCATCCAGATCTTACGATTGTAAATGGTGAAAATGCAGCTTTAAATGGAAGAGGGCTCACAAAAGAGATATACCATGAATTTCGTGCTCTTGGTGTAGATTGTGTCACGATGGGAAACCACACTTGGGGACAAGCGGAGATCTTTGATTTTATTGATGAGGAAGAAAGGCTAATTCGACCAGCTAATTATCCAGAAGGTACACCAGGAAAGGGATATACAATTCTTTCCTCATCAAAAGGAAAATTAGTCATTATTAATTTGTTAGGAAGGACATTCTCCTCTATTTCTTTGGACTGTCCTTTTCGAACAGTAGATAAAATAATAAAATCACTACCTGGAAAACCATATATTTTAGTGGACATGCATGCAGAAACGACTTCTGAAAAACAAGCTCTTGCATGGTATTTAGATGGAAGGGTATCAGCAGTGGTTGGAACGCATACACATGTACAGACAGCAGATGAAAGAATCTTACCCAAAGGTACCGGTTATTTAACCGATATAGGCATGACTGGACCATACAATGGCGTTATTGGAATGGAGGTTGAGGCAGTAGTACGGAGATTTATTACCCAGTTGCCTGTTCGATTTGAAACATCTAATGATGGGTTTGTGTTACAAGGAGTGCTGGTGGATTTTGATTCAGTAACCAAACGAACAAAAAAATTAAAACGCATTCGAATTGATAATGACACACCATGGTTAAATTGAAATACTTTTCTTTGCAATATTTCGGTTCTGTCTACTTTTTTAAGAAGGAATTTTTACACTTTAGTCGAATATGATAGGAGTGGACTTACTCCAACCATCGAGGAGGTACATTCATGGAAGTATTAAAAGTTTCAGCAAAATCGAATCCCAATTCCGTCGCAGGTGCACTTGCAGGTGTTTTGCGTGAGAGAGGTCAAGCCGAAATGCAAGCAATCGGCGCAGGTGCACTAAACCAAGCTGTTAAAGCGGTTGCAATCGCACGAGGATTTGTTGCACCAAGTGGAATTGATCTCATCTGCATCCCTGCCTTTACCGACATTGTCATCGATGGTGAAGAACGCACGGCGATAAAATTAATTGTGGAACCTCGATAATACGTCAAAACCTGTTATCTTATAGCAGGTTTTTTCCTTTTTAGAGGAAGTGATAGCATGTATTGGATTGATAATCATTGTGATGTACTCTATCAGCTTTGGAAAAGAGCGAGAGATATACCTAATGGTAACTTGCCTGAAAATATATTTTTGCTTGAAGAATCCCTTCTAGATGTCACCCTTGAAGCATTGCGAAATAGTAATGTTCTTTTACAAAACTTTGCCATTTTTGTTCCTGAAGTTGTGCCACCTTCAGAAAAATTACAGGCAGTTTTAAAGCAAATTGATTTGTTTTATGAGTTGATCGAGCCGCAAATTCCCATTGTCCGGCGTCATACAGAATTGGATGCGCTTTCACATGGTCATTTGCTTTCTGTATTATCCATTGAAGGAGCAGAAGCAATTGGTAGGGATATTTCTCTTTTACGGTCGTTTTATCGCCTTGGAGTTCGACAATTAGGATTTACTTGGAATGGTGCAAATTCACTTGCAGATGGGTGCTTAGAAGAGCGAAATGGAGGTCTTACTAATTTTGGAAAGAGATGTTTAGAAGAGATGGTGAAATTGGGGATGATTCTAGATGTTTCCCATCTCTCTGAACAAAGTTTCTGGGATGCTGTAAATATTCCTGGTTTGAAAGTTATGGCTTCTCATTCCAATTGTCAAAAGATTTGTTACCATCCTAGAAATTTAACTGATGCGCAGATCCAAGCCATCATCTCTTTAAAAGGGTTAATTGGTATTACATATGTTCCTCAATTTGTATTTCATCCTTATCAGGAGGCAGCAATGGAGCACTTATTACACCATATTGACCATATCTGCCATCTTGGTGGAGAAAACCATATTGCATTTGGTTCCGATTTTGATGGTATGGTTTATAAACTAAAAGACTTGAAAACAGCATACGATGTCCCTGTTTTTTATCAACTGTTGAAAATGTGTTACCCAGATGAAATGGTTCAAAAATGGTCCTATTGGAATGCATATCATTTTTATAAAAATTCACTAAGATAAGATTGCTTGTTGCAATTTCTAGTACACAGGAATAGAATTAGAAATGGCAATAGATAGTTTTGTACTCTACTATAATAAAAAATGAATAGTGTTTTTCAGCACATCTGGGGCAAGCTTACCAGATGATTGTTTGGCGTTGAAGTATTAAAGGAGATGAGTTCATGATTAACCAGCTTTCCTGGAAAGTAGGCGGACAGCAGGGAGAAGGAATTGATAGTGCTGGGGAAACGTTAGCCACAGTACTGAATCGGCAAGGTTACTTTCTTTTTGGATATCGTCATTTTTCTTCCCGTATTAAAGGAGGTCACTCCAACACCAAAATACGTATAAGCACAACACCAACTAGTTCCATTTCTGATGATTTAGACATTCTAGTAGCATTTGATCAAGAAACCATTGATCTGAATGCTTATGAACTAATTGATGGCGGTGTAATATTAGCTGACGCAAAATTCAATCCTACTGTTCCAGAAGGCATCAAGGCACATCTGATTGCTGTGCCCTTAACAAAGATTGCTGAAGAAGTTGGTATGGCTCAAATGAAAAACATGGTTGCTGTCGGTGCGTCGGTAGCATTACTAGGTATTTCCGTTGAATCATTCCGTGAAGTTTTGACAGATCGTTTTGCTAAAAAAGGACAACAAGTGATTGATAAAAACATGAATGCAATCACAAGAGGAATTGAATTTGTTAAAACTGAAATTTCTAGTCTTTCCATAAAAGATTTCACTTTAGCTCCATCTGATGGAAAGAAACGACTATATATGATAGGAAATGATGCGATTGCATTTGGTGCAGTTGCAGGCGGCGCGAGATTAATGGCTGCTTATCCCATTACTCCATCATCAGAAATTATGGAATATTTAATCCGTCGTCTTCCTGAGTTTGGTGGTACAGTAGTGCAAACCGAAGATGAGATAGCAGCTATTACAATGACAATTGGCTCCAATTATGGCGGGGTTCGTGCTTTAACTGCATCCGCTGGTCCTGGCCTTTCTTTAATGACAGAAGCAATTGGACTTGCAGGAATGACAGAACAACCTTGTGTAATTGTTGATACACAGCGTGGTGGTCCAAGTACAGGTCTACCTACCAAACAAGAACAAAGTGACATACTTGCTATGTTATATAGTACACATGGGGAGATTCCAAAGATTGTTATTGCCCCTAGTTCAGTAGAAGAGTGTTTCTATGACACCATTGAAGCATTTAACCTAGCAGAAGAATACCAGTGTCCAGTTATCATTGTAACAGATCTAGCCTTATCTTTAGGGAAACAAACGGTGGAACCACTTGATTATAACAAGATCGAGATTCGTCGTGGAAAACTTGTAGCAGAAGAAGAGGAATTACCAGAGTTGGAAAATTCAGAGTTATTCCCGCGCTATGAATTTACAGAAGATGGTATTTCTCGTCGTGTGCTGCCAGGTAAAAAACATGGGCTTCACCATGTGACAGGGGTAGAGCATAATGAATTAGGTCGTCCATTTGAAGGTGCTGTCAACCGTAAAAAGATGATGGATAAACGCTTATCTAAACTTCAAAACCTATCTTTTCCAAATCCAATTCATGCAGATGTACGCCACGAAGATGCAGATCTGTTGATTGTTGGACTTAATTCTACCTATGGAACGATTCAAGAGGCAATGAACCGTTTAGAAGCAGATGGTTTAAAAGTAAACCATGCTCATATCCGTCAATTGATGCCTTTCCCAAGTGAAGCAGTAAAAGAACAAATGGAGAAAGCAAAAAAAGTTATTGTCATTGAAAACAATGCAACTGGGCAACTGACCTCGCTTATCAAATTGAACGTAGGTATGGCTGAAAAATTGGTTCACGTTGGTAAATATGACGGTAACCCATTCTTGCCTATGGAAATTTATAAAGAGTGTAAGGAGCTGTTGGTTCATGGCAACGTTTAAAGAATTCCGCAACAAAGTGAAACCAAACTGGTGCCCTGGTTGTGGTGACTTCACGGTTTTAGCATCTATGCAACGTGCTTTTGCTAACTTAGGAAAAGAACCTGAAGAAGTTGCTATTGTATCAGGAATTGGTTGTTCCGGACGTATTGCAGGGTATGTTAATTCTTACGGTTTTCATGGTGTACATGGACGTTCACTACCAATTGCACAAGGTTTGAAGTTGGCAAATCGTGATCTAACTGTTATCGCTTCTGGTGGGGATGGAGATGGATTTGCTATAGGTATGGGACATACCATACATGCGATTCGTAGAAATGTAGATATCACATATATTGTTATGGATAACCAAATCTATGGTTTGACAAAAGGCCAAACTTCTCCACGTTCTGATATGGGATTCAAAACAAAAAGTACACCAAACGGTTCGATTGAAGCTGCGATCTCACCGATGGAAATGGCTTTAACGGTAGGTGCTGGTTTTGTTGCTCAGACAGTTTCCAGTGATTTAAAAGGAATGACTGCAATTATTGAAGCTGGAATTAAACACAAAGGATTTTCACTTATTAATGTTTATAGTCCTTGTGTTACGTATAATAAAATCAATACGTATGACTGGTTTAAACAAAATCTAACCAGTTTGGATGACATAGACGATTATGATCCATCCAACCGAGGTCAAGCAATGCAGACATTAATGGAACATAATGGTCTCGTAACAGGAATTATTTATCAAAATTCGGAAAGACCATCTTATGAAGAATTGATCAAAGGTTACAAAGAAGAACCCCTTGTTAAACAAGATCTAAAACTCACAGAGGAACAATTTGATCGCTTGATAAGTGAATTCGCATAAATACGTAAAGAGAGTTGGAAAACCAACTCTCTTTTTTTTTGTTAAGAATAAAGCTCATTCGACACGGTCATAGTAGGAAAGACTAATTAAATCATAATGAAATGAGGAAATAATGAATGAGTTTTAAAGGGAAGGTTGCTCTTGTCACAGGTGGAGCAAGTGGTATTGGAGAAGCAGCAATTCGTAAGTTTGCTGAAAAACAAGCAAAAGTAGTTATTGCAGATTTTTCTGATCGTGGTTCTGAATTAGAAAAAGAGTTACTTGAGCAAGGCGTGGAAGCTTTTTTTATAAAAATAGATGTAACAAATGAAGATGATGTCCAAAGGATGGTCTTCAAAACAGTTGAAAAATATGGACAAGTAGATGTTGTTTTTGCAAATGCTGGTATTGCAAATGATGGACCAATTCACCAACTTGATTTAGCTAGGTGGAAAAGAACAATTGATATTAATCTCACAGGTGTATATCTTACAGACAAATATGCTATTGAACAGATGTTAAAACAGCAAACGAAAGGAACGATTGTAAATTGCGGCTCGATCCATAGTCATGTGGGAAAAGGCAGTGTTACCAGCTATGCTGCTGCCAAAGGAGGAGTGAAGCTACTCACACAAACACTTGGTATTGATTATGCCAAAGAAGGTATTCGTGTAAATGCGATTTGTCCTGGGTATATTGACACACCACTGCTTTCAAAATTAGATGATCAAGTAAAGCAGCATCTCATTGACCTTCACCCGATGGGGAGACTAGGCAGAGCAGAAGAAGTAGCATCATCTGTATTATTTCTTGCAAGTGAAGAAGCTTCATTTATAACAGGTACGACACTTCTGGTTGATGGAGGATACACCGCACAGTAAATTTAGAGAGAATTGAAAAAGAAATAGGATGAATTGTAACTTCGTTATAAATATTCCTTTACAGGAATATTCCCGTTATGGTATATTTAATTAGAAAGAAATTGGTATAAAGGAGTTGGAAAAGATACGAAAAATTATATTTAAGAGGTGATTTCACATGTCAGGGAAGGATCCGGACATGGAGGTGACGATACTAAGTGCTTTGGCGGAAAGAAATCGGTTGAATATTATTCAGCTCTTGCGTGATGGTCCTTTGACAGTTGGGGAAATAGCTATTCGATTAGGGATACGTCAACCTCAAACCTCAAAACATCTGAAGGTGCTTAGTGAAAGTGGAATATTAGAAGTAAATGCGGACGCCAATAGGCGAATTTATAAGTTAAAACCCGAGCCGTTTATAGTCATGAATTCTTGGTTGCGATCTTTTCAGCGTGTTATGGAAGAGAGATTTGACAATTTGGATGACTATTTACAGCGATTACAAAAAAAAGAAATGGAAAAGTGAGGAGTATTTGCAATGTCTAACAATAAATTGGTTTCTAGAGTGGAAAAAGATCGGATACTCGTTTTAGAGCGTGTTTTTGACGCACCACGAGATCTTGTTTTTCAAATGTTCAAAGAAGCAGAACACCTTAAACATTGGTGGGGACCAAGAGGATGGGAGTTGACGGTTTGTCATATTGATTTTCAGCCAGACGGAGTTTGGCATTATTGTATGAAATGTGTTGATAAAAACCAAGGTGATTTTTATGGTATGGAATCGTGGGGAAAATGTGTTTATAAAGAAATTGTTGAGCCAGAAATGATCATTTATACGGATTATTTTTCTGATGAACAAGGAAATATTAATGATTCTATGCCAGCGACCATAAATAAAATGGAATTTATCGATCTGGGTGGAAAAACGCAGCTGATCAATCGAGCTGAATATGTGTCTGCTGAGGATCTTCAGTCTGTATTGGATATGGGAATGCTACCTGGAATAACTCAGACTTGGGATCGTTTAGAAGAGCATTTAAACGAATTAATATAAGGAAAAATGAAAATCAAATAAATAAAAAGCGAGGAAAGAAAATGATTCAGAAATTAGGTCAAGTGATGTTGTATGTCAACGATCAGGAAAAAGTATTAAAATTTTGGACAGAAAAAGTAGGTTTTCGCTTGGTTTCTGAGGAGAGTCAGGGAGATATGAGATGGTTTGAAGTTGCTCCAGCAGGGGCAGATACAAGCATTGTACTCCACAACAAAGAACAAATTGCAAAAATGCAACCTGAATTAAATCTCAATACACCATCACTACTGTTCTTTTCAGAGGATCTAGACAGCTTATATCAAGACTTCAAAAATAAAGAAGTCACTGTTGGAGATTTAGTAAATATGCCTTCTGGAAAAGTATTTAACTTTTCCGATGTGGAAGGGAATTATTTTGCAGTAATGGAGAGAAAATAGCTTAATGTTAAAATGCGGTGGGATTTAATGATGGACCACATCTGTCTTGTTTTCGCAGGACAGATGTGGTCCATTTGAGTATTATGTCATTTCCATTTTCACTGTAATAATTTCTCCGTCAACAGGAAATGTAAGTTCTTTTTTCTCACCAGCTGACAGAACAGCCTGAAGTTTGTTATCTGCATACACTTTGTTTCTATCTACTCGAAGACAACAAAAGGGACGATAATTTGCTGGACTAAGAAGAACAATCTGCCTATTTTTGACATCTGCATTTACCAATTCATCATCCAGTTCAATGGTAAATCGAATCTTTCCAATGATTTCCGTAGTAGACACGATGCTCCTTGTATTGGAGTTTGAATTTGACTGTTTCTTAAGAAGAATAGCATAGATTCTTCGAAATTTATAGTTATCTCTTTCGATAATCATGATTGAAATTGATGTCATATTTTACTCTAAGGGATAGTACCATTGGTTCTACCCCGATTAAATTGAAAGTAGCATAGTTTTCATCATTTCGATTGAAGAGAAAACCAGCTAATATCCCGACAGATACTAGCTGGTTTTCTGTAATGAACAAGAGCTCAATATGCTTTTGCCCAATATACCATGTGTTTTGCCTCTTTATTACAGCAAACACATTTATCTGAAAGCTGAACTTGTTCAAATGGAATGCAACGAGATGTTGCACCACTTTCCTCTTTTATCAAATCCTCACAAGCTACATCACCACACCACATAGCTTTAATAAAACAATTTTCAATATTTAAAGTATGTTTGAATTCTTCTAAATCAAAGACAGTTGATGTTTTGTTTTTAAGGTGATTTGCAGCTTTTAAATACATACTAATTTGGATATCTGATAAAATCTTTTGAATAGTACTTTCTAAATCATTTAATGCAACACTTATTTTCTCTCCAGAATCACGTCTTACTAACACTACTTGCTTCTTTTCAATATCTTTTGGTCCTACCTCTAAACGTATTGGAATTCCCTGCATCTCATATTCATTAAATTTCCATCCTGGTTGTTTATCACTTGCATCAATATCAATTCGTACCAAGTTTGAAAGTCTACTCATGATGGAATAAGCATGATCTAAAACACCTTCCTTGTGTTGAGCAATTGGAACAATCATCACTTGTGTAGGAGCCACTTTTGGAGGTAAGACTAATCCTCTATTATCACCATGAACCATAATCATTGCTCCTATTATTCGTGTTGTAAATCCCCAAGAAGTTTGTTGAACATTTTGTAGCTCTCCATCCCTGTTCAAAAAGTTAATTCCAAAAACCTTAGCAAATCCGTCACCTAAAAAGTGGGAGGTTGCTGTTTGTAGTGCTTTACCATCATGCATGAGACTCTCTGCTGTGTATGTGAATTTAGCTCCAGCAAATTTTTCTTTATTCGTTTTTTTACCTTTAATAACAGGGATAGCTAATAGATCTTCACATAATGTTGAATATACATTGAGCATTTTTTCCGTTTCATTAATAGCCTCTTCTTCCGTTTCATGACAAGTATGACCTTCTTGCCACAAAAATTCTAGTGTTCTTAGAAAAGGACGAGTTGTTTTTTCCCACCTTACGACATTTACCCATTGATTGTATAGTTTTGGTAAATCTCTATAAGAATGGATAATATTATTAAAATGTTCACCAAATAATACCTCCGAAGTAGGCCGAATACATAAACGTTCTTGCAGTTTTTCTTCACCACCATGTGTGACCCATACAACTTCAGGAGCAAATCCTTCAATATGATCTTTTTCTTTTTGCAGTAAACTTTCAGGTATTAAAAGTGGCATATAAACATTTTCATGTCCAGTTTCCTTAATTTGTTTATCTAGTTGATCTTTTATAATCTCCCAAATTTTGTATCCATATGGTCGTATTATCATACATCCTCGTACACTTGAATAATCAACAAGTTTTGCTTTCGTTACAACATCTGTATACCATTGGGCAAAATCAACTTCCATGTTAGTGATTTTTTCAACAAAATGTTTTGACATCTTTCTCCTCCTATTAATCAAAAAAGCTGAGCCTTAAGTTAGGGACCATCTCTGGTGGTACCACCCTAATTTAAAGCTCAGCTTTACACTTCATTTTAATAACGGCATATAACCGTCTGTGTTTTGTTACACAGAACTTAAAGGTAGGTTCACTTGAATGTCTTTAGGAACTTCTCAGCATGTGTTCCCTCTCTGTGAAAGTTTATTCAAATTACTAATCCTAATCAACGATGTTTTGATATTTAATTTTTGAGATAGTATATATGTAAATCAATTCAAAATCAATACTAGAGGCAACTTTATTGTAGAGGTTATTGGTAATCTTTTTGGTAATTATTTTCGGGAAAAGATAATGCTAATAAAATCAAAGACAAGTGAAGCAGTAAACGTAAAATAAAAATATACAAGTTTACTGAAGGTTCCATATGATTATTGGGTATGGCATGTTTCTACTGTTGACCAAAACATAGATCGTCAAATTCGTATTCTTTCTGAATATGATTGCAAAAAATAGTAATAGAGAAGTTTACTGGTACTATCAAAAATTGAAAAGGTCTTCATCAACTTTTTGATATATTCAGGAATGGTGATACAGTTGTAGTAGAGAGTATTTCTCGTTTAGGACGTAAAACATTGGATATCCTCAGCATTATTCAACAGTTGGAAGAGGTAGGATTTCAATTCATTTCTTTAAAGGGAAATATGGATACAAGGACCTCTACAGGTAAAGCGATGTTCCAAATGATGTGCGTAATTACTGAATTAGAAAGATATCTTATTGCTTAGAGAGTAAAAGAAGGACTCGAAGCAAGTAAAAAGCGTGGAAAAACATTAGGTAGACCCAAGCTAGACAAAGAAAAGCTCACTGTTGCACTTCGGAAGTATGACAGCAAAGAATATTCTGTTAAAGAGATTGTTTCAGTAACAAGAATATCTCAAGATTCTCTATATAGGGCAATAAATCGAATTCATGTATAATAAAAAGGAAGAATATTTCGATATCATATAAGTAAACAAGAGGAGTATATCAGTAAAAGGGAGAGAGTGATGGATAAGTAATTACAAGAAATCATAAATTGGCTCAAAATATATGATGAAAAGATATATTGTTAGCTCAAACCTACGAAAGCATGCAATCATCGACTATACATATCAGAATGAAACTCATCGTTATAAAATGACGGCTTGCCATCCATCAGCGCATCATTTGTCTTCTTTAGAAAGAGATGTTCAGATGGTTAGAGCTGGTTTAGATTTATCGAAGCTTCCGATAAAATGCAAATAATCAAGGAGTAAAACCAGCAATTGAACGATGAAGTGTAATTTACCCAATAATGGATGAGATGAACTCTTTTGATCATAACAAATGCTAATATGCATGAAAGAACTATAGAAAACAAGTTTGTTTCACAAACATAATTATTTCATGAGTCCTTGATCGCTAATTCTTTGCTGTACGCATCTAGTGGCTCGCAACCATCGCCTAACTAGACTCTATTCTTAGTGATGTTACTATTTCTGATGTTCAATAAAAAAGGAGCAAACCAATGGAATTAACGGTACTGGGATGTTATTCCCCTTTTCCAGCAGCAGAGGGAGCAACACCAGGGTATTTGATTACAACAAAGTCAGGAAAAAGGATATTACTTGATTGTGGAAGTGGTGTGTTGGCACAGCTTATTAGATATTTTCCTCCTTACGAGCTGGATATGGTAGTACTCTCACATCTGCATCATGATCATATCGCTGATTTTTTTGTGCTTCAATATGCCTTGATGGTGGCCAGAAAACAAGGTCTGAGAAAATCATCGTTGCCAGTCTATTCACCATTAACTCCAAAAGATTGGTATCGCAAATTGTCTTACCACGACCACATAGAAGTTCATGAATTAAATGAAGAAAGTACCATTCAAATAGATGAACACACAAAACTCCGCACCTATCTTACCAAACATAGTGTTCCGTGTTATGCATTGGAAATAAAGGATAATGAACATACTATTTTATATGGAGCAGATTGTGGTTACGAGACGGATTGGAATGCGATGAATAAATCTCCTGATCTATTTATTTGTGAAGCGACATATTTACAAACGAATATGCCGCATGATGCAAAACATCATTTATCCACTTATCAAGCAGCAGAAATAGCTAATAGACTCAAAGTGAAACAATTACTTGTCACACATCTGTATCCCTTCTACGATAAAAAGCAAATTTTTGATGAAGTAACTACACATTTTAATGGTAAGTGTCAAATTGCACAAATTGGCTTGCAAATCAAGCTTTAAGTATCAACTGAATTCCGATGTCGGAGTTTAGTTGATTTTGCTTTGAGTGCAGTTAACTCGGTTATCAAAATCGATTTGAATTTTCTAGTAAATAAATAATAAATACAATTACTAATAATGTACAAGAGAAAAATTTTCAAAAAAAATACAATAAAAGTAATTGTAACAGATATTTGCGGCTATTATGTAAATAGCTTTAGAGAGGAGGGCAAGAATTGAAAAGATGGTTAGATGTTTATCGATTTCGAAATTTTTTTCGTAAAATGGAGTTGGCCATAACAGAACAAGAACTACTGAAAGGACTTCTTGGGAGAAATTCAGCAGGTAATGGAATGTTTCTCATGGGTGGAAGAATGGTTCATACATTTCAAATGAAGTTTCCGATCGATATCGTCTATCTACATCAAAGTGGTGATATTATTGCAATCGAAGAAAATGTGATGCCAAATCGTTATGGTGGTTATTATGAAAAAGCATCACATGTAATAGAATTTGATTCGGGAACTATTCAAAGTTGCATGATTCAAGTTGGTGAAAAATGGTACTGGGAAAAACCAATCAGCAATAATAATAGAAATAAAGTATGATGAAATGTTATTTTATGTTATATCGCCTCTTTTGGGTAAAGAAAAAACTTCTCTAGATATGAGAAGTTTTTTCTTATGTGAAAACAGAGAAGATATTAAACTCCATGGATTACCCAAGATATCCCACTGCTTTAGCCATGCGGAGTGGTCAAGCTATTCTTATGATTGATAAAGTAGCTCCTGCGCCCGTAACGAGAACAGCTGTTCCTAATAGACCGAACAATTGAAGTGAAATGGTTGTTCCTGCTGATAATGTAACAATGGTATCTGTATTAAAACTGGAAGCGCTAACGGCTGGGGCAATTACAGATTGTGTTAAAGGTGAACCATTAACAATTAATCTTGAACCTAGTAATAAACTAGCTGTTAAATGAACGCCATAAGAAATATAGTAACTTCCTCCTTGAGCTATAGTAAATATTGTATTTGATCCATTTACTGTAATATCTGGTGATAAATTTTGTGCATCAGGAAGAGGGACGACTGTTCCTCCTAATATTACCGCAATAGATGCTCCTGAGGTATTCGCAGCAAAACCGAAGTTCGCTGTTATAGCCGTTCCAGTAGCCCCAGTAGAGCCGGTGGCTCCAGTAGTTCCCGTAGTTCCAGTAGTCCCAGTGGTTCCGGTAGTCCCAGTGGTTCCCGTAGTTCCGGTAGTCCCAGTGGTTCCGGTAGTCCCAGTGGTTCCAGTAGTTCCCGTGGTTCCAGTAGTTCCCGTGGCTCCAGTAGTTCCCGTGGCTCCAGTAGTTCCCGTGGCTCCAGTAGTTCCCGTGGCTCCAGTAGTTCCCGTGGCTCCAGTAGTTCCCGTGGCTCCAGTAGTTCCCGTGGCTCCAGTAGTTCCAGAAGCTCCAGTAGTTCCCGTGGCTCCAGTAGTTCCAGAAGCTCCAGTAGTTCCCGTGGCTCCAGTAGTTCCCGTGGCTCCAGTAGTTCCCGTGGCTCCAGTAGTTCCAGAAGCTCCAGTAGTTCCCGTGGCTCCAGTAGTTCCCGTGGCTCCAGTAGTTCCGGTAGTCCCAGTGGTTCCCGTAGTTCCGGTAGTCCCAGTGGTTCCCGTAGCTCCAGTAGTTCCCGTAGCTCCAGTAGTTCCCGTAGTTCCGGTAGGCCCAGTAGTCCCAGAAGCTCCAGTAGTTCCGGTAACGCCAGTAGTTCCAGAAGCTCCGGTAGTCCCAGAAGCTCCAGTAGTTCCCGTGGCTCCAGTAGTTCCAGAAGCTCCGGTAGTCCCAGAAGCTCCAGTAGTTCCCGTGGCTCCAGTAGTTCCCGTGGCTCCGGTAGTCCCAGAAGCTCCGGTAGTCCCAGAAGCTCCAGTAGTTCCCGTGGCTCCCGTAGTTCCAGAAGCTCCGGTAGTCCCAGAAGCTCCAGTAGTTCCAGAAGCTCCGGTAGTCCCAGAAGCTCCAGTAGTTCCCGTGGCTCCAGTAGTTCCCGTGGCTCCAGTAGTTCCCGTGGCTCCAGTAGTTCCGGTAACGCCAGTAGTTCCCGTAGTTCCAGTAGTCCCAGTGGTTCCGGTAGTCCCAGTGGTTCCCGTAGTTCCGGTAGTCCCAGTGGTTCCGGTAGTCCCAGTGGTTCCCGTAGTTCCGGTAGTCCCAGTGGTTCCGGTAGTCCCAGTGGCTCCAGTAGTTCCCGTGGCTCCAGTAGTTCCCGTGGCTCCCGTAGTTCCGGTAACGCCAGTAGTTCCCGTAGTTCCGGTAGTCCCAGTGGTTCCCGTAGTTCCGGTAGTCCCAGTGGCTCCCGTAGTTCCGGTAACGCCAGTAGTTCCCGTAGTTCCGGTAGTCCCAGTGGTTCCCGTAGTTCCGGTAGTCCCAGTGGTTCCCGTAGTTCCAGTAGTCCCAGAAGCTCCCGTAGTTCCCGTGGCTCCCGTAGTTCCCGTGGCTCCAGTAGTTCCCGTGGCTCCCGTAGTTCCCGTGGCTCCCGTAGTTCCCGTGGCTCCCGTAGTTCCAGAAGCTCCAGTAGTTCCCGTGGCTCCGGTAGTCCCAGAAGCTCCAGTAGTTCCCGTGGCTCCAGTAGTTCCCGTGGCTCCAGTAGTTCCGGTAGTCCCAGTGGTTCCCGTAACCCCGGTAGTCCCAGTGGTTCCGGTAGTCCCAGTGGTTCCAGAAGCTCCGGTAGTCCCAGAAGCTCCAGTAGTTCCCGTGGCTCCGGTAGTCCCAGAAGCTCCCGTAGTTCCCGTGGCTCCAGTAGTTCCCGTGGCTCCAGTAGTTCCCGTGGCTCCAGTAGTTCCGGTAACGCCAGTAGTTCCCGTGGCTCCAGTAGTTCCCGTGGCTCCAGTAGTTCCGGTAACGCCAGTAGTTCCCGTGGCTCCAGTAGTTCCGGTAGCTCCAGTAGTCCCGGTAGCTCCAGTAGTTCCAGAAGTCCCAGTAGCTCCAGTAGTTCCAGAAGTCCCAGTAGAGCCGGTAGCTCCAGAAGCTCCGGTAACGCCAGTGGCCCCAGTAGTTCCCGTGACCCCGGTAGAGCCGGTAGGCCCAGTAGCCCCAGTAGCCCCAGTAGCCCCAGTAGCCCCAGTTACTCCTCTAGGTCCGATTGGTCCAGTAGAGCCAGTAGGCCCTTTTGGCCCTATACAACAAGGGAATGGGATAATGGGTTGGCACGGTAGAGAATTACAATTTTCAAATGGAGCTGTACTATCATCATTTATCCATGATTCAAAGGCTGCAGCCCATTTTTTATTTATTTTTTTGTTGTTTGTTATAAAGATCAACTCTCCTCTCTTTCTACTCTAGTAAAGTATATGAAAGTGAGGGAATTAATGGGAGGGATATAAGCTGTTATCTAAGCCTTTTTTGAGGTAAGGTCTAGTTACAATGAATAGTACAAGTAGTAAATGATGTAAAATGATATAACTTTTCTTGTTTCTCGTCTTTCGAAAATCTATTGCCCCTCTTGTTTTTTAAATTTCATAGAATTGGTGTTCGTTTGCTATCTCAGCATTTGGAAAAATACTTCTTACTTCTTCTATCAAAGTCTCTTCCATAACTTCATGATAACGAGGACTTAAGTGATTTATGATTAGTTGTTTTGTTCCAGCTTCTTTAGCAATGGTGGCAGCTTGGGTAGTTGTAGAATGGAAGTATTGAGATGCTTTATCTTGCAGTTCATGAAGTTGTGTAGCTTCGTGAATTAATAGATCAGCATTTTTAGCTAATAGAATACTATTTTCGCAAGGGAGTGTATCGCCTAAGATCGTAATAATTTTCCCAGGTGTGGGAGGATCGATAAAATGTTTTCCATCTAATTTTCTACCACCGGCTAATGTTACAACTTCTCCTTTTTTAAACCGTTGAAAGATTGGTCCAGGTTTTACCCCTTCCGCGATTAATTTTTTTGTATTTAGTTTTCCAGGTTTTTCACTTTCTTCGATACGATATCCAAAACAATCAATTCGATGTTCGAGTATTTTTATGTGGATAGTAAAATGGTTTTCGTTTAATGTCATACCGTCTTCTATTCCTATATAATTAATACGATGGCTGACATGTGTTTCACTGATGGCAAGGGTAGTTTGTACAAATTCTTCTATCCCTTTTGGCCCGTATATGGTGATGGGCGAATCTGTTTGAAAAGAACGTGTACTAAGTAAACCAGGTAATCCATAAATATGGTCACCATGTAAATGCGTGATGAAAATCCGGCTAATTTTACTCAGTTTAATGGGAGATTTCATAATTTGATGTTGAGTTCCTTCACCACAATCAAATAGCCAAATATCACCATGATACTCAGGTAAGATTAGTGCCAAAGATGATACGTTTCGAATGGTGGAAGGGACACCAGCACTTGTTCCTAAAAAATATAGTTTCATAGCTAAACAGTCTCTTTCCTTATTCATGATATTATCCTGTATTGTAACAACAATTTGTTTCTTTTTCCATTGACAAAGCCCTCAATTGTAATCATTTATCTATCTTAAAAAAACAGACCGTTTATGATTACATCATTAAATACAACTCTATTTCAAGATGTAATAAGGTGGATGCTAGAATTGTGATGGCAAGAGGAATGAATCCATTTGCATCCGAAAGATATATTTTATTTTTTTAAAATCATACTGGCAAACTAACAAGTGAACGCAAAGTACTATAGTTGTACGTCAATTTTTCGAATTCGATAGCCAGTTGTAAATAAGGTAAGCGGTTTAACAAAGTGTGCCAAATGCAATTTGCCCTTCCAAAAAGGCAAGTAGGGCTCCTAAGCAGTGGTGAATTCCATTACCAAAGGCAAGGGAATCCTTTTCTGTTCGTGTGATATCTAATTGCTCAGGATTAGAAATTTTCTAGAGTCTAGGTTGGCTGCAGCAATGGACATCACAATATTTTCTCCTTTTCGAATCTTTTTTTCTAAAAATTCGAGATCTTCTCCAGCAATTCTACTCATCAACATCACTGGACTTCAAAAACGCAACAGCTCTTCGATTGCTGATGGCAACAACAAAGGTTTTTTCTAAAGTAACTTCCGTTGATTTGGATTTTGTAACAAAGATAGTGTTCCGTTTGCAATTAGATTTACTGTTGTCTCGTGGCCTGCAGTAATAAGTACCCAAATGGTGGAAATCAGTTCCTGTTCGCTTCGTTTATCTCCAGCATCATAAGCTTGGACTAAACAGCTTGTTACATCATCACTAGGATTTTCCCGTTTGTGGGCTATTAATTGTTTAATGTACTGGATGTATTGTTCAAGAGTATCGGAAACGACCTGTCTGATCTGGTTTTGAAGCTGCTTGAGACAGGGTATAGGTCCACTCTCGAAACTTATAACGATCTTTTGTAGGAACCCCATGCATCTCGGAAATTACAAGAATAGGCAATGGGAAAGCAAAGTCAGCAATAAGATCCATCTGGCCTTTGTTCTTCACTTTATCCAGTAGTTCGTCAGCAATCTGTTGGATACGTGGTCGCAATTCTTCAATCATTTTAGGGGTGAAAGCTTTGGAGACTAGTCGACGTAAACGAGTATGATCAGGAGGATCAACGTTAAGCATATTTGGCATATTTTTTAGTCATTCCACTATCTTTGATGCTGAACTACTCGAATTTTCCGTTTTCTGTACAGGAGCAAATTTGCGCATATCTTTTACAAATCGATTATCTTTTAAGATAGAAGTAATATCCTCATGTTGATATACAAGCCAAGATGGACCCAAACCAAAAAAATCTTCTATTTGGATAATTGGTTCGGAGTGATCTTGCATTTGATGGTAGAAAGAAAAAAATCTTTCATTTTTTCAGGTGAAATAAAATCAT
This sequence comes from Shimazuella sp. NTD247, assembly GCF_059510415.1. NCBI lineage: Bacteria > Bacillati > Bacillota > Bacilli > Caryophanales > Thermoactinomycetaceae > Shimazuella > Shimazuella sp. NTD247. The sequence continues at coordinate 746,200 of NZ_JCAJZU010000001.1, read as the reverse complement.
TACTCGTGATTTGTTTCATTTTGGTTTCTCCTTTTTTTCTAATGCACATGATCGACCACATGGTCAAAGGGTTGTAAGTTTATCTTATCTCAAATTTTGACCATTGGGTCAAAATTTGATTTTTGCAATGAATAATAAAAACAGGAGTTTAACTTCTATTCAGCTCTGCTGAATCCACATTGGTAAAACCAATAGAAACAGATCGCCTGAGTCTAAGGTAGACTCAGGCGATAGAAGTTTTTCATCAAGAAAAACTTAGTGATTCATAGAATTAATTGTTATTAACTATTGTCTAGAGATCAACTTCGCTGATTAACAAACTTTACATTGGCAACAACCTTCTCATCACCCTTAGGAACGATGTCATAGTGGCGATTTACATTACCACCGCGCCGACACGTGATGACGAGGCTGCCGTCCTTGTTAAAGTTACACCAGAGCCAAGACCCATCGGGTGCCTGCACCTTAGTATCGGTCATTTCATCATCCTTGTTCCACTTGGTCTTGTCGTTCTTCCAAGTATTCCAGTCAACAGATGTAATAGTGACCGTAACCGGGTTTGTCTTCTTGTTGATGTCCACGAAGGAACTCCTTAGTCGAATGAATCGCTTCAAAATTATATTATCAGAGAATCGTATATGTTTTCTAGTGAGAGTAAGTTATTTTTCTAATTAATAATGCTAATTCATTTATAGCAAATTTATTTATACAGAACAAATAACGACGTAATCGACAAGTTTTTTGTTCAATAAAAAAAGAGTAAATGTCTTTTTGACTTTTTCTACAGTTTAATATCATAAATCTAATTCCTGTTAAGAAAAATCATATTTACTTAGATCGACTTTTTGCAAACTGATGCGTTTAAAGCGTTGAGGACGGGGATATGGTGCTGTTGCATCTACACCAATTTTATTCACCGTCCCGCTTTGGGTCATCGGGTTGAGTTCATGACCGATGGCATCAGGAATGATAATCACGTCCTTCACTGGATCATGCCTAGTTGCAACCGCCCATTCTACATCGATAGGATCATAAATGTTAACATCTTCATCCACAACTGTTACTCGCCTGAGGGATGAAAAAGAAGCAAAGGTGGCAAGAATCGCGTTTTTTTGCACGCCTTCCGCTTTTTTGTTTATTTGTACAACAGCATGATAAAATCCGCATCCACCATAAGATAGGAATACACCTGTGACATCGGGAACAAGTCGAGATACTTGATGAAAAATACTAGCTTCTGCCATTAATCCAACTGCATTGTACACTTCTCTTCCAGGGATGATGGTATGGTATATCGGTTTTTCTCTGCGGGTGACAGCTTTTACATGCACGACCCAACGATTATCTTGTTTGGCATAGTAATCCGTTACTTCAGCAGCAGGACCCTCTGATTCTCGGACTTCAGGTAAAATTTCTCCTTCAATAACATATTGTCCATCTGTTATTCCTTCTACTTCGACGGTTTGTGATCGCAATAAAGAAAGAGGTTTACCTAAAATCGTACTGGCAATTCCTAATTCGTCTTCTTCTATTTGTGCGGCACTACTTGGTGTTACTGCTGCAATATGCACGGCTGGACTAACTCCATTATTGATTGTAATTTCTAATGGTTGTCCCATTTTTTCTGCACGTTCATAATAATTCCGCAAATGTCTTCCCATATCTAACTGCATGGTTAATCGATTTGGACCAGACACCATAAAACGATGGATAGAAGTATTTCGAACACCTGTCTCTGGATCTTTTGCTATAACAATACTTGAAGTGAGGTAAGGGCCTCCTTCATTCAGCCCCTGTGTAGGGATAGGAATATGCTGCAAAAGATCGGGTTCATTTTTATGGATAATTTCGTTTGCCGGTCCGGAAACGTTGATTACAGGGGCTATCGGATTTTCTTGCCAGTTTTTAATTGCATCTGCCATTACGAAAGGTAAGCGTTCCGGTTTTACTTGAAATAGTCGTGCTAGCACATCTCGGTTCCAATATAGACCTGTAAAAATAGGAGCCAAATGGGGAGTGACATGTTCAAAGAAAAGCGCATTTCCACCTTCCAGCCTTTTGGCAATCCCAGCCATTTCATGAATACGATTCACAGGAGTTTTAACCGATGTAAGCAGTCCTTCTTGTCTGAGATAAGCAATGATTTGTTGTAAATCATGCATTTGAAGGTTAGCAAGATTCCACTTTTTGTTCGTATGTTTTTCTGTCATATTATCCCTTCTATTTACATAGAATATAAATTTATCTAAATTATAGCCTATTTAAAACGAAATGATATAGAAAAAAGGAAGAGAATAAAAAAGTGAGTACTCACTTTACATATTTAGTGAAATCGATTAGAGTAAAGATAAATCATTTATTAGTTGTAACAGGAGGAAGTCGAATGAATAACGTCCTGTTTTTTTCAGATATTCATAAAGATAGTCTTAAAGATGTTGGCGGTAAGGGAGCAAACCTAGGTATATTAAAAACTGCTGGGTTTCCTGTACCGCCGGGTTTTTGTATTACTACATCAGCATACCGTGCAGTGATCGATTCCGATGAGATGGCGAATTGGTTAGATAAATGTTCCAAAGTAAATCTCAATAACCTGAATCAGTTGAAGGAATTAGGGCAGCAAATTCGTATGTATATCGAGAACTTGCCAATCCCACCCCAATTAGAACAAGAAATAATAACTGCATGGAGAACGATTGGAGAAAGTTTTTCTTATGCAGTTCGATCGAGCGCAACTGCTGAAGATTTACCAACAGCCTCTTTTGCTGGTCAGCAGGATACCTATTTGAATATAAAAGGAAATACTGCTTTATTGCAGGCAGTTCGCAAATGCTGGGCTTCGTTGTTTACAGATAGAGCAATTGCTTATCGAACGAAGAATGGGTTTGATCACCGAGAGGTATTTTTGTCTGTTGTTGTACAAAGGATGATTCAACCTGAAATTTCAGGAATTTTATTTACTGCTGACCCTGTAAATGGAAATCGCTTTGTTTCTTCGATCGATGCTAGCTACGGATTAGGGGAAGCACTGGTTTCTGGCTTAGTTACTGCTGATTTATACCAAGTGAAACAGGAAGAAATCATTAGTAAAAAAATTTCTTCCAAAAAAGTCATGATCAAAAGTTTACAAAAAGGAGGGACCAAAATTTTTTCGGTCCCAAATGACATTCAAGATAAACAGGTACTCTCCGATCAAAAAATTATTGAACTGGCAGCACTGGGAAAACGAATCGAGAAGTATTTTGGTTCACCACAAGATATTGAATTTTGTATCGAAAACGATGAAATTTTTGTTGTACAGAGTAGACCTATCACTTCGCTTTATCCAATACCTCCTATGAGATCTAAACCATTACAAGTCTTTCTTTCATTTGGCCATATCCAGATGATGACGGAACCGATAAAGCCATTGGGGCAATCCATTTTCCAAACTATTTTTCCCTTTGGAAAAGAAGATGGGAGTACTGTCAGCAGCTACATTTTTCCTGCAGGAGGAAGGCTGTTTGTTAATCCATCCGATTTGTTGCGGTATCCTCTAGCTCGAAAGATGATTCCTAAAATTTTAACAAATATGGATCATTCTATGGCTGTTTCTTTGCAAGAAGTAATCAAGCGACCTTCATTTGTAGCTATTCCTCCGAAACCCGGTCTTGGCAGATCAGTGAGAAAAAATATTTCTCCGGTTTTAACGAAGGTCGTTGGAAACCTTTTTTGGAACAATCCTGAATTTGCAAAAGAAAAAGTCGAGACGTACATGAATGAACAACTTGCGATATGGAGAAATAGTCTAGCTCCATTACAAGGAGTAGAAAAGCTGCAGAAAATGCAAGAAATGCTGTCTACTTCTTTGTTAACTATTTTTCAAAATCTCTTTCCTTTTATTGCTCCATTTCTATTAACAGCTAATCAACTGAAAAAATATTTGCGATTATGGGTAAATGATGAGAACGCTTTTCAAAAATTGAGTCAGTCATACAAAGGAAACATATCGAGTGAAATGGGTTTAGAAATTGGTGATTTAGCAGATGAGCTTCGATCCATGCCGGAAGTAGTGAAATATCTAGAAGAAGCAGAGGATACTACTTTCTTTAAAAAATTGGATGAAGTGGATAAGGGATTGGAATTTCACCGATCTTTTGATTTGTTTTTGAAGCGATTCGGAAGGAGATGTCCTGGTGAAATTGATATTACCAAACCAAGATGGCGAGAAAAACCGACTCTATTAGTACCAGCAATACTCGGACATATGCGAAGTGTAAAGAAAGGGGAACATCGCAGGAAATTCCTTCTAGGAGAACAAGAGGCCCAAAAAACAGAAGAAGTCATTTTAAATCAGTTACGCAAACATCCAATTCGATACAAAGTTATGAAGCGACTAATTAAACTTTATCGGAATCTAGGAGCGCTCAGAGAACATCATAAATATTTTCTTATTTCCATTCTAGACTTATGTAAAATAGAAATTATGCAACAAACAGAGATTTTAGTTGAACAAAAAATAATTATTCATCACGAAGATGTATATTATTTATCGTTACAAGAGATTATTCAGTTAGCAAATGGCGAAAAAATAAATGAGCTTCATCAAATGATTGTTTTTCGCAAACAAGAGTTTATTCAACAGCAAAAACTTGCACCGCCTCGCGTGTTTACCAGTGAAGGAGAAGCGGTGACTCCTATAAAAAAAGAAGGAGATTTCCCGAAAAATGCTCTGACAGGTACAGGTGTATCTGCAGGAATAGTAGAAGGCAAAGCTCGGATTGTTCGATCACCAGAGCAAGCCGAGTTGCATGAAGGGGAAATACTTGTTGCTCCTTTTACTGATCCAGGATGGACACCCCTGTTTCAATCTGCAATTGCCTTAGTAACGGAGGTCGGTGGGTTAATGACCCATGGCTCAGTTGTTGCTCGAGAATATGGCATCCCAGCGGTTGTAGGAGTTACGGATGCATTACAGAAAATAGAAAATGGGCAACTGATTAGAGTAGACGGTACACAAGGTTATGTGGAAATATTAGAGTAAGGGGAGTACGAGGTAACCTAGGTTACCTCGTATTTTTTCGATCTAAAGCTTACGAGTTGATCTTTTTCGCAAGTTCTAGCAGATAAGAAGTAATGACATAACCTACAAAGCAGCTAACAGGCTTATTTTTGTCTTCCCTTTTGAGTGCTCTCATCTCAAGTATAATTTTAGGAGTGTCGACGTAATCCATATCATCAGCGGTAAAATAGAGATGAAGATAGATCAACACCATGGTTTCATGCAGTGCAATGTTTTTTGTCTTTTCTTTTTTTAGTTTCGCTTTCTCTTCCAGTAGCCGTACAATTCCGCTGTTTATTTGTTTTGCGATACTCTCCATGTAATCGATAATCGAGATTACTGTATCAACGTCTATACTTTTATGCTGATTCTTTTTAAGTTTTGCCTGCAACTTCTGAATTTCTGCAACCTTGATCATAGCTCTCCTCTAGGAGTGAATATTGACAATTTTATTATAATTTATTTAATAAAAAGAATCATCCACGTGGAATGATTTTTAATAGTAGTGCAAGTAGTTAATCCTTGTTACAATAATCTTTGGAGAAATGAAATTTTTGATCTTAGGAAAGTGTGGTAATTATTTGTTTCAAGAATGCACTTAAGGTAGGTGGAAGTATGTATAAAATTTATCCAAATGATATTTCTGTTCAAGAAAATTATAAGTTGATGAGTGGTTCAATCATCCCTCGTCCCATTGCCTTTGTTACAACACTATCAACCATTAATGGAGTTATTAATGCAGCTCCTTTTAGTTATTTTAATGCGGTTTCTTCTGATCCACCTTTGCTTTCGCTTTCGATTGGATACAATGAGAATGGTCAAATGAAAGATACAGCTCGAAATATTATTGAAAATAAGGAACTGGTCGTTCACATTTGTGATGAATCAATCATAGACGAGATAAATAAAACTAGTGTTTTTCTTCATCCAGGTAAAAGTGAACTGGATTTGACAAATTTCTCTGTGGTTCAAAGTGACATTGTTTCTGTACCTGGTATTAAAGAGTCACGTGTTCGTTTTGAATGTAGACTCGAACAACATATACCAATAAAAAACGATCATGGGGAAAATGTAATGGATTTCCTGCTTGTCAGAGTGGTCTGTTATCATTTCAGTGAAGAGGTATATGATGATGAAAAAAAATATATTTTGTCTGAAAATTTACAGCCTGTAGGTAGATCAGCAGGAAATCGTTATCTAAAATTTGGAGAATCCTTTGTTGTAAATAAATAATGTTATGAAACAAAAAAAGACAGATTCCTTCTGTCTTTTTCCATTCATTGGATATATGTGACAATAAAGAAACTGCCAGTTATTTTCTAATTACACTATTTTTTGGGGTGAGTTTACGTACCGCAAAAGGTTACATATCGTGCAGTGTTATCGGATGTTTTTGCATATTCTTCTTGTTCTGCTGAGTAAGCATACGGATTTTTCAGTACACGAAGAAGGTTATTGAAAACATTGTAATCGTTATTATTACCTGCTGCTTCTAGTGCTTCCTCGACACGATGGTTTCGTGGGATAATAGCTGCATTATTGTTTTTCATCAATTGATGGGAATCATTTTTTGATTCATCTTGGTTTTTTAGCCGATTTTCCCATTGCTTATGCCATGTTGCAAATTCTTCCGTTTGAAATATTTTTTGATCATTCATGCAATCTAGTGTTAGGGAACGGAATGTATTGGTATAGTCTGCATTATATTTTTTCATCATTTGGAGAAGTTTTTCAATTATAGAGATATCTTTTTCCTCTGCAGTAAATATACCAAGTTTTTTTCTCATTCCTATCAACCAGTAACAATAGTATAACTTTGGGAAATCAGAAATCACTTGTTGCGCGATTTCAATTGCTTTTTCTTGATTTTCATCTAATAATGGCAAAATTGTTTCTGCAAATCGAGCAAGATTCCACGCGGCGATCGAAGGTTGATTTTTATAGGCATATCTTCCTTGATAGTCAATAGAACTAAATACGGTATCGGGATCATAGTTGTCAAGAAAAGCACAAGGTCCGTAATCGATGGTTTCTCCACTGATTGTCATGTTGTCGGTATTCATTACACCATGAACAAAACCAATAAGTTGCCATTGAGCAATAAGTATTGCTTGATTTTCACAGACTTTTTGCAGAAAAGAAAGGTAACGATTGTTTTTATCAGCGATATCAGGATAATGCCTTTGAATTGCATAATCAGCCAACGTTTGAAGTTCATCTTTGGAACACCAGTTAGCTGCAAATTGAAATGTTCCGACTCGTAGATGACTAGAAGCTACACGTGTTAATACAGCCCCAGGAAGTTCAGTCTCCCGTATCACCATTTCGCCTGTAGTGGATACTGCTAAGCTGCGAGTGGTTGGGATGCCAAGTGCATGCATTGCTTCACTGATAATAAATTCACGAAGCATTGGACCCAGAGCCGCTCTGCCGTCTCCACCTCGCGAATAGGGAGTTTTTCCTGCTCCTTTCAGCTGAATATCATATTTTTTCCCTGTTGGAGTAATTTGTTCTCCAATTAGAATCGCTCTTCCATCACCAAGCATGGTAAAGTGACCAAATTGATGACCAGCATAGCTTTGTGCAATTGGCTTAGCATTTTCAGGAAGGTGATTTCCTGAAAAAATTTGTGCTCTTTCATTTTTATTTAATGCAATAGCATGTAACCCCAAATTCGCCGCTAGTGACTCATTCCACAGAACTAACTCTGGATTTTTTACAGGAGTAGGATGCACTTCGGTAAAGAAGGAATTTGGCAACTGAGTATAACTGTTGTTAAGGTTCCATCCAATCTTTGATTGATCGATCATAATAAACCTTCCTTTTTGTGTCGTTAAGCATATTATTTCTTATGGTATCAGATGCATTCGTTGAATTACATATCAGGATCAAGAAAAAGAATGTAAGAAAAATTAGATGTGGTATGATGAGAAAAAGTATGCTCTATATACGAGGGGGATTTGTGAACGATCATGAGCGGATTATTAAGAAGCTCGATGGTCTGTTTTTCGCTGATCGGGGAGTGTCTGCTTCTTGGCGTTTTCTTGAATTTCAAACCCATCTGAATCAGATGAAGGAGGCTTATGCAGCAGACTCGGCAGAATCAGAAGAACTGCTTGAAAAATTCATCGATGCTATTGAGAAGCATAGGAAGACTTGTACCAATGAGGTTCACCAGAACTTCAACTGGCAAGAATACTTGATTGCGTTTGATGAGTTCCGTGTACTGACAGATTTGGAAAAGCTGAAGTTGGGAGCAGCACTGCTGGCGCTCCATCTCGGTATTTGTCAAATTCAGCTGTTTGTACAGGAGCAGGCCTTGGAGAAATTTGCGAAAAAGGTTGGCGTCAAATGGGAAAAGCAGTCCGTGCACACACTTGTAGCAAATGTCTCCAAGCAGATCAGACCATTTCTAAACCGTCCTTCCTTTAAGGAAACGGCAAAAGCACTTCTCGATCCTTATCCTGACTATCAGTAGAGCAGACTAATCAACCGCCAGTTTTTTTCGAAGAAAGAATCTGGCGGTTGTCTGATTTATTTTATTGTAAACAGGTTTGCGATGCAAATTATTTGATGAAACTGCCTATTTTCGATATAATGTTCAAGTTACAATGCAGATAACTACTCATTTATAGATATTTTGATGAGAGAGGGTGAAAAGATGAGTAAAGATTATAGCAAATACTTTGTTGCTCCTGATCTAAGAGAAGCAAAGAAGCGTGGGAAAGAAGAAATTCAAGTTTTACAATTTGACGAAATTCCCGAAGAAATGCAGAATGTTGGAACAGATAAAAAGTATTTGATTGAAACATATGGCTGTCAAATGAATGTTCATGATAGTGAGACCATTGCAGGAATTTTAGAACAGATGGCTTATTCCCGTACAGAGACACATGAAGATGCAGATATTATTTTATTAAATACTTGTGCAATTCGAGAAAATGCAGAAGACAAGGTATTTGGCCACATTGGAAAGCTAAAAGCGCTAAAGACGCAAAAACCAGATCTTATTTTAGGTGTTTGCGGTTGTATGTCACAAGAGGAATCTGTTGTTTCTCGTATTTTGCAAAAGCATCAGCATGTAGATTTGATTTTTGGAACACATAATATCCACCGGTTGCCACATTTATTGTTCAATGCACTGATGTCCAAAGAGATGGTTGTGGAAGTATGGTCCAAAGAAGGTGACGTAGTAGAGAATATGCCCAAAGTGAGAGCAGACGGTCTTCGAGCTTGGGTTAATATTATGTATGGATGCGATAAGTTTTGTACGTATTGTATTGTACCTTACACCCGTGGAAAAGAGCGCAGCCGCCGACCAGAGGATGTATTAAATGAAGTTCGTGATCTCGCTCGCCAAGGATATCAAGAAATTACACTACTTGGACAAAATGTAAATGCATATGGAAAAGATTTTGACGATATCCATTACTTATTCGGAGATTTGATGGATGATGTTCAGAAAATCGGTATTCCTAGGGTTCGATTTACAACCAGCCACCCAAAAGATTTTGATGATCATTTAATTGAAGTTTTAGCCAAAAAAGGCAATTTAGTCGAGCATATTCATTTACCTGTTCAATCGGGCAGCAGTGAAGTGTTAAAATTGATGGCAAGAAAATATGATCGCAAACGTTATCTCGATTTAGTTGCAAAATTGAAAAAAGCAATTCCAGATGTGGTACTGACTACCGATATTATTGTAGGATTCCCTGGTGAAACAGAAGAACAATTTGCTGAAACGATCTCATTAGTGAAAGAAGTAGAATATGATATGGCTTTTACCTTCATTTATTCACCTAGAGAGGGAACACCTGCAGCAAAAATGAAAGACAATGTTTCTATGGAAGTGAAAAAACGTCGACTAGCAGAGTTAAATGATGTGTTGAATGAAATCAGCAAAAAGAAAAATGCTGTATTAGAAGGACAAGTAGTAGAAGTGTTAGTAGAAGGAGAAAGCAAAAAAAATCCTGATGTGCTTTCAGGTAGAACCCGTACAAATAAACTTGTCAATTTTGTAGGACCGAAGCATTTAATTGGAAAAATGGTTTATGTATCCATTGAAAAAGCACAAACATGGACATTAAAGGGCAAATGGATGGAAGAAATTTCAAAATCTCCAGTAGCTTAGGATGGTGATAACATGTTGGGAAATCAAGTTTTACAACTAGCTTCTGATTTTGCTGATAAAGTGCGAAGCAGCTTTGAAGTGGAGCGGTTTCATTTAGCGGAACAGCAAGTAAATCAAAGTAAGTCAGTACAAGAACTTATTGAGACAATAAAAAAGAAACAAAAAGAATTAGTGCATGCAAAACATTTTCACAAAGAAGTGTATACGAAACAATTGGAAAAAGAATTGGATCAATTAAATTATAAATTGGATCATTTACCAATCGTGATGGAATATCAACAACGACAAGTGGAAATGAATGATATGTTGCAGTTGATTCAAGGAGTTATTGCTCAAACCGTCTCTAAAAAATTAGATGTAGAAACTGGTGGTATTGTTGCCACTGGTTGTGGTAGTGGCGGAGCATGTGGGTGTGGAAACAAGCACAAAAAAACAGGTTGATGAAAAAGGTAGGAAATCTCCTGCCTTTTTTTGTTTCCTAAATATGATAATTTATTTATTTTTATCATCTTTTCATTTCTTTTGCGTAAAACATTAGAAAAGATCAAAATCATTTTGTACGGCTTTAAAAAAAGTCATTGGGTTTTTATCACCCGAGGCAGATGCCCTGCATACACTGGTTTTGAACGACCGTTGGAGGAGGGAATTTAGGTGCCAAACACAGATAGAGCAATGGAATATCGTCAGATAATAACAAAAGCAGTATGTGGGAAGGGGCGTAAATTTTCACATGTAACCCACACTGTAGAAACGCCTGAACATGTACACAATGTCTTGGGGGCATGGGTTATCAATCATCAGTTTGAATCCGCAAAAGTTGGGGAAGCGGTCGAAGTACAAGGTAGCTATGATATTAACATATGGTACTCGACCAAAGGAAATACAAAAACAGATGTGATGAAAGAAACAGTACGTTATGTAGATCAAGTGCCACTGAGTTACTTTGACCCACATACAAAGGAGCTGAGCGTCTCTGTCAGTGCAGCAGCTACACAATCCCCTAATTGTGTAGAAGCATCCATATCATCCAATCAAGATGCAGTTATCATAAGAGTGGAGAAAGAATTTGTAGTAGAACTGGTTGGAGAAACCAAAGTTACCGTAGCATGTTATCCAGCTGAGTTTGCGGAAACGGATGATAAAGATTTTGTTTTTCAATCCCAAAATGAAGAGGATGGATTTGAAGAGTTAGACCCTGATTTAATTATTGATGATTTAGAAGATTAATTCTCAGATGTGTTCATTTAGGGATTAGAGAAGGCGGAAGAATAAGCCTTCTTTTTCTTTTATTTTGAATAACCCAACAACATAGATCTACATAAGATATGGGTAGTGGCAAAGAGGGGGGAAGGTTATGAGAGCCGTTACCCTGCGGACAGAAACTGAGGCAGTATCACAGGGAATATCAATGGTAGATGAAGAAGGCAGACTGCAGCCTTCCATCTATATTAACAATCAACATATATTAAACGATGAACAGCAATTAAAAAGAATTGCTGAGGAAGCAACAAAAAGACGGATATTACGTGCACATGGAATAAGTGTTCAAGAGAAGAGTTTTGTTATTAGGCAGTACATTGTGTATGTATATCAAACCAAAGTTTTGTTCTTGTATCGTTCCAAAACCCAAGGACAATGGCTTCAAAAAAAAGCTAGTAATATCTCTTATCAGCGTGTATCTACTCAGGAAAAAACAAAAGAAGTGCAAAATGTTCAAGAAATGGCTATTCGTGCTGTATATGCCTTAGGATTGGATTTTGCGGTTGTTATTTGTGGAGTAGTATCAGGGAAAAATATTGTGATTAGAAGAGTGAATCCAACTCCAAAGTTAAACCAGATGATGACAGAAGGGTATCAAAATGCATACAAACAATTCAAAGATCAATTGGAATTAAAAGTTCCCGCAGAAAAACTGTTAATTGGTGCTGATCCAGAGTTTGTAATGCGTTCAAATAAAGGGAACTTACTATTAGCATCCAAGTATTTCCCACTTCGTGGAAAGGTAGGATGCGACGCAATCTGGCTTGGTCAAAATCGGTCTCATAAACCATTAGTTGAGGTTAGACCGGAACCAACATCTGATCCTCGAGTGCTAGTGGAACGGATTTATCATTGTCTCAACTATGCAGCCAGAAAAGTTGCCCATGTACCATGCAGTTGGTTAGCAGGTGCAATGCCTTTCACTGGCTATCCAATTGGTGGTCATATTCATTTTAGTGGAATAGAACCTAATTTTGAAATGCTTCGTGCCCTCGATAATTACCTCACGATTCCTTTGATGATTGCAGAGGATACAAAAGGAATTCGAAGAAGGCCAAAATATGGATATTTAGGAGATTTTCGGTTGAAAAATCATGGTGGTTTTGAATATCGCACACCACCAAGTTGGTTGGTATCTCCAACCCTTACCAAAGGAGTATTGGCTGTAGCAAAACTGATCGTTTTACATTATCAAGAATTAACATTAAATCCGCTCAGTAATCCTGATCTGCAAATAGCATATTACAAAGGTGATAAAGAAGCTTTTCGTTTTTGGAGTTCCTTACTATGTCAGGAATTGAAAGACTTAGATAGTTATGGGCAATATGAAAAATATTTAGAACCTTATTTTGACTTCTTACAAAGTGGTAAAAAATGGGATGAAACACGGGATTTTCGTAAAGCATGGAGGCTTCCCCCATTTCGAGAAAGAAGATAACAAACTTCCTTGGTGTATATCAAGGAAGTTTGCCTTTTTACTTTTTTAATTGTTTAGGAAAGCGAATCGTGCTTTTTTGGATTATGGTAATTTCTCTTTGGAGCAGTTCTTAGTTCGGATAATAAATAAGAATCGAAATCGCGATAAAATCAAATTGCTTGTGAAAGATAAATTTTTAACCACTCATTTGAGTGGCTTTTCTTAGTGTTTGCCCAGTAATGGGGAGGTGGATCCGAACTATCGATATCGTAAGTTCTAACGGTTTGACATACTACTGGGTTTATTCTGCTCAAATATTTTGCTATAAATTAATTTTCTAACAAGCTTATCGTTATCAATTTTTAAAGTGACTCAATATCGATTTCTCGTACTCGTTTTCGTTCTCGACAAAGTTCCACATGTTCACGTACAACATCCATAACTCTATCAGCATTAGAAATAGCCTCTAAGCTAAAGTTTTGAAGAGTGTGATCCGATGTGAAGAAAAGTATGTTTCCTTTAGAAAAAATCCGATAGATAAACGGATATTCTAAGGTTAAATCTTTTACTCTATATAGTTCGATTTGCTCTGTTCGTTTGGAAAAAATTCCTTCTGTAATTTGGAGTCTTTCCGTTGTTAACTGATATCGAATTGATTTTAGTTTCAATGCGGTCCAGATTCCAATAAAGATAGGCACAACTAACCAACAGAACAACAAACATAACAAATATGTCCCCAGCTTAGATACATGAGAACTGGTTCCTACCCACAGTGTTTCTTCTTGCATAAGACCAAGTCTCCTCTCTAAGTTTTTCTTAATTATTTAACTATATCATTTGAAAATGAAAGGTCAATGTAAAATTTGAAATGTTCATTAAATAATAGTGGGCATTGGTGAGAGTCAAATGGTTCTCATCAGAGAGGAGGATATTTTATATGGCTTATTTGTTTTCTATTATGAAAAAAGAAGATAAATAGAAGGTTTCAAGGATTGGTACGCTTGTTTTATCATTATGTGAATTCATATGGATTTTCAAACTGAATATAAAAAACGAATACTTAACTCAATATGGCTTAAACGATGGCGGGACGATTTACTCTTGTCGAGTGAATCGTCCCGTTTTTCCAAACCTCACGATTCAGTTTGAAAGTTCCATGGCCCGACGTTCGAAGTATTTTGCAGAGTCCAAGAGACGTATCCGATCCACAGATGTACCCATCGAAAGACCGCTTCAGCCAGCCGCTTCTCTTTATCAGCAGATTGCTCACCCTGATAGCGTTTGTCAAATTTGGATTTGAGGATGACATCTGCATCGAAGTGATTACGAAGAGCCCTGAGGAGGAGACGAGCAACTTGGTTATTGCAAGTGTTGATGGACTCAAACAACTTCTGGACGTGATCGATGAAATCTGTTTCACCTTGGAGTGCAGGGGGTCCAACTGGCACAAAGCACGTATCCAAGTTGCTCGCATCCATGAAAAAATTACCCATGCCCGTCATGATTTTTTACATAAACTATCGACAAAACTGGTGAACGAAAACCAAGTCATCAGCATCGAAACGCTGCAAGTAAAAAACATGGTGAAGAATCAGAAGCTGTCGAAATCGATCACGGATGCTTCGTGGTCGGAGTTTGTTACGATGTTAGAATACAAAGCGAAAGAATACGGAAGGAAGTTGGTGAAAGTGGGAAAATCATTCCCGTCCAGTCAGCTTTGTTCGAGTTGCGGCTATAAAAACAAAGAAGTGAAGCAACTCCAGTTACGAGAATGGACATGCCCAGAATGTGGTGTTCCCCATGATCGAGACATCCATGCAGCCAAAAACATAGTAAAAGAAGGTAGAAGATTACTTGCCGTGGGGCTCACGGTCTAAGCTTGGTAAACTTCCTTGGACTACCGAGGATTACCCAAGAATCCCACGGCTTTAGCCGTGTGGAGTTGTCAACTTTGTTCCAAATGATTAGAGAAGGGTATTATCATCCTGAGAGAGATTGGAACAACAAGTGATATAACCTCTATTATGTATTTAACACCTTCTAAACGCTCCTATTCAATCATGCATAATTTGAGCAAACCAGTTACTTTTTTTATGGTACACTAGAGAGAAATTTGGTTTTTTGGAGGAAACACGATTGATTGGATACACACCCATGATTCAACAGTATCTTTCGATAAAAGAAGAAAACAAAGATGCCTTTTTATTTTTTCGCTTAGGCGATTTTTATGAATTATTTTTTGAAGATGCTGAAAAAGCTTCCAAGTTATTGGAAATTACATTAACAGCTCGAGACGGTGGGACAAATGAAAAAATCCCGATGTGTGGAGTACCGTATCATTCAGCTGCCGCATACATAGAAAAACTTGTTTCGATGGGTCACCGAGTTGCTATTTGTGAGCAAGTAGAAAATCCAAAACAAGCAAAAGGTGTTGTGAAACGAGAGGTAGTCCGGGTAATCACTCCTGGTACGGTTATTGAAGAGAATATGCTTTCTGCTACAGAAAATCATTTCTTAGTGGCCTTGTTGGGTGAGAAAAACCATTATGGAATTGCTGCAGTAGATTTATCAACTGGGGAATGTTTTGTCAGCGACATAGATCGTTCCCTCTCCTATGTACTGGATGAAATCGCAACATTCGAACCTAAGGAATTGGTAACACCTAGCTCTTTGATAAATTCAAGATTAGAAAATGAATGCAAACGGTTAGGTATTATAGTGACAGAGTTTGTATATGACCAAGTAAGTGATTACTCTGATCTGCATAAACAATTTCCAGATCTATATGACGTGTGTACATCTGATGTTTTATTACATACTTTGCAATATATTTATCAGTATCTTTTGCAGACACAAAAAAGATCGCTTGGACATTTTAAACGGTTGAGAAAATACTATGCTAATTCTTATATGCTGTTAGATGAAGTAGCAAGAAGAAATCTGGAGCTTACCCGTTCGTTGCAAAATGAAAAACGAACCGGTTCTTTGCTATCCCATTTGGACCATACTTCTACCGCAATGGGTAGTCGAATGTTAAAACAATGGTTGGACAAGCCGTTACTTGTGCTGGAGCAAATTCAAAACCGTCAAGATATTGTTTCGGAATTTCTAGCGGAGCTAATTCTATTAGAAGAGATAACAGATCATTTAAAACGTGTATATGATTTAGAGAGATTGGCGGCTAGAATCTCATTTGGATCAGCATCGCCACGTGATCTGTATCAACTGAGAAAATCATTAGAAGAAATACCGAGTCTGAAAGAAAAGCTAGCATCTTTTCAGTCTCCTATTTTAAAAAGATTGGCTGACGAATTAGATACTTGTCAGGAAGTACAGTCTCTGATTGAGCATGCTATTGTCGATGATCCACCGATAGCATTAAAAGAAGGCGGAATTATTCGCGAAGGTTTTCATAAAGAGCTGGATGAATTGCGGGATATTCAACGCAATGGCAAAGGATGGATCGCCAAACTGGAAGAACAAGAGAGAAAAAGAACAGGCATCAAGTCACTAAAGATAGGGTATAATCGAGTCTTTGGATATTATTTAGAAGTCACCAAGTCAAATTTACATTTAGTACCAACAGAAGGCTATATCCGTAAACAGACCTTGGCAAATGCAGAAAGGTATATTACGACAGAGTTAAAAGAGCAGGAACAACTAATCTTACATGCAAATGAGCGCTCACTAGAATTGGAGATAGAGACATTAAAACAAGTTCGCGAGATGGTTGTAAAAGAAGTTGGAAGACTTCAAGGCTTAGCTACAAATGTAGCAGAAATAGACGTTCTTCATGCTTTTGCGCTTGTTTCGCTTCGATACCAATATGTTCGCCCAACAGTTTCAAAAAGTGATCGTCTGTACGTTCAAAAAGGCCGACATCCTGTAGTAGAAGCTGCTCAAAGAGAAAATTATGTCGCGAATGATATTCATCTAGACTGTGATCAGCGACAAGTGTTATTGATCACTGGTCCGAATATGGCCGGGAAAAGTACATATATGCGGCAAGTTGCTTTGATTGCGATTATGGCACAGATAGGCTGTTTTGTTCCTGCAGAAAAGGCAGAAGTAGGGCTTATCGATCGTATTTTCACGAGAATTGGTGCATCCGATGATCTGGCCCAAGGTCATAGTACATTTATGGTAGAGATGATGGAAACATGTGAGGCATTACGTGAGGCTACTCCCCACAGTCTGATTCTATTAGATGAAGTAGGACGCGGTACATCTACCTATGATGGAATGGCTTTAGCTCATTCTATTGTTGAATATGTTCATCATCATGTTGGAGCAAAAACATTGTTCTCCACTCATTATCATGAATTGACTAAGTTAGAGGAAGAGCTCCCGAAGTTAAGCAATATTCATGCCAAGTGTATCGAAAAAAATGGAAAAGTTGTTTTTTTACACCGTATGGTAGCAGGTGGCGCAGACCGAAGTTATGGAATCCACGTAGCTGAATTAGCTGGGTTACCTAATGAAGTTGTCAAAAGAGCGAAAGAAATTTTAACATATCTAGAAGAAGATAGAACACAAGAAATCGCTGCAGCCAAAGAAGAACCGTTGAATTTGTTTTCTTTTATGCCGGAAGTTAATCCATTGGAAGAAGAAGTAGCGAACGAAATTCGATCATGGGATTTATTAACGCATACACCAATGGAATCTTTGCAATTTCTGCAAAACCTTCAGCAAAAGCTAAAATCTAAGTAGGAGGATTCATAATGGCTACTATTCAAATCCTAAGTGATCATCTCGCTAATCAGATTGCTGCTGGAGAGGTAGTCGAACGTCCTGCCTCTGTTGTAAAAGAACTGGTGGAAAATGCGATTGATGCAGATGCAAGTAAAATCGATATCGAATTAATCGAAGGTGGGATTACTTCGATACAAATATCAGACAATGGAGTTGGCATGATATTTGAAGATGCCAAAATGGCCTTTGAAAGACATGCTACTAGTAAGATCAGTACAGAGCGTGATTTATTTACCATTCGTACGCTAGGTTTTCGCGGAGAGGCACTACCAAGTATCGCTTCTGTATCCAGAGTGGAATTGATAACAGCAGCAGATGATTTAGAGCTGGCTACAACTATTGTCGTAGAGGGTGGAGAGCAAAAAGAATCTACAACTACTTCGCGTACGAGAGGAACAGATGTAATTGTTCGTGATTTGTTTTACAATACACCTGCACGACTTAAATATTTAAAGACAATTAGCACAGAGATTAGTCATGTTGCTGATGTAGTGGGGAGACTTGCGCTCGCTCATCCAACCATTGCTTTTCATTTAACGCATCAAAATAGAGAGTTATTTCGGAGCAATGGAGATGGTAAACTGCTTCATACCATTCTCGCGTTATATGGGAAACAGGTAGCGTCCCAGATGGTAGCTATAAAGGCGGAGGACAGCGATTTTGTTGTTTCTGGTTATATTGGAAAACCTGAATTAACAAGAGCCAGCCGTAAAGCGATTACTTTGTTGTTAAATGGTAGGTATGTGCGAAGCATTCCATTGACGAATACCATTCTCTCCGCTTATGGAACACTGTTACCAGTAGGAAGATATCCAGTTGGTGTAATTCAAATTGAAATGGACCCAAAATTGGTTGATGTGAATGTACATCCTGCTAAGTTAGAAGTGAGGCTCAGCAAAGAAAAAGAATTAGCACAACTCCTAACGAAGGCAGTTACCTCTGCTTTTTTTAAAAAAACATTGATTCCTGTTGCAATGCAGCCAAGACAAGATATTGTTGCACATAAGCCAATTCAAGAGAAACTCGATTGGACTCAAAAACCTTATGCACCTGAAAAAGAAGAGAGGAAAGAACCGCCAGTTATTCGTGAAACGCTTCTCAAACATCCAATAATAAAGGAAAAAGAACATATTGATCCAGAAACGAAAGCACCCATTACGAAAACAGAAGAAGTCAACACAGTTTCAGAGGAAATAGATTCAGTAGAAGCGAGAAAAGAACGAATAGCATTACCATCCCTATTGCCGCTTTCTCAAGTACATGGTACCTATATAGTTGCGCAATCAGATGATGGTTTCTATTTAATTGATCAGCACGCTGCACAAGAACGAATTTATTATGAAAAATTCCTTGAGAAAATGGCAAAAGAAGAGCATCATATCCAGTCTCTACTCGTGCCATTGACCATCGAGTGCACATCCAGTGATGCGCTGTTGTTAGAAAATTACATCGAAGCATTGAAAGTATGGGGTTTGGAATTAGAGCCTTTTGGAGGAAATACTTTTTTAATCAGAAGTTATCCTGATTGGTTTCCAAAAGTAGATGTAAATCAATTATTATTCGAAATAATCGAATGGCTTCAATCACATGGAAGAGTAAAAACAACCGAGTTACGCGACGCATCAGCAAAACTTATGGCATGTAAAGCTGCGATTAAAGCAAATCGCCATCTGCGAGTGGACGAGATGGAAGCATTGATAGCACAATTAGAAAAATGCGAAACCCCTTATACTTGTCCACATGGTCGTCCTATCTTGGTTCATTTTTCCACTTATGAACTCGAGAAAATGTTTAAGCGGGTGATGTAAAATGTTTGTTGTCACTACTTCGCATGATCCTTCTCCAAAAGAAACAGTACAAGCAACAAATCTTGCAATTGCTTTATCTGTCCCTTATGTGGAACGAAATAAAGCGAGTTTAGACAAATTATATAAGCAATATCAACTAGATGGCGTATTAATTGTTTCCAAAGAGGGATTACGTTATGAAAGTAGTGGCAAACCCTCCTTTTTTTTTCATCCGAATTTATCAGTTGTTCGTTTGAAACAGTGGACAAAAGGCGAAAATGATGCTATGGTGCGTATTGCTAACCTATCAGAAGGTGATCAGGTTCTCGACTGCACACTAGGTATGGGAGCAGATGCAATCGTCGCCTCTTTTGTTACAGGTATCAATGGGAGAGTAGTTGGTTTAGAGAGTGAACCTGTATTAGCATGTATGGTTTCGGAAGGATTGAAGCATTATTGTAGCGGTCGTCCAGCTATTGATGAGGCAATGAGGAGAATTGAGGTAATCAATGACAACTACTGTTCCTATTTGAGAACATGTGCAAGTAATTCATTTGATGTGGTTGTCTTTGATCCTATGTTTCGTAAGACAGTTTATCATTCCAAAGCAATGCAGATGTTAAAACCATTGGCAAACCCATCAGCAGTTGATAGAGAGTCAGTAGAACATGCAACGAGAGTAGCACGAAGGAGAGTGCTCTTAAAAGAACGAAAAAATAGTGGTGAATTTGCAAGATTAGGATTTACTGTTATACATCAGTCTTCCAGTTATGCTTGGGGAGTAATTGAGCCGTGAAATCAGATTTATTGGTCATTGTCGGTCCTACCGGAGTAGGAAAAACAGCACTTAGTCTTGAGCTTGCTACTCATTTTCATGGGGAAATAATTTCTGGTGATTCCATGCAAGTATATTGTAAAATGGATATTGGGACAGCTAAAGCAAGTAAAACTGAACAAATGAGTGTACCTCACCATTTGATTGATTTGCTCGCACCAGACGAATCTTTTTCTGTTCAACAATTTCAACAGCTTGCACGTCAGAAAGTAAGAGAGATTCAAACAAGAGGACATTTGCCTATTTTAGTAGGTGGAACAGGGTTATATATTGAATCCGTTGTATATGATTATCAGATGGCAGATGCAACCGGAGATTCCAGTTTACGTCAAAAATTATTTGAGACGGCTGAAAAAAAAGGAAACCTTTTTTTACACCAGCAGTTACAATCAGTTGATGGCGTGACCGCTAAGAAATTGCATCCGAATGACGTTCGACGTATCATTCGTGCATTGGAAGTGTTTTATTGTACTGGAATTCCGATATCAGAACAACACAAACGAAGCACTTCTCCTTTTGAAGTTCTCTGGATTGGCTTAAATATGCCACGTGATCAACTTTATGAACAGATTAACCACAGGGTTGACCAGATGATTGCTATGGGATTAGAAGAAGAGGTCAGAGAACTATTAGCTACGAAGAAATTTGAAGGGCATACTGCTTCACAAGCGATTGGCTATAAAGAGATGATACAATACATAAAGGGTAGTATTTCTTTTGAGGATGCAGTATCAGCAATCAAACAAGGAAGTCGAAGATATGCCAAACGTCAACTATCTTGGTTTCGGCGTATCCCAGAAATTCATTGGTTTGATAAAACAGAAGAACATATCAATATAGAAATTAACCACTTAGTAGCAGGAAAGTTCCCATCTTACAGAGAATAGGTATCAGATAAGAAGATATAGGAGGTACCACACTTTGAAACAGTCCATAAATATTCAAGATACATTTTTAAACCAAATTCGCAAAGAATCTGTACCAGTAACGATTTTTTTAGTTAATGGATTTCAACTCCGCGGCCTGATCCGTGGGTTTGATAATTTTACGATTGTAATTGATAGTGATGGAAAACAACAAATGGTATATAAACATGCAATCTCTACCTTTACTCCAGCTCGACCTGTTTCCCTTATGTCAGCCGATGAAGTAAAAGAAGAACAAAACGCATAGTTCATTTTACTGAGCCCCCTAAGGGGCTTTTTTCTTTTCACCCATTCTAGGCTAATGCGTATAGTGTGAAGTAGGAAGTGATGGAGAGGGGAAAAGTGATGAGTAGGAAAGTTGTGTTGGAAGAGACCAAACGGCGAATACAAATTGTATTCGAGAGAGAAGTTCATCCTGCTCCTGTCGATTGGGAAATAGAGCATCAAACATTGACAAAATGTTATCAATCCCTGAAACATATGATTGGTTTATCGGATATTAAAACATTTATCGAAGAAATATATGCTTGGTTAGAAATTGGAAAAAAACGTAGAGAAGCAGGATTGGCAGTAGAACAACAGGTTCTTCATATGGTTTTCACAGGAAATCCTGGCACGGGAAAAACGACAGTAGCCAGAATCATTGGTGAGCTTTTTCATGAAATGGGAGTTCTAAGCCGAGGTCATCTAATCGAGGTAGAGCGAGCTGATTTGGTAGGGGAATACATCGGTCATACTGCGCAAAAAACAAGAGATCACGTGAAACGGGCATTAGGAGGAATACTGTTTATTGATGAAGCGTATTCCTTATCCCGCGGTGGGGAAAAAGATTTTGGAAAAGAAGCAATTGATACATTGGTGAAGTCAATGGAAGATTACAAAAACGATTTTGTTTTAATTTTAGCTGGATATTCAGAGGAGATGGATACATTTATACGTTCCAATCCAGGTTTACCTTCTCGTTTTCCTATTCATTTGCGTTTTCCTGATTTTTCTATTATTGAGCTGATGGAAATTGCTGAACTAATGGTTCAAGAACGGCAATATGTCTTTTCTAAACCAGCAAAGGATAAAATTCGTCAAACATTGCAAAAAGAAGCAAATCGCCATCAAAATACTTTTGGCAATGCAAGATTTATTCGAAATTTAGTAGAGCAAGCGATACGTCTTCACGCAGTACGATTATTAAAAAAGAAAGATGCTGATGTGGAGAGTTTAATGACCATTTTGCCGGAAGACATCAATTTTGAAACTACTAGTCGTAAAAACAACTCAACGTGGTAGAATAAAAAGTGAAATAATAAACTGTAATAGAAGAGTTGATATTTGATGTTGAAACAAGTCTACCGAACTTGCAAAGAAAAGATCGCACCAATTATCGAAAAAATCGATGACAGAGTAGAAATGCATCAAGCAAGAATACTAGCTGCCTATCAAAAGTATGGTGTAAGTGAATCTGACTTACATTCTTCCACTGGATATGGCTATGATGATGTAGGAAGAGAAAAACTAGAAAAAATTGTAGCAGATTTATTTCGTGGTGAACTGGCCTTGGTTCGACCAAATATTGTATCTGGAACACATGCGATTGCAGCATGTTTGTACGGTGTACTTCGTCCAGGTGATGATTGGATTGCTTTAACAGGGAGACCATATGATACCTTACATCAAATAATTGGATCTCCTAAAGATGGGACAGGCTCACTCGCAGACTTGGGGATTCATTACCATCAGATTGCCCTTACACCTAAAAATCGAGTGGATTGGACTAGTTTTGAGAAAGTGGTATCAAAAAAGACGAAACTGGTAGCTATCCAACGTTCCCGAGGGTATTCTGACCGACCATCCTTTACCATTCATGAAATTACTGAGATGATACAGCGAATTCGTCACATACTTCCGAATGTTGTTATATTTGTTGATAATTGTTACGGAGAATTTGTGGAGGATGAAGAGCCGCTTCATGTTGGCGCCGATCTAATTGCAGGTTCTTTGATTAAAAATCTTGGTGGCGGTCTTGCTAAATCTGGAGGATACATAGTAGGTAAGCGTTCATTAGTGGAATTGGCCTCGTCGCGTTTGGTTGCTCCTGGCATTGGGATAGAAGGGGGAGCTACATATGGATACTTAGCTGATTATTTTCAAGGTTTATTTCTATCTCCCCATGTAGTAGGGGAAGCTTTGAAAGGAATGGTATTCGCCTCAGCAATATTTGAAGATGAAGGCTATGAGGTGTCTCCGCGTTATGATGATTATCGAACGGATATCATTCAACAAATTCAATTGGGAACTGCTGAGAAATTGATTTCATTTTGTCAAGCTATTCAGGCAGCATCTCCGATTGATGCATTTGTGCGTCCAGAACCTTCGGCAATGCCTGGTTATAAGGATCCAGTTATTATGGCAGCAGGGACATTTGTCCAAGGAGCAAGTATTGAGTTATCAGCAGATGGGCCATTACGTGAGCCATTTACCGTTTATTTACAAGGCGGCCTAACTTATGCTCATGTGAAAGTTGCAATGAAACAAGCTTTGCAATCAATAAAAATAAAATAAAGATGGGAGAAATGCAATGCAAGCGTTAGATGTGTTTTGGTGGATCGTTATTGTAGTTTTATTTTTATTAGCATATGCTGGTTTGTTTTTGCCAGCTTTGCCTGATGTTCCATTTATATTGGCTGGATTTCTTGTTTATCAATTTTTAGTGAATGATCAATCGCTCGGATGGTTTTTTTGGTCGATTACAATTATTGCAACGATTGCTTTGTTCTTAATCGATTATCTAGCTGGCGGGTATGCTGCGCAAAAAGTTGGAGGATCGAAGTGGTCGATACCTGCTGCTGCCCTAGGTGTAATTGTGTTTATGTGGTTACCTGCAGGTTTTCTTATCGGACCAATTATTACCGTTTTTCTGGTGGAACTATTTTTTATGCGCAAAACTCCTGCACAGGCACTGCACATCTCCATTAGTACTTTAGTAGGTTTTCTTGGTGGTATGCTTGTGAAGTTTTTCTTGATGAGTGCAATGATTATCTGGTTCTTGATACTGGTTTTCTTTTTTTAAAACGCCAATGGCGTTTTATTTTTATGTGCTGATGTCAGCTTTCTTGACATAAATTTGACAGTTATTATGACATACACCTATAATGATTTTCGAAGGAGGCGTTAGCGTGAATGATGATATCCGAAGAAACATGTCGCTTTTTCCGATAAGCATCGTAAGTAAATTAACCGAATTGACCGCGCGCCAAATTCGTTATTATGAAAAACATGGCCTGGTAAGTCCGGCTCGTACGGAGGGCAACCAGCGTCTCTATTCTTTCCATGATGTGGATATGCTCCTGAAAATTAAAATGCAATTAGAAAAAGGGTATAATTTGACGAGTATTAAAAACATGATTTTACCTCAGGAGCAGGAAAAGAAAAAAGAGGATGGAAAGAAAGAGCTTTCCGATGCAGAATTGCGTCGCTTGTTACATAGGGAACTTTTCTCTGGTGACAAACATAAGACACCGCTTACACAAGGGGAATTATCTCGGTTTTTCCGCCCATAATATTCTGAAGGGAGCCGTTTTTACATGGCCAAGCAACTAACGAAGGAAGATATTTTACGAATTGCATCAGAGGAAAATGTACAGTATATTCGTTTACAATTTACCGATTTACTAGGTACTATCAAAAATGTGGAAATTCCACTCAGCCAATTAGAAAAGGCTCTTGACAATAAAATGATGTTTGATGGCTCTTCTATTGAAGGTTTTGTTCGTATCGAAGAATCCGATATGTATTTATATCCTGATTATAATTCTTGGGTTGTATACCCTTGGGAATCTGACAATGGGAAAATCGCAGGACTCACTTGTGATATTTATAACGCGGATGGTACGCCATTTGCCGGAGATCCTCGTGGTATTTTGAAAAAAGTAATGGAAGAGGCAAAAGAACTTGGATTTACTTCTTTCAATGTAGGTCCAGAACCAGAATTTTTCTTGTTCAAAACAGATGAGAAAGGTCAACCAACGTTGGATCTAAATGATCAAGGTGGATACTTTGACCTTGCACCACTTGATTTAGGAGAAAATTGTCGCCGAGATATCGTGTTGACTTTGGAACAAATGGGCTTTGAAATTGAAGCTTCTCACCATGAAGTTGCTCCGGGGCAACATGAAATCGACTTTAAATATGGAGATGCTGTTACAACTGCTGACAACATTCAAATTTTTAAATTGGTTGTAAAAAATGTTGCTCGTAAATATGGTTTACATGCAACCTTTATGCCAAAACCTCTCTTTGGGGTAAATGGATCAGGAATGCATTGTCACCAATCTCTATTCCGTGGAAATGAGAATGCTTTCTACGATGAAAGTGATGAGCTGGGTTTAAGTGAGACAGCAAGACATTACTTAGCAGGTATCTTAACACATGCACGTTCGTTTACTGCAATAACCAATCCATTGGTGAATTCATACAAACGCCTAGTACCTGGTTATGAAGCACCATGTTATGTAGCATGGTCTCCAAAAAACCGCAGTCCATTGGTTCGTGTTCCAGCTTCTCGTGGACTCAGTACCCGTATAGAAGTACGCAGCCCAGA
This sequence comes from Shimazuella sp. NTD247, assembly GCF_059510415.1. Taxonomy (NCBI): domain Bacteria; kingdom Bacillati; phylum Bacillota; class Bacilli; order Caryophanales; family Thermoactinomycetaceae; genus Shimazuella; species Shimazuella sp. NTD247. The sequence goes on along the minus strand of NZ_JCAJZU010000001.1, from coordinate 720,460 downwards.
TCCATCAGCTAACCCTTACTTAGCACTAGCTGTTATGCTAAAAGCAGGTTTGGATGGAATTAAGAATAAATTGGCGCTTGTACCACACACCGATCGCAATATTTATGTTATGGATGAGTCAGAACGTAAAGATGCAGGCATTGAGAACTTGCCAGCGAGCATCATTGATGCAGTAGAAGCATTGGAAAACAGCCCAGTGATGTGTGAGGCACTTGGTGAACATGCAGTTTCCCATTTTGCTGAGGCAAAACGCATTGAATGGGATCATTTCCGCACAACAGTTCATGAGTGGGAACGCAAACAATATATGTCTTTATACTAGATCAACAAGAAAAACCGGACTTATGCTATGCATAGGTTCGGTTTTTTGTGTTTTTTAGATGGAAAATGTGTGAAAATGAGAGTGAAGTCGTACAAACAATACGATATTGCTTATTTGAATTAAAATTAATGATCCTTTAAAAAGGAGATAGTATCTTGGATACAAAGCTGCAATCGTTATTTCGACCAATACAAGCAAATGGTAGAGATGGTTCTTACCATTATACAGAAATTTTACCATCTCCTATATTGCAACCTTATATCTTATGTTATTGGGTGTCAGAGTTAACAAATCTACTAGGTGATGCACATCATGGAATAGATCGTGTGGTCCCAGATGGCTGCACAGATATTATATTTACCTATGACAGTAATCATCATTTTGATATACGGTACTTTGGTATAGTTGATAAGTCGATGCCTATTTTAAGAAATAAAAATCATTCAGTATATGAGTTTGGAATTCGTTTTTTTTCGAATGGTGCATATCCTTTTTTGCGGACTCGATTAGACCAATTTGTTAATCAAAGCTGTCCTTTAGGCCTATTATGGCCGGAAATCGATGAAGTTGCAGAACGATTTTTTAACCAAGTATCATTAGTTGGAAGAGTGAATGTAGTGGAGCGATATTTGCTTTCTATTATCACAAACGGGATAAAAGATGATTTCGTATCTCATTTGCTGCATCATATTTTTATATCCAAAGGAAGAATAGAAATTCATGAACTAGCAATAAAAGCAGGATACAGTGCACGTCATATCAACCGGAAATTTAAACAATGGATTGGTATCAGTCCAAAAAAATTTAGTGAGATTGTGCGATTTCAAGCTCTTATCCAGAGCATTTGCCATAGAAAAAAATTGAAGTGGGAGATGCTTGCTTTGGAACATGGCTTTTTTGATCAAGCTCATATGATCCGGGATTTTAAGCGTTTTTATGGGACCACTCCGAAAGAAGCATCAAAGGAATTTCATGGAGTGTCCAATTTTTACAATCTTTTTTGATATGTTTTCGTTATGCTCCTTACAAAGGAGTGAGAAGCAAGTCCTTTTACATATTACGGATGATTTAATATTTTGGGTAGAAGGACAAAATAAATATGTTGCTAAAAAATAATGGCGCCATGTTGATATTGATGTTCAATGTTTTTTTAGAATTTTCCGGATATGGGTTAATTACTCCAATTTTGCCTACTTATATAGCGAAAATGGGTATGTCTGATTATTTAGTAGGTTTGCTATTTGCGATGTTTTCATTTGCTCAACTGCTTTTTTCTCCGGTTGCTGGAAATTTATCCGATAGATACGGCAGAAAAAAGTGGATCGTCATGGGACTGTTCTTTTTTGCACTGTCAGAATGGATGTTTGGTTCAGCGCGATCCATGTTTATTCTTTTTATTTCACGATTTTTAGGTGGGGTTGGAGCTGCTTTTATCACGCCAGCTGTAATGGCATATGTTTCCGATATGACAACGATTGAAGACAGAGCAAAAGGCATGAGTTATATGAATGCTGCGGTTTCTACTGGATTTATTATTGGACCAGCTATTGGAGGGTTTATTGTTTCATATGGGATCCGAATTCCTTTTTATTCAGCCGCGATAGTGGCAGGCTTAGCTATGATTGTATCTTTCATATTTTTACCAAAATCTACAAAGCAAGAACAAAAAAGGAGAAATCAAAATCAGGTTAGCCAAGTAAGGAGCTTTATCCAGCAATTCAACAAATCTTTGCAGCCTCCATATTTATATGGCTTACTTGTAGTGTTTGTAATTTCAGTCGGTCTGGTTATATTTGAAACGATCTTTGCGTTGTATGTAGGTCGCGAGTATTCATTTTCATCACAGGAAATTGCAATGGTTATTACTTGTTGTGCAATTATGGGTGCACTAATACAAGCAAGCATGTTAGGAACGATACTTAACTATTTTGGAGAAAAGAAAATTATAAGCATATGCCTCGTAATAGGTGGAGGTAATTTACTGGTAATGGTGATGTTTCATCATTATTGGAATGTTTTGATCAATACATTTCTGTTTTTTCTGATGTCTGATATTTTGCGACCAGCTATTAGTTCATTCTTATCGAAAATAGCTTATTCGGAACAAGGCTTTATTGCTGGTATGAGTTCAGCTTATACTAGTTTTGGAAATGTGATTGGTCCTATTTTAGCTGGTTTGTTGTTTGGTTGGAATTACGATTATCCTTATGTTTTTGCTGGACTATTGTTTCTAATAAGCTTTTTCTTATAACATTGCGAGCAAGAGAGCGATTAGAAGAGTACCAATTAAATGAAAAAAGCGAGGATCTCCTCGCTTTACTTCTTTTTTTCTTCCTTGTTTTTGTTATCTTGCTGTTTTTTGAATGCAGTTTCAGAGTATACAGAGGAATGATGGATAGTAGGATCATCTTTATCAAGCACATAAATCAATTTGAGTTGGTATCCGTTAACATTATATATATAGATAGATTCCCCAGTGTTATGCTTAATATTGTTTGGTACCCCTAAAATTTTCACTACTTCCGATCGAGTGATTTTCATCAGTTTTGGATCATGTGAACGAATATCAAAAATGAGACCATCTTTCCCAACACCAAAATCCAAATATTTCTTTCCATAAATATAGTAGGGAAAGTCTTTGCTTTTTGCACTTGGTTCCCCATATTTTTTCTTAACATCTTCAAGTTTGTGCTTGTTTGCAGCAAAATCACATCCAATTACTTTTCCAGTAGCTGCAAGAGTTAAGGTTCGCAGTAAATAGCTCTGGTGTTCTGGATCGATCTTTTTTTGTTGAACAGGTACTAGGACTTGTTTGGATGAATGTGTATCTTCCAGTGGATTCGCTAAGATCGTCGTACCTGCATCAGATTGTTTATCCTGAGCGGGCAGGATAGAATCACAGCCAGTTAAAAAAATAAGCAAAAGAAATAAAGAAAGAAACCGGAAAAACTGCATTAAATTAGCCTCCGTATTTTTCAATCTGCAAGTTCTTGCTTTTTAAATTTTGTTTGCCAGTAATTTATAGAGTGCTTGTGTTCCGCTATTTTCTTCGCCTTTTGCTGCTAGTTCTTCGTATAAAGATTTTGTAAGAGCAAGTCCAGGTGTATATAGGCCCATCTCTTTTGCGGAATCCAATGCAATGTTCATATCTTTAATGAAGTGTTTCACAAAAAAACCTGGAGAGTAATCTTCTGTTATAATGCGAGGGCCGAGATTGGATAATGACCAACTGCCTGCTGAACCGGAGGAGATACTTTTTAAGACATTTGTAGGATTAAGTCCAGCTTTTTCTGCATATAGAATTGCTTCGCAAACTGCCATCATTCCTGAAGCAATAGCAATTTGATTACTCATTTTGGTATGTTGGCCTGCTCCAGCCCCGCCTTGGAGGATAACATTGGAACCCATAATATGTAAGATAGGGGATACCTCTTCAAATGCAGCTTCATCTCCACCTACCATGATAGTCAAAGTGGCGTTTTTGGCACCGATATCTCCTCCTGATACTGGGGCGTCAAGTGCAAAAATACCAGTTTCTTTGGCTGCTTGATAGATTTTTTTTGCCAATGATGGTGTGGAGGTAGTCATGTCGATGACATAAGTAAATGCAGCCGCATTTGCTAGAATTCCAGATTTTCCAAAATAGGTAGATTCTACATCTTTGGGGTATCCAATCATCGTGATGATAATATCTGAATTTCTAGCAACTTCTGCTACAGTATCCTTCCAAGTTGCTCCCATTTCTACAAGTTCATCTGTTTTTTCTTTGGTACGATTGTATACCAAAAGAGAATAGCCTGCTTTAATTAGATGAGATGCCATCGATTTTCCCATCACACCTGTTCCAATAAACCCAATTGTTGTGTTTTTATCTAGCATGATTATTGCAACTCCTTTGCCAGTATAAGAATAATTTACATGTATGAAAGAGAGGAAGCAAGGGAAAAGAAGAGTTCTTCTATTTTTTATTCAAAATTACAATTTTATATTTTTAGAAAAACAAAGGATTTTGGATAATTATGTCGAAATTTAAAAAGCGGATTATAGAATAAATGGACATAAATTACATTTATCTTTATCTCTGTGATACATAATAACAATTATTGGTTTCAAAAGAACAACTGGGGTGAAGAAATTGAGGAAAATTGTTTTGCTATTATCTTTTTTATTGTTAGGGGCAATGGTGGGGTGCAGTGATAATCCTACACAAGCAGATGAGGCAAATGGACATACACCAACAGAAATTGCAGTTCGTTACTTAACAGCAGAAGTTGAAAACAATACGCGTAGACAAATGGAATTAGCTACACCTACACTTCAAGAGAGTATTACAGAAAGTGTCAAAGAAAATGAACAGTATTATTCCCTATACAAATTGCAGTTTGGACCAGAAAATAAGGATCAATTGGATAAAAATTATCAACTAGAAGAATTTAAGCTCAATGATACAGCTTATTTTTATCGATTTTCTGGAGCTTATAAGAGTGAAGATACTTTGCAAGATAGAGTGCTAAAAGTGATGTTTTATAAGGGCGATTGGAAAGTCGATGAAGACAATGCGGAAGATGATTTGAAAGCAAATGAAGGAAAAATGGAACCAGTAATAATAAAGGAATCAGATCAGGAACCTTTATTTCAAAAACAAATAGCAGTGGATTATAAAGAAGATACGAAGAAGGGGAAATTGGCAGAAAGTTCCCATGAAAGATTTTTTACTTCAGAAGGAGCGATGCTCAAAGGATACTCGCCTGCTGATATTGCTCTGCTATATTATGTTTTAAGTAAGAAGGAAGACTACTTGCGTCTCAGTAAAATAATTACGAAAGAAGAAAGTGACAAATTTAATAGTTTCTTCCTGACACCAGATTGGACAGCAACAAAGGATGAAGACACTTTAGAAGAAGGCTATGAATACTTCACTAAATATATAAGTGATAGAATAGTAGAGATGAAAAAGGATGATAATACATACTATTACAATATGTCGACACAGATTCCATTCTATTATAAAGTGATGAAGATAGATGGTGAATGGAAAGTTCAAGCGGAAGATGTGAAACATAATCCATTTGAGGAAGTATCCAATGAGTGGGATGATTTGCCTAGCAGGGCGGTTATACCTGAGTTTCATATCGATTAAATCAAAAAGCTGACCACTTGAGGTCAGCTTTTTCTCTTATAAATACCGTTTTTTCCAAAATACAAAAGTAGTAATACTTGAGAGAGCAATCGATGCAATCATAATAATGGCAAAAGCATGAGGGGAATGTTGGAACGGAATAGGGATATTCATTCCATACACACTCGCAATCATAATAGGAAATGTCAATATGATGGTCAAAGAAGTCAAGATTTTCATGACATTATTCACATTATTGGATATTACAGAAGCAAAAGTATCCATTAATCCACTAACAATAGGGGTGTAGATCTCAGCCATTTCAATCGCCTGTCTGTTTTCGATGATTACATCCTCTAGTAATTCTTGATCTTGATCATATAGCCGTAAGTGCTGACCTCTTGATATCTTCTGTGTCACTACTTGATTCGTTTTTAAGGAAGTTGTGAAATAGACAAGACTTTTTTGCAAGTTGAGCAGGGAGAATAGTTCTTGATTCTTTAATGATTGCCGTAATTCTTTTTCAATTTCATTCGTTTTCCGGTTGATTTGTTTCAAATAAGCTAGATAATAAGTGGATACTGCATGTAATAATTGCAAGACAAAGCGTGTCTTCATAAAGGTGTAAAAGTTTTTAATTTTTTTGCGTGTGAAGTCTTCTAAGATAGGTGTTTCTTTTAAGCATACCGTGATTAAAAAGTCCCTTGTGACAATAATTCCCAAAGGAATGGTAATGAATTTTTCCCGTTTCGTACCATTTGGTGTCATAATTGGTAAGTCGATAATAATAAGTGTTCCTTCGTCTTCTTTTTCAATCCGGGATTTTTCTTCTTCATCAAGTGGATCTTTTATAAAATAAGATGGAATTTGCGCTGCATTTATAACTTCTTCCATTTCTTGTTCTGTTGGATTGATTAAATGAATCCAAGTACCTTTTATAAATTCGTTCATCAATGCGAGTTGCCCTTGTGTATTGGAACGGTAAATTTTTAACATTTGATGTCACCTCTGTTTCCCACATCGAAAGAAAATGGAGATCATTTTGCATTCGATGTGTGTATTGTTGTAAAGCAATCGACATGAATCCTATAAGCGGATCATCGGTAAGAATGATCCCCACCTCCCTTGGATGAATTGGTAACAGATCAAGCAAAAAAACCTTCCACTCAAAAAGAGTGAAGGTTTTTTTGCACAATAAAAAATGCGCAGTCGACAAAACCTACCTCTCGTTGAGTTTTAGCACTGTATAGCATAGGACTTAGCCAGCTACATTAAGAAAGACCTTAAGCCGATCTTTCCTGTTAACCCATTGGCGTCTTTCGACATTTTTGGGCAGAAGCATATCTCTATACAGGAGCCTCACCTAACGGTAAGTTACTTCATTTATTTTTTATTCCTTCTATACTATACGCGCATCTATGCTAATGCGTCAATTAAAAATTTCTTTTTTTTTTATAGATGGCAACCCATTTTTGAAAATTTCGGTAATATTTTCGAAGGAAATTCAAAACAAGGACTTCGTTTTATTAGTGGAAATATTAGCGAAAAGGGCAATATGCTCCTTTTTTTTCTGTTGGCGTGAGGTTGTAACAAGGGTTGTTTGACGTCTTCTATTAAAGGGATTCTGTCTTGGTCATAAACATTCATATACATTACCATATCGAACATAGTTATTCCTATTTTGGATAAAGAGGCAATATAGAAGAATTGTTGGAAATACGAGACAATAAATTTTTGGTTTTCTAGGTGACGAAGGAGTAGAAGGCAGAAAGCAATTAGCAAATGATAAAAACAGCTGAATGAGAATTGAAATGTTGTGAGAATCCTATCTTCTGATATAATAAAATACTGATATTCATCTATCTTGAGGAGACTGTGGTGTCTAAGATTCCAAGGGATCGATATTGCGAAAGTCTTTTTATTAAGACCGTTGACGAGATTCAGGGAGATGACCTCCTCGAGAAAAATATCAAAAAGAAGTATCCAAAGTACTATAACTACGTTGAACTTTATCGATCTATCGAAGCAGACGTTAAGAGAAAAAAACCGTCAGCTTCACAGGAAGATGTACTTGAAAGGTTCAAAAGCGCGATTCTCTACATGGTAGATGCTGTAATTGCTCATCGACTTGGAAGCAATTACTAGTTTCTCGGTTGAGTCTGTTTATACAGGCTCAACCCCCAGATAATAAGAAGTAAACAATAGATCAGTGAATACCTTTCGTGATTGTGATGATTTGCGTTAAGGATTTGTGACTTCATTCATTTATTGAACAGTTACTATCTTAAGGGTTACTTTATAATCCAGCAAACAGCTTTCCGTTTCAAATATGAATATTAGGATGCAGTACAAATCAATGGATAAGATGTCATTGCAATGAATTATGGCAATTTGCTGAGAATGGATTGATGAGAAGAAGGGATATGAATGGTGATTATTATCTTATCCATAAATCTGATCACAGGGACGATCAGATTTTTCAAGGGCACATATGATGAGAAATATAAAAAGCCAGAAATTCTTGAAACGTAAGAAGTTCTGACTTTTTTATATTTAATCATTTAGTTTACTGGCACCAAGACCGATTTTTTTTAGTAGTTCCATTAATTGTTATTTTTTTCATTATTTACAAAAGATAGGTTTCTAGATATCTTTTCAACATGTTTGGGGAAAATTTCATTGAACAAGTTTTCTCCCTTTTCTGTAAGAACTACAATAGAAGCTCTTCGGTCTGTTGGGCTTTGTTGTCTTTTAATGAGTTCTTTTTTTTCTAGTTTATCAACTACATAAGTAATGCTTCCATTAGGTATAGAAAAAATTTTACTTATTTTTCGGATGGTATGAGTCTCTTTATTATACAAAAGTTCGAGGATCATAAAGTTTTCCAGTTCGATTCCACGATTATGGAACCGAAAGGAGATTTTCGGTGAATCAACTAAATTTTCTATCCATTCTGATTCAAATTATTCTCCCATTGGTTTTGATCTACCTATTGGTCTATAAGTACATTGATTTCCGTACGAAAACTACACATTTTGTTTGTCCGTTATGTCATAGCAGGTTTAAGTTATCAAAAATAAATTTTGCATTCGCATTAAAAACCGGCCGATTCAACGGGCGGATCGTTGTCTGTCCCGTTTGTGGCTATAAAGACAGCATGCCGATTGTAAAGGATTAGAGTAGTAAGTGATAAAAAATCATTTAACTTTTATTTTGCTTAGAAGGAAGTGGTGTCAATCTGTCATTTCGGCTGTGTGTATCAGTGTTTTGTTTGATTGGTATAGAATCATATGCGCTTGCTGAATAATCTGGTGTGATTCAGCCATCTCTTCAGTAAAAAACATCTGGTCAGTTATAAAACCAGATGCAGATGATTCAAATGTAAATGTTTACATTTAATTTCTTTCTTTTTGGATTTGGAGAATAGTTTCCAAGATGTGATTTTGTCCTTTTTGTAATTCGAGAATTTGTTCCATAATTTGTTCATTTGTTGTGTGGAGTCTAGTAGTGGTTTGTTTCAAATCGGTAATTATATTATGAGTACATCTAGAAATTTTAATGAACTGATTGACTATATCACCAATCATTCTTTCTGGCATACACAAATTCATCCTTTCTGTTCACTTTATGAATTCTTCTAAAGAATGTAAAATCCTGTCGGAATAAATAGAATCTTAAATTAATTTCAATGGGCATGATATTAGGAGTAGGAACTGCCATTGGTAGACAAGTAGAAAATGATAAGATGTACAGGGAGCAAGTTAGAGAAAGATGAGTTCTCTGAGTTTAACTCGTTCAAAGGTTCTTGGTAAGATTGAGAATCTGGAAGCTGACAACTATACGGATAGAAGTCAATAACGTTTTTTAATCAAGTATACCTATGAGATATTTTTTGTAAAAAAGCAACGCTAAGAATGGCATATATTAGAAATTTTGTATATGTACAACGTTGTTCATCTGATTATGTGGAATACTGGTAAATATATGTACTGATAATAATATATAGTGTACAAAGAGGTATCCCACTCTTATAATAAATCTAGGCTGAAATTCAGTCTATCGATTTCGCGGAAGGATTCCATGGTGGATCGAATTAATCTGCGTTCAGATCTTGCCGAATACTGGGAAATTAAGTGTCTCTCAGGAGTTTCCATTATCAATCATAAGGTTTCCGAAGATTCTAATTCTCAGACAGCGATTGTGTCTAGGAATGGTAGGAACTACGAGATTTCTATTTCACCAATATATGTATCTGTTACTTTGGTTGGAACAGAAATCGCTTCAATGTCATCTAAGGATCATATGCGAAAGGGGCAATCAATGTCTCACCTGCTTGTGGTTGAAGTGACTTGTGTGAATAAGTAAGATTTCATCGCAGAATAATGGGGATCCTTTGTGGATTCTAAGGGTGTAACATTTCTTACACTCTGTCTGGGCAACTAACAGTTGTCCAGACACACAAAGATAAGGAAGTCATATAGATGAAAGCCATCATTATGATGGTTTTTTAATTTGCTATAAGGGATTCGAATGAATCCAAAACTCAGAGAATACGCCACCATTCAATGGTAAGATGATATAAAAAAAGTATTTTCTAAAGAGGGAAGTACATATTAGTATTAACATATGAAAAGGCTGTGAACGGAAATTTGAATAGGAGAAAATTATCTCATGAAACGAAAATTTGCAGATCGTCCCAATTGGAATAGAATTAAGGAAAAGAAATTTTATGTTAAAAAGGATTTAGGTAGCTTTGATGGTTTTATTGCCTTTCTAAATTTAAAACGTGTTGAAAAACCACTTTGGAAAGATTATAAAAACCATTCGATAAAAATAGTGGATAACGATTATTGGTGGATTCAATTTTTTCCTAAGAATGAAAACTTCGTTGTTACTGCGATGATAAATGAGGAAGATTTTATTGTTCAATGGTACATTGATATATGTAAAATTCATGGCATAAATGAGAATGGAATACCTTGGTTTGATGATTTATATTTAGATGTTATTATTCTTCCTTCTGGATTTGTTCAAGTATTAGATGAAGAAGAATTAGAAGAAGCAGTAAAGAACGGTATAATTTCAAAACAAGAATATGATTTAGCTTTTCAAACCGTTTCTAAAATTACCGAAAATGTGCAAATTCAAATGGAAACGTTATCTACATGGTCTCAAATGATTCAAGCGGAATTATTTAATAAATAATGAGATCCCTAGACTTTCAACTTAGTGATCCTTGGATTAAAGGGTATGCATGGATATATTAGTGTTAACCCAGCAAGAGCAATTACACAGAGCTATTCAGATGAAGATTATGGAAAGTGAAAATATTGATAGTAATTTAAAAACCTACTTACGTTTTATATTGAAGTACTCATATACCTTTTCTATCTTTAATCTTTTGTTAGAGGATTGTCAAAAGGATATACTCGAAAGTTGGAACTTCGAGAAACAAATGAGTCAAGTTTGGATGAGACTAACCTTGAGGGACACATAGGATAGCACTTTAACTATTAACTTTAATGACGCTGTAAGGCTTTGGTTTTTATCTCTTTAGTATTAAATTCTTAATCTGCCGTTTCTTGGTAATTTTCATTGTCTTTTATAGTAAAAACATACTCGGAAATCGCTTAAGGTCTTTTTGATAGTACATTACAATGATAAGGAATTTTATAATATGAAAATGCCGATTTTTAACCCATTTAGGATGAAATCGGCTTGTTATTATTTTGAAATTGCATTAAGCCAGGTTCTGACTAACTGAGGAGAAGACCTCCAATGGCAAAAACAATTGATATCAAGGTTACATTCAAATTTGTAACTAAATACAAAAAACTAAATATTCATGAAATTCTTAGACAAACAAGAATAATGATAACCCTTTTCTATATTATTAGAAGGAGTTTTTTGTAATGAGAGAAGTATATCCAGTTAAATACAATAACAGAGAGGGCTTGTGGAACGTAAATAAATAGATCAATGAGGAAAGACTTAGAAAGAATCATTGGAGAACAACGCTGATTTTGAATTTGATAAGATCGTGATTCTAACAATCGACCAATAAACATATGACTACATACTAATTTTCGTAAGTTTATTGATTCCGATAATCCAGAAGATGATGAAACATCATGATGAAGATATTGAAATTGAAATGGAAACCTCTTAAAGAATTACATGTTCTTACAAAGCTGATACAAAGTATTTCTTTTATCCTGTAAAAAAAGATTACTTTGTATTTTTTTGTTGCATTAACAAAATCGTCAAAATCACTTTTATTGTTTATTTGTAATTAATTAACGAAATGTATGCAAAAACTGCAACATTTTATAAACTTCATGTAAGCGCTATCATTAAGGGTTGAGAAAGGAGCAGGGAATTGAACTCGACAACAAAAATGAGCATTGCAAATAAACCAAAACAAAATGATTCTGTCATGATCGAGTTATCTGGAGTTAGTAAAGAATTTGTCAAACCATCAGGTGAAGTCCATACTGTTTTGCGTAATATTGATTTACAAATTGGCAAAGGAGAATTTTGTTCCATCGTTGGACCTACGGGATGTGGGAAATCTACTACGCTCAGTCTAGTAGCCGGATTTGATCAACCGACAAACGGAACCATTAAAATCCAAGGAGAAAAGCTTCAAGGTTTGAATCAACATGCTGCGTGCGTATTTCAAACAGAAAATGCTTTTCCTTGGAAAACAGTGATCGATAATGTTTCTTTAGGACTTACTTTACGAGGAGTCGAAAAGGCAGAGGCATACAAAGAAGCGAGGATATGGATCGAACGCGTTGGCTTAAAAGGATTCGAGAAACATTATCCTCATCAATTATCGGGTGGAATGCGGAAACGTGTTGCGTTAGCACAATGCTTGATTATTCAGCCACAAATATTGCTGATGGATGAATCTTTTTCGGCACTTGATGTCCACACACGCTCTTTAATGGAAAGTGAACTTCTCACCATTTGGGAAGAGACATCTGCATCGGTTATCTTTATTACGCATGATTTAGAAGAGGCTATCGCACTTAGTGATCGTGTTATTGTGCTAACAGCAGGTCCTGCCGCGACGATAAAAGGTGACTATCGAATTGACCTTCCTCGTCCGAGAAATGTATCAGAGATTCGGTTTGACTCTGATTTTATGAGATTACATGAACAAATTTGGAATGATTTACGAGATGAGGTGATGATTAGCTATGAGCAATCCAATCAGTCTTAATAATTCGCTCTCTTCTGAGCCGGTTTCTCGTTTGAAAGAAATGCGTACAAAGGCACTTAAGCGTCGTTTGCGTAATCTTGGGCTGCAAATTGGTGTATTTATTGTCATCATGGGTGCCTGGCAGCTGCTTGCTAATTACAAACTGATTGATCCTTTCTTTTTCTCCAGTCCCAAAGCAATTTTTTTACAAATAATAGATTGGTTTCAAAATGGAACAAGCCAGGGCCCTCTATATACGCATTTTTTAATAACCTTTGAAGAAACGATTCTTTCCTTTGTAATTGGTGTTATTTTGGGTGTCATTGCTGGTTACGCACTAGGTATGAGTGAAGTGTTATCTGTCATTTTTGGACCATATATACAAATGTTAAATGCTCTGCCTCGTGTTGTATTAGCTCCTATCTTTATTCTCTGGCTTGGTTTGGGAATGTCTTCAAAAGTGGCTCTTGGAGTGACACTTACCTTTTTTGTAGTATTTTTTAACGCTTTTCAAGGAGTGAGAGAAGTCGATCGTAATCTAGTTAATAATGCACGTCTGCTAGGTGCAAACAAAAGGCAATTGGCTATTCATGTCATTATTCCATCAGCACTCACTTGGATTCTTTCGAGTTTGCATTCTAGTTTTGGATTTGCATTAGTAGGTGCAGTAGTAGGAGAATTTATTGGTGCGACAAAAGGATTGGGCTTTCTTATTTCGCAAGCACAAGGGGCTTTCGATACAACTGGTGTATTTGCAGCGATGGTTTTATTATCTATCACAGCATTAATTGCAGACTGGGTTGTTGGACGGTTAGAAAAACGATTTATTGCATGGCGAAATGTGCGTCAAGATTAAGTCTATAAATGTGAATATTCAAATATAATATTAGCACAAAGGAGATAAATAAAAATGAAGGGAAAATATAGGAAACTAAGATGGGTATTTTTGATTGGATTAATAGCTTTATTAGTAACGGCTTGTAGTAGTAATACCAGCAGCGATTCTTCTTCACCCAAAGTAAAAATAATGGTTGGCGGAATGGAGAAAATTATCTATTTACCAGCAAAACTGACAGAAAACCTTGGTTACTTCAAACAAGAAGGAGTAGATGTACAACTGATTAATCAAGGCTCAGGACAAACTGCAGAGGAAGCATTGATCGCTGGACAAGTAGATGGGGTTGTTGGATTTTATGATCATACTATCGATCTGCAAGCAAAAGGCAAAAACCTCAAATCAGTGATCCAGTTTGCCTCTACACCAGGTGAAACGCTGATGGTTTCCAATAAACTATTAAGTCAAGTCAAAGGAATTCAAGATTTAAAAGGTAAAAAAATCGGTGTCACTTCTTTAGGCGCTTCGACTAATTTTTTGGCTAACTATCTAGTTACCAAGGGCGGATATACATCAAAAGATTACATCCCTGTCCCTGTAGGATCAGGTAATACACTGATTGCTTCCATGCAGCAAGGCAGAATTGATTTAGCAGTAACGACAGAACCAACGGTTTCTCTATTGGAAGCAAAACATCTCGCTACTCCGCTTGTAGATATGTCAGGTGAAGAAGGAACTAAGCAAGCACTTGGAGGAGACTATCCGGCTTCCAGCTTATACATGCAATCGGATTATGTGAAATCTCATCCAGAAGTAGTTCAAAAAATAGTAAATGCTTTTCAAAAAACATTAAAATATATTCAAACACATACACCAGAAGAAATTGCCAGCAAAATGCCTAGTGAGTACTATGTTGGTGACAAAGAGTTATATATTAAAGCATTGACGCATAGTATAGCGATGTTTACGGCTGATGGGAAAATGCCTGCTGACGGTCCAGCAAAAGTATACGATGTATTGTCTACATTTAAGCCAAAATTGAAGCAAGCAAACATCAAGTTAGAAGATACCTATACGACACAATTTGTGGATCAAGCTAGTAAATCCAATAAATAACCAAACAAGCTGCCCAACTCTTTGAGAATGGGCAGCTTGTTTGTTAATCTTTGCAGCGATACAATCGTTGGGGACGTCCTACTGTTCCATACAATAATTGTTCTTCTGCTTGCTGTGATTCAACTAAATGGACAAGGTAATTTCTAGCTGTTGAGCGACTAACTCCAGACATACTTGCTACTTCTTCTGCACTTAAAAAACGATTTGCTTGCATTAAACAATTTTGAACACGTTCTAGCGTACGCAAATCGATTCCTTTTTGCTGGAGTTGGTTTAGCGGTTGGTTGACAGAGCGCAGCTGTTTTAAATCATCGACAACCGTTTGATTGATGGAAAGTGTATTTGATTTTGTTATCGATATTTTGTACTGAAAAAATTTTTTTAATGTTTTCTGTAAACGATCCAGATCAAATGGTTTGATTAAATAATCAAAAACTCCAAAGCGAAATCCTTCTTCGATTACTTCTAATTCTTTTGCAGCCGTGATTAAGATAATATCACAAGGCAAAGTTTTGGCTCGAATGGTTCTTACTAACTCCATTCCTGATCGATCTGGCATATATACATCTAATAATAATAAATCTGGCTGTAATTCTTTTACTAAATGTAACGCGGTTTCATAATTATTTGCTGTTCCGACTAATTGATAATGAGGGATAGAATTAACAAGCTTACCATGCAATCTTGCGATCATAAAATCATCATCTACTACAACTACTTGAATATTTTTTTGCGACAAAGTTAGCCACCTCTTTGCTTAGGCAATGTTGCTTGGAAAACGGTTCCAGTACTTGTTGAGGTAATGGAAATTTTCCCGCCGATGTTTGAAACTAACCGATGAACGATAGTCAAGCCAAAACCACGGTTCTTTCCCTTTGTAGAAATTCCATCTTCAAATATATGTTGTTCAATTTTAGGATCTAGGCCTGGACCTGTGTCATGGACTTTAATTTCCAGGTGATCTGTTTGGTCATTGATATAGATACGAATAGTTGAATTTTGATCAATATCCATCGATTTTGAGAGCGCTTCCAAAGAATTTTCTATTGCATTTCCTAAAATGGAGATAACAATCTCGCGATGAGGACAAGGATTGATTACATGTGAAGATTGATCGACGGTTAATTGAATACCTAACTCTTTTGCTCGATGCATTTTACCGATTATAATACCGACTACTGCCGGGTCATGGATTTGTGCTAGGAAAAATTCCATAAGCAGCTGTTGTTCTTGATTTACTTGACTGATAAATTCTGTGACTTGGTCATATTCTTTTAATTGTATCATGCCAGAAATAGCATGGAGGCGGTTCATGAATTCATGTCTCTGACTTCGTAAATCATTTAAATAATTTCCTACATCATGTAATTGTTGGTTTATTTGATCCAATTCAATTTTATCACGAAAGGAGGAGACAGCTCCGATAACTTTCCCATTCAACCAAATGGGTAATAAATTGGCGACAACTAATGTATCTTCAATTATAATTGGTTGATCAATCTGACTAACTCCTTCTTCCAAAACTTCAGGAAGTCTAGAGTTTGGTACAACAGTACGAATCGGCTGACCAATAATCTCATTGGAAGTATCTAATCCAATAATTCGTTTTGCCTCTTGGTTACATGCAGTGATTTTTCCTTCCTGATCTACTGCTAAAATTCCCTCTCGGATTGATTCCATAATTGCTACTTGATTTTGAGCTAACAAAGCGATTTCATGTGGTTCCATATTGAAAAGTTGTTTTTTGATATGTCCAGAAAGCAAATGAGCACCGATGAAGCCGAGTAGAAGCCCGATCCCAGCAATAATTTCAATGTTCTGGAGCGTTGCGAAAATATCATTCCATATATTTTCGATCAAAAAACCGACTGAGACGACACCAATTTGATGATGGTGATCATCGAAGATTGGTACTTTGCCACGTATGGAGAGGCCAAGTGTTCCAACCGCTTGGGTAATGCTTTCTTTCCCGTGAAGAACTAAGTTATTGTCGCCACCAACCATTTTTTTTCCGATTAAAGCAGGGTTAGGGTGACTATAGCGGATTAAGTCCATATTACCTACAACAATAAATTCCGCACCGGTTTCTTGTCTTATTTTTTCAGCTAATGGTTGTATTTCGATAGCAGGATTTTTTTTACGAAAAGCTTCTCGTATTTGGGTGGAATCTGCAATCGTTCTAGAAAGAATAAGTGCACGATTACCAACATCTCGAAACCGTAATTGAATGATGCTGAAAGACAAGACCGATATAACAAGAATTAAAATTAACATAATAATCAATACTACAAAAATATTAATTTTTGTACGAAGTTTTACATATTGATTTATCAATTTGGTGATTCACCTCTGTAAAGGATAAGCATAATTCTTTCTAAATATTAAAACAAAGGAGATGCTGCTTTCACAGAAATTACAAAAAATCGAGGTGAAAGTTTCTAAATAAAATTTAACCTTCTTTAAAAATATTATATAATTTATTCTCAAAAAAGAAATGGAAAAGTATACAATTATACATTTCGACTCCTGGTTGATTTTGCGATTAGAACGTATATGTGAGGGATGGAGCGTTCTTTCAACAAAGACACGGAAAACGCATTATCAAGCGTTCAAATTTAACTCTAAACAAAGTTGGAGTTAATGATTTCCGAATTAAATAAAGAATCATATTAACAATATTTTCAATATGATTTGACTCCTCTATCAAAGTTATGAACTAGAATAAATCAGGGGAAAGCGAAAACATATGGGGTATAAAGAAATCTAGACTTTTTTATACCCTACTTCCTAAGAAGGAAAATAAATTTAAATGAAAATTATATTTTTGTTTTAACAGCTAGTCCACTAAATGTTACCGGGCCAACAACATCAGCTCGGGTTTTTGCAACTTGGTTTTCTGCGGTTACGGTATAAACATGACTACTTGATCTTACATTTGTATCAATTGCCTGAAAAGTGACTGCATAGTTTTGCATTGAAGTAGGTTTCACAACTATTTCTACTTATTCGTTTGCTAATATCAATTTAGAACAGTGGAGAGTGCATGATGGATCAAACTGAAGTGATGGTTTACTTTGCAGTATATGGAGATGATTTTTTCGATCCTGACAAATTCACAAAGGAAATAGAAATAAATCCAACTGAGATTGGTAAAAAAGGAGATTTTGGCACCTATACTATCATAAAGGATTCCTATTGGTATTTATCCACGAAATATGAAAAATCTTTCGATATAAATATCCAATTAGGAAAAATCACAAATTTGCTTCAGCATAAAGAAAGAGAATTGAAAAGTTTGAAAGATAAATACGACCTGAATTACAAATTTATGTTTGTCATTAAGATAAAAGAAGATATAAGTCCTGCTATTTATTTCGATACTAATTTTATTCAATTTGTAAGTAATATTCATGCTACTATAAATTTTGATCTCTATCCTAGTTAGCTTTTAACTGAATTTTTGAAGTAATTACTATGGCGACTCATAAAAAATAGTAATCATTTTTGGGTGTAAAAGTAATTCATCTACTTGCTTGTCATCAGATCATAGGGAATACAATTTATTAAAATTGAAGCAACCATCCCTTGTATATCAAACAAAATAAAGCTTCAGTTCCCAAAAAAAGAAAGAACGGGAGGGATACTAAGCAACATGATAATTAATTTATTACGAATTCAGTGGAAAGTTCAACTATATTTATTTCAGATTTTGCATATTTGCTCGATTTGGAAAAAACTTATAGGTGAATGAGTATATCAAACACTCTACTGCGTAAAAAACGTCTTAAGTAAGGAGACGTTTTCACGGAATAGACAAATGCTTCCCGATCATATATGATATATGATATACGATATATTTAAGTATCAAAGGAGTTTCGTATGGATCATCATTCATTATTGCCAAATCCATTGAGGCAGCAAGCATATCAAATTATGAAAGAAGCAATTATTTATGGGACGTTTGCGGAAGGAGAGATCATTTCAGAGCGGCGTGCTAAGGAGGAATTGGGTATCAGCCGGACTCCTTTTCGTGAAGCCATTCATGCTCTTGAAGGAGAAGGTTGGGTTTATACTATCCCCTATAAAGGAGCTTTTGTTAGCCCAATCACACGAAAAGACATGGAAGATTTATTTGAGCTGCGGGTATTATTAGAAACATTTATCGGCCAAAAAATCAAAGATAAACTTACGTCAAAACATCAACTTAAAATGCAACTTTTCATAGAGGAAATGAAAGAAGCAATAGAGTTGTCGAAACATGATCTATTTATCCGTTTGGATCGTGACTTTCATCATTATCTCGCCAGTTTATCTGAGAATAATCGCTTAATCACCGTATATGAACAGACACTTGACCTGATGCGGCGCATGGGAATGCGTGCATTGCAGCAGGAGTCACGAAATGAAGAAGTAATAAAAGAACACCAAGCGATTATTGACTCATTTCAGACTGGTAGTGTCGAAAACGCTTTACTTCTTCATCTTGAAAACACCAAGACAGCACTTTTACTTCATATCAAAGGGGAAGACACACCATGACACCGCTTGTTTTTCAATTAACACCAAATGAAAACGTTTTCGTAAATCCTCAAAAGGTTGTATGCATCGGTTATTCAGGACGAAATCAAGAAGTAGTGCAAAAACATATTGATGAGCTTGCAACAGAAGGAATTGCTGCTCCACCAGAAGTTCCCATGCTTTATCCTGTGAGTCAGTTACTCGTGACACAAGAAGATAAAATTCAAGTCTTAGGAGACAAAACTTCTGGTGAAGTAGAGTTTGTGGTCATATCGCAAGGTGAAAACAAGTGGATCTCGCTTGGTTCTGACCATACAGATCGAGAGTTAGAAGCATATAGTATCCCTTATGCAAAACAGGCCACACCAAAACCATTGGCGAAAAAGGTATGGAATTTAGATGAAGCACTCCCCCATTGGGATCAAATTGAACTAAAGTGTGAGATTAAAATCGATGGAAATTGGCAGGTTTATCAACAAGGAACAGTTGCAGGGATATTACCCGTCCAAGATCTATTAACATGGGCAGACAAACGCCAAGCAGTCGAAGGCACTACCATCCTGTTTTGTGGAACTGTGCCAATACTGGGTGGTTCCTTTCAGTTTGGAACTGCTTATCGGATGAAAATGCACGATCCTGTCTTTGAAAAAACAATAGATCTTCAATACAGCGTGGAAAATATCGCTAGATAGGAGCTTATGTCCAATGAAAATTGCTGTATGTCAAATGAATGTTGTACAAGGGGATACAGTACAAAATGAACAGCGTGCAGAGGCGATGATTGCAGAGGCTGCGAAAGGCGGGACAGAATTAATCGTTTTACCAGAGATGTGGAAATCAGGATACGATTTTGTCAATTTAGCAAAACATGTAGAATCTATCAATGGAGCTGTAGCTACCTTCCTAGCAGAACAGGCTAAATTACATGGTGTGTACTTAGTAGGCGGGTCGTTTACCATGCAACAGGAAGGAAAAGTATTCAATACTTCCTTGACATTTGATCCTCATGGAAAACAGATTAATGCATACTCAAAGTTACACCTGATTGGATTGATGGCTGAAGATAAATATCTTGCAGCAGGTACGGACTATCAAACTTTCTCAATTGGAGATGCACTGGCAAGCGTGATTATCTGCTATGACTTGCGATTCCCGGAGTTAATCCGTACTTATGCAGTGGAAGGTGCTTCTATTCTGTTCGTTCCTGCCGAATGGCCGATACAACGTGAGGCTCACTGGCTCGCTCTGCTTCGGGCACGAGCCATCGAAAACCAAATGTTTGTAGTTGGTGCTAATATCGTCGGTCAAAATGAAAACGACCGATTTAATGGAAACTCGATCATCTTTGATCCTTGGGGTGAGATAGTAGCTCAAGCAGGAGCAAAAGAGCAAATCCTATTCGCAGATTTAGCATTGGAAAAAGTAGCAGAAATTCGTCAAGCGATTCCTGTTTTTCAAGACAGAGTACCACACCGATACCGACTTTCTTAGGAGGAAATAATATGAGCAACCTAGAATCTACAGCAAAAAATCAGTCACAACCTACTAAAGTTCGCTGGTGGTTAGCATTTCTCTTTTTTATCATTGGTTTAGTTGCTTATATGGACCGATCAAATATCTCTGTTATGGCAAAGCCAATCATGGACGAACTTCACATGGATAAAGTGCAATTCGGTCTCTTAGCTTCGCTTTTTTCATTAGGATATGCATTGATGCAAATTCCAGCTGGTCTTCTAGCCGAAAAGCTAGGAGCAAGGAAAATTGTGTTTTATGCCCTCGTATTTTGGTCTCTCTTCACCGCCTTAACGGCAACAGTAAAGTCGCATGGATGGATGGCATTGATACGGTTCTTGTTTGGTATGGGAGAAGGACCTATGTATCCGGGAAATGCGGTGTTTAATACGTATTGGTTTGCTAAAGAAGAAAAAGGACGGGCTTCTAGTGCACTACTTGCCGGATCTTATTTTGGTCCAGTAATCGCACCAATTGTCACTGTAGCTATTTATAATTTACTTGGTTGGGAAGCAGTTTTCTATCTCTTTGCTGTGATTGGTTTACTTATCGGTCTTGTTTGGTACTGGAAAGGTCGAAATCGACCTGAAGAACACCCAAGTGTCAATCAAGCAGAATTACAATGGATTCTAGCAAATCGTTCTGTAAAAACGGAACAAAAACAAGCAGCACCATGGAAACAATTTTTGTCTAATATACGGTTTTGGGTACTTGGTATTCAGTATTTTGTCGTACTTTATATTGTTACTTTCTTTTTGGTTTGGTTACCAACCTACTTGCAAGAAGCTCAAAATTTTTCACTAGAAAAAATGGGATTTGCAGCCAGCTTGCCTTGGCTCGCCATATTTATCACCGTAATGACTGGTGGAGCAATCTCCGATCGTTTAGTCAAACAGGGGAAATCTAAGTTTGTTGCTCGTGGTGTGTTGGCGATCATTGGGTTATTGGTATTCGCGGTAACTATGTATTTAGCAGCACACGCAGCCAGTGACTGGATGAATGTCCTTTGGTTAACCATCTCGCTGGGTTCCCTTGGGTTTCCAGTAGTCGTCTCTTGGGCGACAGCAAATGATATGGGTAATCAATATGCTGGTTCTGTGTCCGCTTGGATGAATCTATGGGGAAATATCGCTGCATTTCTATCTCCATTAGTCTGTGGTTGGTTGGCGCAAAAAATCGGATGGGAAGGAACATTACTTGTTACCATCATCCCTATCTTGCTTGCAATAGTACTTTGGTTTATGGTTCGACCTGATCGCGCATTTGTCGAAGAAGATTAACCTTTATTAAAATAAGGTCACATAAGTCGTTTATACCAAACAGAGAAATCATAACAAATCCCCTCTAGGAGGGGATATTCTTATTTTCATTTTTTCTGGTGTTTGTTCTCGTTTGAAGTGATTTGTTTTACTCATTGAGAAATTTTTAGATAAAATAAGTTACGGATACTTCTTTCATATCTCCCATTTTCCATGCTTATCAAGAGAGAAATAAAAACTCAAGTATTGGACTGTTCACCTTTAATATATGTATAAGATAGCGCACAAAATACGTATTTTTATCCACTTTGCCTTCTTCTAAAGATTGATTTGGCTGTATATATGAAAGTGCCATATAGAGTCCGCTATTATACAGCGATTTATAGAAAGACTTTTTTATAGAAGATTTAGCTATTTAGAATTGGGATATTTGTCCCAGAGAGTTTAATGAACTGAGAAAAATGAGATTTATAAGAATGAAAAAAATAATTTCAGTAGTTATTGTTTTATTGAGGATATTATTTTTTTGATTCCGATACTACCTATTTATCAAACAGATAAGGAAACTTTTTTGTTTCGAAATGAAGGAAAGTCATTCGATTCATACTCGAAAATAATGGAGTGTCTGAAAAATTAAAACATCGATTTTTCTGTCAACAAAACTAGCAACAACCTTCAAGAAATACTAGTTAATAAAGATGATTTAAAAGAATCTAAGAAGGTCTATTAGAAATAACATCAAAAAATAAGACGAGAAGGAGAGAGTTTTTTGTCGTGCACAACATAACAAGCCAAAAACGGAGGTGAGACAGTGTCCTTATACAAATACGATGGAGTAGTGATCTCTAAAATAAATGAAAATAAATGAGACAGGGCAACATTTAAAAAATGAGTAGGAAGTGCTGTTTTTATTTGTTTAAACATAGGAGGAGGTTTAAAAGGTGCTGGAGCTTGATGCTGGAACTATCATTGCTCAATTTATAATATTTTTTGTTCTGATAGCTATGGTAATTATGGTAATTGGCGTTGTAACTTACTTTTTTAAAAAAATGAAAAAGAATAAGCTTTAGTAGTGGATGTTTGATTTCTTTTTTGAATTATTTAGTAATTATTAATGAATGATGTTTTTCTAACAAATTATTTTATTATCAATAAAATAAATAATACTGGAACCGTTCTTTATACATTTAGCTATGTATATGGCAATAAGGGAACATCACCTCGGTTACCTCGGTATTTGATGGTCGAATAGCTTATATTGTTGTGGCTATGTGAAATCTTACAACTTATGAATAGTAGTAAAACTAGATTATATCGGACAAGTTAAGTTTTCAATGAATCGAAAGGTGTAAAATATGAAAAAAAATATTATCGTGTTGCTAGGATTATTGTTGTTATCTGCTTGTAGTTCTCCACCACCAAAGTATGAGGTATTTACATCAGTTGTGAATGCAGATTTGCCAACACTACAAGATTGTTTTAAAGATAATGGGATTAAGTATAAAATACAAAACAACACCATATATGTAATAAATCCTGAATATGCATCTATTAACTGTAGTTAATTATCTTTGTTTAAAAAATTAGGGAGTAAGTTTAACCAACTTGCTCTCTATTATTTTTTGAGGAAGAAAGATATGTTTAATTTGTTAAAAAATAAAAAAAGGAATTACCTAAATTAATTTAGACATATTTTCAGCTATCTGATAGTTAATCAACCCAATTTACAGGGGCAGAAACTGTATCATCAAAACAAAACTCGTCACAATCTACTATGGAGGATGACGAGTTTTGTTTTGATAATATTACTTGCATTATTATTTGGTTTTAACATCCCAATAGTAAAGATCATAGAAATATAGTGCTATCAATGCGGCCAAAGTCAGAAATAAAAGCAAAATTCACGAGAAAAAGTATCTTTCTGAACAGACTGTGTTAGACCAAGGTACCCTGTTCAATTCTTACTATTTAGCACTGTTTCTACTTCCTTTACAGACTCAGATTGTCTTAAAAAAATCGAGAGAATCATGCCAATGGCTGTCAAAAGGGTTGCTACCATAAATGACATATTTACACCAGCGATGGGACCATCCATTCCTTTACTAACATCGGAGGAGCTGCTAGTCATAATTGTTATTAATACAGCCGTGCCCAATGCTCCGGCGATTTGTCTCATTGTATTATTCATCGATGTTCCATGAGGGATTAGTCGTTTAGGCAGTTGGTTTATAGCTAGCGTTGTAATAGGAGTCATCACCATACCAATACCCAGCATTCGAAAGAAATAGACAACAGACAAATAGACAAATGTGGTTTCTGGCGATAGATAAGAGAGCATCCATGTAGTGATGGTTACTATTCCCAAACCCAGAATTGATAGCCATTTTGCACCAAATGTTCCAAGTTTATCATAAATTCTTCCCGAAAAAAGAGACATGACCCCCATTATGATTGCGCCTGGCAGGAGCATAAGACCTGATTTTGTCGCTGTGTAATGATGCATATTTTGCATGTAAATGGGGAGAATCGCAGTGGCACCAATCATGCTTAAATAAATAATCATGGTAATTCCTGTGGATAGAGCAAATACCCCATAACGGAAAACACGAAACTCAAGTATAGTGGAGTGTCTCCATTGTCGCGAAATAAATATGAAAATTGAGAACAATCCAATAATTAGCGACAGAAGAACTTCGATATTCATCCATCCTTTGTCTCCTGCGGCACTAAAGCCATACAACAAGCCGCCGAAACCGAGTGATGAAAACAAAATTGACACTAAATCAACCTTTGGAGAAGTTTTTTCGGTTACATTTTTTATAAAAAAATAGGCACATACAAGATCTATGATGGAGATCACCAAAATGATCCAGAAGATGTAATGCCATGGATAATGATCTACAAGCAAACCAGAAAGTGTTGGTCCGATCGCAGGTGCCAATGTAATAACTAGCCCAAATAATCCCATGATCGCTCCTCTTTTTTCTGCAGGAAAAACAATAAATAATATTGTCTGCATGAGCGGCATCATAATACCTGCTCCTACACCTTGAATAACCCTTCCTATTAACAAAGTAGAAAAGTTTGGTGAAATTGCACAAATCAACGTACCAATTACAAAACTTCCCATTGCAATAAAAAATAACTGTCTTGTAGTAAATATTCCAATAAAAAAAGCCGTGATGGGAACGATGATGCCTATAACGAGTAATACCGAAGACTGTAACCATTGTGCTGTACTAGCAGATATTTGGAGATTTTTCATAATAGGTGGCAAAGCTGTTCCCAATAGTGTTTGACTCAAAATGGCGATAAATACTCCCATAATCAAAACGGAAACAAGCGGAATAACTCTTATATCCGTATTATTTTTATTTTGTGTCATTTATTTCTCTCCTTCTTAATGTCTTATCATTTGACTAGATCCCTATTTGTAAAAGTATAAGAAATCAAGTAAAATGAAATTAGCATTTACTAAGGAATTTAATATTTAGGTTCCTTAGTAAATAGATTAAATAACAACTCTTATATTGTCAAGGAGAGATTTATGATCGAATCAAATACAAACAAAACAGATCAGAACCACCCAGCTGTTGACGTGGTGCATGTTCTGATCAAAGCTAATCATTATTTTAATCGAGAATTTGAGAAACGTCTTTCTTCGTTAGATATGCCGATTACCTTATCAGGTTCCAGATTAAGAGTCCTGACCATGGTTGGGAAGATGGGGGAGATACGTATGAGTCAACTGGCGGAAAAGCTTGGGGTTCAGGCTGGCACTGTCACGGATCTTGTTGACGCCTTACAACGAGATGAGTTGATAAGTCGAGTCCCTGATCCGAAAGACCGCCGTGCTATGCTCCTAAAACTGACCGAGAAAGCAGAAAAACATTTGGAACCTATTCATTCTATTCAATCTGAATTGGCGGAAAAAATGTTAAAGCATTTTTCCTTAGAACAACGTCATCAATTGATTAATCTTCTTGAAGGAATGATGGACAATTTAAACCTGGATTAGCCGATAATTGTATGTTTACAAATTTTTTTTAAATACAATAATTGTTGGGATTTGATGATGTGAGAATACTTACTTAAGAGTAAAGAATAGGCTTGAATAAACCCGACTACATCAAGTAAAAGTGTAGGTAGTCGGGTTTATTGTTTCTAAAAATAAATTTATCATCTGATTTTTTTATGAGTGCTCGAAATGAACGCATCGTTGCAAACATCTGCATTCATTGTGGGGCGTTTTTCGTATTCCAAGATAATCCTTATAATTGTTGATTCCCTTGATTGAGGTAGAAACAAATCAGTTGTTGGTATATAAAAGTATTTTATTTAAAATTATATATATTGCATTTTAGTAATGTGATTTCTATACTAGTCTAGTAATTTATTTCTTATCGGTTTTTGTTAAAGCCCCTCTTGAAATGAGTGTTATATTTATGGATCAAATATTCAATGTTCTATGGTGTATTTTATTGATTTATTACATAGTATCATTAATACAATTATATAGATTTAAAAAGGAAATGAGAAATGAACTTAAAAAGAAACGAACCTTTTCAGATCATTTTGTAAAAAAATGGGAAAGAATATTTCTGAAAATGGCTTTTTTAGCTTTATTAATACTAATTACTTATATAACGCTGATTTGTATTAAATTGTATGACTAATTTTATTAAGCTTTTTAATAAGAAAAGCGTTAATAGATATTGACCTAAATCCAAAAAATTATAAAACAAGAATCCTAGTTTAAATGAAATGAATTATTTAGATGAATAATTAAACAAAATGGAAAAAGGGGAACAAAGTTGGAATCGAATGAATTGCCATTATTTAGTATTTTGATATTTGCTGGAATACATGTGATACTTTTATTCGGGATTAATCTTTCAGCTGAGAAAATAGGCTTTCATGAATCAACTAAGAAAAGATATATCTTAATATCGGATACAATTCTATTACTTATATTCATACTGTTGTTTTTAAGTGACAAACTGATCTGATGTAAACCGACATGGGTATATCCGGTAATACGATGTGTTGATTAGGAAAGGAAGAGAATTAACTTTTATTTTAATGTCATTTCTAAAAATAACTCATTTGAAAAAAATAACGGTTAGGCGCAGACTGACCTAAATAAACCGACTACATACAAGTAATCGGTTATTTTACTTTACTTATTTATGCATATCAATTGTTTGTTATGTACTACTGATCTTTTACAAATGTGAGGAATTAAAATGATTTTTCTTCTAAGGATTATGTTCGTGTCAATAGGAATAATTAATTTGATATATAGAAATAGAGAAACTAATTTTTGGTTCTTTTTAAGTTTTGGATTGACAGCTGTTTTTTGCCTACTTTCATGGATTCAACTTGAAAGAGTTGGGAAATCTTCTGAGATACTACTTTATGTTATCCTTTCAACAACTGTTTTATTTTTAACTATGTTTTACACATAAATATTTAAGCTCAAACGATAGTATGTTTATGGCAGAAAGGGTTAGTGACTAAAATAGAAAGAGTTGCGCAACTACTTACACTTACTCATTTACTGTTTAGTGAACCCAATATAGACCTGTTTAATGAGGCAATTGGACAGAACAACAAAAGAAAATTGAGAGATATATTGAACTTTGGGGGAAGATGTAGAATACATGTTATATGTGGAGTTCTACTCTTGTAAAATAGAAACCCCAGGAATTTACACAGCTATTCTCATAGCTCTAAGCTACTAAAATTATTCTAAGTAATTACTTTCTGGGGATAGAGGTAAAAATAAAAAACTAACCTATGTTAGTTTTTATTTTGAAACGGGCATTTTCATATAAAAATGATATGAGTAATATTTTGATCAAGTAGTCCTACAAATCTAAGTAATCAAATATGGATTGGTTTTTGGTAGGAGGATCCTCTGTTTCTATAGTTGGTCGATTGATGTCTTCTTTAACATTTAGCTTTTCAGGGAGATCGAGTAGAGATTGTAATCGAGTTAATTTATCAGAGTCCATATGAACACCTCTTGACACGCCATACGGCTAAAGCCGTTGGATTATTAGTATAGTAGTCTTCTGAGACCTTTATTACCAAGCAAACTCCATGAGTTTTCGGTTCTCTTATCATACAGAATAGTTTTACCAGCTTGTCTTTCATCTTTCAAACTATCCAAGAATTGCAAATATAGATAGTTTATCAGTAGAATATATGTTTGTAAATACATATTCCAAAAAAAGTGTTGAACCTGCGTGAGGGAAGGGGGTTCGTCTCCTACATCTTCCTAGTACTAATTCAAGTGATCTTGATATAGATCAATATACAGTTGATTATTTGTACCAAGTATCATGTAGTTGATATCTTTGTACATCAATTTTCGCTTAATCAACTCTTTTTCTAACCACTCTATCGTCAAATTTTTTCTTATTAAATTTTCGGATATGATTTCTCCATCTACAATCAATTCTATTGGAAATGAAATATCAGATTTTTGTAATGCTAGGTCTTTGTATGTCACTGGAAGATACATAGCTTTTTTTAAAACGGATAGTCCACCGTCCATTTCCAACACTGCGCATTCTACCTCATTCATATCAAAAATATCTTTTTTTCTTAGATTTTCAGTTAATGCTTCTAAGCTCATATTGATTTTAGATAGATTTTTTTCAAGAATTTTTCCTTTGTCGATAAGAGTAATCGGTTTTCCGATAATCCATTTTTTTAAAGTACGACTTTTTAAGGCAAGATGTGAGAGCAGAACAGAAACGCCTACAAAAACGACAAATGAAACGATTAGATTAAAAGAGTTAAGTTTTGTTTCAAATGCAAGGTTACCTGCAATTGAGCCAAGAGTGATATTAACAATATAATGTAAATAAGTCGTACGAGAAATGAGTTGTTTTCCAATTATATGAATGCTTATCATGAGTAAGAATACAGATAATATGGTTCTTATTATAGTTTCTAATAGATCAGACATCATTCACCCCATATAAAAGGACGAGTTTTTTTACACCGCAGTATCCCTATTCACAATTGGCTTCATTATGTTTTTCTCCCAATCCGAAAAACAATCTAATTGAAAGAAGATTACTCGAATTAGGAGAATCACTTACATCATGATGCTGTTTCCAACCAGCAAAGTACAGCACAACCAAAGACTCAGGGGAACTAACATTCCAATGGAGAACTTTGTTTATTGTTTTTGTTGGTTTTTCATTAATTGATCATACTGGGCCTCTAGCCATATATCTTCTAATTCATGTCTCGTCTTTATTGCTAGAATTTTTACTTGCTTGACTGAGTCTTCTAATGTTTCTAAGCTTTGAGTTGCAAGCGGTTTAAGAGTTTTACGATAGATAGGAAGAAGTGTTGGTAAAGAAAGTAGTAATGTCGATCCTATTAGCCATTTTTGAATGGGAAATCCCACGGTTATTCACTCCTAAGTTTTTTGTATATGGTTCAAACCATTGTTATTGATTTGTACAGATGTGATATTCTTGAAACGCGAAACAAGAGAGCAAATAGGTTTAGAAATTGTTGTGATGGATCCAGCAACTAGGAAGACTTGTATCCACTGTTTAGCGTTTAACGGTACAGTATGGAAAAAGCCTCTTAAGCCAGGAACATAGATCGTAGCTGCCAAGGTCAAGAAGGAGAATCCAAGTGCACCCATCAAGAATCGATCTTTCATCCAATTTGAAGTCTTTTCTTCCATATCTTCTTTTCGCCAGGAAAAAGTTTGAATCAGTTGTCCTGTTACAAGTGTAGCAAAGGTAAGTGTTTGCGCAACAGGTAAACTAACTCCTTTCATAAGGCTTAAAGCAAATATTCCAAGGGAGCCTAAACCTAATAATGTTCCACGAACCACAACTTTTTGGTAGAGATCTTTGTCTGCAATTTGTATTTGTTTGCTCTGTTTATTTTCATTACCAGAACTAGTGGCCAAAACCATGGCTGGCAGTGCATCCGTAAGCATATTCATCAAAAGAATTTGAATGGGTATCAGAGGAAGAGGCATTCCAACTAGTACTGCTACGCCTGTGACTAAAACCTCTGCTAAGTTACCTGTTAGCAGACAACCTAATGCTTTACGGATATTGTTCATAATAGTACGACCTTCTTTGACAGCTTGAATGATCGATGAAAATTGGTCGGTTTTCAATACCATATCAGAAGTTTCCTTGGTTACTTCCGTACCAGTTTTACCCATTGCGATTCCGACATTTGCTTGTTTAATAGCAAGCGTATCGTTCACACCATCTCCAGTCATGGCAACTTGTACACCATGATTTTGATAAGCTTGGACGATTCGAACTTTTTGTTCTGGCGTTACACGGGCAAAAACATGAACATGTTTTACTTGTTCGCTTAACGCTGCATCACTTAGTTTATCCATTTCTTTTCCAGTCATGACAACAGGTGTGGATTGAATCCCTATTTTTTTAGCAATTGCGGTAGCAGTTAAAGGATGATCTCCTGTAATCATCACAGGGCGAACACCTAAACGATAGGTTTCAGCTATACTCTCTGCAATGTCATCTTTTGGAGGATCTATCATTCCAGCTAATCCAACTAATATAAATTCATTTTGATCCATACTGTTGCAATCTTCTTTCCATTCAATGGGACGATAAGCAAAAGCTAATACGCGCATGGATTGGTGAGAATAAGATGTGTGGATATCTTCGAGATAGCGGCGAAGATCATCCGATAATTCGACAACATTCCCATCTATTTGAGCAAAAGAACAAATTTCCAGAATTGATTCTATCGACCCTTTTGTGAATACAAAACAGTCATTTTCTTTTTTACAAGCAACACTCATTTTTCCTTTGGCTGAATCAAACGGAAGTTCTTGCACTCGTTTCCATTCTTCTTGCACTGGAAGATATTCTGTTTTATGGGCAAAGGTAAGAAGAGCACCCTCCGTTGGGTTGCCGTTAATAGTCCAGCTCTCCCCATTTTGTATTAGTTTTGTATTATTACAAAGTGTCATAACGGAAACAAGTTGCTCTAAATCAAGTTTATGTTCTTCTTTCATCGGTTTTTTTGCTAAGAGTTTTCCTTCCGGTTCGTAACCAACTCCCGTAACTTGCCATTGATTTGAAAAAGTTGCTACTGACTCAACCGTCATTTCATTTTTGGTTAATGTTCCTGTTTTATCGGTACAAATAACATTCACTCTTCCAAGTGTTTCTAGCGTAGATAATCTGCGTATCATGACACTCTGCTTTGCCATGCGAAAAATACCTGCGCTTAGAGCAATAGTAACAGTGACAGGAAGCCCTTCTGGTATTGCAGAGGTGGCAAGGGCAACAGATGTAGAAATCATTTGTGAAAATGTATTTCCACGAAATAGCCCAACAGCAAAAATAACACTAGCAATGACAAGAGCACCTTTTACAAATCGCTTACTGATTTGTGTAACCTCTTGTTGTAATGGAGTCATTTCTTGTTTTTTTTCTACTAAAAGAGAGAGGAGACGCCCCATTTCGGTTTGCATACCTGTGGAGACCACAACACCAGTTGCTTTTCCTCGTGACACGTTTGTACCCATGTATACCATATTGCTGCGTTCTGGCAGCGGAGTATCTTCTGGAATAACTTGTTCTGTTTTAAGTACAGGTAATGATTCTCCAGTTAACATGGACTCATCTACTTCAAAATTCCATGTTTGTAATAAACGAATATCAGCAGGTACGCGATTTCCTGCTTCCAGATGAATCAAATCCCCTGGAACAAGTTCATTTCCTTCCAAGACTTGTTCGTTTCCATGGCGAATGACTTTACATGCAGGTGCTTGGTACTGGTTTAATGCTTCCACTACTTTTTCCGCTTTTCGTTCCTGAATCGTACCTACTACTGCATTTGCCATTAGTACTAAGCCAATAGCAATGCCGTGAAACACATCACCTGTAAGTATGGAAAGTGCAGTTGTTCCAAGTAATAATAGAGAAGTAAATTCTCTGAATTGCCCTAAATATGCAAGAAACCAGTTATGCTTTTTTTCTTTTATGATCTCATTAGGACCAAATTCCTCTTTTAAGTATTCTATTTGAGCAGGTGTTAATCCCATCCCATCCTCAACACAAAAATAAGATAAAATCTCTTTTGGTGTTAAGGCATACCAAATTGGTGGCGTTAAAATTTCTTTTTCTGTACAAGTCGTTGCAATTTCTGAAATAGCATATGAATTGTCTAGCTTTGGGCTTATCTCACTTAAGTGTGATAATTGAATCAAAGAAAAAGCATCTGTAACCAAATTTATTACTGTTGCACTCATTCGAAATGGAATCGCCATAAATACGCCGATAATATTAAAAATTTTACTTATTCGTATCTGCCTATCTGTTCTTTTTTTAATGGATTGAGCAAAATCTATCATGTTAGGA
Organism: Shimazuella sp. NTD247; assembly: GCF_059510415.1. Lineage (NCBI taxonomy): Bacteria > Bacillati > Bacillota > Bacilli > Caryophanales > Thermoactinomycetaceae > Shimazuella > Shimazuella sp. NTD247. The sequence continues at coordinate 688,178 of NZ_JCAJZU010000001.1, read as the reverse complement.
AGTTGACGAATTTGCTGATTTGTAATATATGGTGCCAAGGCTAATTGGGAGCTAGGTGATTCGGTTAAAAGTAAGAATTCATAACCTTTCTTTTTTTCCTGTTTGATTTGGGCAGTGACTGCTTCTTTTTCTAGATATAAATAATTGGTATCTATCGAAAATTGTTCTAATAATTTAGGCTCAATCTGCAAACTGTTTTTTAATGCTTTTATATTCCATCCTTTTTCGAGCAAATGATGTCGCAAACTTAAATAAGGACGAATGGGGGATTCATTATTGGTATGGAAAATGCCTAGACATTCTGATTCTCCATTTTGAACACAAACAAGAGCCTGTACATCTTGTCCTTGTCGTTTTAATCGTTTATAAGAAATAAGATAAGGATCAATCGTGCAGTGATGACGTTTCAAGTAATCCAATTCACCAAAATAATAGATAGACTGTTTAATCTTTCCCTGTAATCCTTGTGCTTCTTCGTTGCAGTTGAAGGCAGTATGTAATGTATGTGGCAATTCCTTTGCTTTTGTTACTACCATTTGTTTCCAAGGGTGATTTGTTTTTTGTAATAAAGAGGCTAAAATACACCAAATTTTTGCTTCTTGTTGCTTCGTTTGAACCGTTAAATCTTCTTTAGAAGGGGTGAATATTTGGGATGTGTCTTCCACTAACAATGTTTTCGTTCGAGCCAATTGCGCCAAACTTCCATTGTTAGGGATCCATCCCCCTTCTTGAACCGCCTGAACTTCGGCTTTTTTCCAAGAAGCAATGATTGGAACTACAGCAATACGAGGATTTAATGCTAAAAGTACCGCTAATCCTTTTAATGGATCACGAGTCAAAGCGAAGGTAGCTGCTGCAGCTGGAAAAGCTAGTTTCCCCATTCGATTGCAATATTTTTTTATAGACGGACTTAAATAGCGATTTTCCATATCCTCCACAGATGTTTCTGATCGTTCCAATTGTCCATGCTGCCAATCAATGAATTGCAAGATACTAACTCCTGCAAGAGTAAGTAGGCTTTCACCTAAAAAAGCCAACGAAAGGGCAGAGGCACCTAAAATAAGATCACCATTCCATTTTTGTTTTTGGCTAAGTTGACGAATTCCTCGTTTTAAAAATGGGTATCCCGTAACAACTGATAAAGCGCTTGAAGCAGCAAATAACCATGGATTTCCAGATAGTGCTGTTCGACCGTATATAAGTTGTTTTGTTCCTATAAAGGCTAATCCCCCTAAACTTAGACTTAGACCTAGAGGAACTTTGCTTCTAGCTGAGTTTGTCTTTGCGTCTTTTGTATGTAAGGATTCATTATGAGTTAACTTGGTGGAAGAGACCAGTTCCTTAGTAGTTGCTATTTCTTGATTTACTAAGCAAGAAACGTTTCCTTCATTTGGGGAATTATCAGCAGATTTCGGTTCTTCATAAAGTGTTTCATGTTGAATCATGTTTTCTATAAGATTGCATTTTTCACAAATCATTTCAGCTGTAAGGATAGGAGGTTCAAAGTGAATTTGCACTCTTCCTGTTAGCATACAGATCTTCACTTTAGTGATCCCTTTTAGCGATGCCAATTTTTGTTGGATGATTGCTGAACCCCTTGAATTGTCCTTTAATCCACGAATTTCGATGCGAATGAATCCAGGATATATCCGAAGATAACGTTCTTGTTTACTCACTTAGAATCACCTCTTCCATAAACATACTTAATATGGATTGAAATGGATGTATTTATGCTTCGTTTTTTTTACATAAAAAAGGGGAGATGATACAGACTGAGAGTAAAGCATTTAAAAGGAGTTTTCGTTCATGAAAATTAAAAATATACCAATTCAAAATCCGTTAGGATGGGGCATTGCAGCAGGTGCGATTCTGCTTGCTTCTCCTAAAGTAAGAAATAAAATAAGAGGATTAGTAGTGAAAGGTGTATCTGCAACAATTGGATTAACTCATAAGTTTAATGAAAAAATGGATCTAGAAAATGAATCTAATGCTTCCTATTCAAAAACATCATCACATGAAGAGGGAAATGAAGCACCTATACAACAATCAGAAGATAAAGCAGAAAACAAAGTAGCAGAAGAACAAGAAACAAATGAAAAGTCAGTTGACAATGTTCAAGAGCCTGAAGAAGATAGTCAACGAGGTGATTTGAATTGAATAAAATTCATCAGAATACAATCTGGACTGGTGCTTTAATAGGAGTACTTTCACAGATTTCCGATACCATGAAATATATGAATGGAAAAACCGACAAACAAGAATATACCGTCAGCACGTTAGGAAATGTTGCTAGTTCCCTAGGGTTAGTAGCAGGTATTGAGTATGGAGCACTTATTGGAAGTTCGATTTTTCCTGGATTTGGAACAGTCGCGGGTTCTGTATTAGGTGGGTTTGTGGGGGATTATTTCGGCCGCCATCTTGGACATCACACAGGAGATATCATACACAAAAAGCAAATTATTGAAGTCAGTGGAAAGAATGTGACTGTTACTTATAATGATGGTGATAAAACAATATAGAAAAGATAATGAATGCAAGATTGCTGGGGAGCGGATTACAGAGAACATATTGGATTGCACCAACTTTATGTCTTGGAGCATTCATTATTATCTTGTTAATTAAAAAATTCACTACACCTGTTTTTGATCAAAGTTAAAATCAGCTAATGCAGAAAAGATGAAGATAGACGAAACAATAGATTTACCATAGATATTGCAATCTATGATCCGTGATCAAGTGCGTTTTTTCCATTGAATCGAATTTGTAAATAGATTAAAAAATCTGCGGTCAAGGGATTTCCCTAACCACAGATTTTTTAATAAACTACATTGAATTTTTCTTTTTTCCCTGTTCGATCTGATGTGATTGATCAATTATGTGACCAATATCAATTAGATCTTCATCAAGTGATTAGGAGGCGAACCTCTGAAGAAATAGAAAAAATACAAGAGCAAATGAAAAAGAAAACAAAAGAAATTGATTAACTAATTTGCTATCTGGACCGCGATAAAGGCAAATAATTTATTTGGAAACCCCTTTAAAAGAAATGTGGAGTTAATATTAATGATTTTATTAAAATAAAACAATATAACATTTCGAAATGAAATCACAAATAATGAAAACAAAACATGGAATCTACTGATTTATTGATCAGATTGAAATATTAGTTTTTTCAACAGAAAAAATCTCAAAATAAAATAACATAAAAATAACATCATTTGGTATGATTTAAATTATTAATGGTTAAATCCAAAAGATGGGGAAAAATGCAAGGTCAAAGAGCATGGGAAAATTTAGTCATCCATGAGGAAAAACAAGTAACTCCTTTACAGGACCGAAATCAAAAAGGGAAAGAACAACCGGAATGAGAAAACCAAAAATAAAGAAAAAGTTGCTAATTTATTTGATTTACTGGGAATGCATCTTCATGCAGATAAAATTTTAGACTGTGGATCATGGTTGAAATTTCTCCAATGTTCAGACAAACCATATGACCATCCTAAAACATTGGCTCATGCAAGTTTTTGCAAAGATAAATTTTGTGAAATGTGTAATTGGAGACGGTCTAGGCGATATGCTTACCAATTAGATCAAACGCCTATTACCAACTTTCTTGTTCTTTTCCTATCTTTATTGATTTTACATAGTAAGAGACGTATTCAGTTGATACCGAAACCTCATACCTTTACTTTTTAAAAGAACAAATCTACTACCAGTAGGATGATCGCTGATCATGCGTTCTAATATACAAAATATTTATTATTCTTGTAACCCCTTTTTTGGGGTTTTGACCTTTTTTCATCTCACGATTTAAACCGTAGGCTTTCCACAGGCTGTCATCCAAGCAGTAGAGAAACATGAATACTGTATGCTTTGAATTCCAACAAACTTTTGGACCGTCAGAAAGGTTTTTATTAATTAATAGCATTTTAATTGTTATTCTTGTTGACGATATATATATTTCCAATTAAAATGTTAGCGTGCTAACAAAATGGATGGTGTGAAGGATATGCATACAGACAAATTAGTTGGATTAGAACTTCGAACAGTCATTAATTTAATCAAAAGAAAAATGAACAATCATCAAAAACCAGATCCACTAGATAAATTGACAGCTATGCATTCTTGGGCTTTGGGATATTTTTTTTCTAATCAAAATAAGGATGTATTTCAGAAAGATTTTGAAAAGGAGTTTTCTATTCGGCGGTCAACTGCATCCAGAATTTTAAAGTCAATGGAAAACAACGGTTTGATTACTAGGGAACCAGTGGATTATGACGTTAGACTCAAAAAAATATTGTTAACCGAAAAGGCAATGCATATTCATCAAATGATCACTCAAGGTATCTTTAAGATGGAACAAGAATTAATAAAAGGTATATCAGAAGAGCAACTTAACACATTTTTTGAAGTGATAGAGATCCTAAAACGCAATTTGAAATAGGAAAACCATCCAAAATCAGTTATTTTTATTTTATTTGTTCATATTACGTTCATACAAACATGTTAAAGTTTTTTTGGTTGGTGAAGGAGGCGGTGCTGCATGTTAAAGATTTTTCGATACTTAAAAAAGCGAGAATGGTCTTTTGTTTTTGCTAGCTTGTTATTTGTTGTTTTCCAAGTATTTTTGGATTTGAAGTTACCTGATTATATGTCTGAAATTACAACACTCATACAAACCAAAGGAAGTCAAATGAGTGATATTTGGATTGCCGGAGGATGGATGTTAGCTTGTGCATTAGGAAGCATGGCAACATCGATTATTGTGGGATACTTCGCTGCAAAGCTAGCTGCTTCTGTTTCAAAAGAATTGCGCCATAGATTGTTTCATAAGACATTATCTTTCTCTGTAAAGGAAATGAATAGTTTTTCTACTGCTAGTTTAATTACACGCTCTACTAACGATCTTACGCAAATCCAAACTACAGTAGCGATGGGCTTACAGGCTATGGTCAAAGCTCCCATTCTTGCTGTCTGGGCCTTTGTAAAAATACAAGGGAAGAGCTGGCAATGGAGTGCTGCTACAGGTGTAGCAGTCATCGTTTTATTACTTATGATCAGCAGTATTATTGTTTTTGCATTTTCAAAATTTAGATTGATTCAAAAACTAACTGATAATATTAACCGAATTACAAGCGAAAATTTGACAGGTATTCGTGTCGTACGTGCATACAATGCAGAAAAATATCAAGAAAAAAAGTTTGCTCATGCCAATGAAGAATTAACGAACACGAACTTGTTTGTGAATCGTATGACAGCACTCATGAGTCCAGGTATGGGCTTGATTATGTCAGGATTGACATTATCTATTTACTGGTTGGGCGCATCATTAATTAACAAAGCAGGTATGTTGCATAAAATCTCTTTGTTTAGTGATATGGTAGTATTTTCGTCTTATGCTATGCAGATTATTATGGCATTTATGATGCTGGCAATGATATTTATTATGCTGCCAAGAGCGCAAGTAGCAGCGAAACGAGTCAATGAAGTGTTAGGAACAAAATTATCTATTTTTGATGGAGAAACAGATACATCCAACCAACTTATCCAAGGGGAAGTAGAATTTCAGAACGTAAGTTTTAAATATCCAGATGCAGAAGGATATAGTTTAACAGATATTAGTTTTAAAGCGAAGAAAGGGGAAACGATAGCCTTTATCGGTTCAACAGGTAGTGGGAAGACAACGCTGATCAACTTGATTCCAAGACTCTATGATGTGTCTGTAGGGGAAGTACTCGTTGATGGAGTTAATGTACGGAATTATACACTGGAAGAATTGCGGAACAAAATAGGTTATGTATCGCAAAAAGCTGTTTTATTTTCTGGAACGGTCCAATCAAATGTTGCCTACGGTGATAATGGAAAACATACTCCAACCGAAGATGAAATGAAAAAGGCAATTGAGATTTCCCAAGGTACAGAGTTCGTTGAAAAGATGGAAGAACAGTATGAAGCAAAAGTGGCAAGAGGCGGGACGAATATATCTGGTGGACAAAAACAGCGTTTATCCATTGCTAGAGCAGTTGCTCGAAAACCAGAAATATTCATCTTTGACGACTCTTTCTCCGCATTGGATTATAAAACGGATCGTACACTGCGTACCAGTTTGAAAAAAGAAACAGAAGGTACAACATCATTTATTGTGGCCCAGCGTATTGGGACGATTAAAGAGGCGGATAAAATCATAGTTCTAGACGAAGGCAAAATGGTTGGTATCGGAACACATGATGAACTATTGCAAACGTGTCAAACCTATCAAGAAATTGCCTATTCGCAGTTGTCCAAGGAGGAATTAGCAAATGTCTAAAAAAGAATATAAAATTGGTAGTCAAAAAACGACTTTACCAAAAGGACATGGACCTGCTGGCGGATTAGGAATTCCTGGTGAGAAAGCAAAAGACTTTAAAAAAACTTGGGGAAAATTGATTAGTTATTGTAAACCTTTTTTACCAGCTATTATCATTGCACTTGTTTTGTCGATCGTCGGAACGATTTTCTCCATTATTGGTCCAGATCAGCTGAGTGAAATGACAGATATTATCACAAAAGGTATTGTTACCGGAATTGATTTGGAAGCAATCAGCAAGATAGGATGGACATTAGCGATTTTATATGGGCTTAGTTTTATTTTTACCTATATCCAAGGATTTATCATGGCGACCGTAACACAGAGGGTTTCCAAAAACTTACGTAAAGAAGTATCACAAAAAATCAATCGACTCCCGCTAAAATATTTTGATTCAACAAGTTATGGGGATGTTTTGAGCCGAGTAACCAATGATATTGATACCATTGGACAGACATTGAACCAAAGTGTTGGTACATTGGTTTCGGCGGTTACGATGTTTTTAGGTACATTGATTATGATGTTTTCAATTAACATCACCATGTCTGTTTCAGCGATTTTAGCAACTATTATCGGTTTTGCATTGATGACATTCATCATTTCCAAATCCCAGAAATATTTTTTACAGCAGCAAAAAGAACTTGGTAATATCAACGGTCATATAGAAGAGGTTTATGCTGGACACTCTGTTGTAAAATTGTACAACGCAGATACAAAAGCGAAGCAAGTTTTTGAAGACATTAATAATCGATTGTACAACAGTGCTTGGAGATCACAGTTTATGTCCGGTTTAATGATGCCATTAATGATGTTTATTGGGAATTTTGGTTATGTCGTAGTTTGTGTCATTGGTGCTGTATTGGCAGTGAAAGGATCCATCACATTTGGTGTAATTGTTGCTTTTATGGTTTATATTCGTTTATTCACTCAGCCATTATCCCAATTTGCCCAATCAGCAACAAATTTACAATCAGCTGCTGCGGCAAGTGAACGGGTATTTGAGTTTTTGGAAGAAGAAGAGCTGGATGAAGAGAGCCATAAAATTCAATTATTAGATGAGGTAAGAGGCGATGTCGAGTTCCAAAATGTCAAATTTGGATACAGCAAAGAAAAAACCATTATTAAAAACTTCTCTGCCCATGCAAAAGCAGGGCAAAAAGTTGCCATTGTAGGTCCTACTGGCGCAGGAAAAACAACCATCGTCAACCTATTAATGCGATTTTATGAATTGGATGACGGGGAAATTAAGATCGATGGAATTCCGATTCAATCATTAAGACGAGAACATGTCCATGATTTGTTTTGTATGGTATTACAGGATACGTGGTTGTTTGAAGGAACAATTAAAGAAAATATTATTTACAATAAACAAGGTGTTACTGATGAACAAGTTATAGCTGCTTGTAAAGCGGCAGGAATCGACCACTTTATTCGGACACTGCCAAAAGGGTACGACACCACATTAAATGATAATACGAGTTTATCAGCAGGGCAAAAACAGTTGATCACGATTGCGCGAGCAATGGTAGAAGATGCTCCACTCCTTATTTTAGACGAGGCAACGAGTTCAGTAGATACTCGTACAGAAGTGCTGATTCAAGCAGCCATGGATAAACTAATGGTGGGAAGAACATCATTCGTCATTGCACATCGATTGTCTACCATCAAAAATGCCGACTTGATCTTGGTAATGAAAGATGGAGATATTATCGAAAGTGGAAACCATGAACAGTTATTGATACAAAATGGTTTTTATGCGGAGTTATACAACAGCCAATTTGAAGATGCATCTTAATAGAAAAAAAGTCTCCTCTGTTTGTAGGAGACTTTTTTTCTATTGAGCAATAATATAGTAGATTGCAGAGTTTTTGGGGAGTTGTATAAAACGTCCGGCTCTTATTTTAAGAGACAATACTGGACATTATCCTCAGCTGTTGAATTTGAAACACCTAACCAGATAGCATGGAGCTTTGACTGCTACTTATGTATAGCCGATATTTCAGTTTCAAGCTGTACTGGAACAAATTTTTCCGTATTATGTAGGTGAGCTGGAGATTTTTTCTCTTAATCTGACAGCATTACCAAGCAATCAATTTAAAGAGGATTTTATTTGTTGTCCCCATTTTTATTGTTAGTGACATATGAAAAATCTAGGGAAACGCGGGGCGGGGTAACTTTCTTGGAAAGTTACCCCGCATGGAGATCCTCTAGTCGCTAGGCTACTTCACTTCGAAGACTACCCGAAACGACTCACAAGGGCTGGTCCATGTCCAAGGCTCATATCCATTCATAACAATTTCTTCGGGAGCTGAGGTACAGGGGAATTGACTAGAGCTAGTAATAACGCCCTCGATAGGATCCACACCTGTCGGATGGTAATAAAGAATGACCCTAGCCTGTTCATCCGGCTCGACGACGGAATCGGCAGGATTGATCATATATACATACACAAAAAGCTTACGATCCCCTTCCGTGGTCTTAACTTCCTTACCATCGTAGCCGCCCTTGACACAGTCCGAGTAGCTGAGCTTGATCGTCTGCACAGGGTACTCCTTCAGATTGACAACACCTTGTATGAATCTATTATACACATAGATAATTAGATAAGAGATGATTTTAGTAAGAAAACTCGATAAGTATTAGCTGATTTTTATTGGAATCAATCTCCTAAATTCGTACTATGTGTTTATCTTACAATGTCAACACCACTGTTCAGTACTTTTCGTTATAAAACGACGGACGACCACCTGTATAGGTGGTCGTCCATAAGTCAGTCGTTGAAAACGGCGAGGCTGATCGATCGAGAAATTCGAGGGTGGTAGATCGATCGCACCTTTTCATCGATCCCGGTGAGATCAGAAGCACCGTCCAGCATCGAGGCGTAGACTTCCTTGCGGATGTTGTGGAGCTGTCTCTTGTCGTTCGTACGCCTATTTTGCGTTGCGTGACGCTTCTGTACCGTGGATCGACGCCCGAATGCTCGTCCTTCGTGGCTTCGGGACTTCATCCCCTTTTCCCAGTCCGGACGCAGTTTGTCGTCTGTTCGCATCTGTGGCTTGAAGATGACACCCGTGTCCTTGCATATCCGGATGGTGAACGGCATGTCCATGTACGTGCGGGACATTCAACCTCCTAAAACAAATGCTGATACTGACTACTATATGCATTATATCAAATATTAAGAAATATGAAATAAGTCAAAATTTCCGAATAATAACTGCACTTGATCTTCAGAATGATATACATGAATGGATTGCTGTGAATCATAGGAAGTATTGCATTTTGGATATTAAAAGATGTTCTTTACAGCAAAATTTAGCAATGATTATTTATGCGAAAAAATCCAACCATTAAGCGAGAAAGATTGATAAAGTAATAAATTTCTGGGAAAATGTAGAGGTAACATTCGATTGGAGAATAGACATGTCCGAAACAATGGTCAAACGACTTTGTTCCTACAGTTGGCCTGAACCGATGAACTCCCCAAACCTATGTCCAGCAAGTCAGGGAGGCGGTCTTCCTAACACTTTCAGGCATATCTGTAACGAATATGTACAGGTTCCTAAGAGTAAGGAGAACGATCGAAACGCTCGGATCGATGCCTGCAAGGGACATGTGTGCTCTTGGTGTCAGCAGACTCCCTAGATCCCATCCTCGTTGCTGACATGCGAACGAGATGCGTGAAGTAGAATCAGGCAGTCGTTCGGCATTAAAATCGAATTGATTTTTAGCAGATGGGAGAACTCATTTGCACCGCGGCTAGGGTATGTGTGATTAAACGTATCCCTAGCCGCGACAAATTTACAGATTGATCCAGAAGGAATAATTTAATTACTAATCTAAAAATTATGTATTATTTAAATATGTAGTTGAGTAGAAAACGATGATAGAAACATATAAGATTTCGTTCTATAAAGTGGAAAAAAATAAACATTTATAACAAAGTATAATTAAATTACGTTTCAAACTAGTTAGATTCATTTGGTAAAGGAGAGATTGGAATTTTGAAAAAGATAGTGGGCGTTTTTATTTTTTTTACACTATGTATGGTTTTCGCTGGATGTTCCTTTAGTTCTCATGTTGACACGGATGGGAAAAATGTTAAAAATTCAACAACTGTAGAGAAGATTAAGTTTGTGAAAGAGTACCTCAATGACTATAAGCAGGAAACAGTGGTTACTTCGTCTGATGGAAATGGATTAAATGCACGTGTCTATTTTAAAAATGTTCCGGACACCGAAACACATATCACTTTTAAATGGCTAGATGAAGCAGGTGATTCCAAGAGTGCGAATTTAACAATCGATCAGTCCAATACAGTACAACCTGCAAAAGCATATCTGAGCACAACTACTCCATTAGCAGCAGGTACATATACTTTGGAAGTTTACTTGACAGATACCGGAGCTAAAATAGGGAATGCGAAAATTAAAGTAGTAAAATAAAACTTTAAGAATGAATTTGTTATCATATGTATTTTAATACTGAATAAACCAATAAGTATGGAAGACGATACATGAATTATTGTGTATAATAAATGACGTAATTAGCCGTGTTTCTTGACTTAGCAGAGAGGTGCAATATGACTAATCGAGACCAGCTTGTTCGATCCATCACGAGTGACATCAACGCAATGGATCGATCGGAACTGAGAGACAAAAGGGCGAAGGGGGCAGTTGCGCAGATGCTCGAAGCCGCAGGTATCAAGCCTGCTCGCGGTCCATTCTACCCTGCTCCAGCTTCCATGACACAGGTTGAGAAGATCGATTACTACCTGAGTCAGATTCTTGGGATGTGCAAGGATCCGAACTACAGCGCACATGGAGAATTCGCACGTACTTGGGAAGAGCTCTCTCGGCTGTAGTCAAGTATGGGGTTAAAAAAGGTCAGGGACAATATAAATATTGTCCCTGACTCCCAAAAATACCAACATCTAAAGTATGTATCCATAAGATTGGATAAAAAAGTTGCAAAGGGAATCCTTGCAACTTTTTGTATGTCTAATGTTTACAAACTCATTTTTAAAATCTCAAACACATCTTCTTGGTTAACAGGACGAAAACGGCCGACAGTTCCCGTTGGAGCTGCTTTTTCAGCCATATCTTTTAGTCTTTCGTCCGTTATACTATAGTCAGATAGACGACTTGGCGCACCAATGCTGTCCCAAAATTTTCGTAACTTATCAATTCCTTCGGAAGCGATTTCACGATCTGTTTTATTGGATGGATCTACACCAAAAACACGGACTGCTAATTGTTTCATTTTTGGTGTTGTGTGATCCAGATTGTAACGAATCCAATTAGGGAAAATAATAGCAAGACCTCCCCCATGGGGAATGTCATAAATAGCAGAGACAGCATGTTCAATGGAATGAGTTGCCCAATCTCCGATCATTCCCATGCTGAGTGTGCCGTTTAATGCCATGGTTCCACAATACAATAAAGATTCTCTAGCTTCGTAGTCTTCCGGGTTTTCTAACGCTTTCGGTGCTGCTTCCATCACTGTGATCAAAATGGATTCTGCAAATCTTTCGTTTAATGGCACGTTGGGAGAATTACTAAAGTATTGTTCCAAAACATGGGACATGATATCAACAGTGCCATATACTGTTTGATTTTTTGGTACAGAAAAAGTATGTACAGGATCTAAGATCGAGAATTGCGGGAAAACATATGGTGATCCCCAACCGATTTTTTCTTGTGTTTCCCAATTTGTTATTACAGAACCAGAATTCATTTCAGAACCGGTTGCAGCAAGTGTTAAAATGGTTCCAAATGGCAAGGCTTCTGTTATCTGTGCTTTTTTAGAAATTACGTCCCAGATGTTACCATTGAATTTGGAACCAGCTGCAATTGCTTTCGTGCCATCAATGACACTTCCGCCACCTACCGCTAAAATGAAATCAATCTCTTCCTTTTTACAAATATCTATCCCTTTTTGTACAGTAGTCAATCGTGGATTAGGTTCAATTCCGCTAAGTTCATGCACGACGGCATTTATTTGTTCTAGCTGGTTTATAACTTGATCATATAACCCATTTCGTTTGATGCTTCCACCGCCATAGACAAGCAGAACTTTATTGCCAAAAGGCTTTATTTTTTCCCCTAATAAGGATAATTGTCCTTTTCCAAAAATGAGTTGGGTAGGGTTTTGATATAGAAAAGCTTCCATTTTTTTCACCTCTTTTGATGTTTCTCTTTATTATATTCCACTGGGGAAGGAAACAAAAATGAGTGATAATTCATCATATATTAAAGAATACTTGCAGTTAAATCTACTGCTATGAAGTTTATGGTATTTGGATAGAATGGGTACAGGAGTGTTAGGTAAGAGTTCGAAAAAGGGGATTGGTGCAAAGAGAGGCTTAATAGGATGAGAATACAATGGGGTTCTGGAATATTTGCTATTTGGGTTAGTCTCATCAGTAATGTACTTTTGACTGTCATCAAATTTTTCGTTGGTTTTGTTTCTAAGAGTCAAGTGTTGATCGCAGATGCACTGCATAATGCAGGGGATGTAATTGCTACAATTGCTACGTTGACTTCCTCCATGGTATCGAAGAAACCAGCAGATGAAGATCATCCCTATGGTCATGGAAAAGCAGAAATAATTGCCTCGTTGGTAGTAGCAATTATTTTAGCAATTGCGGCTATTTATATGGTGTATCATTCGGTTGTTGCTTTATTTCAGCCTGCTGTAAAAGCTAGTTGGATTGCATTTGGAGCGGCAGTATTTTCATTTATTTGTAAGCAAATCTTATATATGTATTGCATGCGATTGGGAGAAAAGATTAACAGTAAAGGACTTGTGGCAACAGCTAAAGACCATCTAGCAGATGTGTACGCTTCTATTGCAGCAATTATTGGTATTGGAGCTGCTTTGTTGGGATCAGCTTTCTCTATTCCTTCTTTAAAATTTGGGGATCCGATCGCTGGAATTATTGTCTCCTATTTTGTTTTACGATTGGCATACGATATGGCGAAAGAATCAATCGGTATATTGATGGAACAAAATGTGCCTTTTCCAGAATTGGTTGATTTTCATCATTTAGTAGGCAGTATTTCTGAAGTGAAAAGAATTGACCGCATTCGTGCAAGAGAGCATGGCCATTACATTATTGTGGATATTAGAGTGAGTGTTCCCAATCAATTAACGGTAAAAGAAGCGCATGATGTGAGTAGACTTATCAAAAAAGTGATAATGGAGAAGTATCCAGAAGTAGAAGAGGTATTGGTTCATGTGAATCCATGGTTTCCGAAGGAGCAAGAAAAATAAAGAAAGAACTGCATAAGCAGTTCTCGTAAAATCAATGGGTGAATACAGGGATCGCATCCGCTTTTGTAATAATGGAATTGACATCTTTCCATGATTTTTCCCATTTGTTTTTTGTAACTCCAGGATATTTGGATAAGTTGCTAGCTGTTTTGGTGGTAAGTGGAACGACTAAATACTCGGTTTTTCCGCTTTTTTTGTATTTATCTACAAGTGTAGGTAAGAAAGATGTTTTCGTTAATTTTACTTTTCCTGTTTTCGTGTCTTTCATTACATCCATATACAAAATTACGCCTTCATCCGTGTAGGGTTGAGATTGGTTGGAAATAAAGTTACCCATCGAATAAATCACCATTTTTTCCTGCCCATTTACAACCATTTTCTCCACTTGCTGCTGGACGTGAGGGTGACTCCCCAAAATAACATCTGCTCCAGCTTGTAATACTTTTAAAGCAGTTTTCTTTTGAAATTCATTTGGTGTACGCTGGTATTCCGTTCCCCAGTGCAGAGAAACAAATACGAATTCAGCACCTTGCTTTTTCAATTGTTTGATATCATTTGCGATTTTAACAGGATCAATCAAATTAACCAGATACGGTTTTCCTTTTGTGATAGGTAAACCATTGGTGTGCTCTGTATACGCAAGAAAACCAAGTTTTATCCCGTTTTTCTCAACTAAAACACCTTTTCTTTCTTTTTCAGAAGAAGAAGTACCTGTGACATAAAACCCTTTTTTCTTTACCGTATTAAATGTCCGGATGATTCCTTTTTCTCCTGTATCATTGGCATGGTTATTCGCTGTCGTTAAAATATCTAGGCCGCTGTCTTTTAATGCGTCTAACACTTGATCAGGTGCATTAAAGCGAGGATATCCAGAATACGGCTTGCTAGCTCCAGCCAATGTCATTTCTAAGTTGGCAACAGTCAGGTCTGTGGAAGAAAGATATGGTTTAACAGCAGTGAAAAATTTATGAAAGTCATAGTTGTTGCCAATTTTCCCTGATTTAATCTGGGGTTCATGCATCATTACATCACCGATTGCGGAAATGGTCACTTTTGGCGGTGGGGGCGGTGCGGTTTGTTTTTTATCTTTATTTTCGTCTGCATGATCAATTTTAACAAGCTGACAAGCAGATAAAATAAGAAATAAGACCAATGAACTTGAAATAATAATTGGTTTTCTCAGTTGAATCACTCTCCAAAGATATGCTACTCCTGTTATACGATATTCTACCAAAAAAAGAAATCAAAAATTTGTCATCGTTGTTGTCTGTTTGTGAACATAGTATAATTAAATCTATTGCATGGAACGGATGGAGGATGTTGAATGGTAACAACTATTGCCAAATTAAATGAACATATTGGAGAAGAAATCCAGCTGGGTGTCTGGATGTATAACAAACGATCCAGTGGAAAAATACAATTTTTGCAACTGCGTGATGGATCAGGCACCGTGCAAGGAGTTTTAGTGAAAAATCAAATAGATTCACAGGTATGGGAAGATGCAAAAAATTTAACACAAGAAAGTTCTTTATATGTGTGGGGAAAAGTAAGACAAGATGATCGAGCGCCTTCTGGTTTCGAGCTTGATGTAACGAATGTAGAAGTGATACATATTGCACAAGAGTATCCGATTGCAAACAAAGAACATGGCGTCGATTTTTTATTGGATCACCGCCACTTGTGGATTCGATCGGAAAGACAGCGTGCAATTTTAAAAATTCGAGCAGAAATTATTCGTTCGATTCAGTCTTATTTGGATGGCGATGGATTCTCTTTAGTTGATCCTCCAGTTTTAACGCCGTCTTCTTGTGAAGGCACAACAAACTTATTTCATACAAAGTACTTCGATGAAGATGCGTATTTGACGCAAAGTGGACAACTTTATATGGAAGCTGCTGCGATGGCTTTGGGGCGAGTTTATTCATTTGGTCCAACTTTTCGGGCAGAGAAGTCAAAAACACGTCGTCATTTGATTGAATTTTGGATGATCGAGCCAGAAATGGCATTTGTAGATCATGAAGAAAACCTAAAAATACAAGAAAAATTAGTGGAGCATGTTGTTCAATCCGTAGTAGCGAACTGTAAATTAGAATTAAAGGTTTTAGGTCGAGATATTAGTAAATTAGAGAATATTAAAGCGCCTTTCCCACGAATCACCTATGATGAAGCTGTTGAAATGTTGCAAAAAGCTGAAGTGGATTTTACTTGGGGAGAGGATTTTGGAGCCCCTCATGAAACATTGTTAGCAGAGAAATTCGATCGTCCTGTATTTATTACAGAATATCCTACAAGTATTAAAGCTTTTTATATGAAGCCGAATCCTGAACGGCCAGAGGTAGTTTTATGTGCTGATATGATTGCTCCGGAAGGATACGGGGAGATTATTGGCGGAAGTCAAAGAATTGATGATCCGGAATTGTTAGCTAATCGATTTAAAGAGCATGATTTGCCAGAAAAAGAGTATGCATGGTATTTGGATTTGCGCAAATATGGTTCTGTTCCCCATTCGGGTTTTGGCCTAGGTCTAGAGCGGACAGTAGCATGGATTTGCGGTCTAGATCATGTTCGAGAAACGATTCCTTTCCCACGTATGCTAAATCGGATGTATCCTTAAATTGGGGGCTTGTGTATGAAAGGAAAGGGGAAAATTCATACAACCTTAGTGCAACTTTTGCAAAAAGGGACGATTTCGTTACCAGTTGCGCTTTTTACAGAATATAAACGCCTCGGGTTGAGAGAGACAGAAGTTTTACTGCTGACACAGTTATTGATTTTTCAAGAGAAGGAAAAAATCGCTGCACCAACTTTTCAAGATCTTTCTTCCCGAATGAATTTAACGATACACGAAATCGCTGATATGGTGGCGAAATTATCGAAAGATGGCTGGGTTGGGATAGGTTCAAAAGGAGAAAAGGGTTATGATCTTTCGCTTATCTATGAGCGATTGGTTGCAAGTTTAGAGGAAGAAGATACACAAACAGACGAAGATGAACAATACCAGAGTATTTTTCATTTGATGGAACAAGAATTTGGTAGACCACTGTCTCCAAATGAGTGTGAGCATATTGTAAAGTGGCTAGATGAAGATTTATACTCCGAAGAATTGATAGTTACGGCATTACGTGAAGCGATTTATTGTGATAAATTTTCTGTTCGATATATGGATCGAATCTTAATGGAGTGGGAAAGAAACAATATCCAAACAGCAGAGCAAGCAGTTGAATTTTCGAAACGGTTTCGACAGTCAGAAATTCCTGCACAACCGAAGCGGACTGCTTCTGAGTTTACGTTTTATAATTGGTTAGAAGGGTAAGAAAGAGCCATCCAAATAACGGATGGCTTTTTGTTAATCAAAAATATCTTTTAAGAAAGCTGCTGTAGGTTTCCAAATAGAGCGATGAAACCAGTGAAATGGCGGTATAATAATATTTTGAACTATCCATCGAATGGGAATATAGATGATGTAAACACTGATCCATTTTATTGGAATCCAAATCAAGGTAACCGTAATCCAACGAATTGGTATCCAAAGAATATAGTAAAAGACGTTTCCAATAAATTGAAATATCCATGAAACCATTATATAGGACCATTTCATTACTACAACAATAATTTCATTCCATATCCACTTGAGGATCGTATAGATTCCGTGTTTCCAAAGCCAAGTGACAGGAAAGATGATGAGGTAGTAGATAACTGGATAAAGCAGAGATAACCATGTCCATATGAATAGATACCGCCAAATAAACATCAATATCGGAGATAGGATATTTAACCATAACCATGATAATGGCAGCCAAATAACGTAATAGAGTGGGTAACCAATAATATATTTGATTATAAATCCAAGTACAGGTTCTAGTACTTGAATCCATAACCATTTACTAGGAATAAAGAGCAGATAAATCCATATCAACTCGATTATTTTATAAAGTAAATAAAAGGGGAAATAAATAACGAATGCAATTCCTCTCACCAGAGCTTTAAGTATTTTTTTTATTTCTTCCATCCTTCTCCTCTTTTCAGTTTTTGTTATTAGGTAGATATGTATTTTATTTTCTTAATAATGATAAAAGAAAATGGTTCGTTTTTATATATATAAAATAAACAAATCTTAAAAATTATTAATAGTTGTTTTATTAGAAACTCCCAAAGTTTATATTTGACTACGAGATGGGAGTGACAAATAAAATCAATTCAACAAGTTTTCGTTGAGAAAAATCGGAAGTGTAATGAAATAAATAGAGTGAATACACTTGACCTCGAGTTAACTCGAGCCACTAGAATAAAAACATCTCAAAGAAAGAGGTGTTTTTCTATGTTACATGTGGAAGGAAAAGTAGTTATTTTGACGGGTGCATCAAGTGGAATAGGCGAAGCCACAGCAAAAGTTTTAGCAAATAATGGGGCGAAAGTGGTATTGGCAGCACGAAGGGAAGATCGGTTAAAAAGCCTCCAAGTCATGATAAATAAATATAACGGGGTATCTGTATATAAAGTAACGGACGTGACTTCTCGTCAAGAAGTAGAAGACTTAGCACAGTTTACAATTCAAACATTTGGGAAGATTGACGTTTTGATTAATAATGCTGGAATTATGCCGTTATCTTATTTACATGAAGGAAAAGTGAATGAATGGGATCAAATGATTGATGTGAATATGAAAGGCGTTCTTTATGGAATTCATGCAGTTCTACCATTCATGCGAAATAAAAAGTCTGGACATATTATTGACGTTTCATCTGTCACAGGACATATTGTAAATAAGACCTGGGCAGTTTATTCTGGCACGAAATTTGCTGTTCGTGCAATTACAGAAGCTTTGAGACAAGAAGAAGCTGCAAATCATATTCGCACAACGATTATTTGTCCTGGAGCGGTGAAGACGGAACTCGGAAATACGATTTCCAATCATGAAATAAAACAAGATATTCAAGATAATTTAAAGAAAGGATTGGCATTACAACCAGAGGCAATTGCTAACGCGATATTGTATGCTATTTCGCAACCAGAAAATGTTGCAGTGAATGAAATGATTGTTAGACCTACTATACAAGAATTGTAAAGAAGGGGAATATATGAGTTATACAATTGGCCAAATATCAGCAGAAACAGGATTATCGATTTACACACTTCGATACTACGAAAAAGAAGGTATCATGCCGATTATAGAACGCAATGACTCAGGAGTTCGGATTTTTACGGAGGAGGA
This sequence comes from Shimazuella sp. NTD247, assembly GCF_059510415.1. NCBI lineage: Bacteria > Bacillati > Bacillota > Bacilli > Caryophanales > Thermoactinomycetaceae > Shimazuella > Shimazuella sp. NTD247. Next base: position 669,345 of record NZ_JCAJZU010000001.1, on the reverse strand, counting down.
TCTAGAGTTACTTCGTTTCATTTGTTGTCTGAAATCCACTGGAATGCCAGTAACACAAATTAAAAAGTTTGCTCAACTCATTTTACAAGGAGATGGAACAATAGAAGATCGTATAAATATGTTAGAAGAGCAGAAAAACAGTATTCAAGATCAAATCGATCAATTGGATAGGTATAAAAGTATGATCGATAAAAAAATTGAATTTTACCGAAGGAAATAAAAAACTCCATGTGCAAATGTTCTTGCACATGGAGTTTTATAAATATATTGGGATGTTTTTATTTTTGCGAAGAGATTTTTGGTATAGGAATAAAATATTGATAGTATGGTATTTTTTCAAATAGCTTAAGAGATAACATACTAACCAATAAATAAAACACAATGGTCAATAAGATCGCCCAAGGATACCAAAAGAAATCAGGCAGCCATTTCGCGTAGTAAATAAAAAATGGATGAACAACATAGATTCCCATAGAGTAGGTTCCAATCATATTTACAAAATGACTGAATTTCGGAAGGTAGTTTATTTTAGGGTATAGGCCTATTAATCCCAAAAATAAAATAGGAACAATGAGCATGTTCTCCAATCGGTATTCAGCAATGAGTTGTATTCGTTGAAAAGACCATATTCCATCCGCTAAGACAATTGCTAATAAAAGAAGGGAGATCTTTATATGGCTCTGTAAGTAGTTTCGAATGGTTTCCCAGTATTCTGCGAGATAACCACCGATCATAAAATAGAAAATCCAATTAAATATATAAACTTTCTCCCAATTCAAATAGAGAGGAAGTATCTTTAAAAACAAAAGTTGTATGATACAAGAGACCACCAATAAAATATTCCATTGTTTTTTTGAGTTTGCCCATATTTGAATGATAGGAAATAGTAAATAAAACTGAATGATAAGGGAAAAGAACCACAGATGATAAAAACCCTTACCTAAATATAAAAGAGAATAAAAATATTCTAATGTAAATGAAAATGGAGAAAAACCATTATATAGATAAATAACGATTTGATAGAAAATAGTAAATGCGAGATAAGGGATGATTACTTTACTTGTGCGGGATCGCCAATATGTTTTAGCATCAAAGCCTTTTCTTTTTTTATGATAAAACAACAAAAATCCGCTAATTAAAATAAAAAGATCAATTCCATATCGGCTGATCTGATTAAAAAAGAGCGTATACCACACATGCTGCTCATTGTGTAAGTAATAATACGAACCAGTAACATGGATAACCAAAATCATTAAACAGGATAACGCACGAATCATATGAATTTCGTAGATGTAATTTTTTGTTTGCAAAGAAAACACACCTTTTTTGGATATTCACTTCTAACAAAAGAGAAGTTTCTTTTGTATCATGGAAGGTGTTATTTATGAAACTAACATAATTATGAGAAATGCACAAATGAATTCATAGAATTATAACAATTTCATTTGCTATTTTTGTTAGGATTATTTAATGTGAAATAGAAAGAACGGAATTCATATAAATTTATTCTTAATAATAAGGATTTCGAGAAAAATATAATATCTAATATGTAAACAAGTTTGCAATACAAACATATTATTGTTTTATAACATTTTCAAGGAGAGAAGAGATGTTTCGTTATATTTGTCTCGCTATCACTGTTGCCATTTTTTTTGGATTTTGCGATTACTATGGATGGATATGGCATAATTCGATTTTTACGATAGGGTATGATGTCAAGGGATTGGATGTTTCCCATCATCAGGGAAAGATAGACTGGAAAAAAGTAAGAGCAGAAGACAAATACAAATTTGTGTATATGAAAGCAACCGAAGGCAAGGATTTTGTGGATGATACGTTTGCTTATAATTGGAAAGAAAGTAGAAAACAGAAGTTTTTAACAGGCGCATATCACTTTTTTTCAATGACTAGCAGTGGTCTGGAACAAGCTGAGCATTTTAAACGAACTGTTCCTGTCTCTGAAGAAGATGAATTACCTCCTGTGATTGATGTAGAAGTATCTGTCTATCATGATAAAGCGAAAGTGCGTAATAATTTGAAAATAATGTTATCAGAACTTGAAAAAACATATCACAAAAAACCGATTCTATACGTTACCTACAGTACTTATTCCGCCTATATAAAAGGTTCATTTTCCAATTATTCGATTTGGATACGAGATGTTTATAAATATCCCTCGATTGATAAAGCTGAATGGATGATTTGGCAATATCATAATCGAGGGCATGTGAGCGGGATAGATACTTTTGTTGATATAAATGTATTTAAGGGAACAGTAGCAGAGTTGAAATTGTTAAAATAGTCTCATAAAAATTTCATACAGACCTATTCCTAGTAGCAAGATCCCTGCTATCGAGCTAGCAAATTTATTGATCCAGGTATAGGATAATCTAATTCCCATTTTTGTACCTAACATCATGGTGAAAAAAGAAGTGCTTCCTACTACAATACTTGACCATAACGGGGAAACTCCAGTTATTCCACCACCTATTCCAACACCAAAACAGTTTAGGGACAAAGCAATTCCCAGGAGAATTGATTCTTTTGCCGAAATTACTTTGTTATTGTCTGTATCAGCTTTTTTCGGATCATCCAATATTTGTTGAAAATAGTTTCCGTTCATTTCTTCCTGAGGGGTAGAAGAAAATCTTTTCCAATCTGTCCAAATGGTCCATACACCGATACAAAATAAAATAAATCCGCCACCTATGTTCGCTAAATCTGCACTAATATACATACCAATAACTGCACCTAGTGAGACAGACAAATAAGTAATCATCGCTCCAATAATGGCGATGATTATATTTGATTTCAAAGGAATTTTGGTACTTTGTACACCATAAGCAATTCCAACACCAAGATTATCTAAATTCGCTGCAATGCCAATTAATATGATGGATAACCACTCCATATCCTAACCTCCAGGTCTTTTGGGCATTTGTAACAGAATATGCAGTGGTATTGGAATGTTGAAAACAAAAGGTAAGAATCTTAAGGGGCTTGTTCTTACCTAATCCGTTGAAACATATATATGTGATAAACAATAAATGGGCGGATGCTTGATGAAAGAATCAAAAAGTCGATTCATTCAATATATAACAGGATTATTGATTAAAACATTTGGTTTATCGATGGTGATTCAATCACATTTGGGAACGGGAGCTTGGGAAGCTCTATATGTTGGATTTGCGCATAAGACAGGATTTTCGATTGGTTTTTGGATCTTTATCATTGGATTTATTCTCATTTGGTGCAATGCGTTATTGTGGGGCAGAAAGCCAACCTATTCGTCATTCATCACTGTTACTATCGTAGCGTTATTCATTGATTGGTGGCTCCAATTACTGAGATTTAATCCTTCCACCATTATTTTTCAGATGTTTGTTTTTTGGACAGGTTTATGTATTGCATCTTTTGGTGCTTCCATTTATCTTATATCTGATTATTCACCAACGCCTGTTGATCAATTGATGTTTGCTTTATCTTTTCGATTTCATTTGCCAATTATGATTACAAAAACAATTGGTGAGCTATTGGCTCTGGTATTCGCTTGTTATATGCATGGATCCATTGGAATTGGTACGATTATTTTTACTTTGTTATTTGGTCCGTTGATTCAATTTTTTATCATGATTTGGCAAGGAATAAAGAAGGGAGATGATTGTCCGGTATAAATTGGATCTTCTGGTTCTATGACAAAAATACAACATTCATTTTAATTGTTTTCATAGAGGGAGTATCTACTAGAAATTATTAGGTACTCTTATTTTTTATACAAAAAGGTAGGGAATTGATACATAAAGTAAAAGAAAATATTTGCTTCATCTAGTATAATTTTTATATTGCCAATAATATGGTAATAGGAGGAATGAAATGAATATTAATATTTTTTCTCCCGATTTTAAAAAGGTATCTCATCAGCATTATGCCCAAATGCGTAAAGACAGCCCCGTTTTTCCAATCCATCTTCCAAGTGGCGATCATGCTTGGTTAGTAACAAAGTACAAATATGCTTTGGAAATAATGATGGATCAGCGATTTATAAAAGATCCTCATGTATTTCCAGAGAAAAATCATTATCGGATATACCTTGAAGATTACCGCGAATTTTTCATGAGTCATATGCTGAATTCCGATATACCTAACCATACCCAGCTACGACGTTTTGTCCAACCGACTTTTACCCCTACAGCCATTAAGCAACAGCAATCATTAATTGAAAAAATAACCAATCAATTGCTCGATGATATAGAGGAAAACGGAAAATCATTTGACCTGATCAAAGATTTTGCTTTCCCGATACCGTTTCTAGTTATTGCTCATATGCTGGGTATACCTAGTGAAGATAGGAGAGATTTTCAGATTTGGTCCAATATAATCATAGAAGGGATGAATGATCCAGTCGCAATAAAAAAAGGAGAGACGTATTGCAAATTACTTTTCTCCTATTTAAAAAAATTGGTTCAATTAAAAACAAAAAATCCAGGAGATGATTTGATTTCTTCATGGATTCTAGCAAGAGAAGAAAAAGAGAAATTATCAGAAGAACAATTATTTGGTATGATTCTTCTACTCATTTTGGCTGGCCATGAGACCACTGTGAATCTAATAGGCAATAGTGTTTATGCATTTATGCAACATCCAGAACAATGGCAAGCAATAAAACAAAACAATGATCTAATTCCTTCAGCTGTTGAAGAAGTACTCCGATTTTACAGCCCGATAGAAATAGCAACATCACGATGGGCAAACGAAGACATAGAAATAGAAGGTCAGCACATAAAACAGGGCGATACTGTGTTCATTGTGCTTGCATCAATTAATAGGGATGAAGAGTTAATAACAAATGGAGACCAGTTCAATATTCACCGTTCTCCGTTAAAGCATTATGCTTTTGGACATGGTATCCATTATTGCCTTGGTGCGCCACTGGCAAGGCTAGAAGGAGACATAGCTCTTCGGACATTAACAAAGCGTATGCCTGATTTAAAATTAGCTATCGAAGAGGATGAATTAACTTACCGCCCAGGATTTTTATTGCGCGGCTTTGTTGAATTACCTGTAAAGTTTTAAGAATAGAAAAAGGACTTTCTAGAAAGTCCTTTTTCTATTTATTTATTTTATAGATAAAAACATTTATTATAATATATATTTGAATATTAAGATTGATGATGCAAGACCAAGGAGGATTTATACTTATGTTATTATCACATGCAAAAATATCAGCTTTAGGTGCGTATGTACCTGGAAAAAAGCTAACAAATGATGATTTATCAAAGATTGTGGAGACCAATGATGAATGGATTGTTAGAAGAACAGGAATGAGAGAAAGAAGAATTGCAGAAGAAGAACAGTTTACGAGTGATTTGGCGATCAAAGCAGTAGAAAACTTACAGATTTCGTATGATGTAGATATAGCGAGTGTGGATATGATTATTGTAGCAACATCCACAGCAGATTTTTTATTTCCGAGTGTAGCAAGTCAAATTCAGAATTATTTTTCTATTCCGTTCTGTGGATCAATGGATGTCAGTGCTGCCTGTGCAGGATTTACGTATGCGCTCAACGTGGCAAATGCAATGGTGACTACCAATCAATGTAAAAAGGCGCTTGTAGTAGGTGCTGAGACATTATCAAAAATAACAGATTATGAAGATCGTACGACTTGTGTCTTATTTGGTGATGGGGCAGGAGTGGCATTGGTAGAGAGGACATTAGATGGCCAGGCTTTCCTGCATGTTGAACATGGTACCAAAGGAGAAGCTGGTCGTCATCTCTATGTATCTAATCTAGCAAATCATATAGAAGGAGAATCGTTAGAAAAAGAAAAGCAAATTGTACAAAATGGAAGGGAAGTATTTAAACTAGCAGTTTCTACTTTATCCAATACGATTCCATCTTTTATCGAGCAGGCTGGTTATAAAATCGAAGATGTAAACTGGTTTGCACCGCATAGTGCTAATTTGCGGATTATACAAGCAATCTGTAATCGTATCGAGATGGATGAATCGAAAGTACTATTTAGCGGAGAGTATTTTGGAAACACCTCTTCTGCTACCATTCCATTAGCCTTAGCAGAAGCACAGCAGCAAGGAAAATTGAAAAAAGGCGATCTTGTTTTGCTTTCTGGCTTTGGCGGGGGATTTGTTTATTCGCATACGCTTTTGCGATGGGGGATATAGAAACATCAATGAAAACAAGTTTGTGATAAAAACTAAAATAACTTTACACCTAATTTTTCATTTAGCTATTTGACTATTTTTATTGGAATTATCTATTGTAATAAATACAATGCACGAAATTTCGTAAGTGGGGGGGTTTGCAAGAGGTGATTGTTTTTCCCTTTTGCAAACCCTTTTTACATGTTTACATGTAGTCTTCTACATCCATTCCAATCTTCTTGAGTACAGACGCAATGATAACAAAGTCGTTCGTTTTTCTAACCTCTTCGACAAACTTTGCCTTTTCGTCTGCATTCTTGAGTTTACTGTACCTATTTTTAAAAGCAACAAACCAAATTCTAAGCACACCACGAACAAATTCTGGAGTAAAAACTCCTCCCACAGCATTCAAGGTAGGGACTAGTGCCTTCAGCTCGCGAGATCCCTTGCTCATTTCTGCAATGATCTCGTTGCATGTTGCTCTATCCAAGTTTTCCATCGTTACTCCAGTTGATCGGTAGATGTTTATCTGTCTTTTTTAGTATATCGGGTAGCCGCAAGAAGGACAACAGAATATTAAGAAAGAACAATATTGTATTTTAATACTTAGAACCATTACTATTTCCACTGCATTGGCGTTTTTTTAAAAGAAGAAAAGCCATCCTTGTGAATGGCTTTTTTTAACGAAGCGATTGTACGACTTTCTCCAAATGTAATTTGCGAGAAGCTTTGAAGTAAATTACAGCATTTGCCGGAACTTTGTTTCGGATATGGGCAATAAGAGGAGCATGACGATAAAATGAAAATACTTTCTTAGGACTTAGACCATTCTTAATTGCACTTTCTGCGATTTTTCTACCTTGCTTCCCAATCGTTATCAGTTGATCAATCTTTAATTTTGCAGCATATTGACCGATTGAAGCATGAGATTGGTTTGATATTCTTCCTAGTTCAAGCATATCGCCTAAAACAGCAACCTGGGGTCGTTTGCTTGCTATTTGCTGTAATACCCCTAATCCGGCTCGCATGGCAGTAGGATTTGCGTTCCAAGCATCGTTGATTAAAATTCGACCAGATCTGCCGTGCAGTACTTGCAACCGCATTTTTGGGGTTTGGAATCGAGCCAATCCCTTTTTGATACTTTCCATAGATATTCCCATGCTTGTGGCAATGCCAATTGCAGCAAGGGCATTGTAGACATTGTGTTTACCATAAGTCGGAATATAAATATTTGCTCTTTTTCCTTTTACAATTGCATCAAAAGTTATTCCTTTTGTGGAATATTTAATATTTTCTCCACGAATATCTGCTGAAGAATTTAATCCGAAGGTACGTATGGTTGCTTTGGAACGATTTAAATCGAGCTGTTTGCTTCGTTCATCATCTCCATTAATATACAATACTCCACCAGAACGAACACCTTCGACGAGTTCTTGTTTTGCTTTGACAACTTTATTCAGCCCACCTAGACTGCCCGCATGAGCCTCTCCGACATTGGTAACTGCACCGATATGCGGTTTAACGATGTTGCATTGTCGTCTTATGTTATTTAAACTTTTCATTCCAATTTCTAACAAAAGAAGATTATGTTGATTTTTTAAACGAATAAGATAATTTGGTAAAAATGATAATGTATTCACATTTTCTTTATACCAGTAAATAAAAACATTAAATCTTCGGATAAATAGTCAATGTAAATTGGTCATTTCTCTGATGTTCTTCTTTTTTATAGGTACATTTTTCAAGTACGCTTTTTAATAAGGAATTTTTTTGTGCAGGATCATTTAATTGATCGTAAATTTCCAAAACATGTTTTACACGTGGGATGATATTTTTTTTTGCTTTTAAACGTTCTTTTTCTTTGGTTAGATCATTTGTCGTTTTTTGGATCATTGAATAGGTTTCTTCGATTCGATTAGTAATAAAATGTAATCGTTTGAAGAAGATGTTTTTGTCATAAATACCGCGCTCTAATAAATCATGTAATCGATCTTTTTGGAATTCCAAGTTTTTTATTTCTTGATGCAAATTCACTAGTGTTATTTCTTTTAGTTCGACAATGGAGCGTTCGTTGATTGGCAGGCCAGATGCATTCCATGTTAATTCGTACTGTTCTAACCACTGATTCAGTACGGAAATTATTCTGTTTTCAACATGAGAGAAGCGGGTACTTCTATTTTTGCAATACTTTCTCTTGTAACAATAGAGGTGGGGAGGTTGGTTGGAGAATGTTTTTAATGTCATTGAGGACCCGCAGTTATCGCATTCCATAAGTCCAGCCAATGGATTTGCAACATTATTTGATGATTTATAGGGAACATGTTTCCTAGTATTTCGGATGAGCTGTGTTTTTTTGTATGTATCCATTGTAATCAGGGCTTCATGTTTGCCTTCTACATCAATCCAGTCCTCTCTTGGTCTTTTCACAGAACCCAATTTTTTATTTTTTGTTTGTGCTGTTTTTGTTTTTTTCCATTGCAATCGGCCTGCATAAACAGCATTTCTTAAGATGTTTCTTACTAAATAACCATTCCATAATTTATCTTCATATGTTCGTATGCCTTGCGCGTTTAATACATCAGCAATTTTACTTGATCCCAGACGCTCATGAGGATCGTCGTTTGTATACCAATCAAATATCATTTTCACAACCGGAGCTGTTTTCATATCTGGTATTAAATATCGACCATTGGAGTCTTCTTTGATTTGATAACCGTAGGGTGGACGTGTCGCAATAAAATTTCCTTCCTCAGCTGATCGGATTCGTCCTCCTTGAAGACGACGTGTAATGATTTTTAATTCTTTGCGAGCCATAAATGCTTCAAATTCCGAGTATTCTTCATCCCATTCATCTTGAAGATCATAGGTTTTACGTGGTGTAATGATTTTTGTATTGGAGTTGCGAAATGTTTCTAAGATAAGACCTTGTTCTTTCATGTTCCCACGGCCTAGACGATCCATGTCCATAACCAAGACACCATCATATGTATTTGCTTCTACTTCTTTTAGTAACTCCATCATCTCAGGACGGTGGAGAAGACTTTCACCTGAAGCGATTTCATGTCTGATTTTAACAATATTTATTTTTTGTTGTTGTGCTACTTGTAATAATGCTTTTTTGTGCTTTGCAAGTGTTTCTCCTTCCCCTCGTGCTTCTGCTTCTATATCACTTCTCGATTTCCGCAGATAAATAGCTACTCTTTCCATAATGAAAATCCACACCTTTGAAATAATGTGATTGTCCTTTGAGTGATCTTGCATACGTTTAAATTGAGGTGATCCCATATGCAAGATCATCAATCCAGCAAAGAATATAGAATAGGAGGTACGACCATATACGTTGTTGCACCACAAATTACGAATGAAGAGAGAATGGAAAGGTTAGAAGAAATAAAGCGTCAGATATGGTTATTATGGATGAATAGAAATAAAAGCGATCCTTGTTAAGATCGTCTTTATATTCATTCTATTTCTTTCATCTGAATATTTGACAACATTTTCAATCCAATCTGCGTCAGTGTAATAAATCAGAAAACATAATTTTACCGTGCTTATTTGGTCTCATCAGGATTGAAAGGTATGAGACATTCTAATTTTGCATAATCAATGTAAAAAAATGAAAGGAGGGTTCTGAATGAGTAAGCGTTCAGATTCAGATTCTTCCTATCGAATACCAGAACCTATACGCAAAGATGGTGCAGGTGCACCAGATTATGGTCCGCGGAATATTTGGAGAGATTTAGAAAATCCGGATTTATTGGTTCCGCCAAAAACTGATAATGGGCTTGTGCAAAATCTAAGGTTTTCTTTCTCAGATGCACACATGCAACTCAATCATGGAGGATGGTCAAGAGAGGTAACTCAGCGAGAACTTCCAATTGCCACAACTTTAGCAGGGGTAAACATGAGTTTAACACCAGGTGGAGTAAGAGAGTTGCACTGGCATCAACAAGCAGAATGGTCATATATGATTTGGGGAAGTGCAAGAATTACAGCTGTAGATCAAAATGGCAGAAATTTCATAGCAGACATAGGAACTGGTGATCTGTGGTATTTTCCGCCTGGCATTCCACATTCTATCCAAGGGTTAGAGAATGGATGTGAATTTTTGCTTGTTTTTGATGATGGGAGTTTTTCTGACTTAAATACCTTGTCTATTTCAGACTGGTTTGCACATACACCAAAAGATGTATTATCAGCAAATTTTGGCGTACCAAAAAAAGATTTTAAATGTATTCCTGACGAGCAAGTATATATTTATCAAGATCAAGTTCCTGAATCATTGGAAAATCAAGAAGTAATATCTCCATATGGAACGATACCACTAAGTTTTAAACATGAATTACTTGCACAAAAACCCATTGTAACTTCTGGCGGTACAGTACGAATTGTGGATTCCACTAATTTTCCTATTTCGAAAACAATTGCTGCTGCTTTGGTAGAAATAAAACCAGGTGCAATGAGAGAACTGCATTGGCATCCGAATAACGATGAGTGGCAATATTATTTAGCTGGTCAAGGACGTATGACTGTTTTTGCAGGAGATGGAGCTGCTAGAACTTTTGATTATCGAGCTGGAGATGTAGGATATGTGCCGTTTGCCTTTGGGCATTATATTCAAAATACAGGAGAGGAAAGTCTTTGGTTTCTTGAGATGTTTAAAAGCGATCGATTTGAAGATGTATCTTTAAATCAATGGATGGCACTAACTCCTAAAGAATTAATAGAAAGCAATTTAAATGTGGATGCAAAATTGATTGACTCATTGCACAAGGAGAAATCTCCAGTTGTTAAGTACCCTCCGTTTACCTATTATCCTAAAAATAAAAAATAGAGTGTGGAAGTGGAATATTAAAATCGTCTTAAGTCAGACATATGAATCTATGCGCCAGTTCTATAAATGGTTATTGAATTCCGAAATATGGTTTCATCCATATAACACAAATAAACCAACTACTTAACATACAAGTAGTTGGTTTATTTGTGTCTAAAGTACTTCTGAAGGTGCAATTTTCTTTAATTGATACAGGAATCCCACTATTTATCTGATACGCAGCGAGGATACGATATCATTCCAAGTCCCATGTCTAAGTTTTTTCTTGGTGAAATCGGAGTAACTTCCTGGCTCCAGTCTCCATTTATGTCCTTCATAATTGATGTGTTCGTATAACACTACACCATCACCGCCGGAAACTTTAGCAGATGATGCAATATCATTCCAATTGTTATCAACTAGTGTGCTATCATTCGCACAAAATCTGATGGAACGACCTTTGAAGTTTACATGTTCATACAGCGTTACACAAGAATGATGGTGCTTGTGATTGTTGTGTGCAAACGCAGCCGCTGGAATAAGAGAACATGCAAGGACTACAGCAGAGGAAACAAGGGAAATACTTTTTTTCATCGGAACAACTCCAATTTCAATTTATTGGTAATTCACCCTTTTATATTATTACCCAAAAATTGGAATTTGTCTATGTGGCAATGTTAGCCGATAAGGTTAACGAATTAAAAAAAGAGGGGTAATCCCTCTTTTTCCACACTTTACGTTCGTAACTCTGTCATGGTTAATTTCAAATTTTCTTCTGTAGTATTCCATTCGTTTGGAGTCAGGATAATTATTCTGATGAGAAACACTTCCTTTTTGAGTTTTTCAGCATTTTTATTATAACATTTATTCAAAATATAGTATATTTTTCAGTTAATTATTTCTAATTATCAACACTGGTAACAAGAAAACGTAAATGTATTTAGATTTCCATCCGTGCGTACCATTCGAAAGTGATTTCGAAGAATCGAAGCCACCATTGCAGTAGTGGTTGATTTTCCTGCACTTCCTGTTATGCCAATAACTTTTGGATTCATTAGTTTCCAATTCCATAAAGCGATTTTCCAATATGCTGCATATGGATCTTTCGCGCGAATTATTGCTACGCTAGATGGAATTCCTCTTGCATTAAGGTGATTTGGGATAACAACAGCAATTGGGCGCACTTTTTGAATAGCTGCAAGTTGTTTTTCCCACTTGCTTTGTCTGGTATATATATAAATTTGATGAGATTTTAAAGCACGAAACCGGGCAAAATTGATTTCATGTACAGGCAGGTTTGGTTTACCTGACATAAGTCTACTTTGCATAATATTTGCAGCTTTTCCAAGAGTAGTAGCTTTCACCTTTTCTCCCTCCAATGTATCGCTCTTCCTCGCTATCTTATTCGGAAACGACCCAACTGGAGATGGGCATGTATCTAAATTGCAGAGAAAATTCAGTGAGGAGTTCTTCTTGTCAAGCTGTTGTGATCAGTAATCCATTAAATTTAGAACCAGCAAACGAAGAAGTGTGTATCGGAGTCCATGCTGGACTAAATGTCGTGGAAAACTGGCATTCAGGCAGTGACTTTATTTTTTATGGAAAAGGGGGAGAAATCCAAAAGGATCAACCCCATCCTTAGTCTTCACTTGTTGCAAAATTGCTTGGTCTATATCAATACGCTCAAAATCTAACATGTTCAAGAATATGTTGCTGAAATAATCAGATCATAATGGAATAATAAGAATCCCATGCGAGTCGATAGTATTGATGAACAGAGAGGTGTTTTATTCTATAATGGATCTAGACGGAAATACAGTCTGGGATTTTGAGAGTACTCACATCATGAAGGAAATTGATCTGAAGTACCCTTCCCTCAAAAAACGCTGGAAGGTGGAAAGCGATCTTCCTACAAATCTCAAGTACTCTCCCCAACCTCCTAAGGTGCTCGGAGACTTGGGTGATGGTTATACTCTACTCCTTGAACGAGAAAACGATTTTATGATCTGGGGAAACGGACTAAATGTCTGGTTTTATCGGGAAAACGTCAAACATTTTGACTGGAGAGCATCTCTCGATTGGAATGTCCAAGGAAATCAAACACAATGGTGTGGTGATTTGTAAGGTCAAACGTATTGGAGAGTAGTTTGGTTAATCTTTCTAAACTCTGATACAACATATCAGATTATCTACACGTTAAGGCATCGATTCGCGCATTGAAGTGCCACTTTGGGAAATATTCCTAGGATATGTCCTATTTCTACACGTATCTCCCTGGTACCCCTACTATCCCATGTATCCAAACTTTCTAAATAATCAATTGCAGACTATACCAATATGGAATAAAATAAAGTTGTTCATGTTTCTAACTATTTAAGGGTTACCTAATGAAGAAAATTCATCATTATGGAGTAACTGCTAGTGGAATGAACATCTGTATCAAGGGTGGTACCATTCGCCTGACTGTTACTGTCCACGGTAAGGAACATGTCAAGGCTCCAGTTCCGGAAAGTTGGATTGACGTGAAACTCTACTGGGAACAGCTGGTCGTCAAGAGTTCGATCCAGGAGGTCAGCGGAAGGTGCCCTGCCTGCTATAATTAGGAATAAGGTTGTGCGCTACTTCGCAAACTGTAGCAGCACAGCCACCCGAATATAAGGAAGTCATTAGATGAGAGTCGTTCATAGGACGGCTTTTTTATTTTGTCACAGGAGTTGATCGAATGGTTTCAATTCTCATAGAAGTGGACAAAATCAAATTAAAAAACGGTAGAAAAGGAATTGTTTACTACATCAATCGTAGAATTAAGCATTACCAGGTGATATGCAGAAATGATTATCATGAGTTAGTGCCGTTTAAGACGCCCTAAGTCAATATCCAATGAAAAATAAAATCAGTGGCAGACAAAGAAAAAAGGCACCAAGAAACTAGAGGGTTTAATGGAAATAAAACCCACATAAAAATATGTATTACACATTCCATATTAAGCAGCGTTTCTAGCTTTTGAATCTAGGAAAATAGCTGAATCGTAGGGGATTTTTCTCTTCCACATAGCAAATAAAATGCGTATCCATGTGTTGGCTACAATTCTGAAACATTCACTCGTTCCACGGCCTTGCTTTCGATGTCTTTGGAACATTTCTTTGCTCCAAGGCTCATACTTCACCATTTGTAAAGCAAATTGCTGCATGGTATTTCGAAAGGTTTTCCTGCAAGCTCTTCGAAAGTGAACAAAGCGTTTTTTTTCACTTTTCGTAGTAACAGGAGCAGTTCCCGCTTCCCATTGAATTGCATTGGCGTTTAGGTAATAGGAGCGATCATCACCAAACTCCACTAGAATCCTGGCAGCCAAATTGGTTCCGACACCTTTGAGCGCAAGAAACATCTTACTGTCAGGAAGAGACTTTACCAAGCGCTTTTTTTCCTGGTCATACTGCTGAATGTCTTGAAGAAACAGCTCCAATTGGCTTAAAAGGGACTTTAGTAAACGACTTTTCGCACGGATCGTTGCGCAGTCTACTGGAAATTGTCGTTGGTTTACCAGAGCAAAGAGTTCTTCTGTTTTCGTTTTCCAGTGAGGGTGTCGATGTTTTTTTAGAAATTCTTCCAGTGTGGTGAAATCGGATCGAGAAAACGTATCTGGATCAGGAAAAAGTTGTAGGAAATGAATCGTTATTTTTTGATCCAGCATCCAGCTTGCAAAAACATTCCAAAACTTGCGGATAATAGCTTTTCAAGCAACTAGTGATCTGGTTTTCCATCCTAACTTTTAGAGACACCAGAGACTCTTGATCTCGAACGAGAAGTTGTAATTCTTTGAGATCTGAGCTATCCATGCGAAGGGGACAATACCGATGTTGATCCGTACGGATTAAGTTTGCCAAAACTCTAGCATCTCTTGTATCGTCTTTTGCACCTGCTGGGGAAAAACGGTCACGAGCACGATCCACGCTTTTCGGATTGATGGAGTAAACCGTATATCCTAAAGTATGCAGATATTGGATGAATAAGTGTTTCGAGGTTTCAGCTGAGATAATCACGTCATGAAGATACGCCCCGAAGATACGAATTTCATGTAGAACCTGATCAACCCCATCTGGAGAATGGGGAACAACAAATTTCTTCTGAATTTCACCAATGGAATTTAGAATACAGACATCATGTTTACGATCAGCTAGATCAATCCCTACAAAATAGTTCATGAACATCCTCTCCATCGTTGTGATTGGGTTTATCTACCGTTGCGATGGCCTTGTAGATTCGGTATATCTCAACACTACGCCCTAAAGATCGTCTAATAGGTAGATGGAACATTTTGGGGAATTAGTCTCAAACCAGCAATGATCAGAAATCTCGCGAGGATGTGATGAATCTCCCCAAAAGGTACCCTAATTTTAGATTAGATCAGGCTTGATGCCTTGTCTATAAACGATATTAACCTACAAGGATGTGAAAGTAGGTGGACCAGTTGCGAATTTCGCAGCTGGTCCATAAACCTTAGAGTTTGGGGATATTTGGTTCTCTCTTATATATACGGCGTTTCTGGTAGTCAGTTACGTATTCATATCCACCTCTCAGAACTATCTTGTACCGGTTACCGTTGCGTTGATATTGTATATAAGTTGTCTCATCTATGTGCCAAATTTTTCGGTGGTTCGTGTCTATGTTAGGCTCACTGGTGGGGAAGTCGTCGAAATCATCCTTAACCATCATTTCTCATTTCTAGGGTTTGGGATCTAACCGGATCAGAGCAATCTTCTCATTTAAAGATAACGCAGTTTGATGGGTCGATCAATGAGAAAAAAACCGCCAATTGATGAGTATGTATAATCTCAGGCGTTAAAAAAATGTACGGTACAAGAACTGTAAGTGCAGAAGTTGGAAAGCTTAATCATGAGAAGATTTGCAAAGGGAAAGAAGAAGCCTAAAACAGCATCCGTGTCACCAAGTGTAATTTGCCCAAGAAGAGAGGGGTGTTCCGGATTTCTGGTCAGTAAGCGAGTCGTTCTCACGGCAGCCCACTGTTTCGACGGTCATACCGAAAAAACATGGCTATTCATGCCGAAGAAGAAGGGCGGGTATCAGGAGCTAAGCGTTTCTGGAATCGCCAAAAGCTCTCGGTACAACCCGGACTCTGGTATGTACGACTACGCAGCTGTATTCCTCAGCCACTCTGTTGAGAGGGAACCCTTTAAGGTTGCCACCTTCTCGGGGACGAAGGGGGATAAGGTATATACCTCAGGATTCCCGGGAAACCATCAAGGGGAGGTATTTGACCCTGCCGCTCCTGATAAGTTTCATCTCGAAATGTGGGAATACCCGCTGACCGTGGATGGGAACTACCATGGTTTCCTGAGAATGCGTGGACCTGCATACCATGGGCAATCTGGATCCCTGTTCTACACCAAAGGAATCGGTCAGTCTGAAGCCTACGGTGTGTTCGATCGAGGTGATGACGGGCCTCTGTTCTTTCTCTTCAATGCCTTTTCGCTGAATGAAATCGCACAGTGGAATGAGGCATCAGAGTAGTATTCCGACGGATCAACTGAGAATGTTTCTCTCGGTTGATCCGTCGGCAGTTAGAAAAGTAAATCATACATCAAAGAACAACTAAAGGAGGAGCTTGTTAGCTATTTTTAGGGGTCATTGTACATAGCCCATCAAGTTAAGAAAAGTAAAATAGCTTTTCTATTATCCTATTAGAAATATATTTGAAGAGTTTACCTGACCACCATACTTCCATTGTCGGCATGTATTTTTAGAATTCATAAACAATTAACTTGAAAATTCTTGTTTTCGTATATTATACTTTACATTGGATGGGTGGAGGGTAGAGTACCTGTCAAGAGACGTCTGGCATAGCTAGATTTTGCAGAATAATGATGTATCGGTCTACATCACTGCAGAGGGTGTAGGAGTCCCTCCGTCTTGGCCGTCCTCCAGCACTCGCGTTTAACGAGTGCTGGATACAAATCAATTTTGGAATGTTGAATCGATTCCCAGGTTAAAAAGTTCAATTAATATAAAATTCACCAAAACAAAAAACACGCTATTCTTTCTTTAAGGATTTAAAAAAGGAAAAGATGGGGTGTTTAATTGATTAAGGTAACCCAATTCAAGTTATATAATTGCAAAAAATGAACAAGCCTACTTAAGGCTTATTTGGTATGTCTAATTTTTGAATACAGTACCAAGAAATCCTGCGATACTTTTCTAGTCGTCTAATCAGACGTCTAAGCTTGATGGGCATGTGGTTCGACCCCATTAAGACATTTTTCATTTTGAAATGAGGTATGGTTTTTAAATGAAAAAGTACACCTATTCTTTTTTTATTTTCTCACGCTAATTGTTGAGAAAGTTTAACAATGCACGATGGAAATCATAACGTATAGATGGTAAGATAGATATCGATTGTAGACGAAGAGAGGAGGATTCAGGCATGAATGGATCCCAATTTACTCAACTATTCTTCTACGCGAGCAACTGGGATATTGTATTGAATCTAGTGTTTGTTGCAATTGCATTGGCATATATTTTAATCACAGGTCCGCTGGTAAAATTTATTCCAAGTGCCACCAAAGTGAAGGGACTACATCGTTTTTCTTTCATAGTTGGATTAATTTTTTACTATTTAGCGGAAGGTAGCCCAATCAGTTTGATGGCCCATGAATTGTTTAGTATGCACATGGCTCAGATGACTATTTTGTATATTGTTATGCCGCCGCTTTTATTGTTAGGAATTCCAGGATGGTTTGTGCGTCCTCTATTAAAAATAAGTGTGTTTCGTGTTCTTCTGAATTTTTTCACAAAGCCGTTAATTATCCTCTTTGTATTTAATGGTCTACTTTCTGTATACCATGTTCCGGCTGTTTTTGATTTTATTATGAAGAATCATTTGTATCATAATATTTCTCATGCTATTTTGTTGCTCTCTGCATTGTGTATGTGGTGGCCCGTGATATGTCCAGTAGAAGAAATGGACAGAGTAAAACCTCTACATAAACTTGCTTATATATTCGCAAATGGTGTTTTATTAACTCCAGCATGCGCATTGATTATGTTTGCAGATAGTACAATCTACCCAATGTACAGTCAAATGTCATCTTTTTCTATCATGTCTCCGCTTCAGGATCAACAAACAGGTGGAGTTATCATGAAAATAACGCAAGAAGTCGTCTATATCACTGCTATTGCTCTTGTGTTTTCTCGATGGTTTCGTATACAAAGGGAACAAGATGAAAAAGAGTTATTGGAATGGAAAAAATCTCAATTGGCTACAGATGAATCATAAGGAGAGAGTGTATTGAATAAAAGTTGGTACATCCCAATGATTATGGGTCTTATTCTACTTCTCGCTGCTTGTAGCAATGCTACCAAAAAAAATGAAGATCAAAAATCTACTACGCAAGTCTCTGCGGAAGATACTTTATTTCAAAATCATTGCTCCACGTGTCATGGCGGGAATTTGGAAGGTGGGTATGGTCCATCTCTGCAACATGCAGGTCAAAAATACTCCAAGGAGCAGATATTAGCTATTTTGAAAAATGG
This sequence comes from Shimazuella sp. NTD247, assembly GCF_059510415.1. Lineage (NCBI taxonomy): Bacteria > Bacillati > Bacillota > Bacilli > Caryophanales > Thermoactinomycetaceae > Shimazuella > Shimazuella sp. NTD247. Next base: position 650,823 of record NZ_JCAJZU010000001.1, on the reverse strand, counting down.
TAAAGGAAGCATGCCGTCTCAATCTTTTATCCCGAAAGCAGATCAAGAAAAATTAGCCGCATGGCTATCCAATAAAAAATAAAAAAAAGACGCCAAAAACAGGTGTCTTTTTTTATGCTCTTCATCGATTCAGATAGAGAGAATATCTTAGAAATAAGGGAGGAAAATTAATGAAAGGACTCATATTAGCAGGCGGAACTGGCTAACTATACCCGTTAACGAAGATAACAAAAAAACATCTATTGGAAATACAGATGTTTTTTATATGGGAGAAGAAAATCAATCAATTCTACTTATTCCCGTTGGAATAGCACATGGATATCGGGTCAAGAACCTGCTGTGATTATTTACTTTACCACAGAATCATATCATGCAAGTGATCCGGATGAATATCGAATTGCTTATGATGATTCGAGTATCGGATTTGATTGGGAGACGAAGTGCCGATAATATCGATATGGAAAAAGAGACTATACTAGAGAGTCTCTTTTTTTGGGGAAGTTGAGTTGTTTTGTCTTTGCATTTTTCGTGATAAAGAAAGCCCGATTCTGTTTACAATGATTAATCCAAAAATAGTAGCACTAATAGGAGACCAACCAGTATCTTTGATAAAAATCAATCCCATTATCATTTTTCCGATGAGTATTGCATTCAAGGTGATGAGTCCTATTTTTAAAGAACGTTTCCAAAAAGCGATACTTAATAAAATAACAAAGATTGTATACACAAAGATAGTAATGATGGCGGAAAAAGGAGTATCAAGTAATATTTTTTCATAGGAAAGACCAGTTTGAATGTTGGAATCGATGGTATTTGTTGACATAAACCATGCTATACTGCTACCCATAAACAAAGAAGGGATAATTAATCCAGTAAAATTACGCTTATAAGAAAAATAACAGATGATTATTAAATAAATCGCTCGAATATACCAAGTTAATGGATTTAAATGACGAGTAAATGCAAAAATAGCATGAATTGCCATGGTAATCACTCCTATTTTTGTTGGCAGACAGTGGGTTTTTTCTGTTGTTGTTTTCAAATTAACAATTACGATTTTGATAATAGGAAACGTATATTTATGTTTGTTTTGATTCTCAAGTATAGGAATAATTCTGCTTTTTTATCAATGGAAATTTATTGATTACGAAAAGGTCAGGTTGCTTTTTATAATCAAATTGGACTCTTAACTATAAACAGAGTGAAAGAAATTTTCTAGACTTTTCTGTCTTTGAATTCCTACTTCACACCATATATAGTATGGTGTATACTCATATAGTACTACATATAGTTTATTCAGAAATACACATAAAGTGATTAGAAGAGGCAGGTATCAAAAAAGTATGAAATTAACAGATGGGTTTTTAGAACAGTATAAAGGCAGAAATCCAAAATGGGGTTTTGACGGGCTTGGATATATGGTTTATTTACGAACGTATTCTCGAAAAAAAGATGATGGAACACAAGAAGCTTGGTGGGAAACCGTCAAACGAGTAACGGAAGGTAATTTTAAGCTGGAAGAGAATCGCTTAAAAGAAATAGGAAGATGGGATTCAGAGAAAGAAACAGCATTGAAAGAAGAGATGGAAAGGTTTTATCACTTAATGTTTAATTTGGTTATCACGCCTCCTGGTCGTGGTTTGTGGATGTCAGGTACTGATTATGCAGAAAAGATTGGAGATGCGGAAAATAATTGCTGGTTTATCTCCATGCGCCCGCAAAAATATGGAGAAAGCAAAATTCATCCAGTTATTGGATCGGAAAATGAATTACTTCCTTCTATGCCTGCTGTTTTTACCTTTGACCAAGCGATGAAGGGCGGTGGTGTTGGTATTAACCTGCAAAGAAAAAATACCAATGAGATGCCGCTGGTAAAAAACAAAATAGAGTTGGCATTGCGATGCGATAACACTCACGAAGACTTTGAAAGCGAATTAAAAGAGGCAGGGGTTACCGAAAATGAACTGATCGGAGCTCATCTAGTAAAAGATAGCAGAGAAGGTTGGGCGGAAGCTTTACAACTCGTGATTGATTCTCATTTCATTGGTAATGACAATCGAGTTGCACTGGATTTTTCTGCTGTCCGTCCGAGAGGATCAGAGATAAGAGGTTTTGGAGGAGTTGCATCAGGACCAGCGCCATTAGTAGTTATGCTTAAAAAAGTAAATGAAATTATAAACCGTAGAGTGTATGCTCAAGTTACCGCAGTAGAGTGGGGAGACATCATTCAAAACATTGGTTGTTGTGTTGTTGCTGGAAATGTCAGAAGAACTGCTCTTATTTTGATAGGTGATCAAGAAGATAAAGATTTTATCGAATCGAAAAATTATAGCTTAGAAAAAAATCAGGAGGCTAGTCAGTGGAGATGGGCTTCAAACAATAGTGTGGCAATTGATGAGAACATCACAACCAATGAATTGGAGGAAATGGCGAGCAATATTTACTATAACGGGGAACCAGGAATCGTTAATATTGATCTTTCCAAACACCATGGAAGAATTGTGGATGGATTTCAAAAAGATATTGATGGGGAAGTGGAAGGATTTAATCCATGTGGCGAGATTACACTTCCAAACGCTTCTCCCTGTAATTTATTTGAAATTAATCTGCCTAAAATTCATGAATGGATAAATTCAGGGAAAGAAGATAAAAATCTTTATAATGAAGCTGCATGGCTTGCTGCCCGTTATGCTTACCGAATTACGTTTCGAAACTATGAATGGGAAGTAACCAGAAGCATCATTGAAAAACATCGGCGATTAGGTGTTGGCATTACTGGAATCGCTGACTGGGTATTGATGAAATATGGGAATAGAGCAGTAGTTGGATTTGATAAAAATAAGACTCCAATCTTTCATGATGAAGTGAAAAAGGATTTGGATCGTTTGTATGGTGTTGTAAAGGACACGAATGAAATTCATGCGGAAGAACTAGGAGCTAGACCTTCGATTAAGTTAACAACGATCAAACCATCTGGATCCATTTCTCTGCTCATGGGAGTTAGTGCAGGAATGCATTGGCATTGGTCCAGATATATGATTCGCAGGGTTCGATTTTCTGCCAATTCTCCATTGATACCTGTACTACAGGAATGTGGTTATTATATTGAACCAGCTGTTGCTGGTTTTCGTGAAGATGGTAGTTACAATATCGATCCTCATACGTATGTGGTTGAGTTTCCTATCAAAGCACCTACTGCAGAACATCCTGAATTTCAAGCAGAAAATGATGTTCCACTTTACGAACAATCAGCAGTACAAGCTCTATTGCAGTCACATTGGTCGGATAACGCTGTTTCTGCTACTTTGACCTTTAATAAGGTGGAAGGCAATGAGCAGCAAACCATTAGGGAGATAGCAACTGTTTTAGAGCAGTCCAAGCAAATACTGAAATCCACTTCACTTTTACCACATGATTCAAATACGTATCCACAAATGCCATTAGAAGCAATAACAAAGGAAGAATATGAACACAAGAAAACAAAAATAGTAGCAAAACCTTGGGAACTATTAGGTGATATCAAGATTGAAGTAGACGATGACAGTGATGTGATTGGGGAATGTAAGGGTGGAGTTTGTCCTATCCGATAATAAACTATATATTTGATCAGGTATTGTAACGCCTGATCTTTTTTTATTTGAAAAGAAAAGTATTAATCTCAACAACAAATGAAGGCAGAACCAGCTATCGAAAGATGAAATGTGATCTGACCAACAAAATGGAAATAATCCTACAGACAAAAGCAACAACCTCGTTAAATAAAGAAATACAAGAGATGAGCAAGCTGTCAATAAACTGTTTTCTTTTCACTTTCGATATGCAAGAACATCATATCTGCAGTTCGTTTCATCTGAACAATTGAGTATGATATGATTATTCGATAGTCATGATTGATTGAAGGTGAGATACCAAAATGGATGAATGGATAAAGGAAATATCAGAGCAGCACGAGATTGATTTTAATCAGAAGAAACTGACGGAGAAACAAAAAAAGATACTGGAATCTGCAATCCAATTGTTTTCAGAGAAGGGATACAATGGTACAACAACCAATGAAATTGCAAAACTAGCTGGTGTTGCAGAAGCAACTATATTTAAGCATTATCGTTCAAAAAAAGGACTATTATTGCGTTTAGTGGTCCCAGCTATTGCCCGGTTTGCTAGTCCGTTTATTTTGCATACACTCGTTCAAATATTGGAACAAGACGAGCCGATTGAAATTATTTTAGAAAGATTGATACAAGACAGGGTCCAATTAATTGAAGAAAACTGGAAAACAATTCGTATCGTACTGGTTGAAGGTTTATTTCATGAAGATTTGCGAGATGCATTGAAACAACATGTTGCTAAACATGTTGTTTCGACTGTTTCAGAGAAAGTCGATCAATTAAAGCAAAAAGGGAAAATACGCAATGATTTACCGACACCTGTTTTAATAAGAGGGATAATCTCTCAAGTATTTGGATTTCTATTAGCTAGAAATGTTTTATCCGATTCATTATTAGTTGGGGAAGAAAAAGAGGAATTAAAATGGACAGTTGAAGTAATATTACATGGGATAAAAGGGATGGATTGAGAGGATAAATCATACGATAAGGTGCCATTTCCGATGGGGAGTAGCACCATTTTCGTTTTAGCGGTACGTATTTTAACTGCTAATATCCCAAGTTTCTTTTGTAATCGCAAACATTTCATGATCTTCCCAGACACCATTTATTTTCACATGGTACTTGGACAATCCTTCGTAAAGGAAACCGGCTTTTTTTAACACTTTTATGGATCCAATATTTCGTGGCATCACTCCTGCTTGTACACGATGGAGGCTTGCTTCTTCAAAAGCATAATGTAATATCAGCTTTACTGCTTCGGTCATGTAGCCTTTCCCTTGGAAATCTTCTGATATCGAATACCCAATTGTACAGTTTTGCCAAGCTCCACGTGTGATATTACTCAATGAGATTTTTCCAATGAGTTGGTTCTCGTTGTGCTGAAAAATACCAAAGCTATAAGCGCAGTCATTTTCCCAATCCATTATCGCCTTTTGAATCGAGTGTTGTTGTCCTGTTTTTGTAAAGAAGGAATTGGGATGAATCGGTTCAAAGGGAGTCAAAAATTCTCTATTATTTATCCAGTATTCATAAAGTACATCTGTGTCATCAATGGTAAAGGGACGAATAAAAATTGCATCAGATGCTAACATGAATAGATCACTTCTTTTCTGAATTGATATCATTATCTGAATAGTAATCTGCTAGTACATAAAAAGATTTTTTCGGAATCCATGTTTTTTGATCTTGTAATATCTTTACCACACCATAACTAGCCACATCCAAATCAAAGATTGATTCTTCATGGAACGGGTATTTGGGCATAGAAAATGTAAAGACAAAAGCTCCTGAAACCTCTTCTTGGTCAAAAATACAAAGTAATTCGATGATGTGATCTGCTTGTGTTTTTTCATCACGATGATAGTGTTTTATTAATTTAGGAGGTTTACTTGTCCAATCCACAATCGCCCAACCATATCCTCCTTTTTCTTCTGCACCTTGATAGGTACAACATCCAAACTCTGTAATAATAACGGGTTTTCCATAGGTGAAATACTTCTGCAAGTTGTTTTGATAGAATTTTTGATTGTGCTTTTCTCGATAATAGTCAACTGCAACAAAATCAAAGATGTCCCAATTTACATTTTCCCAAGTACCAGAAGCATATGTGATTTTTCCATGGAAATGCTCTTTTACATGATTACTAGCTTTATTAAGAAATTGGTTTAATCGTCTGTGAAATGATCCTTTTTTTAATGTGCTTATGAGGAGTTTCCAAGGGCTCATAACAGTAGCTATTCGATCGAAAGAAGTTTCTCCCTCGATGAATCCTTTCATAAATAAGGTAAGTTCACAACCAATGATAAAAACCATATCTGTTTGTTTTTGTTGTAAGGGATGAAAAGCTTTGGCGCAATTTTGTAAATAGGAAAGTAATTGTTTATCTGTTGCATCTATAAAACTAGGTGAAATCCATACTTGCAGGTTTTGATCAATTGCAGTTCGAGCTGCGAGAAATAATCTATCAATATCTTGACCAGATATTCGCACACTATTGCAATGTAATTTGTGTTTAATGATGTACATATCTTTTTTTACTAATTCTTCTTCGAAAATTGATCGGGAAGAAGGTTTGCTTTGCCCTCTTGTAAATGTTCCAACATCATAGTTAATTCCTTTGTACTTCAGCACGATGTACCACCTAGTATTCGAAGTTGTCTGGATCTTGTCCTGTGCGGGTGTTTTCATTTAAATTATGGATATTTTCCATATCTTTGGTTGATAATACAAAATCAAAAATATTGGCATTTTCCGCGATTCGATCTAGATTTGATGTTTTTGGGATCGTAACTACCTCATTTTGCAGATCCCAGCGTAAAATAATTTGTGCCACTGTTTTGTTATGTTTTTTTGCAATTTTTTTTAAAGTAGGATTGTCTTGAAGTTTGCCTCTCATTAGGGGAGACCAAGCTTCCATTTGAATTTTTTCTTTTTGACAGAAAGCTAGTAACTCCGTCTGGGATAATTTCGGATGGTATTCCACTTGGTTTATCATTGGCTTGATTTCTGATGAATCGAATATATCTTGCAGGTGGTGGATGTGAAAGTTACTAACTCCAATGGCTCTCACTTTTTTTTTGCGGTATAGTGTTTCTAAAGCTTTCCATGTTTCTGCATATAGATTTGGAACGGGCCAATGAATAAGATATAGATCTAAATAATCCATTTGTAATCGATCAAGGCTGTCATGAAATGCTTTTAAAGTAGATTCATAACCTTGATCTGTATTCCAAACTTTTGAGGTGACAAATACTTCTTCTCTTGAGAAATTTGATTTCCGCAGAGCTTCGCCTAATCCTTTTTCGTTTTGATATAGCGAAGCAGTGTCAAAGCTGCGATATCCATATTCCAATGCTTTTTGGATGATTGCACCCATACCATTTTCTTCAGGGATTTTGTATACTCCAAGACCAAACCAAGGCATTTTAACTCCATTAGCAAGTGTTGTAGTGGATCGAATGTGATCTGTCATTCTTCGGAACCTCCAGTATGAAAATGTAAATGCATTTTTACTTCTTCAATCTGTTGCAAATGCCTTTGTTCATGTAAACCTACAAACGCTATCCATTGTTCTAGATTCATACCTTCACCAAATATAGGATGGGTCATCGTTTTTTGTTTTTTATCTTCTGGACTAATTTTCTCAATCAGCTTATCGAAATTGTCTCGAGATTTTTTTAAATTCGCTTTTAGCACACCAAGTGATTGGTTATTATTGTTTACTGGATAAGGATAAATTATTTTTTTTGTTCGGTTAAGCATGAGTTGTAATGGTTTTTCCACAGCTATTAGTGTACTCTCATTTTCTAGGGCGAGTTCTATTTTATTGGTGATGTTCGTCTCAATTTGATATAAGTGTTCTAAGATTTGGGCAATGCTCCAACATTCGGGAGACTCGGTTTGGTTCAGTTGTTCATCAGATAAATGGTCAACCGCATTCCAGATATCCTCACGTATTTTATGATGGTTAGTCAAATTTTCCCCTCCTTAATTAATATTTTTATTATAGTATTTTTGAAAAAAAGAACCTAAATTACTTTAGGTTCATGTGGGTCACAGGTTCTTTTTTTCGAAATTTCCAAGGTATCTCAGCTAATAAGATTCCAAGAATAATAAATGAACAGCCAGTGGATTCGATTGGAGTTAGGGTAATTCCATTTACCAGATAATCTCCTAAAGCAGCAAAAACCGGTTCTAATGTGAATATAATTGCCACTCGAGTGGAAGAGATTTTTTTTTGGACAATGGTCTGTGCAACAAAAGCAAATACTGTTGCAAGAACTGATGTTATTAAAATGGCAGTCACTACGAATGGTTTTATTAAAACGACTGGTTGAACGGATTCAAAAAATAGTGATAAGATGCCGCTACAAATGGTAACAGTAAGAAATTGCCAGATAACAAAAGCATACGTAGAGAGCTTGTTCGTATATTGTCCTGTTAGTGCAATTTGTATAGCAAATGCTACTGCACAGCTTAAAGCAAGAACATCACCGATGTTCATACCAACGATAGAACCAGATAAGAAATAGAGACCGATTATCGAACAGACAACGCCGACAATAGTAGGTAGTTTCATATGTTGACGAAAAAAGAGCAGGGTGACAAATGGAACAAACGCAACATTCATTCCTGTGAAGAATCCAGATTTACCTGATGTAGTATAAAGTAAACTAAAAGTTTGTAGTGCGAATCCAAGAAATAGAAAAAAACCGATTATTATTCCACCGACAATAGCTTTTTTTTGCCAGATATTTTCTTTTATGAACAACTTATTAATCAACCATAACAAGAGAAAAGCAACAAAAAAACGCAGGCATAAAAAAGAATAAGGTGGAAGTTGCTGGATTGCATCTTGAACTACTACAAAGGTGATTCCCCAAACAAAACTAACAGAAATAAGCAATATTTCCGGCAAAAATCGCTTGGACATTTTTTCCACCTCGTTTTCAAAACTTCTATTAGAATAACATAAAAATATATATATATTCAAATACTTTATTATTTGATCTGAGCTACCATTCTCCTTAGTTTCGATGTCGTCTCTTCATCAGAAGGAGTGAAGATACTACAGCGCAAGTCGGTATCGCCTTTTATATCAAGAGAAGTCAGATCGAATAGTAGTTTTCCAGCCCTAGCATGTCGAAATTCAATAAAAACTTCAGGAGATGAGCTCACGTCATTTTGATGCCATAGGTTAGAGAATAAGTCATTATTAGTTGATAGTTTTTCTATAAAAAGGTTATACCATGGGTCTCCTACATATTTTCCGTAATAGGATCGAAACAAAGATAAAAATCCTCTAGTGAAATCCTCCCAGTTAACTGCTAACATCTGAAATTCTCTTCTGGTAAATAATAACCAAATCATATTTCTCTCTTCCGGCGGAATTTGTGAAAAATTCAGAAATACACTTGATGCTGCTTCATTCCACTCAATAATATTGCACTTTCGATCAGAAATAATCGTGGGGAAATAATGCATTTGATGAAGGATGAGTTTCATTCCTGGATTGATAATGGGAGTTTGTTCTTTATTTGATAAGGAAGACTCATTTAGTGCTAAAAAAAATAAGTATTTCTTTTCTTCTTCATTCAATTGTAAGGCCGAAGCAATACTTGCAAGAACAGAAGGTGTAACTCGGATATTTCTCCCTTGTTCTAACCATGTATACCATGTCGTACTTATGCCTGCAAGCTGCGCTACTTCTTCTCTGCGCAACCCTGGTGTACGCCTTCTTCCAAAAAAGGGTAAACCTACATCCTGAGGTTTTAATTTAGAGCGGTGTGTTGTTAAAAATTCAGACAACGCTTTTAATCGAATATTTTCTTCCATGATTATCTCCTTTAGTAGGAGTGTATCCTAGCATTTTTTATACTAGTATAACCTACAACTTGTACTAGGTTAACCTGATATGACAAGATAAAAGAAAAAAGAAGTGAGGATAAAAGATGAAACGAGTAGTCATTACTGGCATGGGGGTAATTTCCCCAATTGGGAACGATTTGACCACTTATTGGAAAAATTTGAAACAAGGTGTATCGGGAATTAGAAAAATAACAGAGTTCGATACTTCGGAATTGAAGACAAAAATCGCTGGAATGGTACAAGATTTTGATCCTGAAAAGTTATTAGGCAAAAAAGAAGCAAGAAAAATGGATCGTTACTGTCAATTTGCAGTAACAGCCTCGCAACAAGCAATCGAAGATGCACAGTTGGAACTAGAAAAAGAAAACAGAGATCGAATTGGCGTATATATTGGTTCTGGAATTGGAGGAATACAGACAATATTGAATAATCACCGAGTGATGATCGAAAGAGGTCCTTCGCGTGTGAATCCTGCTTTGGTTCCAATGATGATTGCGAATATGGCTGCCGCTCAAGTCAGTATTTTCAACGGCTTAACTGGTCCGACGCTCTCCCATGTTACAGCCTGTGCTACTAGTAATAATGCGATTGGAGAAGCTTTTAAGTTATTACAAAGAGGAGGAGCAGATGTAGTAATAGCAGGTGGGGCAGAAGCTGCTATTACTGATTTAGCACTAGCTGGTTTTGGAAACGCAAAAGCATTATCAACGAGAAATGAAGATCCATTGAAGGCAAGCAGACCATTTGATAAGGACCGAGATGGATTTGTTGCATCAGAGGGAGCAGGTATATTGATATTAGAAACTTGGGAACATGCAATAAATAGAGGTGTTAAAATTTATGCGGAAGTAATTGGTTATGGAGCTACTTCTGATGCATATCATATGGTTGCTACGGATATAGAAGGAGTAGGAGCTTATAAAGCGATGAAATTAGCAATCGAAGACGCTAATATATCAGAAAGAGATATAAACTATATCAATGCACATGCTACGAGTACACCAGTCGGCGACTTGTCTGAAACACTTGCAATTAAAAAGTTACTAGGGGACTTTGCTTACCAAATTCCGATCAGTGCTACTAAGTCAATGACAGGGCATGCATTGGGAGCAGCTGGCGGGTTAGAGGCTATCGCACTTGTAAAAACAATCCAAGACGGGATAGTGCCACCTACCATAAATCTAGAAAATTTTGACCCTAAATGCGACTTGGACTATGTGCCAAATCAATCTAGAGAAATGAATGTTACAGTTGGTTTATCGAATTCCATCGGTTTCGGGGGACACAATGCAGTCATTGCAATGAGAAAATACGAATAATATAAGCAAACAAGTTTGTATTAAAAACTAAAACCAAATTATTTATAGGATACCAAGAACAAAACGAAGATTTTCCCCGTTAAGCATTTAAACACTATAAAATCCCGATTTTCAGCTCGATTAAGATTGATTTATTACTTGTTTATTTCTATCATTTAGCGAAATGCTCGATAATTAAGTCGCGAAACGTACGTGCTGCTAAGGATAATTAACGTTTTTCGGACCATGACAACTGATAGGTACGTTGGCAAACAAGCTCTATAATGTGCAAATGGTGATTGATGGTACTATTCCTTTACCTCCTTTCCCAAATAAAAATATAAACGCATTATTATCTTTAACTAGCACCATTTCGAGTAACTGGGACTTATTTTGTGTTGATAATACATTACAGAAAGGTATTAGACGTTTCGTTATACACAGGCCTCAATTTGAAGGATGGGAGCATTTAAATGGAACAATTGAATTTGAATAAAAATGATACATTTGTTTTATTCAAGTCGCTAACAGGTGAACATGAGGAAGCGATAGGGCTATCTTTTGATGTAAGACAGAGTTTCGGACATGAGGGAATTGATATATCTTTACTAGGTCGCCCTCATTTATCTTTAGGCGAATTCTTCTTGTAAACTAAAACCAGCATCCGTGTCATAAAGCGCAATTTGACCAACAAATGGAATTTATCTGACGGACTAGAGCACGAACCGTCTCATGATGAAATTACCGCATTTTTGCATATCCCCTCGAAATGGTTCATTAGGGAGCAGTGGAACAGGAAATCAGAATAAGCATTATGGGCAATAAAACTTAGAATCAGCATCCGTGTCACGAAGCACAGTTTGAGAAAATATTGGGGAATGTATAAAAATGTAAATACTTCTATTATCAAAAGAGAGATATAATAGTTTATATTTAAAATGTAAATATATTTATCAGGAGAGGGATGAACAGATGCAATCATCTCAACGTTTCGGAAAAATACTGTTGGCTCTGTCTCTTTGCGTTGTTGCTGCTCTATTTGTACAAATCCAAACCACCTATGCAGCTACTTATTGGTCTGGTAATGTTAAAGTTAATGGTTCTGGTTACTTTAAAACAACAAGTTTTTACGTACCCAAAACTAAGGTATATTTACGCGGTACCAAGTGGGCAACGAAAACCATTTCGACCAAAATCGAATTGATTAGGAAATCAGATAATAAAGTTGTAGCTTCTTGTATTGGTAATTCCTATACATCTAAATCTTCCTTCTACTGTGGTCCATGGTACACTCCAAATGGAGGCTACTACTACTTGAAATTTACCAATAATACTTCTGGGTCTACGTACTATGTTAACCCGTATTCTCTAGCTAACTAGACTAAACAAATTTGCTTTGGTGTACCATTAATAGGGTAGAGGGAGCGAAGACCGATTTTGGTATCATACGCCTAGTAAATGGAATCTATCTGACGAACTAGAGCACGAACCGTCTCACTCCCCCTCATTGGACAAAAGAAAAAGACTTGATCTCTAAGCGCATAATAGAGGTCAAGTCTTTTTGAGAGAGCTGGGAAATCTTCTGAAATACTCCTTTATGTTATTCTTTCAACTGCTGTATTATTCTTAACTATGTTTTACACATAAGGTATTAAACTCAAAAGATAATATGTTTATGCTAATTAAAATCAGAGAAGTGACCACAATAATATAAAGAATTTAAATCCATAGGTTTGTAATAAATTCGTTTTAATTCAATATGGTAATATGTTACCTAGAACAGAGAGCCATATAGCGGAATTGTAGGTGGCTAGATCTATGGAAACTAAAATACGGAAAAGGTTGAGCTTTTCATTATCCGACTTTAGTTGATGATATTTCTCCTTTTATACTACCTATTTCCTGAAGAGCTTTTTGTTTTTCCAACCAATCATAATACTGAGGTGGATAATCCTCTTTTGAGATTATGGTTAATCTTTCTACTCCTAATACTTGAAGGATCCGATTCAACTTTGTGGTTCCAATCCCTTGATACTCAAATTTCTCATCTTTCGAAATTTGTACCTGAGAAACCCCTAATTTCTCAGCCAACTGTTCTTGGGTAATTTCTTTGTAGACACGTATTTTAATCAAAAAAGATCCTAATTGACTCATGGTGACTGTTTCTTGATCAAAATCACCTTGTTTCGCTTTTTCATACATTTCAATGTCATATTTTAAAGAGTAATAAATTTTGTTAATAGCCGTGAGTGAAATTTCGATTTTTGTTTGATCGTAACCCTGATTAGTTAAATCCTCTGTAATGTCCTTACGTTGTTGCTCTAAATGCTCTAATTTTTTCTTCTCTCTTTTGTATTGTTGTTCCGAGTTAATTTTCATCCATATCACCCCTCGTAGGTTAATATCATTTATAAATATGGCATAAAGCCTGATCTAACATAAAAACAGGGTACATTTTGGGGAGATTCAATCACTCCTTGCGAGATCTCCGATCATTGCTACCTTAAGACCAATCCCCCAAACTGCTACTATCTACCTATTAGACGATCTTTAGGGCGTAGTGTTGTCATACACCGAATCTACGAGGCCATCGCAACGGTAGATGAACCCAATAGACAAACGGAGAGGATGTTCATGAACTATTTTATAGGAATTGATCTTGCTGACATAAACATGATGTCTGTATTCTAGATTCTTCTGGTGACATTCGGAAAGAATTTATTGTTCCTCACTCGCCAGAAGGGATACTACAAGAAATTCGAACCTTCGGGGTGGATCTTTCGAACGTGATCATTTCTGCCGAAACCTCCAATCACTTATTTATCCAATACTTACATGCTGTAGGCTGCATGGTCTACTCGATTAATCCGAAAAGTGTGGACCGTGCACGTGACCGTTTTTCTCCTGCAGGTGCAAAAGACGACACAAGAGATGCACGAGTTTTGGCAGACTTAATTCGTACGGATGGGCATCAGTATCGACCCATTCGAATAGATAGTTCAGAACTAAAAGAGTTGCACATCCTTGTTCGAGATCGAGAAACCTTGGTAGCTTCACGAGTTCGAATGGAGAACCAGATTACCACTTGTCTAAAAAGCTACTATCCACGGGCTTTAAAATGCTTTTGTCGGTTAAACCAACCATCTACTATTCAGTTTTTAAGGGCATTTCCAACCCCAAAAGCATTTGCTAAAGCGAGTTTGAACCAGTTGGAGAAGGTTCTTCAAGGTCTCTGTTCACACCAATTCCAAACCGGATGGGGGTAGTTCATTCGCGAGTTTAATTCATGAGCGAGAACAGACAATTAATGGAATCTGGATAAATCCCGCATTTTTGCATATCCCTTAGCAAGGTATGGAGGTAGTTCGAGATAACTTCGATTCCACCCTAATGGTACTATAGGCTTGTTTGGTATGCCTTCCTTTTCCAGATTCAAGGATCCTATAGGGGTAGTGACAGGGTTGCTGCTCTAGTCCGCAAGATTATGTCCAATTCCTGTAATGTCTATCGAGGGAATGGACAAAAAAGCAGCTACTTTGCGGTCTATGGTAAGAACCCTGTCACCAGTACAAATGAAACATAATAGCAATTATGTTTACTCTTTTACAAAGGTAGGTATTATTAAAGGTTTTTTGGAAAGGTTAAGAAAAGAAAGTTGTTTTATATTTTATGTGATTGTAATTAGGGTAAAAAATCAAATGAAAAGGAAACGAAGGAGTAAAGTGATTTTCCTTCCTAATCAGATTAGAACTAAGTATCCAATAGGAGGATTAATTATGGAAAAGGTCACTCATCTTATGAATAGACATCTTCAGCTATGGAGTGATACAAACCGTGAAACACGTAGAATGTCCATCAGTGAAATATACTCGAAAAACTGCAGTGTCTATGACCCTTTCTATCCGGATGTAGCTGTTGGACATGATGATTTAATGAAATTGATTGATGAGGTACAGAGCAAGTTTTCTCAATTTAGGTTTACTCTAATTTCAAATTCTTTAGATGAACATCATGGTAAAGTGAGATTTAATTGGACTTATGGACCATCTGAAAACCCTGAAATGATTACCGGACAGGACTTTGTGAACATTTGTAATGGAGTGATACAATCTGTGGTAATCTTTATCAATAAGTCTTAAGTCTCAGGATTAACTTTAGCAATAATCCATCAATAACATTAGTATTAGTTGGACAGTAACACAGTAAAAATAATACCCTGACAATGATTGTTTTTATATTATTATAAAATGTTCATATGATATTTTATATAAATATCTAATAAAAGGAAATTGCTAAGGTGACCAAACGAAATAAATTATAATATAGGGGGTTGGTATAATGACAACCAATGAACAAGTTATTATCTTAGCGCGATTTCAATTAAAACCAAACTCAAATAAACAGGATTTCTTCAATAACTTGAAGCCACTGTTTGATACCATGTCAAAAGAACCTACATTTGTAAATGGAATCGTTCATGAGAATGTAGATAATCCAGATGAAATTATGTTCTATGAGATTTGGAACTGTTCCAAGGAAACTTGGTTGGCTGAAGAAGAAACAAAGACTTATCGCCAAGGACCATACACAAGAGCGGCTGAGTTTTTATTGAATAGGGAACTGTTTTTCCTTACTTCTATTGGTGAGTGGGGGACGACGATTACTTTAGGAAAGCACTATTCTTAATTCTGATTAGTTTATATTAGAGGAGAATTGACTGTACATAAATCTTTATCTCACGAGAGTGAGTTACTATTTAACAAGGAGGAATCTTGGTAATGGAAAGAGATCAAAGCAAACTAGCCTAAGTTAGGTGTATGCTATTTATTGAAATGATATATTCATAGATAACACACTGTAAGCGTTAAACTCTGCCCATCTTTTGAGAACCTACCTATCATCCCGTGAGAAATTCTCCCTAATGATCAAAAGAAGGGAGATTTTTATGTTGATCAGGGGGTTCCGCTGTCAGAACACGAATTTTCCCCGCTAAGAATAAAAACCACAAAAAAGACTAACGTTCTACCCCTCTAAGGGATATAAGTTAGTCTTTTATTAACAATTTGATTATCAGCAGGAGGTTCTATTTTCCGACGTCTATATTCAGCATATACAGTTTCCTTTAAAGATTCGAACTCTTGTGCATAGTCTAATACTTTTTCTTGCAACCAATGGGTAATGTCTTTCTCATCTTGAAGTGTTCCTTCACTAAAGCTGTATAGCTTGCAAATTTCATTCCAATGAATCTTAATTGTTCTGGAGTTTCAAGAATATTGCTCAAACATGTCCGACGGAATTTTCAGTTGCTTGCTGATAAAATGGATCACTGCTTTAGGAATATCACTGGGTGTTGCTGGAAATCTGGCTTCATGCTGAAAAAACTTCATCAGTACAGCAAAACCAAGCCGTGAATTGGAGTATTTGCTTTCTATCAACTGTTTCTCAGGCTCGATTAAGGTGAAATGCTCAATCAGTTCATCTAATTCCCATTGTTTTTCATGATGTATTCTCTCAGAAGAAAATGAATAACAGAACTGCCATATCTGAAAATGTCTCAATAAAACAAGAGGTTTACCAAATCAAGAAAACCTTTCAATCTCAAATTCCTTCATCACCTTATAAAATGAGTTCTTTTTCAAACCAAGTAACTTCATGAATTTAACACCTGTGATTTCTTTGGTTTTCCATTTCGGATAGTGAGAGTCTAATAATTGGCGTTGTTCATGGGAAGAAGTCTGTAAATTAAGCTTAGGTCGTCCTAAATGTTTACCTTTTTAAACATAAGAAATACCTCTTTCCAACATTTATCTGCTATAATTCAATTTCACTTGGTGACAGCGTGGTATAATTCCTACTGTTTTTTTGAAATCTTTATTGCATCTTTTTCGATTCATTCTGGACACGTTCTGTCGAAAGTATTCTAACGCTTAACTGAGTGGTGTCCATGAAACTAAACATAAGTATTTATTAATGAATTAATGAAGTGCTTTGGTTCTATTCTTGAATAAATAAACAACGCACAATAACAACGGAATGACGATCAAATCCAAGATTATGAGGTAAGGATACCAACTCGTTGCAGAAAGGGCATTTGTGGTCATACCTATTTTAGGAATTATTATCACGCCTATACTAATTAAGAAAAGAACAACAACTAATACAACTTTTTCATTTTCTATTTTTATCGTTTTTGCTAGTCCATGACTTAATAGGTAGGTATGCAAAGATAAAAATATCACGTGCATGAAAAACGATGCAGGAACTGCTAAGACATCTAGATTTTGGATAAAATTTCCAACGGAAATCATTTTCACATAGGTATAGATAGGATAGTTTAGGTTAATCGCTAAGTTAGATCCAAATAGAAAGATAAAGGTCATCGCGCTAAGGACTAGATTGAAAGAAATGAAACCTGTACCCCACAATATCCAGCGGATTCCTTTTTTCGGTTTTGAAAGGAATGGCATAATAAAAATAGGGAGAAGTGCAACTCTCCCCATGAATGCAGCGGAAACGAATGTTCCTTTTAAAATCTTTTGCCAACCTGAATCAGTATAGATAGGGAGAATACGATCCCATACAAATCCCTGTAGATTGAGTATTAACACTCCAAAAGTAACAATAAAAAATAAGATACCTGTAAATTCACTAAGACGAGAAACTGCTGTTAGACCTCCCTTTAAAAGGGTATAGGCCATGATTAAAATCATGATTAAATACAAAAACCATATTGGAGTATTTGGTAATACTCCGAGGTTTACAAAGCCAGTAATTTCACGCATAGATGAAAGAATGAGTATATACAATGTGAAAAAATAGGGTACCACCATAACAGTCCCTAGCCATTTACCTAAAATGATTTGACTAAATTCAAAAATGGTCCTATCTGGATATAACAGACTTAGCTTCGCTAAGAAGTAACTGAAGAGGACAATGAAAAACGTGGCAATAATTAAGGATATCCATGCATCTTGTTTGGCGTACAACAGGGCTGGAATTACGGCATAATATGTATATCCTGAAAAAAATACAAGCCAAAACATTTGCCATCCAGTGATCTTCAAAATATATTTAGACCTCCTTGGAAAGGTATATTATTCCCTTTAAATCCACTATTTTTTATTGTTACATTAACTTTTGTCCGAACATCTATGTCGGGAAATACGGTTTGCCACTTGGTTTTTAGATTTTTCCATGAATCAGGATGTTTATGATGTATATCTTCTCCAAAACCAAAAATGTCCGTTTGGTAACGATTTTGTACCGTTTTAATCAATTGTTGTGTATCTTGCTGGATACTCGTATTAACCATGTGTTCTACTTCACGTAGTGTCTGAATGTCGGCAAGATTAAGAGATGAGTGACTTTCTACGATACTTGCCTCCCCTGAAAGAGTTACGTCTATTAGAATTTTACTTCCCTTTACATTTGACTTTAATTGTTTTTGCAATTTTGTAACGTTTAGCGATATTTTACTTTTGTCTTTAGGAAGAGTCAGAGTTAGAGGAAGAGAAGATAACTTTCCAGCTATCCACAGAGCTTCTGTAGCATCGGTTCCTTTTAAATATCCAACTAGTCTAGGTTCTTTGTTAAATAATCCAATATCATCTACTTGGATGGATTTTTCCTTATCTGTGTTTACACTATCTTGATTGATTTGGATCGCTTGCATCGTAGGACAGGTCCCTTCACTCATTAAATCTGCTAAGAACGTACGAAAATCAGTGGATCGGTTTTTGATATATTTGAACTTCATACTCTTTGTGACTGTTTCAGTAGAGGACTGTTCCAATAAGGTTTCTTGTTTAAGCAGGCTTTTTCCATCAGATCCTTTGACCAAGAATACTTCTACTCGATTATTATGTGTCGGAATCCGAGCAGAATAGTCTAACCATTTTCTAAAATTATGTCTACAGAAGCGTTCACCATGAAAAATAACTTTCCGATAACCTGCAAACAATTTCCGAGGTAGTTTTGCTTGAATTCGTTCTGATGCTTCAAAAATAGTACCACCAGTGGCAGAAAGGACAAACGAGCTTTTTTGTTTCTTTGCTCCACCTTCTGTTTGACCACCAACTCCAGCTGGAACAACAAATTGTGCACTTACCTCAATTTGTCCATTTTCTGTTTCGTCTATAGCTGAACCTAACCATAAGGCACGCTGGTTGGGTTCCACCATATCCCAACAACCGGTTAGTGGTAGACAACATCCCCAAAAAAGTATCATGATAAGGATTAAGTTTGTTCGTTTCACCTCGCTGTCCCCTCTAAAAATGAAATGGATAATTTTATTTCTTCCAACTAAGTTTTCGAAGTACTACATCTTTGATTTGTTTAAAGTCAAATGGTGCTATAGGAAAAAAATAAGGGGTCCCAAATGATTCCAGCATTAGCATATGAACGAGGATAATACTTAAACCTGCCGCTACACCATAAATGCCTACTATTCCCGCCATAAATAATAAGAAAAACCGAAGTAAACGAAAAGGAAGACTAAAACTATATCTTGGAAAGGTATAGGAAGCAATCCCAGTTATGGCCACTACAATCACTACAGGAGCAGAAATAATTCCAGCACGTACTGCCGCTTCTCCTACAACCAAAGCACCAACAATCGCGACAAGAGGACCTAATTGTCCAGGTAATCGTACTCCAGCCTCCTGTAAACCTTCAAAAATAAACTCCATCAGTGATGTTTCAATTAAAGTAGGAAAAGGAGTTCGTTCTCTTGCGGTAGCTATACTTGTCATTAATGTTTCTGGTAGCATATCCGGATTATAAGCAGTTAAAGCGACGTAGATAGAAGGCAACATAAGGGAAATCGTCATCATAATATAGCGTACCCATCTTCGGGCAATAGAAAAGATATAACGATCATAATAATCCTCCGCTGCCTGCAATCCAGACCAGAATGTAATGGGAAGAATGAGTACAGATGGACTTCCGTCAGAAATGATAATTACTTTTCCTTCAAGTAGAGACGCAGTAGCAACGTCTGGTCGTTCCGTATTTAAGATCTGAAGAAATGGGGAAAAAGGATCATCCTGAATAAAATTTTCTATTTGCCCAGAATCAATAATATCCACCTTGCTTATTTTTTGAATACGTTGTTTCACCGCCTCTAATACAGATGTATCCACTCTCCCTTCTATATAAGCAATTACCGTTTCTGTCTGAGTTACGTCCCCAATATAAAAGGGCTCCATTTTAAAATCAGTTGTTACGATTCGTTTTCGTAATAATGTTGTGTTAACCCGCAAATTTTCTGTAAATCCATCTCTAGGTCCTCTAATTGCTGCTTCATTACGTGGTTCTTGTATTTGTCGTTTTTCTATATCTTCTAAACTTGTAACAAGCGCAGTAGAATCATGATCAACTAGAATTGCAATGTTTGCTTTTAGCACTTTTTTAACTAACTCATTTTGTTTATTCACTTTTTGAATTTTACTAAATGGATAACTTTCTAAATCGGTCATCCGAAAGTTTTCTTTATTCTGTCTTACCATCAAGAGTGGCTCTAAAAAATTTTGCTCTAATGATCTTGCATCAATTAATCCATCTATATATACCAAAAGCATAAAATGTTCATCTGTTACTGGTATCGTACGAAAGACAACATCTGAACAGTTCTGAAATGCTTTTTTGAGAACTACTTCATTCTGTTTTAAATTATCGGAAAGAAGATCATCTGAGGACGATGATTCGGTCAAGTCGTGAATTAGTGGTATTTGTTTCTTGTGTGTTCCTTTTAACCGACTACGTATCAATTTGCATATCCCCCATTAAAAATCATTGCGTTATTTTTTCCTTTTGATTTTTTTATATTCATTTAAATGGTTGTATTTTGGATCGCTACTGACAACACTTTTGAGATTATTGCAGAAGATCAGTTTTTTGAATTAGTATGAAGATTAAATTTTGCCATTAATTACTCTATCTTTATACTTTGCATAAATGAGTCCAACAGAGTAAATATTTAAAGACAGAAGCATATTCCTAGAGAATAATTTCACCACTCAGGTATGCAACCAATCAATACTTGGTCGGGAGGATCTCGGTCAGTATTTTCAACTGGCGATACCTTTGATGTTCAAGGAACCAGAAGCACACTTGGAGAAACTCCTCTAATGAAAATGTAACATTTTTGATCGCATCTACAGTGAAAATGGGGAGATTTTTCAATGAGATTGGGCGACCAGCCGATACTGTACCATCTGGACCTCCTGATCCAGAAGCTTTGCAACATTTTGTTGAAGTAGCCCGAAATTACGGCTATTTTGGAACACTCAACGAAAATGCTGCCATTGGTCTTTCTCTAGGCTAATATCGGAGACATTTATCTACATAATAAATGCATACAACTATTACCTTATTTACAATCATATTAATCCATACTGTGAATTCCCAATTGAATTAGATAAGAGGCTTACTATCTAGCAAATACATTCAAACCACATGTACCGAATCCTTTTTGATTTGGTGCATTTTCCATTTAAACGGTGTTCATCTCCATTTTTCATTAAATGGAGATGGCTCCGAAATCGGTCTTCGCTCCCTTACCCCTAATTAAATTATATTAGTGATTTATATAAGATAGTGATATAATTTTGCTATGAAACCTAAATCTTATGATTTCAATGTCGCTGATTTTACTATGGTGATCGAAAATCTGACGAGGATACTTATTCGATTACCATCGATTGAAAAACTAAGTTTTACCACACTTTCCGTTCTGCACACATTGTCTCGCAAAAGCCCCATGCGACTTACGGATTTGACAGCTACTGAGCAAGTTACGCAATCAGCAATCACACAGTTGGTTACCAGACTTGAACGAGACGGACTTGTCAAGCGTCTACCAGATCCAAATGATGGCCGGGTAGTTCAGGTACACATTACCACGCATGGCACTGATGTTATTGAATCGCGTCGATTGGATCGTATAGATCGGCTCTCGAAATTCATTGATGGGCTTACTTCGGAGGAAAAACACGCAATTACATCTGCATTGCCAGCATTGAAACGTTTGGTCGAACTGGGAGCAGATTCGTAATTAAGTCTGATTACATTTTATTGTTCATTTGAGATAACAGACAAACATTCCTATTAACAAATTTAATTGTCTAAGGAGGAATTTTAGTGGCAACAGCTTCTTTTGCTCTTGAACCTAGTCCAATCTATGTATCGGATGAGTTACTATCTGATCTTCAAAACCGCTTAAAGTATACCAGGTGGCCGCTTGATACTGGTAATGACGACTGGTTTTATGGCGTTAGTAGGAATTATCTAGAGGAATTAGTAGACTATTGGAAGAACCAGTTTGATTGGCGAAAAGCCGAAAATGCGATCAATGCCTATGAACACTATAAAGTAAATGTGAACGAAGTTCCTGTGCACTTTATGCGGAAACAAGGCACGGGTCCCAATCCCATACCATTGATTCTATCCCACGGTTGGCCGTGGACTTTTTGGCATTGGTCCAAAGTCATTGATCCACTTGCGAACCCTGTTGCATTTGGGAGTGATCCAGCTGAAGCATTTGACGTGATCGTTCCCTCACTTCCTGGTTACGGATTTTCGTCGCCACTTCCTAGTAACCCGGACATGAATTTTTGGAAAATCGCCGATCTCTGGCATACCCTTATGACTGATATTCTTGGCTATGAGAAATATGCAGCAGGAGGATGTGATGTAGGAGCGCTTGTAACTGGTCAATTGGGACACAAATATAGTGACAATCTTTATGCAATACACATCGGATCTGCCCTGAAATTGAATTTTTTTAATGGGGATGATGCATGGAATTTGGCTAGAGGCCGTATCCTTCCTGACAACATTTCTCCAAAAATGAAAGAAGAGATTTTGGAGTTTGATCGTCGATTTGCTTCCCATCTAGCCGTACATGTTCTTGATCCTAGTACACTTGCCTATGGATTGAGTGACTCCCCAGTTGGAAT
Organism: Shimazuella sp. NTD247; assembly: GCF_059510415.1. Lineage (NCBI taxonomy): Bacteria > Bacillati > Bacillota > Bacilli > Caryophanales > Thermoactinomycetaceae > Shimazuella > Shimazuella sp. NTD247. Next base: position 628,092 of record NZ_JCAJZU010000001.1, on the reverse strand, counting down.
GCTTGCATGGATTTTGGAAAGATGGATCAAATGGAGTGATAATAACGGAAATGTTGAGAATGTTTTTTCGAAGGACGACATACTTACCCATGCAACCATCTTTTGGGTAAACAATACCATTGAAACATCCATACGAGTATATGCGAATAATAATCGTTATCCATGGACACCCACTCATAATCGCTGGCCTGTTATTGAGGCACCCACTGGTATAACTTTCGTGGGCTATGAAAATCCGCCTGGTATCACGACTGAAGATCGCGTACAGGATTTCCTCGACAGTGATCGTGCTCACTGGTATAACCATGTCAACATTACAGCTCATGAACAAGGCGGACACTTCATCCCTTGGGAAATTCCAGATAGGTGGGTTGAGGACTTGCGTCGAACTTTTCGTGGATGTCGATGAGTCCTAGTGTCAGTTTTTAATCTAATCACTAGACAACTTTAGTGTAACTAAAAACCATTGATCGTTCTAACTGCTGAATATACTTTGATAAAAAACTAAAACTCGTCGTGTTCTCTAGCATAGACGAGTTTGTTTGTTATAATTACATGTAACACCGAATGTTAACAACCTAAAAACTCGTTATGTTCTAACTTGAACAGTAATGAGAGGTGCAGATAATGAACAAATTGATTGTATGGGATGATTATTATGTTTATTATCGTCTCGCATAGATCTTCTATCAATCATTTCATTTTTGGATCAAGCAAAAAGAAACTCACATGAAAAAACATTTAGAAGAAGAAAAGAAGTTCATTATTTCTGGTCGAAAAGGAGCACATATGATTATAAGAAATCTCACTTCTAACGATTATTCTGCTATTATTTCTGTTGTTAATGATTGGTGGGGCGGTCGAGAAATGAGAGGGCTTTTACCCAGATTATTTTTCGATCATTTTCAAAATACGAGTTTTGTAATCGAAGAAAGGGGACAAATGATAGGCTTTTTAATTGGATTCTTTTCACAAAGCAAACAAACAGAAGCTTATATTCATTTTGTTGGTGTCGAACCAAGCTACCGAAAAAAAGGTTATGGCAGACGACTGTATCAAGCGTTTTTTGATGAAGTGAAAAAGAAAAATATTCAATTTGTTCGCTGTATCACGTCTCCTGCTAATAATCTCTCTATTGCTTACCATAAAAAAATGGGATTTTTATTGGAAGACGGTGATAAACAAATGAATGATATCTCAATACATAGTAACTATGATGCAGAAGAAGCTAGAGTCCTATTTGTAAAAACGTTATAAGAATGGATTTGACAAAAATTTTCAAATGATATACAGTGGTTATACTATTTTGAACGGAAGGGTGACCCAACTAGATGATTAACTAATCCTATTTTCGAAAGCAACTTATTGAAGGTTTATACGACATTTTCTGTACGTATATCTTCAATTATGTTTTCAGAATAGGATTGGTTATCTATAGTTGAACCCAAAGTGATTTTTTTTGGTGTTTTTCTATATTAAGCCCCCTATTCTGATAAAGAATAGGGGGCTTTTTTGTCCCTTTTGTATGGAGTAAGGGAGATGATTTGATGTTATTAATGGAAGCAATTCAGTTAAAACACTATATACAAGATCGTTTATTATTTGAAATAGATCAATTACAAATTCGTACGAATGATCGAATTGGCTTAGTTGGTACAAATGGGAGCGGGAAGACCACATTACTAAATATACTGGCAGAAAAAATTTCTCCCGAAGAAGGGAAAGTAATTGCATATACCTCGTGCCAATTACTTCCGCAAATCAAAAATGACGTAACAACAAAAAGTGGAGGAGAAGTAACTCAAGAATATATCAATGAAGCAATGATAAAATCGCCAGAAATCTTATTGGCAGATGAACCGACTACCAATTTAGATACAGAACACATCGAATGGTTAGAGAAAAAGTTAATGCAATGGAAAGGTGCATTTGTGGTTGTTTCACATGATAGGGCATTTTTAGACAATGTTTGTACGATGATTTGGGAAGTGCACGATAAGCAAGTAAAAGTATATAAGGGCAACTACCGTTATTACGAAGAACAAAAGAAACTGGAAATTCAACAAAAACAATCGGCTTATGAAAAATACGAAACAAAGAAAAAACAACTAGAGGAAGCATTGAAGCTAAAAGAAAGAAAAGCTGAAAGAGCAACCAAGACTCCGAAAAAAGTGAGTTCCATAGAGGCTAAAAAATCAAAACCTTATTTTGCAAAAAAACAAAAGAAATTGCAAAAGGCAGCGAGTTCTATTGAAACTCGTTTAGAAAAATTGGAGAAGGTAGAAAAAATAAAAGAAGTCGCTCCTTTAAAAATGAATATACCAAACGAGGATGTTTTTCGAGATCGTGTCATTATCCGTGCAGAAGATGTGGATGGTCGCATTTTTGATCGCCTTCTATGGGAAAAAGCAAATTTTCACATACGCGGCGGAGAAAAACTCGCAATCATCGGTGCAAATGGAACAGGAAAAACAACCTTAATCAAAAAAATTATTCAGCAAGCGGAAGGTATTTTTTTATCTCCATCTGTTAAAATCGGGTATTTTAGTCAAAATTTAAATATTGTAAACCCAAGCCAAACAATATTAGAAAATGTAAGCATCACTTCACAGCATGATAAGTCCTTTATCCGTACGGTGCTTGCAAGGCTACATTTTTATCGGGAAGATGTTCATAAGAAGGTAGAAGTTTTGAGTGGAGGGGAGCGTGTTAAAGTAGCTTTAGCAAAACTGTTTCTAAGTAACATTAATACGCTAATTTTAGATGAACCTACCAATTTTTTGGACATCGAAGCGGCAAGTGCACTCGAAACATTACTGAAAGAATATAAAGGAAGCGTGATCTTTGTTTCCCACGACCGTCGTTTTATCGAAAATCTTGCAACTAGAATTTTAGCGATTCATAATCGGGAAATCACTGTATTTGAAGGTAGTTATCAACAATTTAGTGGACAATCACAGCCATTCACACAAAGTGAGAAGGAAGATCAGAAGCTTCTTATTGAGACAAGAATCACGGAAGTTTTAAGCAGGCTAAGTATGGAACCTTCGAAAGAATTAGAAAAGGAATTTCAAATGCTGCTTCAAGAAAAACGCAAATTACAGAAGATGTAGCGGAGATGGTGTGATTTACCACATCTATTCGTCGAAATAATGTGATATGTTTAACTCAACCCATCTAGAGGGAGAGTAAGTTGTCTCTTTTCGATCAGATATTCGAAGCCGGTGTCGAAGCTGTTCTTGAGGTCGGTGGAAATGACCTCGAAAAGCTCAAGCAGAACGAGCGTGCTGCATCTGGCGCTGCGCTCCATGAAATGACGAAGAAGGCCATTACGCTGGAATATGAGGGGAAGAAGCCCACTCCCAAGCAGGCGTACGAGGCCGCTGTCCAGCGTCTCTCTAGCTGAACCCAACTGTTGGGATAACTGCTAGTTATCCTGACAGGCCCGAGTAGGTGAAACTTACTTACTCGGGACCAGAGTATAATTGAAATCAAAAAATAGATAAAAAAAGCCATCCGTAGGTAGGATGGCTTTTTTTTACAAAAGTTATCAAAATTCAAATGCTTTACTTTTATTTATAAAGGTTTTATATTTATAAAACAAATAGAAATGCTTGTCTACCGATAGGAGGCATTTGTCATTGAGAATATATGCTGTTCAAATGAAAAAAGTATTATTTCAACGAGAATAGTTCATACATCGTCGCAATTAATGCAAGATGATTGGAATGCTTTGGTAAAAACGGGTGGATTCTACTCCAGCTTCGAATGGATCCAATCTTGTGAAATTGCACATGGGGAAAATCCCATTTTTATAGCGAAAAAAGGTGACGAATTGGTAGGTGTTATCCCGACTTGGGAAGGGGATGTTAGCAGCAGCCTATTCTCTCTTCCTGAGCTAATGGGAAATCTGCCTGGGAAATGGGATGAGTCTTTTTTGTGGTTAGGCGGGCATCGTGTTACATCAAATGCGATTATCTGTAAAAACGGAGAAGATCGAGAGACCATTATTCAAAGTTTATTAGATATTTGTCGTATTCATGCTTCGGAACAAAAGTTATCGGGCATTGTTTGGCCATACCTATCTTTGAAAGAAGCAAACGAAATTCAAGCATGTTATCCTGCTGCTCAGGTTATATTACATTCTGCTGACGCTCGGGTACATGTCCCTGTCGGAGGTCTAGATGAATTAGGAAATCACGTGAATCGCAACGACTTCAGAAAGTGGAAGCAAGAAATCAGATCTTTTTTGCAGCATCATGCAAAAGTAAAATGGGTCGGCCTGGATAGAGATTTAGTAGAGATCGCTGCCGATTTGATTACCAAAACGAGAGCAAAATACGGTTCTAGCGAAGGAAAAGACTGGATGAATCGAGTTTTTTCTGCTCAAGAAAGAAGTGGAGTGAAAGACAAAGCTATTGTATCCATCGTGCAAGTACATGATGCTATAAAAGCAATTGCTATTTTCTATAAACATCGAAACTGGCTTTATGGAAGGTATTTTGGAGCTGAAAAAGATGCACCTCCTTTTTCTTACTATAATCTTACTAATTATGCAGCTGTTGAATGGGCCGCCAAACACAGATATGAGTACATACATCTTTCTATATCTGCTTGGGAGGCGAAAGTGAGAAGAGGAGCTAACTTATATCCTTTGGCTCTAGTGGTTATTCCGACTGATGATCGATCAGAATTCATAAAAAAATCCAAAGTAATGAAACACAATCAAGCCTTTGTTGCATCTTGGCAGACGCGATTTCCATCGCGACTAAATGCTTTTGATTCTTCCTGGTTTGGATAAAATAGAGAGGATGATTTGATGTTATATTTGTTTTATCGCTTTCGACCAACAGCATATGCGAGAGCAAATCAAAAAGAATTTTGGCAATGGATGAAATCTCGAGAAGATTGGTTTTACAAAGGCCTTGATATGATCCTTGAAACAGAATGGTACGTTCGAACGATTGGATATGATGTCCACAGTGTAGAACATATCGTCACATTTGAAAACGAAGCTGCTTGGGGAGAGTATCGAAAAAAAATAAGAACTCAAAGCCAGGATCCAACATGGGAAGCAAGGCGGACGGAACAAGAAAAATGGTATGAGATTATAGATTCCAGTTTATTATCCGATCCTCCAGTTTCCATGGGGATGTCTAAAAAGTAAAAAAAGGTCTACAAAGAGAGAATATCTTTGTAGACCTTTTCTCTTATTATGGCTGAGTCATCTGTGTAATGGCAATGAAATCTAATTACCAAAGGTTTTATCGTTATTTTTTTCGGGTTAACTTGAAGATTCAGACCCGAAAAAAGTGAATTAGGATTATTAGAAATGGAATTTATCTGACGGATTAGAGCAGTATTCCTGTCGCAAATTCAGCTACTGGCCAGATCAAAAAGTAACCGGAATTGTTTATATATTTCTATTTTTGAGGTCCTTAAGACAGACTTCACTATTAAAATGGCATTGTACTCTAAAAGAAAAGAACAAATATTTATATCGTTTTTCAAAACGAAGGATGCGGGTTTTTATTATTCTTTTGGCATATTCTTTTTCTCTTGCTCAAACTGCTGGTAAGCATTTTCCAATCCCATGATAACATCTTTAATTTTGAAATAACTTTGTGAATATGCAGATGTATCTCGGATTTGTTCCCACATGTAATGATAATCTTTTAAATTATCGGTTTCACAAATGCAAAAGTCGCTGTAATTCGATCCTGGTAATGCTTCTGCATCAAAAAAACGAACTGAGACCGTGTTTTTATATTCATCAATAATATCGTATAAATCTTTTGCATAGGTTCTTCTTTCCTCACGAGGCAGCGCGAGCCATTTGGGGTAAAATTCTAATAATACAACCATAGTAATTTTCATAATCTCTTCTCCTTGTACAGTTGCTAGTAAATGAATAACATTTATTATAACATTGCGAACGAGAAAACCCACGGTTTAAATCGTGGGATGAAAGCGAGCGTTGAACGAGGGTAAGGAATTTTCTTTCACTAGTTCAACCTTTGGAAAAAAGCAAACTTACAAACAAACATTCCCATGATAATATATGTATAGTCGTGACAGACGAAAACCAAGTTTGCTCGCGGCAAAGAAGAAATCAACAAACATAAACCGTGGGGCGCACGGGGTTAGCTTGGTAATGAAATAGTCTTGAGGCTATCATCCCAAGAAGCCAACGCCTTTAGCCGTATGGAGTTGTCAAAACTTATAGAAATAATAAGGTGAGGACTATTCAGAGATCAACATCCATTCTCTAAAATGGGCTTACAAATTTGGGGAATATAACCCTTCAATAACGGGACAGATCTATTAACAATGGATGGGGGTTATAAACTGATCAAAGAATAGTGGAGTGAGTTGAAATTTGGCGGTAAAACAAGCTTATTATAAGAGGCAGAACCAGCAACTGAACGACGAAGTGCAATTTGACCAATAAATGGAAAATGCGACTTCTTTCAGGTGTTTCAAAAAGAAAAACATTGAGGACTTGTTTTTCCTCAAAGGGGTTCTGGGTAGATGTGTAAAAAATAGGATATAACTTTGGAGTTTTTTACAGTAACTTCATAGACACATAAAGACACAAAATAACTTGGCTGTTTAAAAGTCAGTTATTTTGTGTCTTTTCTATTCTTTCATACTTAATGAGAGGTTCTAGCATGCTAATAAAGGAAAGGAAGGAGTCTACCGAAAAGTTTCGGTTGTTGGTCATCCTTCGCATGAATGTTATTAAGGGACCAAATGGTGAGTCTTTTAAAATCTTCTGTGACAACAAACCCATTTAAATAACCAGGTCTAGCTCCAGATTTCCTCCATAAGACTCTACCATTAATTTCTGTTTTGGTAAGACCGATGCTGTATGCAGCTGGTTTCCCTTTCAATCCTTCACATTTGGAACAGTAAACATTAAATTTAATTGTTTTTGAGGAAGTAATTTTCCAAAAGACTCTGGCCCTAAATGGGCTACTTCTTTTTCTGACCACTCAGAAATTACGAGTTAATATGCCTTTTTCCTCGTTGAAAAGATAAATGAAAAAAACCTGAAGCCAACAGCACTCCCAGTATAACTGAAATAGCTCCCCATAGCTGAATAAGTGATACAGGTATTCCAATAGCAAACGAAATAATCATGGTTACAACAGGGACAAGATTGAAAAATAGGGATGTTTTACTTGCTCCAATTTCTTTTATACCTTTGTTCCACCATAGATAGCCCAATACACTAGTGAAAAAGGCCATAAATCCGATTGCTTCCCAAACCCCAATCGGAATGTTTGGAAGAGTAGCAGGATTAGTCGTGAAGAAAGAAACTACAATTAAGCCAATGGCACCAATAATCATCGTATACGTAGTTGTCGATAAAGGGGTTCCATCCTGAATAAATCGACGTCCTAATACCCCATAAAGTGCCCAACACACATTTCCACCAAAGATGATTACATCTCCAACAGAAAACGATAACATCTTTAATATATCAATAGAACCGTGTGTAATTACTAGCAATACACCAATAAATGCGAAGAATATACCCGTTATTTGTTCTTTGGTAATCCTATCTCTTAATAAAAATCGAGCAAAAATAGTTGTCAGTAAAGGATTCAGTGCCATGATCAACGCACCATTTACAGATGATGTATATTTAAGACCTACAAAGAATAATGTACTAAATCCAAAGATTCCTACCATCCCAAGCACGATATACCAGATGGCATTCTTTTTTACTTGCGCCTTATTTATACCTTCTGTAAAGATTAGAATAGTTAGCAGAATCACAGCAGCAAACCCAAAACGCAATGCTGCTGCGGCAAATGGAGAAAAATAGACAACTGTATATTTTGCAAGATTAAAAGAGGCACCTGTGAAGATAGAGAAACCAAGTAACATCAAGTATATTTTTATCTGTTTCATTCTGTTCTCCTTTAGCAAACCTCAACAACTACTTCTCTCTCTAAATCTCCATGCTTGTTTGACTGAATTCGTAGTTGTATTTTGTAGCATGGAGATATCTATAATTTAATTGAAATTTAGCTCATCTAAAAAATTCTTTACCGCCTGATAAAAGCCGTCTACATCATCGGAATGAACACCGTGACCGCATTCTTCAAACACTTCAAGTTTTGTATTAGGTCTTCGCGTTTTCATACGTTCTGCTTCTTCTAGTTTCAAAGCCCAGCTTTTTGTACCATGGATGAGCAAAATAGGACAAGTAGATGCTAACCAATCATCCCACCGAATTCCATTCATGCTTTGTGTTGAGATTGCCATCCCTTCTATATCAAAGCGGTAACCCCAACCTTTTTCATCCTCAAACGCACTTTCTGAAAAGTAATCAACTGCCTTAAATCCTACACGATCAAGTGCCTCTCTTAGCTGTTGCAACGAAGCTGAACGTTCTGGTAGCTTTACTACGAAAGATATATCATGGTTCAATTCTACCCCGATATCCTCCACAATGACTGCTTGAACAAGTTCAGGATATCTAGCAGCAAACTGATAAGCGTTTACTCCACCTAACGAGTGACCTAGTATGGTTACAGGGGTTCCACCCAATTCTTGACGAATCAAATTTAAAACATCTGCTACATAACTTTCTGTTGCGTAATCTTTTTCAGGTGGATGTTCACTCCAACCATGACCACGCTGATCCAAAGCGATCACTCGCCAGTCTTTGAATTTGGATGCTAGTTTAGAAAATTCTCTAGCATTCCCCATATGCCCATGTAACATCAACAATATCTTTTGACTTTCTCCCCCAAAATCAACATAGGAAAGCTTCAAATCACCCGATTCGAAATATTTTCTAACGCCAACTGAATAATGTGTAGTCATTGTTCCGTTCTCCTTTGCTATCTTTGAGTCAAACCTCATAAAAAACCAAGCCAAGTTTAGTTGTGCTTGTTATTGGATTATAACGTATAATAATGACATCTAATGTCATTATTAAAAATGGAGTTATATAAATTGCATAAAGCAAAACGAATCATAGAATTGATGATGGCCGTCAATCGAAAAAAAAGGTTTACTATTAAAGAACTTGCTGAAGAGTTTCAGGTTTCTGCAAGAACGATATCTCGTGACTTATTGGAATTAAGTGAATTAGGGGTTCCTTTGTACTCGGAGGTAGGCCCTCACGGTGGATACCGTATTTTGAAAGAAAGAGTTCTACCTCCCATTGCTTTCACAGAAGAGGAAGCCGTCGCTATATTTTTTGCGACTCATGCCTTACGACACTTTTCATCACTTCCATTTGAAACAGAAATTTCATCTGCATTGAACAAGTTTTATTTTTATATGCCTGAGGACGTTCGAGATCGGATTGAACAAATGAAAAACCGTGTTGATTTTGTATCACCGACAAGAAAAGCATTATCACCTTATTTAGCAACTTTGCTCGATGGTTCCATTCATCAAAAAGTACTCCTTATCGATTACGAATCTCAAGGAACAAAGTCAAGTCGAGAAATACAACCAATTGGAATTTATGCTAAAGATGGTTTTTGGTTTTGTCCTGCCTATTGTTTTCTTCGTAGCGATTTTCGTGTGTTTCGATGTGATCGAATTCATTCAGTGGTTCCTTCAAGATCCACCACAAAATCTATTGATCTTCGGCATGTTCAGCTTGAGAATAGGGAGATAAGGAATCAGACTGAGCAGAAGTATATTCGTCTTCATGTGGAATTGAGTAAAGAGGGTGCTCAAAAGTGCGAAGCTGAATTATGGCTAACCTCGAGACTACATTTTCGCAAAGATGGTACGGCTTGGCTAGATGGGAAACTTCCAGAGAGTGATATTCCGTTTATCGCAGAGTATTTCATTAGCTTAGGAAAGGAAGCAACAGTGCAAGATCCACCAGAACTAGTGGAATGTATGAAGCGAATGCTTTCCGAGATATTGACCAAATACACTTAGTGTGTTTTAGCTGGGTATACAGAGTGCCTCTGTATACCCAAACAAAAAAATAATATCTTTCTATATAAACTCAGAGATGTCATATTGTTGTATGTCATCTTTTTAAAAAGGAATGAAAATCTATCTAGTTTGTTCACATCTTCTATAAAAAAACTTAATCTTCAGGACATACTTTGTTTTAATACAGAAATTATAATGTCCAAAAAGTCCTATGTTTCTGTACACCATAAATGAAACGGGAGAATCAAACGATTCCTTCTTAAATAAAATAAATCGGACTATTGACACTAACACCTACTTAATATTATTATGCAGGAGTACTGAGTTATACATAGTAGAAAGGATGCTCGTTTTGGAAAATCTGACCGAAATGCTAAAGGGGGTTCTGGAGGGTTGTGTCCTGGAGATCATAAGCCGCAAAGAAACATATGGCTATGAAATCGTGAGAAAACTGAATTCTCTTGGCTTTGAAGATGTTGTTGAAGGAACAGTATATACCATTTTACTGCGGTTAGAAAAGAACAAGCTAGTTGACATTCAGAAGAAGCCTTCGGAGATCGGACCGCCACGAAAATTCTACTCATTGAACATGAACGGTCGAAATCAACTCCAAACCTTTTGGCGTAAATGGGATTTTATATCCTCAAAATTGAATGAATTAAAGAAGAATCAGAATGAAGTATAGTATTGTTTCGATTTAAATAAGTGAAAATGAGTAAAATAAGAAAATCGAGAAAGACTTCGATTGCGACTATTTCATGAGTACTGATAGGATAAGCCATATGATTTAGTCGATAAGATTATTGAAAATGTCAATAAACAAAGCCACTCTGAGTTTCAGTTCAAGTGGCTTTGTTTATTTCGTGATACAAAACTCACATCCTCTGTCTTGATCAGCAGATTGCTTATATTTTAATGTTTCAAAATGCACTATAAAAGAGAAATAAACATCAGACTATTGACATGACATCTACATTGTATTACTATATAGTAGTACTGAGTTGTACAGAGTAGAAAAGGTAATCTCATTAGGAAATTTGATCTGGATGACGAGTGATTCATAAATATTCTACTCACTCACTGGACTGGACGATCGAAATCAACTCTAAACCTTTTAGCGTAAATGAGATTCTATCACATCAAAAATGAAAGAAATAAAGGAGAATCAGGATGGAGTATAATATTGTTTCGATTTTAAAAAGATGGAAAAAAGAAAAAGCGGAATATAAAAGTTACAAAAAACGAATTGACAATCTGCCAAAGGATTATCAGATTGTGATGAATGAGATTGAGAATTTCTTATGGAATTCTGCGTCTGACCATGAGTCTTCCATGATTATGTTTAAAATGCTGCAAGATGTACTAGAATTTTTTGAATCAAACGCACAAAAGGGGATGAATGTGCTGGATGTAGTGGGTCAGGATGTTGGTAGTTTTTGCGATGACCTGTTACATGAGCTGCAAGGGCAAACTTGGATCGGAAAGAGAAAAGAACAAATGAGCGAGAGCATTCGTAAAAAGCTCGGTAAAGAAGAATAACGACAGCACAAACCATACTGCTATTTCGATTTGTGATCTAAAAAATCCTATAAAAAAGCAAAACAACACCCATAAAGTTATTGACTACGTGGTATAAGCTGGAGGAGCGAAAGTTTAACGATTATGATGCTCGTAAGAAGAGAAGGAAAATGTAAGAATCAATCCGCTTAGCTGATCAATCTATGGTAGTCGACCACATATCAACGTATGATCAACATACAGCTCTATGCTAAGATTAGGACAAATATTCATTGGACTTGTAAAAAGTTGAGAGAAAAGCAAAATGGAAAAGATTACAACAGAATATTACTATTTGTGGGAAAACAAAAAAGGAGAAATGCATGATGGGATATAGTAGCAAAGGCTTCTCCGAAACAGGACTAAGTAAAATGCGTAATATACTGGCACGGCATGTTGATTCCGGGAAGATTCCTGGGCTTGTTGCTTTGGTCAGCCGGAACGGTGAGACACACGTCGAAACGCTCGGCACGATGCGCCATGATGGTGGTGCGCCGATGCGCCGGGACACGATTTTCCGGATGGCCTCGACGTCCAAGCCCCTTGCGATTGCGGCAGCGATGGTCCTGCTCGACGAGTGCAGGATACACCTGGATGATCTGGTAGAAACATGGCTGCCGGAACTCGCCAACCGACGGGTGCTGAAACGGGTCGACGGTCCGTTGGACGATACCGTGCCGGCTCGGCGACCGATCACCGTACGGGATGTGCTAACTTCCACCTTCGGACTCGGCATGGATATGACGTCACTGGGCACTCCGATCATGAACGCAATTTTTGAGAAAGGGCTCACACCCAATCTCCCGGTGCCGATGCCCGATCCGGATGAGTGGATGCACCGTCTTGGCGAGCTTCCTCTGATGCACCATCCCGGAGAACACTGGCAGTACCAGATCAGCAACGATCTACTCGGTGTACTCGTCTCCAGGGTTACGGGCCAATCATATGGGGTGTTCCTGCACGAACGTATCTTCGATCCATTGGGTATGAAGGATACCGATTTTTACGTTCCTGAGGGCAAGATCGACCGTCTTCCACCTCTCTACGCCCCTGACCCACAGACTGGAGAATTCATCGTATGGGATGAGTCTAAGGGAGGACGCCACAGTCAGCCTCCGGTGTTCGAGGGAGGCGGAGGCGGGCTGGTATCCACCGCCGACGACTATCATGCCTACTTCCAGATGCTGCTAAATCACGGAATGCATGGGAATAAAAGGATTTTGTCCCGACAAGCTGTTGAGCTGATGACCACCAACCGCCTAACGCCCGAGCAACAAACCGCTCGAGACAACATGGCAAGAAACAACGTCCATGTGTCATATGGACAAGGGCAGCACGGCGGCTGGGGCTTCGGGATGGCGGTGCGAACCTACCGCAGCGACTACGCGCCCATCGGTCAGTTCGGCTGGGACGGCGGAAGCGGTACTTCAACATATGCCGATCCGAAAAACCAGCTTATTGGAATCCTGCTCACCCAAGTTGGGGCATCCGTTCCGGATCCGGTGCATCTTATGCTAGACTTTTGGACCATGGTCTATCAAGCAATTGAAGACTAACGAAGAGAGTGTATAAGAAGCGGGTGTGAGAATGAGGAAACTACAATCTAGTACTTCATTTCATGTTAGATGCTGCTTTTTTTTATGATTCAGTCCAGACTTATACATTGTTTAAAAATAAACACCAAGCCTTATGCATAATCATAGGTTTGGTGTTTATATCGTCTGCTCTGATTGCACTTGAAATAAAGGGTAAAAAGAATCGTAAAAGCTGAAAGATGAGCCTGCACACCCATTTACAACAAGAAACTGTCATTCTCGGTATAGACATTTCAATCCTAATCAAGTGTATTAAGAGAATCTCTATGATCCCTTTTCAATACATTTTTAAGGATATCTAAAAACTAATTGCTGGGAAGTTGGATGCTACGCCAGCCGCTTACTTCACATTGACCATATTGATTATCACCTACAGCAACCACTGTGCCATCTGATTTAAGCCCAACAGTATGAAGATAACCCGCCGCTACCGCTACAATATCATGCCAGCTGCTTACATTGCATTGACGATACCTATTATTACCTACAGCAATTACTGAGCCATCCAATTTAAGACCAATAGTATGCCAATCGCCAGCCGCTACCGCAGCAATATCATGCCAGCTGTCATGAAGTGATAAAAAACTTGATCGAATGTGCACATTGTGCAGGGAGCGGAGGAGATTGATAACTATTTTTCTGTTAACTGTTTCATTAAATTCAAAAGTTTTCGACCAACACCTGAGGTTCTACGTCCCATCCCACAAGAACAAGCAATATCAACTTCATGACCACGTATCGTTTCTATATTTTGAAGAATTAGTTTTAAGTCATCAATGTTACAACTTTCATGTACAAATCCTGCAATAAACCGTGTCCCTTCTGGCAAATGTACATTCCCTAGAGGCTCATAAAAGGCACTTTCCAACTTCGGACCTTGGTCTCCCTCTGCTAAAGGGAAATGAATATAACTTAGTTCGTGGTTTTTTGGCCATTGAGATATCAGTTTATTGGCAAAGTCAGCCATCTTTTTTAAGGATTCCGGACGAACCAATGATTTATTATTAAGATCACCATAACAGAAGTGGATTCCTATTTCTACTCTATCTTGTAAACGGTTTACCAAACCTAAAATACTATTTATTGCAAAGTCAACTTGAGGAGGATTCGAATATACTAGGCCAATCTCCGCAGGACATTCTATCTGAATGCGGATATCTCCATTTGTAGCGTCGATAATTTGATTTACTTCATAAGCTAGACGCTCATTAAAAACATCATAGTAACGGAAGATGTTTTCTGGTTCTAACATATGCAACGACATAGCCATACCAGTTGGAATTCCTACTTGAAAAGGAGTATTTTCTAATGAATGTTTTTTCTTCATTTCTTGATACAAATGATAGCTTTTCATGTATGTGTCAAAATAGCCAAAATGAAGATGTTTGCTCATCTCCTTTGGAGTATGTTTTGGTCGTAATTTGTACAATGTGTCATAATCAATAGGAAATCCATTTGGCAGCAACTTACCCTCCTGCACTATTTCCCAATTTTCTGTATCCGCAATGCAAAGATCTATCACATTCATCGCCCAAGCAGTTCGACTTCCTTCAGGATATTGTTCACTCTTTTCTCCAATTTCTCCATCTGGCAAACCGATGAGTGTATCACCTAAAGATTGAATTGCTAGGGACATCGCTTCTCTTTCATTTTCAAAAGGCAGACTTCCTACAAGTAAGCTTTTTCTGTTTAACATACATATTCCTCCTGAGAGAGTCTAAAAACAAGCATTCAAATTCTACATGTTAATACAATAAGTTATAAAACCAAAACTAATTGGTTATTTTTGACGATAAGTTTCTCTATCTTCTTGTAATCGATTACAAAACGAGGAGAATATCAATATAATCGGATAGTTTCCAACTTTAGGAGAGTAATTCTCTTTAATCTGCAATCAGCTAAGAGGAAAATCGAGAACACAAGAATAGTTGAAGTGTTATAAAGAAGGGGATTGGATAACTACTTAAAATCGGAAGACCGAGTGAGAATATTGTAGGGGAATTTGTTTTATTTCTGGTTATCGAAAAAATTTTTCATAGCAGCTGCCACAGATACAATATGTTGCAATGTATCTGTGGCCAATGGCAGGGGAGAACCCCTCTTACTACAAGCGCTTGTTGAGACCGGTCGAGCCCTTGTAGATATTGCGCGGTTTGTTCGAGAACCTCCTCTGAGGCCGCTTCACCCAGAAGATGACGGCCAGGATCAGCAGAAGTACGAACAACCAGAAGAAGACACCGACCGTGTTCATCTCGCCGTGGTGCCAGATATAGAAGTGATGGACGTGAACCGTGCCACCGCTCCAACGGCTCCTACCGGTTCGGAACTTGGTGCGACCACCCACACGGGCGAGGACATCCGTAGCAGCGAGTGCAAGACTCATGATTCCCTCTGTCAAAAAATAGGTTGATGTACCTTAATAATAATTATAGTAAATGGAAAAGCATAAAGAAACAAAAAAAGAGAGTATATACTCTCTTTTGTGTTTAGGGAGCAGTGGAACAGAAAACCGGAATAAGTATTACTGGCAATAAAATGACGGAGATATTACTACGATTATCCCTCGTTACTGGCAGGACAAGTACTATATTCAAAGCCAGTAAGTACATTTACTGGCTTTGATAGAGAAGGTTTTTAATTAACTGAACCAATAAGATATAGAAACACGCGAAGAATTCCAAGTGTAATTTTCGGTGTCTGGATGAGATACTCACCCAGACTTATTCCCGACTCACTGAACTCGATCGGAGACCATATAATACTGGCCTTCTACGATCAAATTCTTTCAGCCCGGTATCGTTAACCGACTAGGTGGGCAGCTGATCGATCTCATACGATCCCCCACCAACCTTTACTGTCACATTTCGGACTGGATGATCGTTAATACTGCCTTCTACGATCAAGATCATCCAGTCGGCGTTGTCTGTAGGGACGCTTGAAGTACGGAGATGACCATTCCTATCGTACAGGATTACTGCCTCACTAAACTGGAGAACCAGAGTGGCTTTTGTACAATTGATGGTGGTCATGCCCGAAATGACTGCCATATCGTGACTCCTAGTCAAGTACCTGTGAATATTATAACTCATCTATTTATAACCAAACAATCTGTTCCTTTTTTATTGCCAGTAACGCTTATTTCGGTTTTCTGTTCGCTTGCTCTTGGAATTGGAAATCAGCTAATGCTGCGGACACCACTCCAAAGAAAACAATCGTAGAAGTAAAAGATTTAAGAACTAAAAATTCAAAAACTTTCGTCAAATCAGATGGAAAAACCTATGTGACAGAGGCTTATTAGGACATTTTACGTAAGTATCCATTATATAAACAAGCTTTAAAATTTCGCTTATATCCTTCTGTCACAATGGATTATGAAACAGAAACGAGTGGATGGAGGAGAAAAGGAATTTGCTCCTTCCACTGAGAAATTCGCATCATTCGCGCTGAATATAGTCAATTGGTAGAGCAAGTAGAAGCTTCAATGAAGCTTTTAACAGAGGAAGAAAAGAGAGTTATAGAGTTAACTTATTTTGATTCTGTGGCGTTTGCGTAAGGAGCCATCGGATGGGGAAGAGCAAACTACTACAATAAGAGAAATGCTGCTCTAGAGAAAATAGTTATTGTTTTAATTTTGCATAAGGGTGTGCCCGATCCATATACTGGATCGGGCAGGATTTAAACGAAGTCTAAATCCGTTAACTCCGAAGGCAAGTAACATGGACTTCAACATGAAGTCCTCTACGTTTGCTGAGCACGAAGACGGTACAAAGCACTCCATCAATGTTAGATGAAATAGTAGAGTCACAGTTAAGGGGCATGTTTTCTATCTGGATCTGCAACTGTGCAGAACCCATAATAGTACCAGTGATTTGTACACCAAAAGTTTCATTCATGGAGAAAAGTCCTTTGGACCAGTTGCCTTTGATCAAAGTTTGGCCTTTTCCGCTATCTCCTTTGTTGAAACTATTGGTAAGCATATAATTGCAGTTGATGGTGACGGATGGTGAGGGGGCCATGATAATTCCTTCGACATGTCATTCTTCGGCTTTGAAATTAATTTTAATTTATCAATTAGAAAAAATCTATATTTCCTCAGTTTGAAGGAGGTTTGGAAAATTCGTAGAAAAAATCCGGAATAATCTTAGACTTTGAGAAGAATCATTCATGATATCATGTTACTAAGTACAAATGTAAATTAGTTTCTAACGAACCAGTACCTAAAGAACCAGTACCTGGTGAGAAGATTAGCCTACCATACACACATACACTACATTTCACTTATCGGATGCTTTCAATAGCGGTCATTTGATCGCTTTTTTTGTTTGGTAAATAAATAATTTTTAATACAATTGATTTGCTTTATAATTATAGTTAAGCTGTGTTTTTCACTCGTTGAGAGGAAAGAAAGATGAGTTCTCTGAATCAGCTCGTTCAAGAAGTTCTCGGTAAGATCGAGAATCTGGAAGCTGATGACAACGTGACAAGAGAGTCTGTCGTAAATCAGCTGACATCAGCAGGTATCGTTCCTGAGGAAGTAGCTGGATCGCTCGCCAAAATGACACGTCAGAAGCTGTATGGGGACGATCGAGTTAAGTTTCGCCTTGGTATGATTCGCTGGATCTGCCAGTCACCTGAGCCTCGCGAATCATCAGATCGATCTCAATCGTTCGAGGGTTTTCCTGAAGCTTCAGATGATTCAGTTCAGCTAAAAACGGGACGGGGGCAATACATTGTGTGTTGATCCCCGCCCTGACGTTAATATTCATCTAATGATGCTTATATAAAACAAATAAAAGTTGCATGGTTAAAACTTGCAGCTTTTTTTGTATTTATCGTTTTTATGGGTGTATAGAAGTAAATAACAGCGATTTTTAAATATTAGATACCTAATTTGACATTATCGCGGTTCATGAAGTCGTTCAAAACGGCGTATATTAGAAATTTTGTAAATGTACAACGTTGTAATCATCTGAGTATTCACCAGAATACCGTCATTGGAGCAAAATTTGATAGAACGACCTTTGAAGTTAACATGCTCATACAATGTTACACAGGAGTGATGTTTCTTATGGTTGTTATGAGCAAATGCAGCAGCTGGAATCAAAGAACAAGCTAGCAATACAGTAGAGGAAACAATGGAAATACTCTTCTTCATTCAAACATCTCCAATTACAATATTTGGGAATTTACCCTTTTGTATTATTCGCAAAATATTGTAATTTATCTATATTGAATTGTTCGATTGACTTCTTTTTCTCATCTATAACTTCTGTGGTGTATCATCCGTTAAAGAATTGACATTTAACAGGATACTGGACACCCTTTTTACCTGTTCTCTGCTCTATCAGTTAATTTAAAAAACCCCTTATTTGGCGTTTCTTTGGCTAAATCGAGATTCACCAAAACCATTTGGATTACTTTTATTTCCTGAGTCGTAAAATGGTATTTTGTTAATACCTGAAATTGAAAGGCTCTCCCACCTTGTATCCACACTCACAAATAATCTCTGAAATCGCTCGAACAATCTCTGAACCCTTTAAATCTAAATTCATACCCTTCTACCTCCAATAATTGATTTTTTTATGTATCAAATTTATAAGGAATTATGTTTCAGGAAATAGGTTTCAGCCAATTTTTGTCGAATTACTATAGTATAGAAATATTAACTCTTTTTTAAATCCGAGGAAAGATTTTCATCAACTAGAAAAAAGGTGAGAAGATGGATATTCAACAATTAAGAATCCATGCACAAGATGGCGATATCGATAGTATGTTTGAACTTGGGATGAAGTTGACAGAAAATCCACGATTTCTTTCCGAAGAGGGCGAACATTGGCTAAGACAAGCTGCCGAAAAAGGGCATAAAGATGCAATCTATCATCTTGGATCCAAATATTTTACTGGTGAAGGTATTGTCATACAATCAAAGGAAGGCGAAAAATGGATTCGTAAGGCAATACAAATGGGTGACGATCGTGCTATGAATGAATTAGCGGGACGCCTTTTTCATGGAGCTGGGGTAAAACAAAATAAAGAGGAATCTTATCAATTATATAAACAAGCAATCCAATTACGTAATCCAAGAGCTCTGGCTAGTTTTGGAGTCATTCTTATTGAAGTAGAGAAGGAATGGGAACAAGGCAAAAAATATTTACAAGAGGCCATTGAATTAGGGAGTACATTCGCATTGACTGAACTTGGTTGGCGATTAATTGAATACAAAGATGATTATGAGTTAGGAGAAAAGTATCTGCGTAAAGCTGTTGAATTGGATGACATTTATGGGCAGTTCTATTTGGGGCAATTTATCATGAAAGATATCCTTTCTGGTACTTATGAAGAAGCAAAACAGTTGTTACGAGAAGCAGCAGATAAGAACCATCCCGAAGCAATGAGAATATTAGGGAATCAAATGTTGAGTGGAGAAAAAATAAATAGGAATCCTCCATTTGGACTAGTTTGGTTAAAGCAATCTGCAGCAAGTGGAAATTTAGAAGCAATGTTTGATGTAGCAGAATATCTCATGAGTGAAGTTCGTACTCCAGAAGCTAATAAAGAAGCATTGAAACACTTAACGAATGCAGCTCAATTTGAACATCCGATTGCAATGCAAGTTCTAGGTAGATTCTTCATTGATGGAGTAGAAGTAGAAAGGAATCTGGAAGAAGGACTATTTTGGTTGCGGAAATCGGCGGAAACAGGTAATCCGGGAAGTATGTATATTTTAGGTAAAGGGATGTTAGAAGGAGAGTTCCCCCAATCCACTTTTGGTGAAGGTCTGGAATGGTTGCGGAAGGCTGCTCCAAATTCACCACTAGCTATGTATGCACTGGGTTATTATTTGTTAGAAAATCGTGAAACGGCAGAAGAAGGGATCTTTTGGATATTTGAAGCATCAAGAGCTGGAGTGCCAGAAGCAATAGAAACCATCGAGCGATTGGAAGAGGTCAAGAAGCAATTCGGAATTGATGATTGATTACTATCCGATAATATCCATTGCTTTTTCATCAGATAAATATTTTGTGGCAGCTAATCATTTCAAAGTTGACGATATTTCATTCGAGGGGGTGGGTCTTCGTGCTTTCTGAAACAGAAGGTTTTAAGTTAGGATATAAACCTGCTTTATATATGAATGAATTTGGCGAAGCATTTTCTTATTTTGTTAGGCACTATCCCTATCTTTCAAGCAAAGATTATCCAATAGCGTTCTCTAATAAACGTAAGGAAAAAAAGCCCTTCATGTATCTTTTCTTTCAGAATGAGAAATTAAAAACACAATTTCTTTCTCAAATGGATGGAATAACTACTCCGCACTGTGACGACTTTGAAAGAGCTTTGGGTACCGCCCTTGGTTTTCCACCAAAGGCAATTTCCTATTATCTACATCTGACAAAGTTAGAGAAACAAGGCTTAAAATATTATTATGAAGCAAATAAGCAATCGGTTTTTGTGGAATTTTGTGGCATGCGGTTTAAATCTAGTAAAACTATTTTGATTGATGATGTAAAGTGGTTGTGGGATATTTATCCGGATGTGGAAGAGATACAAATCGAGTGTGATGGGTTTCCTCCGACAAAAATCCCTTATAAAGATTTTGATACCTTATATAAACATTCACTGTATCTTCAAAACATCGAAGAAAAGGGATGAAAAATTGCTAAACTAGTCTGTAATCCAAACAAGACTTACTTATCACTTTATTTGAATGGTCCATATATTTTCCTTTATTCTTAAAAGAGAGGGGTTATTTCATGCATGGTCGGATAGAAGTCATCTTAGATCGTCTAGAAGGTGTCAAACGAAGTAATAGAGGTTATATTGCTTGTTGTCCCTCTCATGATGATGAACATCCTTCACTATCCGTATGGGAAAATAAACAAGGATACATCATATTAAAATGTTTTGTGGGCTGTTCTCGATCGAAAATTTTAGAAGCACTGAATTTAACCAATCATGATGTATCTCCACAAATGGATGGGAACATTCCGCAGGCAGCCTATCCAAAACAAGCAGTACCATCTTTTCGTAGAAGAAGAAAAACAAGTGTCTTTCAGGATAGAACAGCGGAATCCTTGAAATATCAAAATCAGTTAAGATCAAGTATCATTGCTAGAAAATATTTAGCTTCTAGAGGAATTTCGTTATCTATTGCTCAGAAACTGGGAGTTGGATTTGCGAATGAGAAAGATTGGAGAGGATGGAAGTGGGGGCGTATCACCTTTCCACATACTACTCCTCAAGGTGAAATTGTAAACTTATACGGACGATCCATTGGAGAGAGCAATAAAATTCACTCGAAAGCAGAAAGGGAAGTGTTTGCACAATATAAACATATGCATCATAAAGGATCAAAAGGAATATTTAATGCTAGGATATTAAAGGAAGAACTCGTTTATATTACAGAAGGTGTATTTGATTGCCTTTCTCTAATTAGTAGTGGGTATGTAAATAGCTGTGCGATATTCGGTCTAGGTGGTATTCGATGGGACTGGATACAAGCAAATAAGATTGTATTCGCTTTTGATAATGATAAAGCTGGAGAAATTGCTATAGAAAAACTAACAGAAGAAGCGGTTCGGTATGGAAAAGAAGTTATTCCTTTAGATCATTCTCTTTTCCATGGATATAAAGATTTGAATGAAGTTTTGATAAAACGTGGTTCAATAAAACTCGTATATAAGAAATAAATAATAACCAATTATGAAAATGTGTCATTTGAACATTTCAGATGTTGGAAATATAATTACTTTGCAGCAAAAAGCATAACAGGAAGAGAATAACTATGTCTAGCTAATAAAAAATAAAAAGATAGTCATTATATTATGGGATTTGTAAAAAAAGGGGAAAATCAGGATTCTTTTTAAAAAGTAATAGGATCGTGATATTCTCCCATATCAGGTTTTTCCTGAAAGTCTAACCAGCGATATCTGACTAGATTTTTGTATAGAATTTTGGGTATTTTGTGTTTAAGAGTATACCTACGTAATGTAGTATCATAATCAAATATACCGTTCTGAATTAAGTCTTTTGTACTTACTAGCTTTTTGGGATATTCTTGTAAAGGTAATTTGGTGGCTTTCTTGACTTTTTCTCCTGTTTTCTTGTTCTGTATTAATTCCTCTTTGGCTAGTATCATATTTTTTACAAAGTATTTTTCTACCTCTTCAAGGGTGGAATAAATATTTTTTTGTAATTAATCGAATAAATCCTTCATATAGGCTGCTTTCTTGCTGATATTTGAAATAACGGTAAAGTGCTTTATTTGCAGCTCGATTAATGTATATGTGAGGTATTTCTTTCGAAACGTTTTGAACAATATAGTTGTAGTTACACCTTAAATACTCAGCTAGCTCCTCAATTGTGGTCGTCCAGCCTTTTCGGAAATAATTTAAATAATCCCATATTACCACATATAAAAACGACGCTCAGAACAGCGTATATTAGATATTTTTCATATGAATAACGTTGCAATCATCCGATTATGTAGAACAGTAAGAATTGTATGTGAAGATAATAATATTGATGGACAAAGAGGTATCCAGCTTTTATAATAAATCTAGGCTGAAATACAGTCTGTTTTCTAGTGAAAGGTTTTCATTATGAAGGAAATCGATCTGAAGTCTCCTGCTCTAAAAAGAATTTGGAGTGCAAAAACTGATCTTCCCATTACACACTTTGATTATTTTCGTCGAGGAAAAGGTACTACAGTTTATATTGATTTGGCTGATGGTTCGTCCAAAGGTGGATATACGATTATCATTTCCCTGACTTATGTAAGTGCAGATGGAGGAGGTCTCGAATTTCCTAGCTCCATTGACATCCGTGTAAATTCAGAGCTTCAAATTGGAGAATCAAAGAAATTCACTGATAAGACTAAGCAACTCGATGTTTTGGAGATCGTACGATTGAGCTAATAGTATGTTATGAGATTACATTAAATGAGTGTGTCTCATACTATAGGCCTGGACGACATCCAGTTATCCAGGCACCTGAATACAAAGAGAAGTATATAGATGAGAGTCGTTCATAGGACGGCTTTTTATTTTGCACACTGGAGTTGATCGAATGATCCCAAAACTCAGATAAGGTGATGAAATTAGACTAAAAGATGGTAGAAAAGAGGTAGTTTACTACATCAATCGTAGAATTAAGCACTACCAGGTAATATGCAGGGATGATTATCATGAGCTTGTGAGGTTTGAGGATGTGAAACAGGTGGACCAGCTACGAAATTCTCAACTGGTCCATGAACCTTAGTTAGAGAGGAAGAGACAGACCAAAAAGGCGAGGGAGCTTGGAAGCATATCGCATATGGCAAACAGAAAAATACTTGTCCTGTTTAATTGGTTCAACAGTGGTTGAAATCATCGGGAATCAAAGAGGGTGCTATATTTTGCAGCATAGGTAAAGGGGAGAATTTAGGATCACGAATTAATCCAGTTTCCATTGCTTGCATTATTAAAGATCGATCTGAATTAGCTGGGCTGGATTGTGAACAGTTCTCTGGGCACTCGATGCGCCGTGGGTTTATTACACATGCTCGTGAGAATGGTTTGGATATAGTGACTATCATGCAACACACAGGGCATAAGCGTTTCGAGACAGTCAAAGGGTATATAGAAATGATCGATGTAGAAAAGAACAGTGCTACTAAGGGATTGTATTAAACCAGCATCCGATGCCTGAGGAGTAACGGAACCATATAATGGAATCTGGGTAAATCCCGCATTTTTGCACATTTCCTCGAAAGGATGCATTATCGAATTTTCAGATATTTTCCGTGTGGCTCCTTTCTTGATCCCTTTTTCCCCAAAAAGAGCGTATAGGAATTTTCCAGAAGTGAATTTCAGTTTCTTCTTCAAGTGCTTGTAAACGAGACAAGGAGAACCGTCCCCTTATCTCACAATTTTTAAATCTAGATCTAGGTAAGCTCATTTGATGTGCCTATTTTTTTAGTCAAACCATTTCCCATAGCGATCTGAAAATTAATGAAAATCTTATTGCTTTTGCAAAAGTTATTCGTCCGGATATGTTCCTTCCGACTCAACCCATTTCCTCATGGCAGCGAATATAGGATGTAGTCGCTTCCCACGTTCAGTAAGATCATATTCAACATGCAAAGGCACTCCAGGGTAAATAGTGCGCGTCACGATTCCTTTTTTCTCTAGCAAACGCAAACGGTCTGTCAGTGTCTTCGGGCTAATGGGGTGTAAAGAGCGTCGTAATTCACCAAAGCGTTTGACGCCGTTGAACAGGTTACGCAATATTAAAAGATTCCACTTACCTTCCAAGATTTCCAAAACGGGTTCGATTACACCAGGACAAAAACGATCTATCATCTACGTTTCACTCCTTAGTTCATTTTATGAAACTATTGCACTTATTTGTAACTACTTTTCAAAAATATCATAACACAGTACCATTATAAACAGGGTAAGTTAACACACTAAAATCGATAAAAGAACAGGAATTGGAGATGATTCGATGATGACTCTTCAGGGAAGGGTAGCAATCGTTACAGGTGGATCAAGAGGAATAGGAAGGGCTGTATCCATATCACTGGCAAATCAAGGCGCTAAAGTTGTTGTCAATTATGTCAACGATCATGTTGCTGCCGAAGAAGTTGTAGCTTCTATCAAAACTGCAGGTGGAGAAGCGATCGCAATTAAGGCGAATGTTCTCGATTCTGATGAAATATTTAAATTGGTGCAGGAAACGAAGCAGACCTTCGGAGGCCGCATCGATATATTGGTAAGTAACGCCAATATAAATTTTGTAGCCAAGCCGTTCGCCGAAATGTCTTGGGGGGAATTCTCACAAAAATTAAATAATGAATTAAAAGCCGCTTTTCTAACAACAAAAGCTGTAATTTCGACAATGAAAGAACAGGAATATGGACGGATTATTTATACGTCTGCAATCTTAGGCAAATATCCCACCCGAAATTTTATTTCGCACGGTACCGCTAAATCTGGGTTAGATTCATTTGCAAGATACATTGCAGAAGAGTTCGGCGCTCATGGCATCACGGCCAACGTAGTTTCGCCCGGATTTACTGATACCGATGCAACTGCCCATACTCCGGGGGTAGAGCATATTAAAAACGCAATAGTTAACAACACACCACTCAAACGAATCGCTCAACCAGAAGATATCGCAGATGTGATCACATTCTTTGCTAGCGATGCCAGCCGTCATATTACAGCCTCTTACACCCCTGTAAGTGGAGGTATATTGATGGAATAACGGAGTGGCTCAACTTGGGTATGTGAACGATTCGGGAAATGAGGGGCCACATCTGAAAATTTTTCCAATTCAGGGATGGATCTATCAGGAAAAAGATAGGTTTTTCTTTTTGATCAAAAAGATTGCAAAAATCAGAAATAAAGAGCTATCAAGGAAGGAAACAGAATTGCCTAGTATTCAAGATACCATCTATCCCCGAATGAAAAGCAGTTTAACAGACAAAGATTTAGAAGAAGCATACACTCCCAAAAGAAAGGAAATGGAGTGGGCGGAAAGGAAAATCAGAGGAAATGTTCAACAGTTGGCTTTAGTGATTTTATTAAAGGCAACTCAAAAATTAGGTTTTTTTCCTTCTTTAGCGGATATTCCAAAGAAAATTATCGAGCATATTGCTCAAACCGTACGCTTACCTATCCCAAATCCAGAAGAATGGCAAGAATATGGCAGATCAAGAACGTTTTAAAGAAGCTTGATTCGGTAGTCTCTCCTTTGCGTTGTATCTGTTGTTAGCGGCAATATTGTTGGATACTTTTTTTCTCACCATGAGTATAAATTTCTTGACTTCGAGTTTACTCTAACACATATAATTCTTTAATAGTCGAATTAAAGGTGGTTTTCAGTATATATTCCATCAGCGAAGTGTCCAATTTAACCGGTATTTCTGCATATACTCTCCGATATTACGAAAAAATAGGTGTGATTCCTAAACCTAAACGTTTGGACGGAAAGAAAGAAGGGATTAGGCGATACGATCATCAGGATCTTCAATTTATCCAGTTTGTTCATGGATTGAAGCAAACGGGAATGAAATTAAGAGATATCGCATCATTTGTGGAAGAAGGGTGTTTTGTTTCGACCAACAAACTAGATATGGAAGTCGAGTCCATTTTCCTCAAAAGGGTTAAAATGTTGGATAAACACATCAAGAAGTTAGAACACCAACTGAAACAATTGGAATCTGTTAAGGCTTTGGCACAGGATAAAAGAAATTTTTACTATAATTTATTGAAAGAAAACGGAAATGGGGATGCAGTTAATGGATAGAACAATACATGTCGGTGTCATCGGGGGATCAGCCAACAACCAATGGGCAAGTTCAACTCACATTCCTGCATTGCAACAGCTTCAAAAATTTAAGATTATGGCAATCGGTACGACTCGAATGGAAAGTGCAGAAAAAAGTGCCTCTCTATATGGGGCTTCTCATGCTTTTGCGGATTCAAACGAGTTGTCGCAACATCCTGATGTAGATATGGTTATTGTAAGTGTGAAGGTCCCCGGTCATTACGATGCGGTTATAGCCGCCCTTAATGCCGGAAAAAATGTATATTGTGAATGGCCTTTAGGTTTAAACACTACTCAAGCCATTGAGATGAATCGTTTAGCTTTGGAAAAAAAGATTCACACCGCGGTTGGTTTGCAAGCCAGACAATCTCCTGAAGTTAACTTTGTAAAAGACTTGGTTGCTAAGGGATATATCGGCAAAATTCTTTCTTGTCATTTGAAAGTCTTTACAACCGCAAAAGGCGGTACAACGAATGAAGTGTCTAAATATTTATTGCAACAGTCCAATGGTGCAAACCTATTAACCATTAATGCAGGACATGCTATAGATGCGATGTGTTACATGCTTGGAGATTTTAAAGAATTATCGGCTACAATAGCAAATCAAATCAAACAAGCGAAAGTGTCGGAAACCGGTGAAATGATTGAAAAAACAACTGCCGATCAAATCCTAATAAACGGAACATTGAAAAATGGTGCGACAGCCTCCATACATGTACAAGGGGGTGTTACTTTTCGAACAGGGGTCTCGTTTGAAATTTATGGCACGGAGGGCGTAATAGTTCTGTCAAATGAGAGTGCACATGGTCAGTTTCAATGGGGAGACTTGAAAGTTGAGGGAATGAACTTGTCAAATGATGAGAACTCGTCTTCACTCGATGTATTATCCATTCCTGAGCAATATCGTTGGGTTTCGGATACAATCCCTAGTGGACCCGTCCTCAATGTTGCACAAGCCCTCGAAAAATTTGGCAAAGATATTTTAGAGGGAACCAATTACGTTCCTAATTTCGATGATGCGGTAAAACTTCATGTTCTCCTTGATCTCATTCAAAAAGCCGCCGATACTGGTGAGCGTCAGGTTCTTTAGAAACAGTAACTAGCACCTCCTAAATCATTCCGATTTTAGGTGGTGCTCCTTAATGGACATTTTCGGGGGATATGCAAAAAAACCAGTTTCGAGAGCGAAAGATCTAACCCCGAGTGTCCGAATTGCAGCGCGAAAAACAAACGTGAAGGTAAAAACGAAAAAGTTTATATGGAAAAAACATGATTCAAAGACTGGGATTATCCCAGTCTTTTATATTTCCATCTCATAAATTTACTTTCCCACTTGACGAGAAATTTTGTAGAATAATCGTGGAAAAACTCTAGACAATCCTTGGACTTTTAAGAGAATAATCCGTGCTAATATGAGAGTGTAAAGTAGTTTCTTCTTTACAAATAACTTTTCTTATGTGACTTCTGATAACTGTTTGTAGTCACAGCATTCGATAAGTAGATGAAGATCACCAACTCATCTCGGAATCCTACATATTAGGCCCAGTGACAGGGTTCCTCCGATAGACCGCAAAGTGGATTTCTGAATTATATGAACAATCTACATTCGTTATAAATTTATCCATCAAGATCATTTACGCAAGGCTAACGCAGAAGTTGTAAACCGCGTGATCGCTTATCGATTGAAGGAAGTATGGGGTGAGGCTACCACTGCGTGCGCTTCAGATTCAAAACTAGTTGCTGCTTGGGATCAAAATTTCCTTACCGAATGGCATCCGCGTTACCAGAGCGTGGAGTCATGATATATTGGCACGTCGACCGAAAGTCCGTTTGTATCTACTCACAGTTAAAGTCTTGTCTTTCTTCGGAAGTCGCTGCCATGATGGAAGGGGTTCTTCGCCACTGTACCGACATGGAAGTAGATCGGAATTATGTAGATACACATGGACAGAGTGTAGTTGCTTTTGCTTTCTCTCATTTGCTTGGTTTTAAACTGATGCCACGTTTTAAAAACATCTATGCTCAGAAATTATATCGCCCAGAAGCTGGTATGAATGAGGAGTATCCGCACTTACAACCCGTGTTAAGCAGACCGATCAACTGGGAACTTATTCGTCAGCAGTATGAGCAAATCGTCAAATATGCGACAGCTCTCCGATTGGGAACTGCATCAGCAGAAGCGATTTTAAAACGATTTACTCGGGATACTCAACATCCGACTTATCGGGCTTTGTGCGAATTAGGGAAAGCGATTAAAACGATTTTCTTATGTGAGTATCTACATTTGGAGGAGGTTCGTAGAGAAATCCATGAAGGGCTGAATACGGTAGAAAACTGGAATTCAGCTATTGGTTTTATCTTCTATGGTAAGAACAGTGAAATACGTTTCAATTCCATAGAAGATCAAGAGATTTCTGCGTTATCCCTTCAGTTGCTCCAAAACTGTTTGGTCTATATGAACACATTAATGATGCAAGAAGTTCTCTATGAAAATGACCAATACTGGCTGAAGAAGATGACACCAGAAGATTTTAGGGGATTGTCTCCGTTGTTTTATCATCATGTGAACCCATATGGTATTTTCAAACTGAATATGGAAAAGCGGATACCAATTAAATTGAAAGTGTCATAATAGGGGTGCAGATACACACGCTACAACATTTGATATAGGAAAATTCAATAACAACATCAGATAGTTTCCTATGAAGAAACTATCTGATGTTGCGAGAAAGAAGTCAAAAGGTATTCGTTTTGTAGAGCATGAATGTGAAACTTATCTGTACTACTCAGCTTCTTTGTAGTTTTTCGCTTTCAAAAGGAGCTGATAACTCGTGATATGAGCCAAAAGAAGATATATATTTAGAAAACCAATTACCAAGGAAGGGAGGATGGATTTTATATCCAGAAATACATGAAATAGCACCATATTTACGGAAATAGGCATGAGCACAACGAGTGCTAATGGGACAAAACGATTAATCAAAAGGGACAAACCTACAAGAACCATTAGGCAATAGACCATTTCCATCATATATCCGGTTTCTACTAAAGCTAGCATGAATTTGTTCGCGGGCTCAGAAAACTCCAGAGAATCCGACGGATTTAATAAATTATTTAAACCTAATACTAACAACAATATTCCAAACACAATACGTACAATCAAAGTGATTTTTTGTTTCACCATTTTTCTCTCCTCTAGTCGTTTTTTCCTTTTGATTCATTTTCTAATCCGCAAGGTGGAGAACAATTCGTCCTCGTCCATGACCAGTTTGGCTAAGCTGATGAGCCTGTTGAACTTCATGTAAGGGGAATTTTTTGTTTATAACGGACTTTATTTGTCCCTCCGCTAGCATTTGAGCAATTTGCTGAGAAATTTCCTTTAGTTTTTCAGGTGAAGGCATAGAATCTAAACTCGGTTTTATTACATGGATTTCATATTCTTTTGCTTTTTCTTGGGATAGCTCCTCCACAATAGATAGAAGCCTTCCTCCCTGCTTTACAACAGACCATGACCGTTCTAATGTTTGCCCACCTACCGTATCAATTACAAGATCTACATCTGAAGCTTTTTGTTCAAACTGCTCAGAAGTATAGTCGATCACAGTGTCTGCTCCCAAAGCGTACACAAAGTCAACATTATTTGTTGAACAAGTGCCGATCACATGGGCTCCCTTCCATTTCGCAAATTGAACTGCTAACATTCCAAATCCTCCAGCTGCTGCATGAATTAACACTTTTTGACCGGACATCAATCCACCATTATGAAATAGAGTTAACCAAGCGGGCAAGGCGCTTCCTGGTATCGTAACTGCCTCATCGAAAGTTAATTTTTCTGGTTTTAGAGAAAGCTCTTTGATGGGAGTTGTTGTATATTCAGAATAGGTACCTTTCTCGCTACGACCAAAAACCGCTTGTCCTTTATGAAAATCCGTTACATCTGCGCCAACCTCTTCTATGATTCCCGCAAAGGAAGAACCAGGAATATAGGGGAACTTTGCCGGACGAAACTTTTTGAATTGTCCTTGGCGATATTTCCAATCATAAGGAAGAACACCTGCAGCATAAATGCGAATCAATACTTCTCCAGCTAATGGATTGGATTGTGGAATGTGTTCTAATTTTAGTTGTTCTGGTCCTCCGTATTGATGAACACGTACAGCTTTTATCATAGGAATACTCATAATAAAATTCCTTTCTATTTTAGATGTGAATTATTTCCTATTAGATTTGTACATAATTTTGTATAAAAAAAGCAAATTCAATAAAGATAGTAGGAAGAAAAACAAGTATACATTACTGTAAACTCCAGATTTCCCTAGTATGGCAAGAGGATTGAGTGGTGAAACCTTGGCATATTCCATAGCTTTGGTTATGATCGCACCTGAAACCGCAATTGTTAAAAAATTGGATAGACCATACACTCCCATACCAATACCTGAATGTTCTTTTGGTAGATGAGAAGAAATCAAATTGCTGATGGATGGCTGTATAAAAATATAGCCAACCTCGGTAAAAATCAGGAAAATAGAAATGGTCCAAGATGTATACCCTGCGAAAGTAGAAAGTAAAAGAAAACCGATGCTGAGTAGAATGATGGAAATCGTTAATACATAGCGATTCCCTTTACGATCAGTCAATGATCCCCCGTATTTCCCCAAAAGAGCAGAAACAGCAGCTGCTGGAGCCATTATTAATCCAATCCAATATCCTTTTAAGTCATAAACCTGACTAAGAAATAATGGTGTAACAAGGAAAACACCAAAATTGGTAGCAATGTTTAAAGCACCCATAACCATTCCTTGACGATAAGAAGCATGACGAAATAAGTGAAAAGGAATAAATGGAAAGGGAGATTTTTTTTGTTGGATAAGAAAGAGAACAAACAATCCTAGACTTAAAAAGAGTAACCATAGATTCAATAAGGTGATCGACTCCATCAAAGACACAATAAAGGCTACTAACAGTCCTGCGCTGAAAATATTTATTTTCTCTTTTTGTTTTGGAATTTCATTGGGTAACCACTTGCGAATAAAGGGAAGTGCGATGATGATACACAAAGAACAGAGAAATAAATATCTCCAGTGAAATCCTGTAAGTATTCCACCTAAAACAGGACCGATGACACCCGAAAATGCCATCACAGATGCGATTATCCCCAGCGCTTTTCCACGTCTTTCCTGTGGAATATAACGAGCAGGAATGGTCATGGCTAAAGAAGGAATGGAAGAGACACCAATTCCTTGAATGATGCGACCGACGATTAGCAACGAATAATTCGGAGAAAAGAAACACAAAAGAGAACCGATAGAAAACAGCAGTACGCCAAAAGTAGCCAGGTTCCTTACACCATAATAATCGGCTAACTTTCCGTAAAACAGAGCTCCAAGGGCTGATATGATTCCTGATATGGTAACCACCCAGCTGGTAGTAGAGGGACTGATTTCAAATTCTCTTGCTATATCGGGAAGTGCAACATTTAACATATAACTATTGATAATGGCAAACGGAACAATGAAACACAGTAAGCGAACGATTCTCGTTTCTTCTGCGACGGATACATTCATTTTGCCTAATCCTCCTTCACTACTTTTGGATAACTCTAGTGTAAGGTTGATCTATCATAATTAAAAATGTATATTTGTTTATATAACCATAATTACAAACTTATGATAGGAGTCGATTGAAATGGATTTCCTTCAACTAAAGTATTTTCAGAAGATTGCACGATTGAATCATTTGACAAAAGCTGCACAAGAGCTACACATCACGCAGCCTTCTCTAAGTCAAACCATTGCGAAGTTAGAGAAAGATTTAGGAGTTCCTTTATTCGATCGTCAATCCAGACAGATTCGCCTCAATAAATATGGAGAAGTTTTTCTGGAAAAGGTTGAAGCAGCACTGAAACTACTTGAAGAAGGGCAACGAGAAATTGTTGATATGGCGGGATTAGAGCGAGGAACAGTTTCGATAGACACCACTTTTTTACCTCAATTTTCTGACATAATAAATATTTTTCGCTCCTCCTATCCTGAAGTGCGTTTTCGTATTTCACAAGTTTCTACAAAAGAGAGGCAAGAGCAGTTACTGGAAAATGGAGAATTAGACTTTTGCATTTCTTGTAAGCCAATTAAACGGAATGGAATCCGCAATTTACCTATATTAACGGAAAAAATTGTACTAGCAATCCCTTTCACACATCGATTTGCCAATCGGCAAAGTATTAAATTA
This sequence comes from Shimazuella sp. NTD247, assembly GCF_059510415.1. Taxonomy (NCBI): domain Bacteria; kingdom Bacillati; phylum Bacillota; class Bacilli; order Caryophanales; family Thermoactinomycetaceae; genus Shimazuella; species Shimazuella sp. NTD247. The sequence goes on along the minus strand of NZ_JCAJZU010000001.1, from coordinate 595,480 downwards.
AGTGAAGTCGCGAATGAACCTTTTATTCACTTTAAAAAGGGACATTCTTTCCGAGAGGATACCGATGAATTATGCCAGAAGGCAGGTTTTATACCAAATATTGTCTGTGAAACAGATGACTCTAAGACAATAATAGAATTGGTTAAGTCGGGGATGGGAATTGCTTTCTGGTTAGAAACGCTATTAGAAAAAGAAAACTCCTTTCACCATTTGGATATTATAGAGCCCATTTGTCAGCGTACCTATCAGTTAGCATGGTCCGAAAAACGTTATTTATCCTTGGCAGCAGGTACGTTTCGTGACTTGCTTATCAAGCATTTCGCTAAATGATAGAAGTAAAATCCAAAATAGTTGATCATGTTTCACTTTAAAACAACATATTTATTTCGATCAAGTACTTAGAGAAAAGGAAAGTACTTCTTCTGTTGCTCAACTCTTGTAAAGATGAAGAAAATAATAGATCATTTTGTAACGAGTTAATCTATACTCTACAGAATTAACATTCGGTAAAGTTATTGAGTCAAAACCATTGCTTTTTCTTTACCGAATACATATGATTATGATAGAAAATGTACTTTACCGAACACACTATCTTGGAAGGAGGAATCACATGAACTACATAGAGCTATTTCAATCCCATCTCCATGAGCACGGAAAAGGACTTCGGACGATTGCAGAGTATGTCGCGGCAGTTTTGGTACTTGAAAGATGGTACATTCATCGAACTGGACATGCATTTCATCCTGATCTCCTTACAGCTAGAGATTTACATGATTGGATCTCTTATATGCAAACAGTAGAACGTTTGGCTCCTGCTACGATCAATAAACGAGTAGCTGCCATAAAGGTATACTGGTCTTATCTCGTTCAACAGGATTACTCTACACTTGATCCCTCGAAGAAAGTAAGAATGAAACGCATTTCTCCCTTGGAACAAGCCCCTAGATGGCTCAGTCGTACCGAGCAAGATAAATTCTTACATCGAATGGAGAAAGAAAAGAATCCATGGAAGAAATCTCGAAATCTAGCAATTGTTCAGGCAATGTTACAAGCGGGCTTACGAATTTCAGAGGTGGTGTCCCTAGACATTCAAGATATAGACTTGAGAAGAAAGACGATGACTGTGGTTGCGGGTAAAGGTGGGAAGAATCGGATCGCTCTGTTGAATCCGGACTTAATGAAAGCGATGGAAGCGTGGATCGAAGCAAGAGGAAAAATGGATGAAAAAGCACTATTTCTATCTGAACGTGGCCATAGTCGGATGACTCGTCAAGGACTACATTATCTAATTAAGAAATACCTAGATTTAATCGGATTTGTAGATTACTCTTCTCATTCCCTTCGTCATTCCTTTTGTCGGAACCTGATTGATGCGAATCAACCTTTACAAGTCGTAGCTCAGCTAGCAGGCCATGAAAGTTTAGAAACTACACGAAGATATGTTACTCCAAATGAAACAGATTTGAGAAGAGCAGTAGAAAGTATTAGTTCAGAAAAATCATAATTCTACTTTGCGGTCTATCGGAGGAACCCTGTCACTGGGCCTATTACTTATCGAATGCTTTATTAGCGGTCATATGATCGCCTTTTTATTTATATCGCATAATTCGAGCTCTACGTGGTCAAATTCGAAAAATATATCAAGGTAATATTTCATCATTATTAGAATTTAAATCCATTCAGCGTCAATTTAGAGGCTTTTTTTTAATATGATTTGCGTTCGAACCATCTGATTATACGAATGAGTAAGAATTGTATGTGCAGATATAATATTGGTGAACATTAGGAATGTTTATTATATACTGGATCCAAGGCTGAGATACAGTCTGTGGCTTTTGAGAGGACTCGGATCATGCAGGTAACCAGTACTCGTGTTGAGATCGAGGACAAGGACTTCACGACAACGGTTCAGGATAATATCATTACAGGTACAGATAGAATCGAGATTAAGTATTATTGGGCTGACTATGAGATGTATGGAAAGGGAATCGAAATCCACCTCAAGAAAAAAGAGACTGATGAGGCAGGGGAAGAGTCTGAAGTTTGGTCCTTCTATCAGATTGTTGGACCTGGTAAGACTTCGAAACCGATTCATGGTGTAACTTTCGTCAATAGTGGTGTAAGCCCTATTTGATCTGATTAGCAGAAAATGTCTGGACAGCAAGCCAGTTGTCCAGACACACGAATATAAGGAAGTCATATAGATGAGAGCCATCCAATGGGTGGCTTTTTATTTTACATAGGGAGTTGATCGAATGGTTCCAATTGGGGTCACGGTACCCAAAAAAGAAAATTGTACGTTTAGACATATTTCCGACACAAATAAACCAACTACTTGTACGTTAAGCAGCTGGTTTATTTTTTCTATTCATGATGGACTTTAATTCTTTCTTTTCGCAAGGGTCGAAGATTATCAAGAGAAATTCGCTGCTTTAGATTCCATACATAATCACCTGTAAGGTTCACGTGTTCCCATCCTAACAAATGTCTTAGCTCATGAGGAGAGATAGATGGTAGTCCAGCCTGATCTGAATACTTTTTGAGTATCTTCCGTATCCCGCGATCCGTGTATTTCTTTTTCCAGTTTGATTCAAATAGATAGGTAGCATTCTTTTTCTTCATGCTTTCAGTATGCATGGCTAGTGTTTCTTTAAAGGAGACGGGGAAAGGAACGATACGATCTTTCTTGCCTTTTCCTTGGTTCACTCGAATTTGACATTGCTGAAAGTCTACATCGGTTCATTTGATGTTAATCAGCTCACTCACACGTAGCCCTGTATACAGAAACGTTTTAATGATTAACATATCTTGAAAGTTCTTTGAGTTCCACACTTTTTCATAGTATCGTTTTAATTCATTTTCCGTCGACTGTGACCGAGACGGAAAGTTCGACGTATCTATCATTGTCTCTTGTTTGTCAGACCAGATTCGCTTCGTCTGCATGGGGTGAAGGTCAACAATAAGGATACTTTCGAAGTTCTAGACCAGTTTGAAGATTATGACGAGCGGTGGCGTCAGCACCCAGTTCGTACCTATATCACACCGATTCCCTCTGGTGAGTCTGTTTTTGGTAATGGTTTTTCAAACAATCTTCCCTAGCAAGGCATACATGCTTCAAACCATTAAACAAAGCTAAATCCTAGTTCCAAAGCGGACAACTGAACATTCAGTTGTCCGACCGGTATGTAAAGGGATAAAAAAAAGAAAGGTCGATTATTTTGGATAAGGTTACTCGCAACCATCTTTAGTAAGCCTTGTTTTTAAACGTTTTATGTCTTAACTGCATAATTGAACGAGAGAAGAACTTGCTAGGTTGTGACTCAACCAAACACATTTTGATATAATTGAAATCATCCTCTCATTGAATGATTTGCAGCTAGATTCTTGGTACATCTTAGCTCATATAAATCAATCTGTTAGTTCACTCTGGGTTTTAGTTCTTTTTGCACACCCACCCCTTTTATGTTGAAAATAAAATAAGCATTGGTGATATCTTATAAGGAGGTCAACTAATAATAATGGACGAAATAGAAAATATTATTCCAACCCCTTTTCTTTTTTTCTTTATGATTCTTGCCATAATTATTAGTATTTATAAATATAAATCCAAACCTGATGTTGATGGGCATAAAGTGTTAGAAGCTACAAAGAATATCTATCAACCAGAATACGATTATTACAGTGGAAAAGGAGAATTATGGTCCCAAGAAGCATTAGAAGAGATAGCAAAATCTCGAATTCCCATACCAAACTACCCGTTTAATCCAGACAAATATATGCATTGGATGTTATTTCGTTTCCTTCATTATGATGTGCTGATGGAGCTTGACATTATAAAACATAATTTAATCATTATCGAAAGGTTAACAAATGATGAAGCTAAATTATTATATGTACAATGTCGTGGTAAATTAAAACTATTAGAAAGACTTATCTACCGATGGGGGTACAATTACTCTGATAAAAACGGAAACGGGAAATTTTGGTCGAGCAATGACTTAAAAGAAATAGCAATGCAACGAATACGTATACCCAGTTATGGCTTTGGAGATACAGCTTTTTATCCTCATTGGATGTTATTTCATTTCCTTCATTATGATGCGCCGATGGAGCTTGAAATCATCGAACATAATTTAACCATTATTGAAAGGTTAACAAATGATGAAGCTAAATCCTTATGTTTTCAATGGATTCGGGATTCCCGTACCATTTCGAGAAATACACACGTATAAACATATTTCGGACACGATTCAACCGACTACCTACACGTTAAGGGAAATAGTCGGTTGTTTGTAATCACTTATTTTCTATTATTGAAATCTTTTCTCTCTCAAAGGACGAAGATCATCTAAAGGAATTCGTTGCTTTAGATTCCAAATATAATCACCTGTGAGATTCACGTGTTCCCACCTAACAGTGAGAGATACTTTAATTATTCTTCAGGAATATGGGTTTTAGGGAGCAAAAGAGCAGAAAACTGGAATAGACCTTACCAGACATGAATTTTTTTAAGTATAGGTTCTTACTTTTTTATCGTCATACTCATCCGATTAAACATTGTTGAATGTCTCCTCTAGTAATAGGTAAGTATTCCATTTTTATTCTAGCAGATTGGATAATTCGTTTGTTTTGAAATTGTAGAATTTATATATCGAATCTTCAAATGCTAGTACAGAAGTTCAAGAAGAATATAACCGTGTGATTCTTCCTTTCCTGTGTAAAAAACAGACCGATTTGAAATAGATATCGGTCTGTTTTCCATTTATTGGTCGAATTAGGGTTCGTCGTTCGGATGCTGGTTCTACCCCTTGTAATGTATAGATTTTTGATCTTTTTTTATAAACAAATTAAATATTCCATTTTTAGATAAAAGCAATTTAAAATAGTTACTTTATCAGCGGAGGAATCAAGGAATAACTGGTTGTCAATATATAAATTTATTTTTAAATGAAATAAATTTATTATACTTTGATAATGCGCTCCCTATACTAATCTAGTAACCTATTTTTTTACTATATTAGGAGAGGGAAGAATTTATGGTATCTTTTTTATTTGCCAAGAAATATATTTGGCATCGGCGCTTATTTTTTTCATTACTTGTTTTATCTATTTTTTTCACGTATGGCCCTTCTTGGAACTGGAAATCAGCGAATGCTGCAGACACCACTCCAAAGAAAACAACCGTAGAAGTAAAAGATCTAAGGACGAAAAATTCCAAAACTTTTGTCAAACCAGACGGAAAAACCTATGTGACAGAGGCTTATTTAGACCCGATTCACTATAAAAAAGGTGGAGAATGGGTTCCGATCGATAACACGATTCAATCCAAGGCTTTGGATACCGATCACGTGTATAGCAACACTATGGATCAGTTTAAAGTAGGTTTTGCCAAAAGTACCACAACGGAGAATCTTGTTAAGTTTCAGGCTGGAGGAGGAACAGTCGAATTTTCGCCAGAAGATTCCTCAAATGTAACAGGAATAGTAGATGGAGATACCATCACTTATCCAAATATCTACGATGGAGTAGACCTCATTTACACGGTTACCAGTACCGAAATAAAAGAAGAATGGCTTCTCAAAAAGCCGGTCAATCGCTCTACTTTTTCCGTTGCATTAAATACGACCAATGTGAAAGCACAAGCAAATAAAGATGGATCAGTCTCTTTTTAAACGATAAAGGAGCAGAAGTTTTTAACATACCAAAGCCGTCCATTTATGATGCAGCAGATGCAACAACAGGCGATATTGCTTATCAGCTAAGAGAGGATCAAGGAAAAACCTACTTGGATGTAAAGGTAGATGAGAAGTGGTTACAGGATGAAAAACGGCAATATCCCATCGTGGTAGATCCTACGCTTGTGGTTCAAGGAACACAAACTACACTAGACACCTTTATCGCAAATGGAACCGCTTATCCAAAAGATATTCCCCTTTACAAATCAAGATTGATAATTACATTGTCAATTTCATCTTGTGTGATGCCAATATATCTCATAGTGACAGAGGGGGCGGAGTGATTGAAGATATTTTGTAATAAAGCGATGTCAGCACCTTGACGGTAAGCATGATAACCAAATGTCTTTCTTAGTGTGTGTGTGCCGATCGGATCAGTTATCCCTGCTTGTTGTGCTGCATCATTGATGATTTGATAGGCTCGTTGTCTGGTGAGTATCTTTTCACCTTTCTTGGATAACTTTCGAGATAAGAAAACAGGCTCATCTGGTTCCCACTGTCCGCGATCTTTGAGATATAGCTCCACTGCTTTCTTTGCATTCTTGTTGATAGCGAAACGTTTCCATTTACCTGTTTTTTGTTCGTAAAGCTCTAAGAATTGTTTAGGCTTATTGTTTCGGTCTAAAATGTCGCTCATCTTAAATTGAGGATGTCGGATATTCGAAGACCACAATGGATGCCAAAAACAAATAAAAGATGATCGCGAGGATTTTGGAGAAGGATATTTTTCATGAGAGTGATTTTTTTCTTGTCTCGAATCGGTTGGACGATGTTCATCATAACTTTGATTATCAGGAAAATTATTTCATTTCAGAATGGACAAAATGATATAATAGAAAAATCTGATAACAGGAGTTGTTAAGTTGAATGAAATTAAAAGTTACAATGAATAACGGGAAACAACACATTTTAGAAGTAGAAAATATTATTTGATTTCAGGATCAAGTTTCTGATGAATCGGGCGTACTTTATAATGGCCTTGTTCAATTTGGTAAAATATTGATCGTTCCAAGTCATATCTCATCTGTCGAAGAATATACAGAATCAAAATTCAAATCTGAAATGATTTAAATGAAATTTCACGCTAAACCTTTGGTATAAAACGGTTTGGCGTTTTCTTTAGGAAAATAATCAGTATTCAGGTGTAGAATCAGAACCAGCATCCGTGCAAGCAAGTGCAATTTGACCAATAACTGGAATCTAACATAGCGAGGTGTTTAACATAAAAAAAATAGAGGAAACTTACCTCCCTTGAAGTTTACAATGGATTCAAAAAAACTATTAGGTGGGCGGATATTCAAACATTACCCAACAAAAGAAGAAATAGGCGAATATATGAGTGAATTCGAGGATGCTAATCATGCAAAGGTAGAAACGTATTATATCAATTGGTTCGAAGATGAAGAACCAGCATCCGGCGACTGAGGGGTAACGTAACCATATAATGGAATCTGGTTAAATCCAGCATTTTTGCCCATCCCCTCGAAAAGGTGGAATAAGGAGGGGATTCTGGTGGATTGTGAACATGTTTGGATTGATATTTCGACAATATTAGATGCTAGAGAAATGAAAGAAATATTTGTTTGTAGAGATTGCCAAAAAGAAAAAGTGATATATCACAGTGAAGATCAGCATCCGAACGACGAACCCTAATTTGACCAACAAATGGAATCTATCTGACGGACTACAGCAGGAACCATGTCACTACCCCATATTAGAGAGGTGGAGTATTTTGGAGTTAGAATATAATTTTTGGATATTCTTTTTTGCTTCTATTACTGCAATAACGTATATTCTATTGACTTATAGAAAATCAAATACTATTTCTGAAAAAAGAAAACAAAGAATGGTAAATGATAAACTACCCATTTTATCTGTAAAAGCAAAATTAGTGGCTAAACGTATGAGTGTTTCTGGAGGTCAGGGTATGACATTTACCCAATATTTCATTACGTTTGAAACAGATGAACATGATCGAATGGAGTTCAAAGTAGACGGTCTGAAGTATGGGAAATTAGTAGAAGGAGATACAGGTACCCTTATTTACCAAGGTGAACGCTTTAAAGAATTTCAGCGAGATGTATAACAACATTAACCCTGTCACCACAAACTCAACTGCTGACCAGGATCAAAATGTAACCGAAACTGCTTATGTGTCATAACTGTTCCGCCGTGCAAAAAGCCATCGACGTTCCCAGTATGATCAAAGTTTAATTGCACATTGCGAGTTGTGATGGCTTCGATCTGAGCGGTAACACCAGCATATGCTGTAGCCTCTTTGCCATACCAGATATCATTCCCTTGTAGCGCTTCCATTTGTTCGGTCTTTAATCATATCATTTTGGGAAAAATACACATCTAGACATTTCTTAGACACAGTATATCTAATTCCTGTATGTTAAATGGATTAGCTTCTTGTGAGAAGATTAATAATACAGTAGAATAATTAATGGACAGGAATGTAGCTCAGTGGTAGAGCAACAGCGATGCGGGTCAGTGGTTCGAGTCCACTCTTCCTGTTCAAGCGTGGATGGTCTTTTCATCCACGCGCCAATATTTTTTATCGCTATATGGTGATATAAAACTATCTTCCATTTTCGGGTGGCTTCTATTATAGGGCTGCTATAGTAGATTACAAAGTAAACCACTTCTTATGAGGTGGTATTTTTATTGGAATCAATCTCCTGAATACATCGTATATCGGGGGACGTCCGAGATAAGTCCAAAAGCGGCATGATAGATTGAAAAAATGTAAAACACGATATCACGAGTTAATTACCTTTTATATAAGTCAAAATCAACTCAATTTAAAGTCATATAATAAAAGGATAATTGAGATAAAGAAAATTAAGAGTGAAATATTCCGAAAAATGGGGAGTTGTTCCTTGTAAATCCAAAATTGAAAGTAGAGTAACAATAATCCCACTAGCAGTAAAGATTGGAGCGATAATACTTGCTGGACCACTCGCTATTGTACTTATTTATGTTTGGAAAGACAAAATCCAGTTATTAAACCAAGTAGGATGTTAGTGTGATTGTATGTAAAGGTGCTGGTCCTTTTTTACAACAGATGTGCAGAAAACCAAACAAAAACAAAAAAATATGCAATTAGGAGAATAGTGGGGTTATTTAGATGCATCTCTTTCGTTATTTTAAGATCACCATTTCGGATAAAGAAAAGAACGCTTGTAATCCCGATAAATAAATACCATCTTCGGTTGTGAATTCGTAATGTTTGGTAAATATTATAGGGCAAGCTGAAAATTCGAAAAGAAAAGGGTGCCAGATGATTGTTCATCAATGGAGAAACAATTTACAGATTGCATTAGAATCTGTTACGATGAATTATTCTGGGTAAATTCGTATGGTAAAAGGCGCATACCAAAAACCTTCTGATATTTGCATTCCACGTTCAGACGAGTTGGACCAACGTTTTCTTGAAATTAGTAGGATTTATGTGTTATGGCTGATCGTCATGTCTCCATTGCTTCTCATGATGAAAAAACGATATTATAAACAGATAATGGAGCGTGGCTATTTACAAAATCCCCATGTGGAAGCAGAATTACTATATCGAATCCGACCTGAACTTTGCAGACAGCTTAAAAGTGATGGGCCTGTCAGTTCGAGTTTATCTAAATTACGGAGTTGAGTGGTATTTGTACTTATGTCATAGGATAGCCGGATATGCACCGAATATCTATGTCGCTCTTACAGATATGATACAAGGGGAAAGAGATTTCTCTGAACTTTACTAAAATCCCAAATGTGCTGAAAATTATATATTTGAAAACTAGATAATTATATTAAAGAATTAAAAGGAACAACAAACTGCATTCAGTGGTTGTTCCTTTTTAATATTGTATATAATAAAGGATTTCAAAGTAACAAAGATTTTGTTGATGGTGATTATTTTAAGAGAATCGCCTGTATTCTGTTACATCTATAGGGATTACACATTCCAAATGACGTTCGAGAATAATTCGGGTCGATTGTCTTCTCCAAGGAACTTCTAAGGTTCAGACCTTTCCCAATAATAAACAATTTTTTATTTTAAGTTTATACCGCTTCGATATTTCCAATAGAGTGAATCTGTATCTTCGCGATCCAATGAAAATCCTAATTTCGTTAATACATTTTTCGAAGCAGTATTATCAACATCGCATTTTGCGATAATGCTTACGACATCATCATGGGCAGATGCCCAACTTAATAGTTTTTCAGCAGCTTCAAAACAATAACCTTTACGCCGATGACTTTGATTGGTACCAAATCCAATTTCAATGATACCGTTAGGATCAGGGTCACCTAAAAACCCAATCCCTCCAACGATCTCATTTGTATCCTTTTTAATCATAATCCAAGAATCAAAACCTTTTGTTCCATTGTGTTTGATAAGAACTTCTCGGAAAAATGGTATTGCTTCCAGAAAATCGGGTTCAGGCCATTCATTATTTGTTTTATATCCCAATGCTTCGATTGCTTGTGTATCTTGTTTTGCTGCTGCTTCCAGTAAGGGAAGATCGATTGTTTTTAATAGGAGTCGATCTGTTTCTAATTTCATATTTATCTCTTTTTTCCTTTCACATCGAATACATAGTTCGATTTATCACGGGATAATGAAATTATTATTTATACCTTCCACAATCATAAATACATCTCCTTGACTCATTATATTTGAATTATAGCATTTGTACCATGATCTCAAATACTCTTCGACAGAAGTTGAATTGGAATGTTTTTATTGTTTCCATTGACTATCGAAATCTTGCTATCCTATTGGGTGATTCTTACAAAACGAACTTACAATCGGTATAATGTGTTCATAGGGGGAAGAGACATGAATCGATCTCTTTTTGAACAGGTATACCAAACCGTTATCCAACGGGAAAACAAATATGATGGTATTTATTATACTGGAATCAAAACAACTGGAATTGTCTGTAGACCGTCCTGTAAATCTAGAACGCCAAAAAGAGAAAACGTCCTTATCTTTCAAACAGTGGAGCAAGCGATTATTGCTGGGTTTCGACCTTGTAAGAGATGTAAACCAGAAGAGATAGGAAAACTCAATCCAGATAGACGGATGGTGGAAAAGTTAAAAGTTTTCTTGCAGAATAATATGTGTCATACTATTACTTTACACGATTTGTCAGCTCACTTTTTGGTCAGTCCCTATCATTTACAAAGGGTTTTTAAAAGAGAAGTGGGGATAACTCCAGCACAGTTTTTGCTTAATGAAAGATTGGAAAGAGCAAAAAATGACCTCCGGTCTACTGAAAAAAACATTACACAAATCTCAAAAGAGGTTGGGTTTCGCAGCCCTTCTCATTTTTCCATGGTATTTAAAAAATATATAAAACTCCAGCCAAATGAGTATCGATATATAAAAAGAAAACGAGGGGATACATAGATGAAATCGAATGAAAAAGAAACGTTAGTTTATTGGGATGAAATGGTAACTCCGTTTTTCCAAAATAAAAGTTTTTATTTAGCCGCAACAGATATAGGGCTTTGTCGTATTTTATGGCCTAACGAATCACGAGAAATGCTTGAGGGATGGATAACGAAATATATTTCAAATGCAAAAATAAAAAAGGATCCTGATAAGCTGCAAGTTTACAAAGAGCAATTGTTAGAATATTTCATAGGAAAAAGGGAGACCTTTGATCTTCCTCTAGATATGCGAGGTACGAAATTTCGTGTAGAAGTTTGGAGAGCCCTGCAACGTATTCCTTATGGAGAAATAAGGAGTTATGCAGAGATTGCTGAAGCGATTGGAAATTCCAAAGCGGTACGCGCAGTAGGAACAGCAAATGGAGCAAATCCGATTCCAATGATTGTTCCATGTCATCGTGTGATTGGCAAAAACAAAACACTTACTGGATTTGGCGGAGGACTAAACAATAAAAAGAAACTGCTTCAGCTGGAGGGATATCATGACTATATCGATAAAGGACATGCCCGTTATGCATTCTAGCAATCCCCTTATATTATATTTACCAGAAACTTTCAATTTTGATGAAGTTCTCGTGTATTTATCCCGCTCTTCTATTGAAGTATTGCACTATATCGAGGATAGAAAAATATACAAATTGTTGGAAGTAGAAAATCAGTTCATTCTAATCGAAGTAAGCAATCCGAATAAAAACATATTACAAATTAACTTCATTGATAGGATTCCTCAAACCAATCAAGCATTGCAACAAATTACGAATCATATTCGCGAATGGCTTGATTTGGATACAAAGCTTGAAGTCTTCTATGAATCAGCGGAAAAAGATCCAGTTTTATCGGATCTTATCAAGCGGTTTTATGGACTGCGGATCGTTGGAATTCCGGATTTGTTTGAAGCTCTGTGCTGGGCTGTGATTGGTCAGCAGATCAATTTGTCATTTGCTTACACCTTAAAAAGGAGGTTTGTCAAGCAATTTGGCCGGTCATATGAATGGAAAGGGCGAAAATATTGGTTATTTCCAACTCCATTTGCTTTTAATGATCATTCCATAACAATATTGCGGGAACTACAATTCACTAGCAAAAAAGCAGAATATATCGTTGGTATAGCGAAGGAGTTTCAAAAAGGGAATCTCTCCAAAACAGAATTGATAAAGGACTTCCAAAATGCGGAGCAAAAACTACTTTCCATAAGAGGAGTAGGGCCTTGGACTGCTCACTATGCAATGATGCGGTGCTTTCGTAATCCAGCGTCTTTCCCAATTGGAGATGTTGGTTTGCACAATGCATTAAAATATGTTTTAAAGCGAGAACATAAACCCAAGTTAGAAGAGATCAAAGCTATATTTGAGCCTTGGAAAAACTGGGAAGCATATGCTGTTTTTTATTTATGGCGAAGTTTGGAGGATGTTAACTAGCAATCGCTGTTTTCCGTGTATAAGTGAAAAAAATATCAATTTGTTATTTTCTATAATAGAAATGAACAATCGATGACGAATCATTTCTTCATAACAATAACTTCATTGCTACTTGTTCTTTATCCGCAATCTCGAGTAAAAGTCTGGATACTTGCTGTAAAATCTGGAGGTTTCCTGTTTTTCCCGCACTATCGATTAAATTCGAAGTACTGACCCACATGGGAGCGATCTCCGTAAACAAACGGTGTGCTTGTTCGATTTTCGGGTTTTCTAATAGATCAACACATTCTTTCAGGAAATCTCGATACAGATTCCGGAACAAAGCGCCGCCGGTTCCCGCACGTTCCATCAGCATTGCGGTCAAACACAAATCATGCTCGATGTTGTTGCTTCGAGAAGGCCACTTCAGAATTTCATTGCTCATTTTAACTATACCTTTATTCCCAATATTGCGAATAGGGGGGTTCAAATAGTCATACGCATTCTTGGTCAAAGATGCACGTATAGCGGGAACGAGGGGTGGCAAAGCGTCATTCAGCTCAAGCGTAAAGGAACGATTTCGGGAACTCATGGACCCTTTTGCATTTCTGGCTGCTGCCAAGCTTGTCAAACGTGTTTTCACCAATCCGCCCTGTTGTGCAGTATCTGCCATGTAGGCAAATTCGTCATCCGCGCCATATAGGACCGCAGAGTGGCCTGCAAAGTGCACTTTATTTGTGAAATAGTCCAGATAATAAGAATCCAATTTCAACCCGACCAGATTTCCGCGATCGATGCAGCTCTGTACATTTTTCCATGCTTTGTTGACGGAAGATGTTTCTTGAATATTGACGATCAGACCTAGCTTGTTGGCAAGGTTGGCCGTCAATATATCCGGTTTTATCCTTCCTCCGATGAACGGGAAATTCATTTTCTTCGAATCCCAATAAATAAATCCGAGTCCTTGTCCAAGACCAAACAGCATCGGCTCTGTCAGTTGGAATCCTGCAAATTGAAGCAAATTTCCCATAGCGGTCGTTTCGCAATGTTCACCTTGGTAGGGAACGAAGCTCTCAATGATTTTAGTCATTTTCTTTTAACTCCTCCAACACTGTAACCATCAAAAATCTCATCAAGTACGAACTGAAGTGCAGCTTCTACTGATTTTCCATGATCCATTTTCAGCTTCCAAAAGTGGAGGGAGGACACACTTATATTTAATATGTTAGAGTAGAGAAGATTAATGGTCAATATAAATAGCGCAGAATTAGTATTCTGTGACACTTATGGAGCACTTGGTTATCTCCATGCCTTATAAATTGGTTACCTAAATGACATAGAACTCATAAATGAAAATATTAAACAGCTTTTGTCCTGAAATTACATGTATCTTCCCCGAACCCCTACTCGTGAGCCTGACAGCGTCTCTTCTGATGGGGTCAAGGTCTGGTTCAATGGAACCACGATTTTCCATGAGCACAAGGACGGTCGTCGGTTCATGCGCGTGAAGGTCCGCAAGGATACGCACATCACTGACCTGCAAACCGATCATACCGATGTCCAGAAGGGGTAGTCTCTTCCTCTCTAACTAAGGTTTATTGACCAGTTGCGAATTTCGTAGCTGGTCCACCTGTTTTCACATCCTCAAACCTCACAAGCTCATGATAATCATCCATGCATATTACCTGGTAGTGCTTAATTCTACGATTGATGTAGTAAACTACCCCTTTTCTACCATCCTTTAGTCTGCTTTCATCACCTTCTCTGAGTTTTGGGATCATTCGATCAACTCCATGTTTGCAAATTAAAAGAGCCGTCATCGGACGACTCTCATCTATATGACTTCTTTATATTCGTGTGTCTGGACAACTGGATGTCGTCCAGACCTATAGTATGAGACACACTCATTTATGAAATATAAGGATTTGAACGGAATTGAATCGCTAATTTCCGATTTGATCTTGCAACTACTAAGTTACATGGCAGAAGATGAACGGAAAAGAATACGAGAAAGGCAAGAAGAAGGAATTCGGGTAGCACTTCAGAATGGAACGAAATTTGGTGGAAAGAAAATCGAGATTGATGAAACATTAAATCCGCCTATGTGGATTGGAAACAAAAAAGAATAACAGCTGTGGAAGCAATGAAAATAGTAGGGATGAAAAGTAATACTTTTTACAGAAGAGTAAAAGAATACGAATCAAATCTTTAACAATTATACGAATAACAACCTTTGTAGCCAAGTCAATGACAAAGGTTGTTATTCGTTAATATATAAGAAACTTCCTTGTTTTGGAATTATATCTCATGTAATTTTGTTAGTTTTTCACTTAATCCCCATAGATCGAGCTGGAATTTTTCATCATAAGCTTGATAATTTGCTGTTGCTTTTGTTTTCTTATCAAAGTATTCACCCGTTACCTTTTCTAGTTTTGGGGAAAGGGCAAGATGTAAAATGGCATCAGCACCAGTTTTAACACGACCCAATGGCAAGATTTTACTCTCTCGTACCATTTTTGTATTGAGTAAGGAACCAGGATGGAGACAGTTTACTGTCATGGGATAGTCAGCACATTTTTTTGCTAATAAAAATGTAAATGCCGTAAGTGCCAGTTTACTGCGTTTATAAGCATGAAAAGGAGAATAGTTTTGTTCTAACATAATATTGGATAAATCAATGGGATCTTGTCCAACTGAAGAAACATTTATAATTCTTGCTGACAATGATTGTTTAAGGTTTGAAAGCAAAAGATTGGTTAATAAAAATGGTGCTAAATAATTGACAGCAAGGCGCAATTCATAACCATCTTGGCTAAATTTTCTTTGATGATCGTTTAAATTGCCACTCCCGATGCCAGCATTGTTAATCAATATATCAATGGAAGGGTAATCTTTAGTTATTTGATCTGCAACTTGGTATACTTCATTGAGAGACGAAAAATCAGCAAGGTAATATTTACATTTTTTATTTCCAGTACGTTTTTGGATTTCTTCCAATACGGCAGCACCACGTTCTGTGTTTCTACCATGAAGAAGAACCGTAAAACCTCTATCTGCTAGTTCCATAGCAGTTTGTTTGCCTATTCCATCTGTTGAACCAGTTACTAGGATAACTTTGTCACTCATCTCATGCACCTCCTAGTTTTTCTTATGGTTTTAGGATGCTGTAATGAAGTCCACGAGCAGTAGCAGCTTCTGCAATAGCTTGATTAATATCATGTAATGGATACGTTTTTGGTTGAAATGCAGTAATATCCAATAATCCCGCTTGAATCAGGTTGGCAATTTCCGCAGGTGCATCATTGGGGTACATGGAGGACCCCGTAATCGTAAGTTCTTTTGTGAGAACAGTAAGATAAGACAGAGGAATATCTACTAAAACACCTCCAGCAAATACAGCTGTTCCTTTTTGTTTTAATATAGATAATCCTGCATTTATAAGTGATGGATGATTCATTAACCCGACAACATCGATGAGTACGTCTGCTTCTCCAATATTGGAAGTAAATGTAGTCTCATAATCCGTTTCCTGATCAGGTAGAGGAATACTTTGGATGCGTTTTGGATTTAACTTGGAAATGGATTGAAGAATATCTACGTTTCTACCAACAGCATAAACTTTAGATGCTCCTAATGCTAAAGCAACGATTACAGAAGCAGTTCCTAAATTACCTGTTGCACCATTGATTACGACAGATTGTCCGGGAGCAAAATTGCTTCGAAGGAAAGCGCCATATGCAATACTTAAATAGTACATACAAGCCAGATGAGCATCATCATAATGACTGATATGGTCAATCGGTGTAACACATTCAACCGGATAAACAGCCTGCTGGGCAAATGTACCTTCTTTCCACTGGTTTAATAAGTTCTCACAATTAGCAGTCAAACCAATCCAGCCTTTTAAAATACGCTCTGGGTTTGTAGTGTTATTTCGTGAAGAAATGAGTGGACTACAAAATACTTTTTGTCCGATCTTGATTTCCGTCACATCTTCCGCTACCTCTTCGACTATTCCAATTGCACATAAGCCTGGTGTATATGGGGTTGGTAAAGGAAATGGAAATTGACCCCCCACCACTTGGTTAGTAAAAGAGAGAATATGTGTTGCTGATACACGTACCCGAACACTAGAATCATGTAGGACAGGTGTGGAGAGTTCCTTCACTTCTAATGGAGTACCTACTTGATGTAAAATAGCTGCTTGCATGAGAAATCTTCCTTCCTTATTGGTATAAGCTTATGCTAATGGACATTAGGTATAATAAGAAGGAGAGAGTTTCTGCTTGTATTGCTAATGATAGTAGTAAAACTACCAGTTTAAAAAGGAGTCCTCCTTGTGAATCCATCACTAAGAAATAAAGAGCTAGCGAATTTTTTAAAAACACGGCGATTGCGTTTAACACCACAGGCAGCGGGGTTAGCCCAACAATCTACGAGAAGACGAATAAAAGGGCTTAGAAGAGAAGAAGTTGCTGCTTTAGCTGGCGTTTCTGTCACTTGGTATACGTATTTGGAGCAAGGCAGACAAATAAAGGTTTCGGAACAAGTTTTAGAAAGTATCGCCAGAACATTGCAGTTAGATAATGATGAGAAGAACTACTTGTTTACCTTGGCTGCCTCTTGGTTAACCAAAGAGGAAAGCTTATCAAAGGAACAAGGAATTTCCTCATCTCTGCAGATGATGCTGGATGACCTACAAATTTGTCCAGCATACATAGTAGGAAATCATTGGGAAGTAATCGCTTGGAATAGGATGGCTTGTGCAGTTTTTGGTGATTTTTCTAAAATGAATCAGTTAGGAAGAAATTTAATTTGGAGAATGTTTACGGATCAAACCTATCGTAATTTATTTATCGATTGGGAATCTATGGCGAAACGATTATTGGCTCAATTTCGGACTTATTATGCGAAAAATATTGACGATCCATGGTATATGGAAATCATTGAAAACTTAAAGGCTACTAGTTTGGAATTTAAGCATTGGTGGGAAGAACACGAAGTAATTGGTATACCTGAAGGAAAAAAAGGTGTCTTACATCCTAGAGCAGGATTATTGAGTCTAGAGTACAATACATTTTTATTGGCAGAGCATCAAAATATCCTTTTAAATGTATACACACCTGATGAAAAAACCGATACAAAAGAAAAATTAATAAAACTTAGGCGAGAATGGAAAAACCAATAACTGACAGATGCACTTTATCCTTCACTATTTCATGTGGCGAATATTATTTTGTTATTAGTGATCAAATTAATCAAATCTAACAGCCTCCATCGCCTTAAACTCAGTGTCGAAGTAGATGCCTTCCTATATTCTTCCGTCTTTCAATTCCTACAAGGATTCAATTAAGGTTGTTGTTGCTGGCAGTTTGTAGCGGATAACAGAGAAAAGAAAGAAAAGCAGGAACAGAAGGAGAAAGAAGAAAAAGAGTCAGCAAACAAAATACAAGTCACCATCAACACGGATGCAGATGTTGAAATCCACATCCATGTCAAAAGTGACAAGTCACCAAAAGAGTAAAACAGGAAGGGAGTTAACGGCTCCCTTTCCTAACTACATTATATCTGTAAAACTCGGTTGTGTAAAAATATGAAGGACTTAGCATTCTGGTTGGCGGTTATCGCTTATTGGAGTTATCGCCTAATAGTACCAAAAACGTTTACTATTACAATTTTGGACGTTGTATTTTTGATTCTAATTTTAACTATGATAATTTACCGTACTGTACGCCGTTAGCATTAGGAGGAAGAATCATATACCATTTCAAAGATAGAGAAGAGTTATCTCGATTTCTTAACACCGAGGTAATGACGACGAACCAAGTCGCCGAATACCTTGGAGTTACCCGCCAATCCATCAAATACTTGATCGACAAGGGGAGAATCATTCCCATTTTTAGTGGAAACCCTTCATTGTTTTTAAAAAAAGAAATCCAAGAGAAAGAGGATGAATTAAAATCCAACAGGAAAAAATTCCGTCCTTATGACTGACAGACCACAAATATGAAACAAAACAAGTAATGAGCACAGACTCTTTTATATCAAGGAGTTTGTGCTTATTCATCTTGATTATTTTCAGCTTTTATTTAGAGTTTATTTTTCTTCGTAGAATGTACATTCTACGAAGAAAAATAAACAGAGTACAAGCTTCACGTTCCCAAATAGGTAGTTTTAAATGATAGGGGGGAGTTGATGTGCCACTGGCGCTTGGCTCCCTACTTCACCTTACATTGACATTTAGAAAGTTATTGGCTTGGCGATCGATCACTGAGCCATCCTGCACCTTGAGTGTGAGATACATCACACGGCTTCGACTAGTGCTAGCTGTTCCGGTCGTGTAGAGTTGTTCATGTCAGCAGGGGAACAGCCCCGAAGAAACAGCTCGAAAGGAACACAATGGGTAAGAATGACGGCAAGGCCAAGTCCACGGACATCGGTAGCAACATGAAGATCAAGATCACCAAGGAGACCGCGAAGAAGATTCAGCAGGACAACCAGGACAAGAAGAAGAAGTAAGCAAAAACTAAGAAAGGGAGGGTGAATATTCACCCTCCCTTTCTTAGTTGGTAGTTTTTAATTGAGGTGTGGCTTCTCAATGTGAGAATCGTTCATGTACCCAAAGTAACGGTTGATTATAGGAAATGGAATTTATCTGACGAATTAGAGCAACTACCCTGTCACTACCCCAGGATGAAAATAAAAAACCTTCAAATTATGGAGATTACACTTTATTGGGAGATTCATTTTTTTCTAATGTAATGTGTATTTTTGCGCCTATGGCATCAGCGTATTCTTTAAGATTTTTCAATGTCATTTGTTCGGGATGCTTTTCCCATCGAGAAATGGCACTTTGTTTTGTTTCCATTAACGCTCCAACTTCTCTTTGTGTTTTTCCGGCTTCTTTGCGACTTTCGACTAAAATGCTTCGAACTAGAAATTCAAATTCCAAATTCTCATATTCGGTTTTGAACTCAGGATCTTTCATTGCTTTTTGTTTGTGTTCTTCAAGCCAGCTCATTTGTGTTTTAAACTCCTTTCGATTTAAAATAGTCCTCCCGATATCGGACAGCTCTTTGTATTTCTATGTTTGGTGTTTTTTGGTCTTTTTTTACAAAATCATGAGTAAGGACAAAGTTATTCCCTTCCCAATGGAAAAACATAACTCGATGGAGGTTATCTTTGCCCTTAAATCGAACTTCTCCAATTTTTTGTCGTTTGAAGAATTCGACGTATGGTTTGCCAACGTTTATACCATGCTGTTGTACAAATTCCAGTGTTCGAATGGCTCTGGCATGGTCTTTTGCGTTTAGACTATTCAGGAAATCCTGAATGGGACATTTGCCAGTGCTTGTTGTGTAGGGTATCCAATTCACTTTGCTCATATTTAAAACATAACATATTTGTTATGTTTTATCAAGTTTATGTGTTACATACATAAAAAAAGCCTAGTTCGTTGACTACGGTGTTCAAATCATTAACTGAGTTTTCTAATCGCAAATGTCGGTAGTTTAACAAGACATATCCTGTTTCAAGAAATTTCGTTCCATGATTACAGATTTTTGTAATTGCCATGGCATACCGTTATCACTGGTTGGATGGCTGATTTATATGAAGGAGAGGGTTTTTAATTGAGGTATGGCCCCTCAATGTGAGAATTGCTCATGTACCAAAAGTAACGGTTGATTATAGAAAATGGAATCTATGTGACGAACTAGAGCAGCAACCCTCACTACCCCCATTACATTACAATTAAAACTAATTTATTTAATATCAGCCTGTACTACGATAAAATGTAATTATCATAAAATTTTTAATAGGGGAAAAGATATTTCCTGCGTGTGCCTGAGGAAATCTACTTGGCGGAACTCTTTAGGATGTCGTTTGGGCTAAAACACATAAAAAAAGTACATAAAATGAAGTGCTTATTTTTAAGACATTTCAACAATGATTAGGAGTAATTGTTATGCATGTAGAAGAAATACGTATTGTAGTTGGTGCTGGCAACTTTATTAATAATCCAGGTTGGATTCACCTACAAGAAGAGGAACTTAACCTTGTAAACCAAAAAGATTGGATAAAGCATTTTAAACAAGGGACTATCACTGCTATCCTAGCAGAACATGTTTGGGAACATCTTACTGATCAAGAAGGAATCATTGCGGCACGCAATTGCTACGAGTTCTTAAAACAAGATGGTTATATTCGCTGTGCTGTTCCAGATGGATACTTTCCAGATGATGAGTATCAACGCTTCGTACAAATAGGTGGACCAGGACTGATAGATCATCCTGCTTCTAGCCACAAAATTGTATACAATCACCATACATTAACAACTATGTTTGAAGAGGTAGGTTTTAAAATACAAAAATTAGAGTATTTCGATCAAAGTGGGAATTTTCATTACCATCCTTGGAATCCGAGTAACGGAAAAATATATCGTTCTCTTCGCTTTGATCAACGTAATCAAGGAGGAGAGATTAAATTTTCTTCCCTTATCGTTGATGCAATAAAAACCTAATTAAACCAAAAAACAAAGATGGACATACAAAAATCCACTTTTGTTTTACAATCAATTTGAACCAATCAGAAATGAACCACTTATTTCTTGATGATATTTCAGAAGCTTTTGTAACCCCTCATCTAAAGAAACAGTAGGTTCCCATCCCAATATTTCCTTTGCTTTTTTGCTATTCAGGCAACTTCTTTGAACATCTCCTTTCCGCTCACCCTTTCTTAGCAATGGAAGATCATGTTTATATACTTTTTTCATAACCTCGTAAATCTCTTTCATATGCATTTCAATTCCAGAACCAATGTTCATTACCTCATTCTCACCTTTTGTTAAAGCTAAGAGATTACATTTCACGATATCATTTATGTACACATAATCCCTTGTAGCAAATTACACTTGGTTGCACGGATGCTGGGTTTAATTCAGTCTGGGTTTAAATTTTCATTTTGTGTTATTCTTTAGATGTTTATTTGATCCCATCTCATCGAAAGTGAGTTGTTAATGGCTGACAGTCTTCTCGAGAAGGCTCAGAAAATCCAAAAGTACACCAACGGAGAGATCACACTCCAGTCTGGTCTTGTTACGGAGTGGGGAGTGGAGATTTTTACTGCTTTTCGCGAAAACCCCAACGATCCTGAAGCAAAGCAGAGTGCAGCAATTGTTGCTGCTGCCCTCGCTCCTACCATGGCAAGGATCGGATCAACTCTCCAGAAGGTGATCAAGAACGCTGATCTTTCTGGTTCTTAAACAAAGGGCTGAGAGAGAAAATGTGCTTGGTCTGTGTATGTATTACAATATAGACCAAGCATCCCAATTGTAATGCTTATTCCACCTTTCCGAGGGGATGGGCAAAAATGCGGGATTTATTTTCTTTTGCCTATCATGCATAATTAGTATTGAAATCTAGTATGAACTAGAGTCAAATCGATCCTTTTAAAGGAGTGTTCATGGCTGACGCCAAGATTGTTCTCGATGATGGCACTGAGGTTCTGACTGCTTCCAGTTCTAACTGGACTCGTGTGATCAAGAAGTACCCGAAGGGCGGGTCTACTCAGACCATCACTTACACCAGTGGTACGTTGAAGAAGTCGGTTACCGAGATTCAAGCTGACGGAAATTTCGTTACCACTCTCACCTACTTCGACGGTACGGAGAGAGTGGAACGCGGTCGCCGCTAAGACGAACCGTTTAACCCCCTTTTGAAGGTGTCATGTTCCGTCAAGTCTATTGCTTGACGGAACCACCTCTTTTCTAATTTTCCTGTAAGCACTCTATGAGACGGTTCGTGCTCTAGTCCATCAGATAGATTCCAATAAAAGTAAATCGTAGTAAATATGTTGGATTTTTTTGCTTATCTTGCTGGTTCTCTAGGTGAGGAATTATACTATTGAAAAATAAACACCTTAGAGATACGAGGTAACATCAGTGAAGAGAAATTGGAACGAAGAAGAACTTATCGAGCATTTTACTTTATTACCAAATGAGCTCCATTTAGCGATGGGAAATAAAACAGAAGGAAATCGTCTAGGTTTTGCTGTATTGTTTAAGTATTTTCAATATTTTCAGGTATTTATCCTCCCAATGATACTTTGCGGTTAATGGTAGGAACCCTGTCACCACGAGTTTCGTCCTAAATGTAATGCCCTTAGTCTATTGAAACAAAAATTTTAATAAGTAAGACAAATTACTCTTTATATTTGCTATAATGATTTTCACCCTCTATCGGATCTTATAGACATAAGTCTCCTTCCTAAATAGTTGTTAATCCCTTTATCAAAAACAACAGGGATGGAGGGGAAAAATGGATAACAAAAATGTAACATGGAACGAATTAATCGCTTTTATAACCATGCTTGTGGGGGTTGCTGGATTACCCATATTGATTGCCACACTTGTTATCTCAATTTTTAAATAAGAGTAGCGAAAGCTGCTCTTATTTTTTATTTCCTAGAATCAATATTCTGGGAAATATCTCACGCATTTGCCTCCTGAATATTTCCCAGAACACACTTTTACTTGAATATAAAATCGTCGTATAACTCAGAAGTTTAGACCCAAAAGTATATCAAGTATACTTTCCAATATGAACTCCACTTGTTAAAAAATCTGTAACCAAGAAGGAAGTTGATGTGTCTCTGGTGCTCGGCTCCCTACTTCGCCTTTCACTGACATTTAGAAGCTATTGGCGCGGTGATCACTGAGCCGTCCGAGTGTGAGATACATCACACCGCCTCGACTGGTGCTAGCTGTTCCGGTTGTGTAGAGTTGTTCATGTCAGCAGGGGAACAGCCCCGGAGACGCAGACCGAAAGGAAGCACAATGGGTAAGAATGACGGCAAGAACAAGAAGGCTACCGACGTCGGTAGTAACATGAGGCTTACGATCTCGAAGAAGACTGCACAGAAGATCCAGGACAACCAGAACAACCAGGACAAGAAGAAGAAGTAACCAAAAACTAAGAAAGGGAGGGTGATTAATCCACCCTCCCTTTCTTAGTTTGCATTTAAAGGCTCAGTAACAAGGTTCTTTCCATAGGGGTTCAGGGGAGATAAGTGTAAAAATAGGACATAAGCAAGGAATATTTACCAATTACTTTTAAAACGGTGATGTTCTTACCCCTATAAAAGCAGTCTGGCGGGGTGTCGAATGACACCCCACCAGCGAGCGGATACCTGTTCAGTTCTGGGAGAAGAATGTGCGATGAATCTCCTTAGCGAACCCGATCACCT
This sequence comes from Shimazuella sp. NTD247, assembly GCF_059510415.1. NCBI lineage: Bacteria > Bacillati > Bacillota > Bacilli > Caryophanales > Thermoactinomycetaceae > Shimazuella > Shimazuella sp. NTD247. Next base: position 571,647 of record NZ_JCAJZU010000001.1, on the reverse strand, counting down.
TCATGGTTTCCGGGGAGGAAATGTCTTCGCACCTCAACTCGTAGCTTGCTGCGTCGAGTTCTTCTCCGATTTGGAACGTGAAGAAAAGAGTGTCGCTATCTGGAAGGTAGAACTCTACGTCGATCTTCTGGAACTTATTCGTAATTGCGGATTCGATCCGACGAACCTGTTCCTTCAGAGAAGAGATCAATTCCTTACGAGTGTACCCATCTTTCAGACTGATTGCGAGGCTTCCACGCACGTCTGCTTTCTCGTCAGGAAAGACATAGAAATTGTCGATGGTTACTCCACCGTTCACGATTCCAGTCACAATTGCTCCTCCGCTCATGCAGTAGACTTTTGCCTACTGCTGGTATCTTCACTATAACACATTGGCGTGCTGATATTACCTTTGAAAGATACTTCCAAAAAATCTGACGTAGAAGTTGTATTCTGTGACACTTATGGAGCTATCCAAGTGCTCCATACCTTATGAATTGGCTGCCTAACTAACTAAAAAAGTGACATAGAACTCACGACTGGAAATATTAAACAGCTTATGTCCTAAAATTACACGTATCTCCCCGCAACCCCTCCATAGAGCGTAAAGTAACAATTGATTACAGGCAATGGAATCGATGTGACGGACCAGAACGCGAACCGTCAGGTCATAGTGCATTTTAAACATCAACCGCTTTTTTATGATTCTTTGACTTCATTCTATCAGCCATTTGTATTTGAAGTCTCGTATAATATACGCTTTCCCCTATAGGGGTCGTAGTACGGGGACCCCTAGTAGATACTTTCTCATGATATCCCTCCTAAATTTGGACATAAAAAATACCACCTCATGAGAAGTGGCATAGAATTTATCTTTCGCAAGCGATTTGATCTTTGTCTCGATCAAGCTTGGTGTTTGCATCATATATAACTTTGGAAACATAGGGTTTGTAGTACGTTTTGCCGCCTTTATTCTTGGTTGTAGAGTAGCGAGCAACGCCACCTTTATATGTCTTATGCATCTCTGTGCAGTTCTTGAAATGCTTTGCTGTAGTTTTTGCATCAACAATGGAAGTGGTTGCAGTTAGAGAGGCAATAAGCCCTAAATCCAATCCTGTAGCTAATAGTTTTTTCAAAAGTATCCCTTGCTTATAGTTATCTGTATTTAATTTTAATTCAGATAACTATGCGATACAACGTGAATTTGTGTCTGGGATAAGTCCAAAAGCGTCTCCCAGTGTGGCCCCTTAGTGTGCGGTCTATCGGAGGAACCTTTGTCACTGGGCCCTAAGGAAGATCTATAGTATAAAATGGTGGATCTCAGAACAAAATACCCTTGCTCAGCTGGTTCACAATTGTACTTGGGATGAATTTATAAAATTCATTGATCAGATCTTTATTAGTAATAATATTTTATAGAAATTATTCTATGGACTAGAGCAGCTTCACCTGTCACTGGACCTTAAAGGAAGGATGATATCTTGTGAATTTAGCTTCTGTACGCATCATTACCGACGACGTGGATCGTCTCGTCGCTTTCTATGAGAAAGTCATGGGTGTTTCGGCGGAGCGCCCCGCGCCCGTTTTTGCCGAACTTGTTGTGCAATCATGCACCCTGGCAATCGGCCACTCCCAGACGGCGCAACTATTCGGCGCTGATTCCGTAGTGGCTGCCAACAATCACACTGTTATCATCGAGTTCCACGTCGACGATGTCGAAGCCGAATACGCGCGCTTGAAGCCATTTGTCGACGTTTGGGTAAAGGAACCAACTATGATGCCGTGGGGGAACCGTTCCATGCTGTTCCGCGATCCCGACGGCAACCTCGTTAACCTCTTCGAGCCGGTGACGGAGGAAGCGATCAAACGGTTCAGCGGTAGGCGTTGACAGATAGTTGAAGTGAGTGAGGCTCCAATTCAGGGATAGGGGTCTCCGTTCCCAAAAAAGAAAATTGTACGCTTGGGCATATTTTAGACACAAATTCACCAACTGCTTAACGCACAAGTAGTTGGTGAATTTTCTCTATTCATGATGGGCTCTAATTGGGGTACGGGGAGTCGAAAAGTAATGTCAGATAAGTTAAACCATCTTTAGACAAGGGCTAGTATAACTTATCTGACATTTAGAAGTTATTGGCTCGGCGATCAGCCCGATTTGTCCCGATGCGCCTGAGTGTGAGGTACATCACATCGTCTCGAGTGGTGGATGTTCCGGTCGTCTGCTAGAGTTGTTCATGTCAGCAGAGGAACAGCCCCGAAGACACAGCTCGAAAGGAACACAATGGGTAAGAATGACGGCAAGGCCAAGTCCACGGACATCGGTAGCAACATGAAGATCAAGATCACCAAGGAGACTGCGAAGAAGATTCAGCAGAACAACCAGGACAAGAAGAAGAAGTAATCAAAAACTAAGAAAGGGAGGGTGAATATTCACCCTCCCTTTCTTAGTTGGTAGTTTTTAATTGTGGTGTGGCTTCTCAATGTGAGAATCGTTCATGTACCCAAAGTAACGGTTGATTATAGGAAGTGAAATTTATCTGACGAATTAGAGCAGCAACCCTGTCACTGGGCCAATATATTGCGAAACAAGCCAGTGTAGCTCTGGATGATCTCCAACATTTTAATTTGAGTGGAAGATCTGCGAAGTCGCATCGTGTTCAGATTAGAAAATATTTTGGATTTCGAACAAGCACAATAGAAGATACGGAACTATTATTGCAATGTAGAGGGGATAAAGTATGATCTATCCAAAAGGAGTGATAGTAGCGTGGTAAATGATCTGAAGAATGTAGATATTAACAAGTTAGATATCTCTACTCTGGTATCGATTTGTGCTGGAGCCTAACATGTGGCCTAATACATAAATAAATGACTTGAGTAATAGGGTTCTCAAGTCATCTTTCCCTTATTTCTTTTATCAACTGTGCGCTGTTTTAACTTTTCAAACAGGAACAACCCAACACAGCCCACCAAGTAACAGGCAATATCCTTTAAATCTAATGTAGTCCCAATAATTATCCGCGCAATCTCATAGTCGTCAAGATTAAGTAACCTTACTAGATTGAAATACTGTCCAATTTCTACTAAAAGGGCAAAAATGAATATACACAACGGAAACTGTTTAAATTTGGTTGCTATAAATGCTTTAATGAAACAGTAAATCAGCACTACAACCAAAACATCACCAACGTATGACCTGATAAAACTATTGTCAATGAAAGTGGCTATAATGATTTCTATTATGAAGACAAGGATAAACGCGTATAAATATTTTTTACTTAATTGAAATTTTTTACTTAATTGAAATTGCATGTTGAATACATCCTTATTTTTATCGATATTTAAAATATAAATCATTTTCAGGTCTGTTGAATAGCCAAAGTTTAGGGAAAAAGGGAAGAAAAAAGGAAAAAGACACGCTCTCGTGTAATAGGGGGGTGGTGTAACACACCTCTGTTACACCACCCCCCATATTAACTCGTAATTTCTGAGTGGTCAGAAAAAGAAGTAGCCCATTTAGGGCCAGAATCTTGGAAAATTGTTAAATGAGTCAAATCTACATCGTTCCACTGTCAAGAAGGATTTGAAAAAGCTGAAATAGTAGCGAAGAGATTCTGAATATTTCAGGAAATTGTGTGTTATATCTTGTGTTATGTCGTGTGTAAAGGTTTATTTCTTCACCTACAGTGGACAACAATAAGCGAATACCATCTATTTTTTACCAAGGTGACTCCAAAAGCGGCACGATAGATACATATATTTTCCAGTGTGTCCCCTAGGTGAGTTTCTTTTTAAACCCTTTATGAGTTCGAGAGTTATACCCTGCTGACTCATAGAACTCACATGCATCAATCCTGTTACTTTCTGTTACAAGTATCACCTGGGTACAATTCCTCTTGACAGCTATTTTCTCAAGCTCGGATAATAATGCTTTACCCACTCCTTTGTTTCTATAATTTTTATCAACTATCATGTTTTCAAGAACTAAAAAAGGCTTACAATCACCATATAATTCATCGCATATTACCCCCATAATCGAGCCAATCAACTTGTTATTTTCAATCGCACTGACTAATATGTGTGAATTGTTTTTTTTGAATTTATTAAACTGCATGTGCATGGTTTCGACACGAGAGTCTTCATTCCAAAATTGTCTGTATAACTGTGCAAGTTCAGGTATATCGTTTGCAATCATTTCTCTAATAATCATTCTTTGCCTCCGATAAAAAGATCATGTTGTAGCTCCTCTCAAGTCATAAGAAGAGTTTACCATGATCCTTAACGTACAGGTAATCTGATATATTGTGTCTAAGAAATGTCTAAACGTACAATTTTCTCAAAATGATACGACTAGGGGTGTGATCAAATGGAGGGTGTCCCTGTATACGGCTCAGAACAAACTATATTCTTGATCTGGAAGATATCCATATTCATTAAAGTGCAAAAAATGATCCTCACTAAGTAACGAATGTTTAAGCTCTTGGATGGGTGTTGGTTATTTTTTTAACTGTCTTTCTCAAAATAAAATGTGTAAGTTTCTCTTCCTCTGCATTCACACATGTAATTTTGTCAAAAGAAATAAAGTAGATTTTCATAGTCACGAGATGCCAACATAATACAACTTCTCACACTGGTGAAGGAAGTATAATTTCAGGTAATTAAATCCCGCAAAGATCTTTCTTGTGGGTCTTCGAAAAATAAGGAGAATGAAAAATGGGCAAGAATTTTATTGAAGTAGGGGATTTAAATGAGTTTTTTGAATTGAAAACTAAAATTGATCTACAAAAACTTAAAGAAAAAATAAGCATTCATGATGGATTGATAAAAGAATTACACCTTTTGAATTCATCCTATGTAGATACTCAAAAATCAATGGATTTAGACTTTACGTATAATGCACGGATATTACTCCACTCAATGGATAACCCTTTTGCAGTAGAATTTTTATTAGGAGGAGTTTTAGAACTACATATTGCTGACCCAACGGAAGTTGGATTAGACGAAATAGAAATGGAATGGGAAAAACTTACTAATTTCAAAAAAATAGTATTGGTAATGGGAGAAAACAGAATGGTAACTCGACGTCTATTATATCGTGAGGTGCCAAATTGGATTGGGAATTTCAGCCGATTTGGAGAGGAAATTATCCTTGATCCATTGCTTCCAGTAACAAAATTAGATGATGAATTGGTATTGTGTACGAATTGTGGAGAAGTATGGGATGCCAAAAATCGAATAGTGCAAAAATGTCCCATGTGCAATGGAAGAAAAATAAATTAGTAGATTTCATTCATGTCTAGTTATTATAAGGATCTAAATATGATTCCAATGGAAATTTCATCAGTTAGTAGAATCATTACTGTTTGAGATTAAGACTTTATAGAAAATATTTAGAGCTTCACATTTTACTGTGAAGCTCCTCAAGAGGTGTAAAATAACGGATTACATTGTTCAGTTAAAAGAACAAAGAAAAAAACTAAGAGCTAAATTTCCCAGAGATGATATTCATGCTGTTTTTTCTAAATTAGAAGAATTAGAGGAAAATGACTTTATTTTTGATTTTGATTATTATTGTACAGAAATTGCAGCTTTACTTACTAATGTAATTTCAGACAGCGTTAGAATAAATGAAAAACAATTGCATTTGATAAAGGAAAATTTCTTTGATCAGTATCCTCAGTATAAAATCATTGAAGAAGAAATAAAATCTCACAAAGATCTATTAGAAGAATTTAAAAGCTACGATGATGCGAGGTTGCTCTTGTTAGATTGGTATAAACGAAGTAGCATGAACCAATCAAGAAGATGAAAAAGTTGTCGATAGGATATTTAATTAGTTGATTAAAAAGCTATTAGTCCCAGCAAACTCTACTGAGGGATTTTAGAACATCATAATAGAAAATGAACCAATCCAAAAGGATCTCGGTCATTTTCTTTTCGTAAATTCGTAAAGGGAAAAGCCTTTTTCTTACGAAACAAAGGAAGTGTCTAAATTGATTTCTAAATGGTTATCTAAAATATTTGATGATTCTAGTAAATCTATCAAATATAGTAAGGATCAATGGGATCAGAAATTAAAAGAAAATATTGCAAAGTTTGAGTCCGATTGTGAACAACTAGCAATGAAATTACAGGAAAAATACAAAGGTCAATTCATAGCAAAAGGTCTAATTGATTTTAAAGTACTAATTAGTAGAGGATTGGATGGTGATGAGTTTGATTATCTTACATCACAAGATTGTTTCGAAGAGATGTATGATTCTACAGTAACAGTAAGATATTATGTAGATGAAAAACTACTAGTGAATGGAAAAGAAGCTGATCAAGCTATTGAAAACATATGGCATTGTGGTACAAAAGCTGGTTATCTTACTCACCTTACCGTAAAGGAAATAGAAGAATCATTAGAGGAGAAAATCGAGGAACTGCTTATTTGGATAGAAGAGAAGAAATAATCAAAAAGTTTAATATTAGACAATCAAAACGTACATTTCTTGATTTCTTTCAGACATCAGACAAAAGTAATATAAGAATATCTAGATGATTGTTAATAATAAAACCTCACAAGGATCCTTCTTGTGAGGTTTTCAAAAAAATTAGGAGAATGAGGAAATGGGCAAGAACTTTATTGAAGTCGGAGATTTAAATGATTTCTATGAACTAAAAACTAAAATTGATCTAGAGGAATTCAAAGAAAAAGTAAGCATTCATGATGGAGTGATAAAAGAATTACATCTTTTGAATTCATCCTATGTAGATGATCAGAAATCAATGGATTTAGACTTTACTTATAACGCACGGATATTACTCCACTCAATGGTTAGCCCTTTTGCAGTAGAATTTTTATTAGGAGAAGTTTTAGAGCTACATATTGCTGATCCAATGGAAGTTGGATTAGACGAAATAAAAATAGAATTGGAGAAACTTACTAATTTCAAAAAAATAGTATTGGTAATGGGAGAAAACAGAATGACGGATGGGATTACTCTTGGGAAAAAGAGCTTGAAAATCACGAACCCAACCAGCACGACAGCAGTAGATAGCGACCGAATTCCCTATGATGCTACCAAAACGTATGTATTTAGTGGTTATGCTAAGACATCAGGAGCAACAGGTCGAGCCATGATTTATGCATTTGGCTTTAATACGACCAATGGAACTTATGTAGCTATTCCTAGTAGCTATATTACTGGTACACAAGACACCACTCGATTGCATGTAGTAATCAATCCGGGGGATTTACCTGCAGGTACCAACCAATTGGAGATTCGGGGATATTCTACTTCGGGTTCCGGAACCTATTGGTTCGATGGTTTCAAGTGGAAGAAGGGTACTATGGAGCCTATAACACATTAGAAAATAGTAGTTTTGAACGAGATACCGATCCTACCGACAGTATTCCAGACCGCTGGACTTTAGTGGGAAATGTTTCTTCTGGGGATGGAATCAATACCGTAGAAAAATATGATGGAAACAACACGGTCAAATTAGTCGGGGATCCTTCTAGTTATAAGTCAGTGTACCAAGATATTCAAGTCAGTGGTGGGGTAGGGGCAACGTTTACTGTAGCTGGGGTTTCCAAAGTAACAGGACCTACAGCTGGTAAAGTGTATGGGTATATCATCAATACCTATGATGCAGCCAATACGTTACAAGAGAAGTTTACCTATAACTTTGACAGCTCCAAATCTCACGATTGGCAAAACTTAGCTGCTACGATTAAAACAACAAAAGCATTTGATCATATACGAGTCTACTATGAATATAGCTTACAAACCGGAACAGCTTGGTTTGATGCAGCCAAAATCACCGTCGGTTCGATTCGTACCCAGCATACCTATGATGCGAATGGAAACTACGAAACCAAAACAACTGATGCAATAGGTAACACCATAGATAAAACCTATGATGCAGTTGGAAATGTAAAGACGGAGAAAACAGGTAGTGATACTTCCCAGTATTCGTATAATGGATTGGATCAATTAACCCAAGTTACCGATGCAAAAAACAACATCACCAAGTACCAATATGATAACAATGGAAACAAAACAAAAGTAATAGACGCAAAGAATCACGAGACTACCTATGATTATAATGAGTTAAATTTGGTGAAAAAGGTTACGGATGCATTAAATAGAGTTACCCAATATGACTACGATTTGAATGGAAATGTAACCAAAGTCACCAAGCCAGATAATCATACCATTGAGTTTGGTTATAATTCAGTGGATCGTCAGGATTCTATTTCTTATGATGGAGTTTCTCGCTACACCTTTGAGTATGATCCCAATGGGAATATAACAAAGGAAACAGATAAATCGAATAATCAAGTCACTACCTTCACCTATGACTCTGACAACAAACTAAAAACCAAGGATGAGGGAAATAGCAACACTGTCACCTATACGTATGATAAGAATGGAAATGTCCAACAACGAAAATATGTAGCTGGGGGTACAACGCTCACCCAAGATAATACATTTGATGTACTGGATCAGTTAACTAAAATTCAAGAAAACAGTAGTACACGTGCTGCTTTTACGTATGATGAAGCCAATCGTGTGGCTAGTAAGAAAAATGCCGATGGTACTGTTTCTTTATACAAATATGATGGAGTAGGAAATTTAACTCAACAAACCAATTACAATACAAACGGAACAATATTAGATAACTTCCGCTATATCTATGATAATAAAGGAAGAATTACTTCCGTTATCTCTAACGCTGGTACTACCAGTTATATATGACGAGTTAGATCAATTGAAGCAAGAAAAGCGTCCAGATGGAACTACCTATGATTATACGTACGACGAAGTAGGGAATCGACTAACGATGACAGTCACTCCAAGTGGAGGAAGTGCAACTACAACAACTTATCACTATGATAATGCAAATCAAATTTCTGATGTTAATGGGACAAGTTATACCTATGATAACAATGGGAATCTAACTGGTGATGGAAATAAAACGTACGTTTATGACAACGGAGACAGGCTTACAGCTGTAAAAGATAACAGTGGAAATACGCTTGCATCGTTTACCTATGATTCCAAGGGTATGCGCAAAACGATGACGACTGCCTCTGGAACAATTACGTTCCACTACGATGAGAATAACAACGTAGCTTATGAGACAGATAGTAGTAACAATGTAGTCGCAAGTTATACATGGAATGAGAATCAACCTGTAAGTATGACGCGTGGGGGTCAAACGTATTATTACCAGCTTAATGGTCATGGAGATGTAGTAGCTTTAACGAATTCTACAGGTGGGATAGTAAACACTTATGACTATGATGCATTTGGGAATATTGTGAAACAAACAGGTACAGTTGTGAATCCTTATCTCTATGCGGGATATCGATATGATAAGGAGACGGGTCTTTCTTATTTACAGTCAAGGTATTATGATTCAAAAACGGGGAGATTTTTAACACAGGACACATTTGAAGGGTTTGAAAATAATCCACTAAGCATGAATAAATATTCATACACGAAAAACAATCCCATAAATTATATAGATCCAGATGGAAGATTTGCTATAAAAAATTCCTATGTAGCAACAACTATCGATCTAGCAATAGTTTTATGGGGGGATGGGAATGGTATGCATCGAGAAAAGCGTTAAATATGTTTTTAAAAAGACATTGGCAAGGTCTTACCAGACTTGTCAGGGCAAGATTTGTACGTAAACAAACCTCTGCCTTAAAAAAATTTATGGGGTCTGCTCTTAATATAGCCCTACAAATTTCGGGGAATAGTGTTGGTCAAATAATAGCAAAAGTAATTGATAGGTATGTTGATCCTCGATTGGGATACAAAAGGAGTAATGGTTATTGTTTTGGATGAGTGCTTATAAACATATTGTAAGACTTTAATGAAATAATGCTATCTTTCTCCTAAATGAATTTGATCCTAACAAGAGTAAGATCTAATTCATTTAGGGGGTTTTTTGTATAAATGTTAGTTATTGCTATAGAGCATACCTAAAGAAGCAATCTAAAATTAAATTCGAAATGAGTGGTAATGCAATGAATTGGAATCTAATTGGATATATATGCGTGGGATTGGTTATCCTTACTTGGATATTGCTTCATTTACAACGTAATAAATTTAAAAAAGATTTGTATGAAGAATCAGCAGGAGGAAAAGGACTTTCGAAACAATTTGTGAATAGATGGAAAAAGAATTTTTCTAGAGAAGCAATGTATATAGTAGCATTAACCTCAGTATTGTTTGTGGTATTGATTACTTTTTATCTTACAAAGAAATAAAAAAGAATTTTTTATGGGGAAAAAGAGGGGTTTGAGCTGGTCTTCGTTACCTTAAATCTCTTTTTCACTGAAATAGAAGATCCAGAACAATACAACTATAAGTACACTAACATTCCCTTTACTATTCTCAAACCAATTGGCATCTTGAATAAAGAAAAATGAAAGAGTAATAAATTCTTTTTTGGATATACACCATGCTCTGCTAAGAGCCTGACCTACCCGACAGGACTAACATTTATTACTCATGGCTGCATCGTAAGAAGTGTTTTGGGAGCACTACTACTGATCTTTTTATAAATGTGAGGAATAAAAATGGTTTACCTTCTAAGGATTATGTTCGTGCCGATTGGAATTATTAATTTAATATATAGAAACAGAGGAACTAGTTTCTGGTTCTTTTTAAGTTTTGGTTTGACAGCAGCTTTTTGCCTTCTTTCATGGATTCAGCTTGAGAGAGCTGGGAAATCTTCTGAAATACTCCTTTATGTTATTCTTTCAACTGCTGTATTATTCTTAACTATGTTTTACACATAAGGTATTAAACTCAAAGATAATATGTTTATGCTAATTAAAATCAGAGAAGTGACCGCAATAATATAAAGAATTTAAATCCATAGGTTTGTAATAAATTCGTTACACTTAATTCAATATGGTAATACGTTACCTAGAACAGAGAGCCATATAGCAGAATTGTAGGTGGCTAGATCTATGGGAACTAAAATAATGTTAATTATTTTTAGTGTTATTTTTATAATCATAGGACTCTTATTTAAGAGCTAAAAAATCTTCGTCGGGCTATATTCAAGGTGATTTTATTGTTACTTTGATTTTAAATATATTGCATGATATGTATATAAAGTTCTATTCGTTGCTATTGGTATTGTTTTATTTATTCTGCATTTTACACCTAACACTAACGCCACTTAAATTTTGATATTTTAGGTAAGGAGTTCATCATGAATCCAACAGCGGGATTAGAAAACACAGATTTGTCTTCTTTATTGTCACAGCTTGTTTTCGCTCCAAGATTTATCATAATGGTGATTCTTTGTATTGGTTATTTTGTAATCATGTTTCGAGAGAAAGGATTTTTCACTTTTCTAGGCAAAAATAATAAGCCTTGTTTATATAGGCATCTATCTTTATGCGATCTATGTTCGGTTTTTTAGATAATATAACTTCAAGATTATGGGACAAGCATTCTTATATTAATGAGAGTGCTTGTTTCATAAACGTATCTGAAATTACTTATATGGTTGAATGGTCCCTGCAATAAAAAGTTGTCTAAAATAAGAGTAGGAATGAACAGTTATTTAGAATGACTTGTAAACAGAAAAGAACTGGGGAAAATATGAGAGCTGTTGAAGTCTTAGGTTTAATGATTGGTATTAGTTCATTATTAGTTGGTATTTTCTATAACAAAAACCATCATAGACGAGAGAAACCAAAGTCATTAATCGATGTATTCTTAGATATAGAATCTCGAAATCTCCTTGCTTTCATTCCTTATTATGTAGCTAAAATAGGCTTTTTTGTAATTGCTATTGTCGCTGTTTACCTGGCATTTTTTGTTCTCTAAACAGCAAATTAGGAGACGACATTTAAATGGTATCGGAGAAATTTTTTTCATCTTAGTGGGGGTAGTACTTATTGGTATGGGATTATTTATGTCAAAAAAATATATTAAATCCAGTAGCATTACTAGTTACTCTTCTAACTGCAAAAACACCTTCTATTATCACGAGATTATTTTACATTCTAGCTGGGATATATTTTATCTTACTTGTATTAGCATTAAAATATTTATAGCGAAACGCAAGAAGTTAAAGAAGCTCAACCTCTTTATACTTTGGGAGAAGTTGAGCTTTTCTTTATCCAACTTTAGTTGATGATATTTCCCCTTTTGTACTACCTATTTCCTGAAGAGCTTTTTGTTTTTCCAACCAATCATAATACTGAGGTGGATAATCCTCTTTTGAGATTATCGTTAATCTTTCTAACTGCAAATAAAACACCCATTAAAGATATTGCTGAAATGATGGAGATCTTCCGTACCACCGTTTATCGCTATTTAACAAAATAGAAAAAAACACCACTCTATAAATTATGTAATTAATTCCCAGAGTGGCCCCTCATTTCCCGAATCGGTTCCGTACCCCTAAAAGACCCAAATACCTTGTAGCATACCAAGAGTGGTTTGTACGATCAGTGATTCGTTTCTCATAAAAATATCTCCTTTATTTTTCCTAGCGAGCATGGTAGAGCATTTTGAATTCACTGGGTATATGTGATATAAAAATATTTTGCATATTACGATTGAATTACTCGATAATTCCTCTCTTCTGGCGTATATAGATTAAGTTTTCAAGAACATAAGTCCTTTATAATGTATGGAGATAATCTCATTGGGTAGAACCAGCATCTGGCGACTGGGGGCAACGAAACCATATGATGGAAATCGTCTATCGTTTATGAATGTTTTCTCTAAGTACGTGATTAAATTGCAATGCACCATATAGAAAAACCAGCATAAAGATTGTTCCCGAAACAATAAATTCCATGTTGTTTCCCTTGTGTGTAAGATATGCGCCTGCAATTGGTCCAGAAGCCATCCCCAAATACCGGACTAAGTTATAAATTCCCACCGCAGTACCTCGATTCCGCTCAAACTCATCCGCTAAAATGGTTGTTTGAATGGGTAAAGAGATTCCCAGACAAAAACCAAATAAAGCAATACTAATTATCAAGAATGAGATGGATAGGTCAAAAATCGCAACAAATAGAAAAATGGAGATCATATTTAGTAAAGTGGAGCAAAGTAAAATCTTATGATATTCAAAATATACTTGAATTCGTCCTCCAATCAAGCTTCCGACTACCACAAATAGGGAGAGCGAGAGGAACACAAAACCACTTTGTGTCGTGGATAGATGATAGGTAGTCGAAAGAATCTTAGGTAGAAATATCAAAAATTGATAAAATGAAAAGTATTGAACAAAACCAAGGATAATCACAACAGATCCTGTCCGATTTATCAAAATTTGCGATAAATTACGAAGTTGAAAACGTTCTCTAATTCCTGTCTCTTCCTTTGTTTCAGGTAAAAAAGCAAAATTCGCTATTCCTAATATACAACCTGCTACTGCGAGTATCCAAAACACCCACTCAAACCCAAAATATTGTCCTACAAATCCTCCGATAGCAGGACCTATCGCTGAACCCAACGCAACAAGCATTTGAAAAATCCCCATTGCTTTACCACGTACTTTTCCTTTATACAGATCACCAATCACAGTGGTAGCCACGACGGAACCAGCTGCAATCCCTATCGCCTGCAAAGCTCGAAAAAATAACAGCAAGTAAATGGAAGAAGCTAAAGCTGTACCAATACTGGCTAAAATATAAATGGTGATACCAGGTATGAGAATGATTCGCCTACCACGCAAATCGATTAGTGGACCATAAATCACCTGCATGATAGCTAGAAATAGTGTGAAAATGGAGATGGTTGCATTAATCATATATTCGTTCGTATGATAGTGATTTTGAATATCTGATAGTAATGGGGCGTAAATCGATTGAGTTAAAGGTCCCAAAAAAGCAACAAATGAAACTAGATAGATGATTTTTTTATTCATGATGATACCTACTCGAATCTGTTTTAGACTTATTTAAAAAATAGTTTTCTATATTGCTGTTAATTTTTTTTAATAACACTTTAAATAACTGTTCTTCTTCCAAGGAGAATTGTTGAAAGGCTAAATGGGTTACTTTTTCATTGATGGGTTGAATTTTTTCGTATAATAAGTGACCTTCTTCTGTCAGAAAAATGAGATAGGATCTTCGATCATTCTCCTTTTTTTCGCGTCGAATCCATTTCTTTTTTTCCAAATGATCTAAGATTCGAGTTACATTTGGTTGATCTTTTTTTGCTCGTTTTGCTAAATCTTTCTGAGTCATTCCATTTTGTCCATACAATTGGTAAAGGAGAGCCCATTGCTCGTGTGTGATTTTGTATGGTTTTAGAACGTGTTCCTTTAAATAAATGAAATTTCGACTGGTAGAGTTTAAAAGAAATTCAAGTGGATCATGCAATTGCATAGTAATCATCTCTCTATTTTAGATTATTGTCATAGCAATTATTATGACAATAATTATTATACTCATATTTATATTATTTGTGAAGAGTCAAAGTTTCCATTTTTAATGTATTATTGATTCTTCTGTTCATAGACTCTTATCTTTTTTTGTGGCTAATGGGCGATTTTATAAATTTAGTAAGACAAATTTATACCAATATTATTATCTACTAGCTTTAATAATGCTGATATCTTCGATCCTATTTATCCAGTAAATCTAATGGTAGAGGCGAGAATCTATAACGTGAAGTACGATGCAGTAGAAAGGGATTATTGCCAGTGGCTATCGCGGCAGCCGTTGCCCAACAGACTCGACAAACGTATCTCCAGTTGAGATAAATCTTGATGCCGGAATTTGACCTGCTAGCTTGTTTAAAACATGAAAAATCGGCAACGCATAGCGTTTTTAATCAGATCTGGTGGATGATCTTTCACCTTTTGAGGACTAACCAATAATGCTCTAACAAATATAATCACTTAAACAAAGGCGATTTTTCTTGATTTTTAGAAAAGCAATAACCATGAAAACAAACATCAAAAAAAGCGTTCATCATCGATATGAAACGCTTTTTTGATGTTTGCATTTTTTCTATTTTTCTCCAGAAAGAACTTCTCAGGAAAAACCCACTTCTTTCAAACATTGGGTAAATGCTATAAGTGCTTTACTGGGAAATTTCTCTGAACGGCGAATTAATCTAGTAGTTGCATATCGGTACTGTTTCGGGATGTCATGTATACATATTGTATCATCTTCGATAAGAGTCGAATTAGGCAATAGTGCATATCCCAAACCTGATCTAACACAATTTAGCATGGTTTCAGTAGTGCTGACTTCAATTATATTTATTTTTTCCTCTCTGTCTTGATGAACCCATTCTTCTATAACAGTTCTAAAAGGACACCCTTTCGGAAATACAATCCAAGTTGCAGATGGAGCATTTTTGAACTTAAACGTTTTGGCTTCCTTATTTCCTGTGAGGAGTACTACAGTATCTTCGATTAACAGTTCAACTTCCAACTTAGAGAAACCCAGGTCTCCAGTACAAAATGCTCCATCTAACTCACGATTTATTAATCGCTCATAATTTTTTAAAGAAGTTCCAGCTACCAAAGAAATAGTAACCTCAGGATACTGTCGTTGAAAATTAGTAAGTCCCTGAATGAATAGTTGAGAAGAAGTAACAGTTTCAACTACACCCACTTTCAACTCACCACTTGGGTAATTTGGTTCTTTCACGATCATAACAGCTTCTTGCGTCATCTGGAGAATATTGCGTGCATACTCACTTAATAGATGGCCTTTTTCAGTTGGTGTAACCCCTTTTGGATGTCTATTAAATAATTGAACCCCTAGTTCCGATTCGAGTTTTTGAACACGTGCAGTGATATTTGATTGTACATAATCCAGTTTACTCGCAGCCCTTGAGATGCTACCTTCTTCTACAATTGTCTTGATTACTTTTAGATCCATTAACTCCAAAGAAATCCCTACTTTTTTAGATATCGTTTTTTTTGATACGTTAATCATTATTAATCATTTTATAGTATATCTCAATTGGAATACAATCCTTTTAGAAGCAGCATACATTCATCTGTTTCTTCTTATATACCACATCTGGAGGAAATCATATGACTTAACATTTGAGCTCATTTCCGACTAAAAACAAGTAAAATACCAGCTAATGCAAACAGGAAGTAGGTCATAGAAGACAAAGATATAGAAGTTGAATGAATGCTAATGAAACATTTGAAGTCTGAAGGAGTGATTATTCAAAAAGAGCATTTGGAAATAATCAATTTATCCAAATATTTGAAAGTATATAGAGGCTCCTATTGTTTCGCCAATGAAGGTTGCAAATAAAATTTTGTTAACGAAAAGGAAAAGATGAAATGTATATTATGAATAACATAAATCTATTTGAAACAGTAAAACTAGGTAGAATTACTTTAGGCAATCGGGTAGGTGTTGCTCCAATGACGCGCACGAGCGCAACGCCAGATGGTTTAGCCACTGATGACATGTTATCCTACTACACAAAATTTGCCCGCGGTGGCTTTGAACTCATTATTACAGAAGGTGTATATTGTGATGATAAATACAGTCAAGGATATTTTAATCAGCCAGGAATAATCAATAATGAGCAAGCACAAGCATGGAAAAAAATAACTGATTCTTTGCATCAAGAGAGGAAAAAAATCTTTATTCAATTAATGCATGCAGGTGCCATTTCACAAGGTAATCGTTTTATGAAAAAAACAATTGGACCATCAGTAGTACAACCGAAAGGAAACCAAATGAAATTTTATGGGGGTGATGGTCCTTTTTCGGTACCGCTAGAGGCATCAAAAGAAGATATAGCTGAAATCATAAAAGGATTTGCAAAATCTGCCCAACGTGCCAAAGAAGCAGGGTTTGATGGTGTTGAAATTCATGGAGCTAATGGTTATATCCTTGATCAATTTTTAACAGATTATACCAATGAAAGAACTGATGAGTATGGAGGTTCTACAGAAAATAGAGTCCGTTTATTAGTTGAAGTATCTAAGGCTGTTCGGCGAAGCAGTAGGGCAATTATTTACAGTAGGAATTCGAATTTCACAAGGAAAAGTAAATGACTACTTCCATAAGTGGGCTGATAAAGAAGAAGATGCAGAAATCATTTTTAGCCATTTATCACAAGCAGGATTAGATTATATTCATGTAACAGAGTTTGAAGCATGGCAACCTGCCTTTTCTAGAGGAGAGGGAACAAATGAAACAGATTCAACTATTGAAAATGGACCTACTTTGGCTGCATTAGCGAAGAAATATAGTCAATTACCTGTTATTTCGAACGGCAGTCTTCATGATCCAAAAAAAGCAGAAAGCATGATTAAAAAAGGGGGAGCAGATATTATTACACTTGGTCGAGGGGCCCTTGCGAATAGTGATTGGGTGAATAAAGTAAAAAATGGGGAATTACTAGCAGAGTTTGATCCTGAAAAGACATTTACCCCAGATGCGAAAATCAAAAATTTCGAATTATTATAAGAGAAAATCCCATTTTCATATGATAGTAATGCTTTAAAGAGCAAAACGACATTTTAAATCTCGAAAGGATGACTTTTATGTCTCTCAAACAAGTACACACACAACCAGATCCTTATGCTCCATTTCTTATCTCACAGGGGATCAAAGCCAATGACTTCATTTTTGTATCCGGTCAAGCTGCTATTGGAGATGATGGCAATCTTGTTGGTATTGGTGATTTTGATAAACAAGCAGAACAAACATTTCGCAACTTGGATCGTGTATTAAAAGCTGCTGGATCAAGCCTTGCTCGTGTTATTAAAGTAACGATCTATCTTACTTCGATGTCTCATTTTGAAAAAATCGTAGAACTTCGACGCAAATGGTGGTCACAACCTTATCCTGCAGATACAATTGTCGAAGTCTCTTCACTTTATTCACCTGATGCCATGATTGAGATTGATGCCATCGCGTTAGCTGAGGAAGAGTGAAATAAAAAAGAAAAGCGAGAGACTTAACCCAATGAATGATGAGTTTTGACATATACTCAACAAGCTAAATGGATAAGCTTGCACCAAAGAACCAATCATCAAGTCTAACACTAACAACAAGAAGCACTCATGGGGATAGTCAAACTTTCACCTTCTTTCAATAATGGATAAATGAAGAGAGGACATGAGTCACCTATTGAAGTGAGATTTTATTTATGGGTGGTTATTTTCTATAAATCAAATTTGAAGTTGTTCATATGTGACTAGAAGTCATTTTTAATCCCAGGTTGAATTCCAAAAAATTGACCTACATCCCTAGATAGAGAATAATAAAAAACAAGAGAACAAGTCTCTTGTTTTTTATTATTCAATACCAATGACTCCAACAGCCTTGTATGCATGTTTTACAGTGGTAACTTCTTTTGAATTTGCTCCATATAGATCTTTTGCAGATTGAACAGCAGCTTCCCGCATATCGATGAATTGAGAATTAGCAGTTAAGTATTTGGTGAGTGCACGGTAATAAATTTCTCTTGTTTTTACTCTTCCGATTCCATCAACAGTTACTCCATCTTGCTTTCCACCCGCAGCTATTAAGTAAGCAGCTTTGTTGTTAATTCCACTGTTAATATGAACTCCACCATTATCTTGCCATCCAATGTAACGATCATTATAATTATCTGGTTGGTTGTATTTGGTGGGATCGGACATGGATCGAAGTGCATCACCAGGTTTATTTGGGGTATAAACATCTTCTCCTAATAACCAGTCATCATCATCGACCATAACACCCATAATATCTGATAAAGATTCGTTTAAAGCACCAGGTTCGTCTCGGTATTCGAGATTTGCGGTGTATTGTGTAACGGCATGAGTAAGTTCATGTGCAATAACATCCAAACCTCCTGCGAGAGAAATAAAGGTTTTCCCGTCTCCGTCACCATAAATCATTTTTTCTCCATCCCATGCAGCATTGTTCCATTTTTCACCTACATGTACATAGGATTTAATTGGGCTTCCTTTTCCATCGAAGCTGTTACGATTGAATGCTTTTTTATAAAAATCATATGTGGTTTCTGCATATGCATGCGCATCTACAGAAGAAGGATCAGAAAATGCAGTAGTTTTACTAGAGACTAATTTCCCAGTAATAACTGGGGAGTTTTCACTTTGATGCTCTGAATCATAGGTTGATATTTTACGCGTTGGCCCATTAAGATAATATAAGTTTCCGTTTTTGCTTATTTCAAACTTTTTCTCATCCCCTTTTACTCCTTTTCCATGGCCTGTTAACTCTTGGAGAATGTTCAGTTTATCAAGTACTTTCCCATTTTTGGCATCAATATAATATTGCCAAATAGTGGGCTGAGGGGATAGATAAGCAATTTTCACCACATATGCGTATACATATTTTTTATGATAGGGGAGTACGACCAATTCTGCTTTCGGTTGGTAAAGATAGGTAGATGGGTTTTTAGTTTGTTGTTTTACAATGGATATGGCTTTTTGCTGTGAAAGATAATTATTTTTATGAAAAACTGGTAATTTAATATTGGGAATTACCTGTCCCATAAAGGCAGTAAAGATTCCTTTTTGATTGGAATGGACAGTTTGTTCTGAGCCGTATACAGGGACACCTTGATAAATTTCTTGCAAACGATAATGTGTCATACCGAGTGAATCTGTTGTTTTATCTTTTAATCGGAAGTGATTTTGGGGCTGATCTTGAAATTGAAGGAAATTTCTACGAGCATATAGATAGTTCCAAATCATTTCTTCAGATGCAATTTGTTTATTGGAAGGAGTCCAATTATCTTCAATAAATGAAGCAGTTTTATAAATTGGATGATAGCGAACCTCCAGTTTTTCTTTCGCAATTGCAGAACCTGATACAGAGGAAAGTGCCATCGTAACAGCTAAACAAGTAGTAATTCCAGCAGAAAGCCAATTAATTTTCATCCATTCAACTCCTAATGTTGTAATTATTTACAAACAAAGTATATACGATTCTGAAAATGATTGTAAATCATTTCTTTGTCAATTTTGGGAATAACAAAAGATTTACACATAAAAAAATGCCAGTTTTATCACTGGCATTTTTTTCAATATTTTTTTGTTTACGCTGATTCTGATTGTGAACTTGCAACTGGTTGTGCGGATTTTAAACCTACAAATAATGCAAGCGCAGCTACAACAAAATGTACAATTTCAATAGTAGGGGTAACAGCAATTAGTCCGAAAATGTCAGATGTAAAAAGTCCATAGATTGCTACTGCACCATACACAACACCAAAAACGATAGAAACTACTTTGCTCCATTGGAAACTTCCGCTAACTGCTAAAAATAAAACTCCGGAAACTAAATGAACAATGTTGTGTGGTGGGGTCAAATGTAAAAATTCATGAACAGGACCAGAAGCTGGCAAGAAAAATCCTCCTATTCCTAACAATAAAAAGACCACTCCAAACACACGCAAGAACACTTGTACCATTATCAAACACACCTCACTCAAATAATAGATAAGATCACCAAGCGTAGTTAGATTTTACCATATAGTGTATGTTATTAACAAACTTTTTATAAAATTCTATTTTTTAATATTTCGATTTATTCATAGCCATTTTTTATTGTATGAGTAGGGAGCCATGATACATACCCATACCACAAGTATAATGAATGGTTCCTGATTTTTTTGGTGTAAAGTATATAAGGTTATCTCCTAGTTCTAATTTTCGTCGAATTTTCAAATCGGGAACAACTAAATAGGTTAGACATCCAGAGGATATTTTTTTTTGAAAATGGATCTTTGCAGGTACATCTTTTTTTAGAGTGATTTGATCAGGGGAATAGCCATTTTCTGTTACTGCAATGGTTATTTCTTGACTTTGTTTTTTTTGAACGAGTTGTTTTTGTGAATCTGCTTGAGAAGGATGAGGCGAATTCGTTTCCAAAAGAGAAAATATGATTAGAACAATACACAAAGTTACAAATAGAAAAAATGGTGTCTTTGATTGTTTGTGGGTCATTGTTTTAGCAGTTTTTTGTATAAGTTGATATACAAGTATGATAACAATGACGTATAAAATAGTGAAAAAGCCAATAAATACGCTTGGATTACGATTGGAAATCATCAGCCCAGTCATGGGTCCCATTAACCCGCCCATAATTCCGGCTAAAACACCATCTAATTGAGCTAATACGCCAAATGGATAACCAGTAATATAACCAAATACTACTCCAACTATTATTGCATAAATAGTTAGTAAGGTTGGATCCGATAAGAACTCAGTAGACAAAACCATCCCAATGGTCAGTGATGTCATCATTGCTAGGGCCATAGCAATCATCATTCCGTTCATCGATGTTAAATCATTTTTATTTCGATAGGTTATATAGCCGATAAAAACAGCTATGAGTATTATAAAAAAAGTGATTATCCATATAGTCATGATCATCCTCCTCGAGTTTTTTCTTAAATAAGATTCGACAAGAAATAAAATTTACCTATTAACTAAACAATGATTGGAAAATGATTGTAGATTACAGAGCAAGATCTAAATGTTACAATACAGTTAACATATAAAAACAATTACCAAAGGGTGATCTCCATGCCGAAATTTCTTTGCGAACAATGTGGAACCCAGTATGCTGAAACGGCCGCAGAACCACAAAAATGCCTCATTTGTGAAGATGAGCGGCAATATGTCAGATGGGATGGTCAAAGTTGGACCACACTTTCACATATGAAAGAAAATGGGTTTAAAGTAGAACCGTTTGAAGAAGAGTCCGGTTTATGGGGATTAGGGCTAAACCAGCCATTTGCGATTGGACAGCGAGCTCTATTAGTTCCAGGAGAAAAAGGGAATATTCTTTGGGATTGTATACCATTTATTGATGATGATATTTTAGAAAAAGTAAATGAATTAGGTGGTCTAGAAGCCATAGCAATATCGCATCCTCATTATTATTCTACCATGGTGGAATGGGCGAATGCTTTTCAAGTACCTATTTATATTCATGCTTCAGATGAACAATGGATCATGAGACCTGATGATTCCATTGTTTTGTGGGAAGGAAATATGATGCAATTGACTCCTGAAGTCGAACTTATTCACTTGGGCGGACATTTTGAGGGTGGTACTGTATTATTATGGAAACAAGGAGCTGAAGGCAGGGGCAGCTTGTTAACCGGAGATATTATCCAAGTTAACCCAGATAGACATTTCCTCAGTTTCATGTATAGTTATCCAAACAATATACCGTTATCATATAATACAATTAAAAGAATTGTCACTACAATCGAATCATATGAATTTGATCGTATACATGGAGCATTTAGAGAAAGATTCATATGGGAGAATGCAAAAGAAAGAATAAAAGCATCAGCTAAACGCTATAAAAAATACTTAACCAATTAACCTAGACAAAATGTCTAGGTTTTCATCTATCAATTAGATGATATTCTCATTTTATACGGATATATGTTCTGGAATTGCAGATAGGTGCTTAAAATAGATTTTAGAAGGGAATAAGGGGATTTTTCATTTTTGGATATCATCCTATTGCTTTGTTGAATTAAACGCCCTTAAAACGGAAAATAGAAGATGGATTTTTTTGGTTTTTTTGAAAAAATATAACTCCCGTTCACCGATTGTAGAGAAAAATACGTTTAAAGGTGTTTCGGTGTTCGAATGAATTGTATAGAATTTCTTTTTATTTCTCAATACTATAGTTAACTTTTTCTATAGAGATGAAATGGTAAGATCATCTCTATAGGCAGCTAAAATATGACCTTTGTATAACTCCAAACAACGTTACAAAATTAACATTTTGTAACGTTGTAGAGAAAATAACCAAATTGACCATGGAAACACCGCCGACAAACCTTCCTGTATTTGGTTTGTTTTTTAAAAAAATCCAATTCAAAAATATTTAAAATAAAAACAACCTTAGTCTACGCTAAGGTTGTTGATTTGCATCGTATATTGTTGTGTTTACTAGTCACAATTGCATTCGTCTTTTCCGGTTTTGGGACATTTGGAACGAATCATATCATCCACCTCCCTAAGTCGGATTTAAACTTAACAGATGATCATATATCATCTGTTTTATTATACAAAAATTCATTCTATTAATGCACGTAAAAAATACAAAAATTAGTAATAAGAATATAAGATGATTTCTCTTTGGGTTTATGGTAAAATATTTGGTGTTTATCTGTTCGGAAAGGAAGAAAATTATGAGCACTACGATTAATACTCCTCATTACCAAGTGCTATTATATTATAAATATGTCCATATCGAGGATTATGAAGTGTTTGCAAAAGAGCATCTAGCTTTTTGTAAAGAACTGAACCTCAAAGGAAGAGTACTGATTGCATACGAAGGGATTAACGGAACAGTTTCAGGTTCTGTGGAAGATACAGAAAAATACATGGAATATATGCACAGTCTCCCCCTGTTCCAAGATATGATATTTAAAATCGATCCTCATGATGGACATGCTTTCAAAAAATTGTCTGTTAGACCTCGAAAAGAAGTGGTTACATGGAGATTGGAACAAGAAGTCGATCCTAGTGCAATAACAGGGACTCACCTCTCTCCAAAAGAATTTCGTGATCATTTAAATCAGGAAGACGTCATTGTAATCGATGGACGAAATGAATTTGAATATGATTTAGGTCACTTCCGCGGAGCGATCCGACCAAAAGTTAATACAACTCGCGAGTTTCCAGAATGGGTTCGGAATAACCTGAGTGAACACAAAGATAAAAAAATTATTACTTACTGTACAGGTGGAATTCGTTGCGAAAAATTGACTAGCTATCTCATTTCGGAAGGATTTGAAGATGTTTCCCAACTAGATGGTGGAATTGTGACTTATGGAAAAGATCCAGAAGTCAAAGGCGAGTTATTTGATGGGAAATGTTATGTCTTTGATGAGCGCATCTCTATTCCGATCAATCAAGTAGATCCAACCATAATAGGGAAATGCTACCATTGCAACCAACCTGCTGAAACCTATATCAATTGCGCGAATGATTTTTGTCACCGACAACATATCGTCTGCCCTACTTGCCAAGCGGAGTACCAGCATTTTTGCTCCGAAGAATGTGAAAAAATCGTTTCTAATGATAAGGCAAAATAAGCATCCTTTCAAAGGGTGCTTATTTATTTAAAAGTAATCCTTGACAAAACATAAATAATGTGATAAAATATTAATTTATTGACAATATATAACCATCCATGTAAAATAGGTTCTATCATTCATTATTTACATGGGGGATTTACTATGAAACCGTTAGGCATTCATGTTTTAGAATTAACGTCTACAATGATGGGAAAAACAGATACGATTTACCCTACTCTTTTAAAAGATCATGATAAAAATATTTTGATAGACACTGGATATCCAGGGCAATTGACTTTGCTAATGCAAGCTTTAGAAAAGACAGATACCTCATTTACAGAAATTGATCAAATTATACTCACCCATCAAGACATTGACCATATTGGAAATCTACCAGAATTACTACAACACTTCCCATCTATAAAGGTACTTTCATCCCCTTTGGAAAAGCCATACATCCAAGGAGAGAAGCGTCTCCAAAAATTAACTGACGAAGCTATCAAAGCAGCATTACAATCAGTACCGCCGGATGTTCCAGAGCAGTGGAAAAAATCATTCGAACATAGGCTGAAAAATCCACCTAAGGCTAAAGTGGATGCTATCGTAGAAGCCAGTGAGATTCTTCCTTATTTAGGCGGTATCGTTGTGATTAATACACCTGGTCATACCATTGGGCATATTAGTCTTTATCATAAGGAAAGTAAAACACTCATTGCAGGGGATGCCTTAATAATCGATGATAATAATCTCTACCTCTCTCCCCCACTGGTTACCTTTGATACGGAACAAGCAATAAAATCGATAGAAAATATTATTTGTTATGATGTTCGGTCTGTGATTTGTTATCATGGTGGAAAAATAAGCTCAGATGGTATAAATAAACGACTGATAGAAATTGCAGAAGGCTACAATCTTTACAAAAGTTAGCAATCCATTTCAGACATATAAACGTATAGAGAGATGGAATAGCAGCATCTTTGTTGGTTGTTGCTATTCCATCTCTCTTTTTTCACTCCCGTTGTTTAGCGATTTCTGTGAATTCCCCCAAAACACGGATGTTGTTCAAGCATATTTGTGATTAATTGTTGATGTCTAGATAAGTTTTTAAACAAACATCGATGGTCATCTAAATAAGGTATTGTAATTTAAACATCTCTATTTGCCTTTCAATTCACACAAAAGTATATTGAAAATAGTATTATTAATAGAGATTCCTAGGATCAGGAGTAATTCATGCCCAAGAGCCCCACCGACGAACGTGGTCAGACATATAAAATGTTAAAAACAGCCAGTCGTAAAGCTGGCTGTTTAATTTTTAGTACAAGATCAAAGAAACAAAAATTGGAGTTTCCCGATTATATCGCTTATGTAATCGTCTTAACGTGAGTCAATCAATCGTAACGATGTACCCTTTCGTGTTATTTCCGAAATAGATAAAACTACTCCTATTGAGCTTATAAGAATATATAAAATGAAGAACTGTATCCTGCATTTCATTTTCTATTATCATTTGCAGATATCTCCGTCTATCCGATAAACTATATGAATATACGTTATCTATTAGAAAGGAGGAAATACATTGTTTTATTCTAGGAAACTGCCAGCCAATATCAATCGACTTATTGGTGATTTTCCGGAAGATGTTCAGGATTTTTTCTTAGAGATGATTAGTGCGGAAAGATCTCCCTTGACCATTGCAAATTATGCATATGATTTTTCCTTGTTTTTTCGATACCTTCAGGAGAATGAAAAAACGATTGATGACCTTGACGCTAAAACTATCAAACGCTTTTTCCGATACATAGAAAACGGATACGAACGTACGATCTATTTGCAAAACTCGAATGGCCAATGGATTACGAGAAAACACTTCCGCGAAAACACAAGAAGCGGAAAACAAAGGAAACGCGCATCCCTCCGATCGCTTTTTCGATATATGGTTACTGCGCAAGTCATTGAAAAAGATCCTATGCAAGCATACGAAGATGCTAGCTTGAAAACGAGATCCAAACACAAAGTTCCCGTTTTTTTAACAATGGAAGAAGTAACAAGATTACTTCAAGCTGTACAGACATATCATAACAAAAAAACATCGATTTCTTGGTTAAAGCAAAGGGATTTTTCAATTCTTCTTTTACTTTTAAATACAGGAATGCGAGTTTCTGAGTTAGTTAATCTTAATATAAATAGTTTACAAAAAGCTGGAGATTCATTGCGAATAATTATTATGGGTAAGGGTGGAAAAGAACGGATGTTAAAATTAAATTCAGTCGTTGTTCGAGCAATGAACTTATATTTACAAAATCGTCCGGAAACTTCTGATTCTGCTTTGTTTTTAAATAAAAATCTCAGTCGATTGAGTCGAAAGGGCATTTCGGAACTGATATCCAAATATGTAAAAGAAGCAAATTTACCACCGAAAGCTGCCAATATATCTCCGCATAAATTGCGACATACACTTGCGACGATGCTCTTGTCTAATGGAGAAAATTTACGGGTCGTACAAGAAATACTAGGCCATTCAAGCATTCAAACAACACAAATATACACCCATGTGATTAACACTGAAAAAGATGATGCTCTCGATAAGCTCGTAAATATACAAGCAGATATTCTGTAGAACAACCGTTTGATTTTTCCATTTTGTTTCGTTATAATGATACAGACCGAGTCTTAAAAGTTCGGAATTTTTCGGGAGAAAAGGAGATGAGAGTGTGAAAAACAATAAACTTTCAGAGAGACAACAGGCTATCTTAAGCTACATCCAAAAGGAAGTATATGACAAAGGTTATCCCCCTTCTGTCAGAGAAATTGGTGAAGCTGTTGGATTAGCTTCTAGCTCTACTGTTCATGGTCATCTGAATCGATTAGAAAAAAAAGGTTACATTCGTCGTGATCCCACCAAACCAAGAGCAATAGAAATACTAGATCAGAATTCTAACATGCATAAAAAAGATACGGTAATGGTTCCGCTGGTAGGGAAAGTTACTGCTGGAGAACCAATTACAGCAGTAGAGAATATTGAAGATTACTTCCCTCTCCCTACTCGTATTGCTGGTGATGACCAAACTACTTTCCTACTGTCAGTCCAAGGGGATAGTATGATAAATGCAGGTATTATGGATGGAGACTATGTTGTTGTCCGTCAACAGCATACCGCGGATAATGGTGAAATTGTGGTAGCAATGACTGGTGAAGGAGAAGCTACAGTCAAGCGGTTTTTTAAAGAAGGTGATCATGTCCGTCTCCAACCAGAAAATGACCGGCTGGAACCTCTGCGATTACCACAAGTGACTATTCTGGGAAAAGTGGTTAGCTTAATACGTGAGATTGTTTAGTTATGGTTGCAAAAGCACTTATTTTAGGAGCGAGTGGATTAGTAGGCTCTACGTTGTTGCACTTGCTCTTGGACGACATAACATTTGATCAAGTACATATCCTAGTAAGAAACACATCAAACTGGAAACATGTAAAATTAACGGAGCATCTTATTGATTTTGATAATCTTGCTCGTTATAAACATATATTTCAAACAGATCATATTTTTTGTTGTATTGGTACTACCATCAAAAAAGCGAAAACTAGAGATGCTTTTTATAAAGTGGATCATGATTACGTTTATGAAGCTGGAAAATTAACTGCTGAGCACCAATCCACCTTTCATGTAGTCAGTTCCATGGGTGCCAACCCGGATTCTATATTTTATTACAATAGAGTCAAAGGTCAGATGGAACAATCTCTGAAAAAATTGGATATCCCTTCTCTTCATATTTATCGTCCATCCCTCCTTTTAGGAGACAGAAGAGAATCTCGAGTTGGGGAATCGCTTATAACACCAATAAGTAAACTTCTTCTTCGAGGTCCCCTTAAACAATATAAGCCAAATCATGTAAATACAGTTGCAAAAGCTATGTTAAAAGTGTCAAAGACTTCAAAATCAGGGGCATATATTTACGAATTTTTACAAATAGAAAACATAGCACAAAAGAACTGACATTAGTCAGTTCTTTTGGTTTTATCCTCGGGTACGCACCTTTTAAAACCTCATTCTGCAAGCATTTTTTTTGATTGGGAAAATAATACACAGGATGTAACAAATGCAATGATCACGATAATTGCACTAATCCATGGATTATAATAAGTGGTATCCGATAAACTGATAAGGAAACCCCCAATACCTGATCCTGTAGCTAGTCCGAATTGCGCAATAGAGGTACTTGCACTCAAAGCAAGATCAGAAGACTGTGGCGCTTGTTGAATAAAGTAAGTTTGCAAAGCAGGAATAGTAACATTTGCAACTCCCACCCATAATGCAGTTATGAATAAAGTCAGTAATGTAGAATTCGTTACTAATGGTAATAAAATTAAAAACATTACATGTATTAGTATACTTAATGTAACGGTTTTGGAAGTTCCCCATTTATCCGCACCATACCCGCCAAATCGAGTACCGACTATAGAAAATATCCCAAATAAAAGCATACTCAAACTTATTGCTGGCATAGATAGATGTACGATCTCTTGCAGAAATGGAGTTAAAAATGTATAGCTTAGTCCATAACCGGTGATTAAGAAAAAGAATATTAGTAAACCTCCAGAGATTTTCCTATCTTTTAGAATAGAAAATTGTTGTGTAATAGGAATTGCTTTTTCTCCTTGCAAAGCAGGAATAAAACGACTTAACAGAATCATAATGAAAAAACTAAGTAAAGCGAGCAGAACGAAGATCGACCTCCAACCAAACCAACTACTGAACACAACTCCTAATGGTACACCTGCAACAAGTGCAGCACCGAAACCTAGCGATACAGTACTAACTGCATTTCCAATTCTATCTGAATCCACTAATTTGGCAGCTACACTCATCGCTACAACAATAAATACTCCAGCACTTGCGCCCAATATGATTCTGCTAATCAGAAGGAAAGAAAATGGAAGTGATATGATAGATATCAGATTTCCTACAAGAAACACGCTAAGTGCGCCCAGCAATACTTTTCTTCTGTCCCATGATGATGTCGATACTACAATGATCGGAGTGCCTATTGCAAACGACAGAGAGAATGCAGTAACCAATTGCCCTGCTAAAGCAATCGAAACGTGTAGATCTTTTGCGATCATATTTACAATTCCTGCTACAACCATTTCTGATGTCCCGGTCAGGAAAGTTCCAATTGCTAATAAATAAATTCCTATATTTTTCATGCTGTTATCCCCTTTTTTATATCTTCAACTCGAAAAGCAACAACGTTGTTGCTTTTATATTAATTCGATTGTATGATAAATAAAAATATATATTTTTATATGTATTCATACCTTTAGATATATGAATGGAGTGATAAAATGGAGTTGCTACAACTGGAGTACTTTCGGAAAGTCGCAAGGATTGGTCATCTGACAAGAGCTGCTGAAGAACTGCACATAGCACAACCAGCTTTGAGTAAAACAATTGCTAGATTAGAACGCGATCTAGGAGCGCCTTTATTCGACCGAAAAAAGCGCCAAATTCAATTAAATGAATATGGCCAAATATTTCTACAACAAGTCGAAATCGCTTTAAATGCTTTAGAAGAAGGAAAAAAACAAATAGCAGATCAAGCTGAATTAGAAAAAGGAAGAGTTACTTTATCGTCAACCGATCATCAATGTGATGCTGAATTAGTCAGCTCCTTCTTAACTCTTTTTCCAAACAATAACCTATTTATCAAACAGACTCATTCAGAAGAACAAAATCAAACATTATTACAAAACAGAGAAATTGATTTTTATATCACTTCTTTGCCTATAAAACATAAAAATTTAGAAAGTTACCCATTTGTAACCGAACAAATCTATTTAGCAGTTTCTAAATCTCATCCATTAGCAAATCGGACAAGCATAAACCTTCGAGAGTTGTCGCAAGAAAACTTTATCAGCTTGCCAAATCGAAATCATTTCCGTCAAATTACGGATAAATTATGCCGAAATGCTGGTCTGCAGATTCAGACGATATGTGAGGTAGAAGAATTATCTGCCATTAGCAGTTTTGTCCAAAAAGAAATTGGGATTGCATTTTTAACCGAAGATGCTACTCGATCAGATATTAAACTTATCCCTATTAAACACCCTGATTTCAATCGAACCTTTCAACTTGTTTGGTTGAAAGATAAATATCTTTCCAAATCAAGTACACAGTTCCGAGAATTCCTTATCCGTTATTACGAAAAGCCAAAGAAACTTTCTTGAGTCATAAAAGTCCTTTGGCTTTTCTAATTAACATCAGAATCTTATCCATATCGCAGAAAGTTAAAATTATTACTTCAGCAATCAGACCACATTTCAATGTATTAAATTTTTCTAATTTCCCCTCTGTGTTCCCTTATCTCTCGCTTTTTGGTAAATCGATCGATGACATATTTTGCTAAAATCCCAAACGGTAACCTCTTGAATATCCAAACCATTTACAACTAGCATCAAATGATGCATCGTACACCCTGAAAGATCAAGATCTAGATCCCAACCATTAGTAAAAAAAACAACTTTTGCTTGAATAACAAAGGTTGTTTTTCAGGTAACATATTGTATTCAATTGATTTGTAAAAGTATTAAAAGAGATGAGATCAATTTCAGATGCAGCTTCATTTTCAAAGAAGGCTTATCAAGGTAATATTGATTATTTTTCTTTGAAAATAATTTCTTTCTGATTCTTTTTTATATGTGCATCCCAAAAAACGTCCGCAATATGATCTGGATCGTAAAAAGTTCCTTGCTGTACATGATCAGCAATCAAAACCTGTCCTACATAAATTCCATATGGAGATAATGTATCTGCCAAAGAAAGAGCGAGTGATCGAATTCCAGATTTACCTATCGATAACGAGGCATATTCCGGATTCGGCTCAAGAGCAATGGTTCCTCCTGTAAAGAAAAGAGTTCCCTGTTTGCGTTTGATCATTTCAGGAATAACTTGCTGAGCACTCGTTAATGCACCTGCTATATTCACTTTCAAGTCATCTATTAATTGTTGTTCTGTTAATGAAAGGGCATCTCCTGGAACAATATTCGCTACATTATATACAAGAACATCAGGTGCTCCGTGATTCAAATTGATATGTTTAAAAGTTTTTTTCAGCGACCCTGAGTCAGATGCATTTGCGATAACACCATAAGCTTCAATATTTCGTTCCTGTAGTTCTTTCGTGTAACGTTTCAGAGATTCTTGAGTTCGGAAAACGAGAATAACCTGAAATGCTTATACCTGGCCCTGATCCAATGATCAACAGTAATGGTTTGCTATTCATGCATTTTCATCTCATTTTTCGTCCCTAATCTATTAGTACTAGTAATTTAGTGTATCGGTATAATAGACAAAATGATCTTAATTGTCAACAAAAGAGTTACATTCTTTTTTTGCGTCCTTAAATCATCAAGTTAATCGTGATCGTACCCACAATTCAAAAAGAATAATTCATTGGGCTACTTTTGCATCTTTAGACTTCTTTCTACTTCCCTTTTTTTGGATTGAAAAATTTCTTTAGGGTTTCATACGAAAAAATAACCTCACAGTCACTTGTATCAAAATTAGAAGAATATTTATATTGTATTTGTATATCTCTCATCCTTTGCTAAACTAGTAGTTGTAATGCTACACAAGCAAAGGAGTGTTTATATGAATACCTCAAAACGTGTACTCATTACTGGTGCAAACACAGGTATGGGACTAGCAACATCCATTGCTTTAGCAAAAGAAGGATATCAGATCATAATGGCATGTCGAAACAAAGAGCGAGGAGACCGTGCTTTAGAAGAAGTACGCCAACAAAGCGGTTCAGATAAAGTAGAGATTATGTCTCTTGATTTAGGATCGTTAACAAGTATACGTGAATTTTCCAAACATTTCTTAGTGAAACACAACGCTTTGGATATACTAATCAACAACGCAGGAGTTATAACGACTAAACGGAAAATTACCGAAGATGGATTTGAATCGATGCTAGGTGTCAATCATTTAGGACATTTTCTGCTTACCAATCTCTTATTAGAAGCATTGAAACGTTCAGAGCAAGGAAGAATCGTGGTAGTTTCTTCTGAGGCATACAAACAAGGAAGTATAGACTTTAACGATATGCATATGGAAAAGAAATTTTCCATTTTTAAAGGTTATGGCAGATCGAAACTAGCAAATATATTATTTACAAAAGAGCTGAGCAATCGTTTAAAAGATACAAATATTACAGTCAACTGCCTTCATCCTGGAGCTGTTTCAACAAGTATGGGGGTAGACCGTGACACTGGTTTTGGAAAAGGAATACACTTTCTCCTTCGTCCGTTCTTTCTCAGCCCGCTAGAAGGAGCACAGACGGCGATTTATTTAGCGACTAGCTCGGAAGTAACAGAGACGTCTGGTGAATACTTCTATAAGAAAAAAATCAAAAAATTAAATGAAACGGCAATGGATGCTGATTTAGCTCGTCGATTCTGGCAATGGAGCGCACAACAAGTTGGATGGTAAAAAAAGAGAGTATATACTCTCTTTTTTTGTTTCTTTATGCTTTTCCATTTACTATAATTATTGTTAAGGTACATCAACCTATTTTTTGACAGAGGGAATCATGAGTCTTGCACTCGCTGCTACGGATGTCCTCGCCCGTGTGGGTGGTCGCACCAAGTTCCGAACCGGTAGGAGCCGTTGGAGCGGTGGCACTGTTCACGTCCATCACTTCTATATCTGGCACCATGGCGAGATGAACACGGTCGGCGTCTTCTTCTGGCTGTTCGTACTTCTGCTGATCCTGGCCGTCATCCTCTGGGTGAAGCGGCCTCAGAGGAAGTTCTCGAACAAACCGCGCAACATCTACAAGGGCTCGACCGGTCTCGACAAGCGCTTGTAGTGAGAGGGATTCTCCCCTGCCATTGGCCACGGATACATTGCAACCTATTGTATCTGTGGCCGCTGCTATGAAAAAATTTTTTCGATAACCAGAAATAATACAAAATTCCCCTGTGATATTCTCATCCAGTCTTCCTATTTTAAGTTGTTATTCAATCCCCCTTCAGATCGTTGTTCCTTAGTTATGGAATCTATTTAACGAACTAGAGCAGAACCCCTGTCTTAGTTGCAATAAACAAAACTCAAGGGGATGTTGTAGTGAACCAAGACAAACTCATAATAACTCCGCATAACCCCAAGTATACTAGACAGACAGTGGAGATGTGGAGGGATAGCAAGAGACAGGCTATTGGTCAGAAAGAAATTCATAACTTAGAAAATCAAGTTTATTTTTCAAATCATATATTACCTGAAGTGTTCCAACTAGATTTAGCTTTTAATGATGAAAATGTAGTTGGAATGATTGCTTATAATGATAGGAAGATAAGCCAGCTTTATATTCCTAATGATTATCAAGGAATAGGTATTGGTAGGGAAAAAGAACAATCAAGTGAAAGATTAACATTATACACATTTGAAGCAAAAAAGGCTGACTTCTCCGAAAGAAGCCAACCTTTTTACTTTTATACTCTTCATCTTGATACGTCATGCAAAAATCGTAATCTAATAAGTAGATAGGAACGGATTATAGCTTCTTTGCGTGTAGTCCATTGCTTCTATAAACTCTTTTTGCTTGGAGCGCTTTTCTATTTCTTCTGGAGTCAAATCCTCAACATGGGTCTGAATCCACCATATATTGCCGAATGGATCCACCACACGGCCACCCCTATCTCCCCAAAATTGAGTCGTCATCTTGGTCATTGAAGTAGCACCAGCTTTTAGCGCTTGTTCATAAACTTCATCTCCGTTTTCTATATACAAACGAAGTAAACTGGGGAACGAAGGCCATTCAGGTCTTGAATCAAACATTAATATGGTGGTATCTCCAATTTGTACTTCAGCGTGACCAATAGAGCCATCCGCGTTATAAATCCGACCAGTCTCCTGTGCTTGGAAAGCATTTTTCAAAAAAGCTATTAATTTGTCTGTACTTTTTGTTGTGATCCATGGAGACACAGTGTTATATTTTAGTTCAGCATAATTTGAGGACATTGTATTCCTCTCCTTGTCGTTTTTTTATTTCAACATTAAATAATGTACGGAAATTTCTGTACCTTATCCACTCCATTCTACCATCAAACTACGACAGTTATTGTCATAGTATTGAAAGGGATTTTATGTCTAAAATAAAACGATTGTTCGAAATCTGGTTATTTGCCAATAAAAGAAAAAATTTTACCGCCAAAGAATTGGCCGATGAATTTGGTGTCAGTGTTCGTACAATTCAACGAGATTTACTGGATTTATCTGACATGGGAGTGCCGTTTTATTCCGAAGTGGGAAGAAATGGCGGCTATTCCATGCTCCATGGGGAGTTGCTACCACCAGTTTCGTTTTCAGAAGAAGAAACAGCATCCGTCATTTTCACTTATGAATCACTTAAACAGTATCAGGATATTCCTTATGAAGCAGAAATTGACTCTGTACTGGACAAACTACTGGCTCATGTATCGGAACCCTTGCGAAACAGGCTTTTAAGTATCCGTGGACACATCTCTATGAAGATTCCGCTGCGAACCGAAAAGGCTCCTTATCTCAAAACGATTTTCCACGCATCAATAGTAAAACAAGTTTTGCTTTTTAACTACGATTCTGTCGAAGGTTGTAAGGAAAAAAGGGCTGTTCCCATTGGTATCTATGCTGCCAACGGATATTGGTATTTCCCTGCTTATGATCTCAAAAACAAACGTATCAATCTCTTTAGAGCAGACAGGGTTCTGAAATTGAAAGAAGAACATTTAACGAATTTGAAACTTCCTAGTCTGAACCAATGGTTAGAGATGGAAACCTCAAAGTTGGTTGATGATTCTTGTGAACTTGTGATGCGAATAAGTAAAAATGCAGCACGTAGTATCTCCAGCACCTACTTTGATTTTTCTAAAATTATCTGGAAAGATGATAATATGGGCATTCTTCGTCAATCTATTTCCCAACGTGAATTTTCTTATATCGCGTCTATGATATTATCTTTTGGTACAGAAGTGGTAATAATGGAACCTCCTGAACTGAAAGAAATATTAATCAATAGAACTTATGAAACGCTTGCATTATATGAAAAGAAATAATTCTTTCTTTATAGAAATAGTTCGACATCGGTATGCTGACGACTAGTGATGACTCTGGCGATTCAGGTTGCATTCATCAAGGTGACTGTCGGGCTAAAGAGGGAATATTAATCGAGCAGAACTTGGTTCCCGAGCTAACCGTAAGTAAGGACCATCAAAAAAAGAAAACCAGATGTCTTTTGTATGAATGAGTGAATTTGACTAAAAATCACTCTTCTGAGGCTATAAGGAGCTTGGGTATCACACTCCTCTATTAGATTCATAATAGATAGTTTTTTGCTAATAGTAATAACAATTGATCTGTAACCATCTACAACAGTTATTTTTTATTAATTTCTATTCTTAACGTGGTAAATCCGCGTTTTTATGTCGGAACCCCTATATCTGGATACGCATCTCTCTAACTTTAATTTGGGACATGACTTTCTCTTATGTTCGATACACTGTTGGTGGAATATTTGGGTCATGATTGGCAATCGCCGCGACACAATCTCCTCGCTCAGAAAACTCTCTCACCCATTGCAAAGTTGATATGTTAGCTAGTCGTCTACCGCAAAATCAGGAAAGATTTGTTCTTTCCATGATTTCTCCGCATATCCAACATTGGTAGCTTAGTTCTCTTTCCACACAAGAAAAATGAGCTTGCTTTGTTTCTCTGATTTCTTGCACGAGAACTTGGAGTGATTTACTTACCTTGTTGTATTAGAATCTAATTTCGTATTACGCGATTTTCCTAACAGGAAAAATGTAACTCCTGTGCTAGCTAATACGCAAAGGAATGAAACCAAAAGACAAGCAGTAAAACCAATCATAGGGTGAGTACTGCTTTCGAACAAGATGCCGAACAACGCTACTCCGATTGCTCCTCCAAGCTGTCGACATGTATTAAAGGATGCAGATGCCGCACCTGATAAGTCTTGAGGAAGGGATTCCAGCATTCGAGCTGTCATGGTAGGTACAAGTAGTCCGGAGCCAAATCCCACTGGAAGCAAACTAAAAACAAGTGGCCAAGGTTGTGAATATCGTATAGTAAAAATAGTTGCGATCAAACCTATTCCTATGAAAACTTGTCCTAGGTAAAGAACATTGTTTGTTCCAGTATGGCGAGCAATTCGCGGTGCAAGCAGGCTACCCACAAAAATTAGTCCAGTCAAAGGGAGAAAGCTTAAACCTGCTTTGAGTGCCGATTCTCCTTTCACATCTTGTAATACTAGACTAAGAACAAATAATATTCCATAGAAGGCAAGATTGAATAATGCACCTAGTAATGCAGGCCCAATAAACCCAGCTTTGGCTGCCAATCGTGGCGGAATTAAGGGAGTAGTAATCGTGCGTTCGACGATGACAAAACTGATAGTTGCAATAATAAATACAGCATATACAACGAATAAAAGTGGTGTAGCCCATCCCAGACGTGGTCCCTCTATAAGAATGAAGATAATGCTTCCAATAGCTATAGTTGCGGTAATTTGACCCATTATGTCCAGACGTAATCTTGTACCTAATGGTGTTGATATTGATTGTTTAATCCAAAAGGTAAGAGCTAAAGCGATCAAGCTAACAAAAGCCGTGATCCAAAAAATCCAGCGCCATCCAAGATACGTTACAACAATACCACCAACAAGGGGACCCATTGCCATCCCTAAACCGCCTGCGGCAGCCCAAGTAGAGACCACAACCCGCTTCAAATGCAAATCTTTCACATTCTGAGTGGCCATTGATAAAGAACTTGGAAGTAATAAGGCTGCTCCCGCCCCTTGAAACAGGCGAATGATATTCAACATGGATATACTTTCTGTAATAGCACAGCCAATGGAAGCTATTGCGAAGAAGATTACACCTGGAATGAATAAACGTCGGGCACCATAAATGTCAGACATGACTCCAGCACTGAGCATAATTGCCGCAAATGCAAGCGTATATGCATCCATAACCCATACAATGCTACTGTGATATGCGTTGAATTCTCGAGATAGAGAAGGTAAAGCAAGGTTTACGATCGTGGCGTCAAGGAATATCACGAACGATGCGATCACTGCGACGATTAACGAAAGCAAATTTATTTCTTTTTTATGTGCTGAAGTCCTGTTTCCAAACTTCATGTTTAACGATGTTGTATTGCTCATATAGCATTTCTCCTTTATTGCTGTTTTGGATGAATCGAGTAGTCGCGGTAAAACTGCAGCTTCTGATTTACTGCATCAATAAGCATTTCAAGTTCACGTTGTTGTTCTAATAATTTTTTTTGATGGCTTTCAAGAATCGATACTCGTCGTTGAATTAACTCTGGTGAAAAACTTTTCCCTTTAAGTTGTTCCAAAACACATCCGTCTTTAGCGTACTGAGCAATGTCTTGAAGGGACAAACCGGTCTTGCGTAAAGATGAAACAAACTGTATAAAATTTACGTCGGACTTTGTGAATTGACGTACACCGGTATCCGATCGGTTAATTTTAGGGAACAATCCATTTTTTTCATAATAGCGGATGGTGTGGGGGGAAAGACCTGTAATTTCTACGACTTCTTTGATATTCATATTTATCAACTCCTCGTTTGCTTGTTAACTAACATACACCTTAGAGTCGACTTTAAGTCAAGGGTTCCTTCCGGATGTGTTTTCGAGGTTCAGGACACCAACTCATACTATATGCGGATCTCACTTGTGCAGCTGGGCATGGCAGCCAAAAGCGAAATATCGTACCATTTGCAAATATTTACATATAAAGAATGGGCATGAAGAGAAAATTCGTTCTCCACATGCCCGAAGCTGTGATTTTAATTATCAGGGACATATTAGTTAACTAATCAAAAGGGTCAAAATACCAAATTCAAAAATTAATAGAAGCAGCGAGTTGGTTCTTCAGGTCTCTTGTAGTGCCAATATGTCTAGCACGTTCTGGATTCGAATGCTCTACCTTCACTATAATCATTAGATACCCATTCTTCCTAACTTTGATTTGGGACATGACTTTCTCTTATGTTCCATACACTGTTGGTGGAATATTTGGGTCATGATTGGCAATCGCCGCGACACAATCTTCTCGCTCAGAAAAATCTTTCACCCATCGCAAAGATTGATATGCTAGCTCGTCGTCTACTGTAAAGCCAGGTAAGATTTGCTCTTTCCATGATTTCTCCGCATACCCAACGTCCGACACAAGTAATACCCAACCCGCTTCCACACGAATCAGAACCGAGATATGACCAGCTGTATGACCTGGAGTAAATACGAGATAGACAAGACCATCTCCAAATAAATCCTTTCCTAGCTGATGTGGCCCAAAAGGAATTTTTTCTAATTTGACAAGATCAAAGTTAATTCCTTTGTACCATTTCTCTTTCGATTCATCGCGATTATTTTCCCATTCCGGTTCGCTTACTAGAAAGCGTCCTGCTTTGTTCAACAGTTTTAATCCGCTGATATGGTCGACATCCAAATGAGTAATCACCACTGTATGGATATCTTCAGTTCAGGTAATTTATACTCGATGAATTGATAAAGATCTTCCCCAAGGTGTTTTTTGGGATTGGAGCGAATCTCTTCGTGCCATCCTGTATCGACTACAATATTTCCTTGTGGATGTTCGATGAGGTAGCTAGAAACAGGTACTTTCTGCTGGAACTCTTTTCCTCTAAGATGAACGGCTGGAATCACGTCCAACTCCTTAAAAGCCAGAGACTGATCATAAATAAGCTCTCCAGTGTGTAATACATGAACTTTTGCGTAGTTTCTCATTTTGATATCCTCTTTTCTATTGATTTTGATCAACTTACTTGCAGTATGAATTCAATTGTTAACAAAGAAAAGAAGGCACTTTTCCGTTCCTAGGAACAAAAAAGTGCCTTCTTTTTCTTTTCAAATCTCTGTTTGATAATGACTGTAACTAACCAAAACAACGGAGTGATCTTATGAACAGCAAGAGTGATAGAAATACTTTTATACTGAGTGTAGTGACATTAAGTATGGGCTCCATCTTAGTAGTTTCTTTGATGTATGTAGCCATTCCTTTATTACTTATTCTAGGGAGTGAATTTCATGCTACGCCAAATCAAACCGTTTGGGTAAATAGTATTTATGGAATTGCTTATGCAACTGGTTGTTTGGTATTTGGTATCTTCTCTGATCGTTTTCATCGCAAATCAATCTTAATCATTGGTTTGCTTGCGTTAGCAGCCACTACTTTTGCGGTTAGCTTCAGCCAATCGCTGGAACAGCTCATTGCTCTTAGGATTCTACAAGGAGTAATTGCTGCTTCCGTCCCTATCGTTTCCATTGCTTACATCAGTGATATTCTTTCTATATGTTATCGACCTTTAGCCATTTCGATTCTGAGTAGTAGTTTTTTGTTAGCTGGGATTTTAGGACAACTATATGGACAAGCTATGGGAACTTGGCTTGGTTGGAGAGAAGTTTTTATCTTTCTAGCCATTGGTTACTTGCTAATCGTATTTTCTTTTTTCTTTCTCCCAAAGGGAGTAATGCCCACTAGAGATCACTCTTTTCTAAAAGTGATGAAACAAATGGTACAGGTTTTTAAAAATCCCTCCCTTATGCTCTCTTTTTTCATTACGGCAATCATTTTTTCTAGTTTCGTTACGATGTATTCAGGCTTGGGGTTATTTGTACAGGAAAAGTTTGAGATTGGAAATCAAGGTTTAATGTGGATTAGAATAGCAGGTATACCAAGCATTTTACTATCCCTTTTAGCAAGTTCATTTATAAAACGCTTTGGAGCGAAACAAGTTTTAATTGCAGGTTTATTTAGTTCAGGGGTAGGGTTAACCATAGAAGCACTAACAGAGTCGATTCCGATATTGGTTATTGCCAGTATGGTTTTTGTGATGGGAATTTCTATTTCCAATCCAAGTGTGATTGTAATTGTAAGTGAATTAGGGGGAGAGGCACGTGGGAGTGCAGTAGCATTCAATGCTTTTTTTGCTTTTGTTGGTGCTAGCTTTGGCTCTCTACTAGCTGTGTATATTTCTTCTTTTTCATTGTTATGTCATTTGCTATCCTTGATTCTTTTGTTGGCTATCATTATCACCTGGAATTTTATTCGAGTCAACAAGATATCATCATAAGAAAACCTAACATCAAGTCGTTGATCTCTTAACGATCGATGTTAGGTTTTCTTTTTCTGATGTTAGGTTTTCTTTTTCTATTGTTTGCTTTTCTATCAATCGTTCGCCCCAATCACAAAGAGCTTGTAGGACAGGCTGTAGTGTAAGACCCAGATTTGTTAACTCGTAGACGACTTTTAACTGTGTTTCATCGAAAACAGTTCTTGTGATAAGACCATCTGCTTCGAGCTCGCGAAGGGATTGTGTAAGCATTTTCCGGGTAATGACAGGCATTAATCTCATTAATTCACCTGATCTTTTTGGTCCATGTGTTAAGTGGCACAATGTGATGGTTTTCCATTTTCCACCTATAATATCAAGTGTTACTTCTGCAGGGATATTGTATTGGTTGTTTATAAGATTAGCCATTCGTGAATCACCTTCCGATTCTTGTATATATAGTCATACAAGTTCGATATCCTCTACCGTATGAACCCTCACAATGATCATTTAGCTGGATAGTAGGGCCCTAGGAACACTTGAACCAAAAGCTAGTTTTAGTGTTGTCTTTTACATATCCGCTAAGGTTTCCGATAAGCTAAAATTATCATGTCCGCTAAGGTAAGTCAATCTATTTTGGGGGGTGAAACCATGTCTTTATCTTTTCATATTTCTACTCAAGCAGAAGGTTGGATTCAACGATTTATTTTTGATCTTCGTACAAATGAAGATCTGAATGAAAAAACGCTTTCCCAGTATACAAGTGATCTTCGGTATTTTAGCCATTCCTAGCAGGCGATGTGGTGCGTTTTCATATCCGCTAATGTTAATTAACGGATATAATTATGATAAATTCAGGTTCTTGATGTCCGATAAGGTTTTAGATAAGATGAGAATAACATGTCCGGTAAGGTAATTCAACATAAAGAGGTGGAATCATGCGCTCATCTTTTTCGATTTCTTCCCAAGCCGAAGACTGGATTCAGCGATTCATTGATGATCTCCGAACACGAGAGGATTTGAATGAAAAAACGCTTTCCCATTACGCCAGTGATTTCCGTCATTTTACGGAATGGGTGGAGGGATCTTGGAACACAGGACAAGAAGATGAATTATCATTTGATCCTGCCAAAATCACTACGCCGACTATCATCCGGTATCGAGAATATATGCAAACCGTTCGTATGTTAAAGCCAGCTACCATCAACAGGCGCTTAAATACGTTCAAGCGTTTCTTTCATTGGGCAGTAGAAAATGGATGGATCTCGATGAATATCTCTCGTCCGGTAAAATTAGTTCCTGAAGAGAAGACCAGTCCAAGGCAAATGACTGATCAAGAAGAAGCAGCCCTAGTAGCAGCCGTTCAAAAGCAAGGGACACTTCGAAACCATGTTTTGATTTTGCTGATGCTGCATACTGGATTGCGCTCGATGGAGGTTTGCAACTTGACTCGGCAAGATGTTCAGTTAGGAAAAAGAAGTGGTATTCTGATGGTTCGTTCCGGTAAAAGAAATAAGAATCGGGAAGTTCCTTTGAACGCGACGATCCGAACGGCATTGGAAGAATATTTGCCCACTCTAACAGAGGAAAATACATATCTATTTCCCTCGGAAAAAACAGGCCAACGCCTGGGAGAGCGTGCGCTTCGCTATTTGCTACAAAAGTATATGCGGTTGGCTAAATTAGAGGGATTCAGTGCCCATGATCTCCGTCATCGTTTCGGTTATGTCATGGCAGAACGTACTCCGTTACACCGTTTGGCACAAATCATGGGCCATGATAGCTTAGATACAACCATGATTTATGTCCAAGCCACACGCGCCGACCTGCAAAAAGAGGTTGAGAAAATCGCTTGGCAATAATAGTCAATCAAAATTGTTTAGTTTTGATTAATACTCTTATGATACAAGAAGTACTATTGGAAAATAATAAACAACTACTACAGGAAATTAGAGCCAGAAGACTATCGGGCGTTGACTCCATTGATCTATGGTCATGTAAATCCCTATGGAACGTTTCAATTAAATATGAATCAGAGATTATCTTTAAAATACATTACAGCTTAGTGAAAATACACAGTTATTTGTTACTTATCATTAGCATATAGTGATTTAGCATTTTCCTAATTCCTAATGATCTCTTTAAAAGGACAAGTGGATTTATTTAACTTTTTTATCTCGTGTTCTGATTTGCACTATCTCAGTTGTTCTTCCTATAGATGCTAAATTACTTAATCTTTTGAGCGACTCGCATACCAAGTAAGACGTATTCAGTTCCATCTGGAAGAGTAGAGAACACCACAGGTAGCCAATTCTCACCAAAGGATGCAGCGAATACCGTATCGGATATTGGTGTGAGGTTCGTCTCTAGCGGAGGTGCAAAACCTTTCATACCATCAACGAATTTCCCCACAAAATGTGCTTTGTTGTCTTGTTCTGTGATGGAGATAACAATGCCTTCTCGCTTGTAAGTACCGATAAACCGTTTGAAATCTACAGAGATAGGTTTTTTTGGTGGTGAGAAGGAATCTGGTATTCTCACACCTACAAGCTCATCTAGAAGTTCTTGAAATAAGGAAGTATAAAGCTGTTGCGCACCTCCACCATTCGTCAACAAAACGATTGCAACTCCTGCTTCTGGTGCTACACGTAAAAAACCATACTGTCCGATTGTAGCACCATCATGGCCGAATCCAAAAACACCATCCCAATCATACAATGCCCATCCTAATCCCCAACCATCAGAGCTAAACGTCCATTTATCCACGCAATTGACTTCACGTGTTTGCATTGCAGACACCATCTCTGATGCCAAAAGTTGAGTTCCATCAGAAGCAATTCCTCCATCTAAATGCATTTTTGCTAATCGAACAATATCTGCAGCAGTAGCACAGAGAACACCACCATAAGGGCCAGATGAACGAGGTAATGGATTCCAAGTTAAACATGGTTCTGGATCTTGCCCTGGTAATCCTAAGTGACCCATTGCTGATCGAAATCGCAGGACATCTTCTGGTAATGTAACGGTATGATCTAGTCCAAGTGGAGTACACAATCTATCCTTAAGTGCATCGTCCCAAGTTTGTCCTGTTACAACCTCAATAATACGTCCCAACACGTTGTATCCAACACTGCTGTAGGAAATCGCCATGCCTGGTGGACAATCC
The DNA here is from genome assembly GCF_059510415.1 of Shimazuella sp. NTD247. Lineage (NCBI taxonomy): Bacteria > Bacillati > Bacillota > Bacilli > Caryophanales > Thermoactinomycetaceae > Shimazuella > Shimazuella sp. NTD247. Next base: position 528,303 of record NZ_JCAJZU010000001.1, on the reverse strand, counting down.
AAAGCTATGTTTTTGCTAGCCTCTATATAACGTGCTAAACAGTCGTCTCCTCGACCTGTATCATGGGTAAAATCACAGGTTAAACCGCTCGTATGGCTGAGTAGTTGTCGAATAGTGATGTTTTTAGTAGCAATCTTATCCGCGGTTTCAAACCCTGGTAACACATTTATAACGGGTTCATCTAAGTCTAATTCACCTGATTCAACCAATTGCATTACTAGTGTTGCTGTATGAATTTTGGTTATCGAACCCACCTGAAATACAGAGTCTGTCGTTACACTTACACCAGTTCCACGGTGTAGTACACCACTAGCTAATTCGTGTATTTCATCGTCCACAAGTACCGCCAATGATGCACCAGGGACATAATTATTAGCACGTAACTTATCGAGACGATTTTGCCAATGAGCAAGATCGAAATCAGTCATGTTGTTTTTCTCCTTCTTGTTGACGTTCATATTTTATAAACCAATCGGTTAGAAGTAATCATGTAACACTTTTCAAAAGTGCTTGTATGCCAAAGCAAAATTGTTGATCTGGATTCCACTGTTCAATATCTGCTATCGAATCATGGAGAATGGGGTACTTATTTTCGGGGAGATTCTGCCACAATTCTGAATGAGACTCTTTCTTTACGCTAGAAAATAGAACTGTGCCCACATCAAGTAGCTCGTGACCAATAATAAAACCAACCATACTATTTAGTACATAGATCGCTTGAGTTCCACGTATATTTCCACGATGGAGTGTATCCATGAGGCGTTCCAAAATGGACAGGGATGCAGGAGTTCGTAATGGACGTGATGCAAATAAAGGCATTACACGTGGATGTTCACGTAGAACTTTACGAAAGTTATGTGCAAAAACCCATAATTCATCATGTGGCGATGAATCTGATATTTCTGAGAATGGTACTTGTAATAAAAGAATTTCAATAACTCCATCAAACAACTCTTCTTTATTTGCGATGTGATTATAAAGGGACATCGCTTCCACACCTAATGCTGCTCCCAGTTTTCGCATACTTAAACTTTCTAATCCTTCTTGATCTATCAATTGTAAAGCAGCTTCTAGTACCTTTTGCCGAGTTAGTGATCGTTTACGATCTATTTTTTCCATAGATTCTTCTCCTTTGGTGGTGTTTCACCCGTAAACTTACATTGTAAATTTACAATGTAAGTTTACAGTGAATAAAAAATTTTGTCAAGTCAATTAAACGATAATCACTTAGTAGCTAATTGTCTCATCTTTTACAACGTGTTTGCATTAACACGAATTTTACATGAATATCACCAAGAAGGTAACGAATTGGATGAGGAACTATTAAGTGAGATAAGTCCATACATTACAGCTAATGTGAATCGTTTTGGCAAGTATGGACTTGATCCTGATCGACAACCACCTGATTTACAATTTGACATGCCAATTTATCAAGTTGCTAATTAACGCAAAGGATATTAAGATGCAATAAGCTATTAATATTCTTTTCAATTGGAATATATTTGCAAATGGCCCCGTATTTCGCTTTTGGCTGCCATACCCCTACATGAATCGCTCCACCAAGAGGAAAAAGAAATAAGAAAAAACCTCCATATTTTATGGAAGTTTTTCAAAAAGTGCTCATTCCCCATCTTTTTCAAGCAAGTATTGTAACTTAGCAAGTTTGTTATCCCAAAACTGTTCAAAATAAGCAAGCCAATCTTTTAATTCTTTTAGATTCTCAGCTTGAAGTTTGTATCGCTTTTCCCTACCTGATTTTCTACTATGAACTAGATTAGCATCATATAAAATGATTAAATGTTTCGAGACTGCCGTTCTACTTATGGCAAAATGACTACTAATTTCAGAAATAGGCATCTCTTTTTTGGAGAGCAAAAATAATAATTTTCTTCTAGTAGGATCAGCGATAGCTTGAAAAATGTCCGCTTTTTCAGCTTTAGACACTATTCTTCCACTACCTTGTGTAGACTAGAATTCAGTAAAACGCTCCAGCCATCACTCATCGTTTTACGAATTACTTCTTGTTTTTGTTTTGCTTTTGGAACAATATCGTTTGGACCTTTCCATCCATCATGTATAAGAGTGAATTCCGTTTTACCATCTACTTCCTTTAAAGTGAAAGTAACTATCCACCCATCTTCGTCCCAGGAAAAAGAAAGCTGGTTCGGTGGATCATAAGCTAACACTTTACACGGAGATGGACCGAATGGAGATTGAATATGAAACGTATGGCCTATGATTGGTTGAAAATCATTCGGCATAAACCATGAGGAAATTCCTTCTGCTGTTGATACTTTCGACCATACTTTTTTGATTGATGCATCGTATATTACGGTTTTCGTTATTGCGGATAGAAATGCCTCTGACACAAAAATACCTCCTTAAATATAAAACCAACTGGTTGCATAATGAATTATATAAAACCAATTGGTTTTACGTCAATGAATCTCATTTTCCACTTTCTGGTTCTGGTTTGCTCTCTTTTCCCCACAAGCCGACTACTACCAAAGCAAGAAAAGTTGCAATCCCAAACAAGAGAAAAATAGTAGACACACTTGTATGAGAAGCGACAAGATAACCGATTAGAAGCGGCCCGATAATTCCGCCAATTCTTCCAAAAGAAGCAGCCATTCCTGCTCCAGTTGCTCGTATTTCATCAGGATACTGTTCTGGAGTATAGGCATATGTTGCTCCCCAAACACCCAGATGAAAATAGGATAAGAAAATTCCAGAAATAAGTAATGCCATTTGTGTATCTGCATTTCCGAAAAAATAAGCACTAATTGCTGTACCTAATAAAAAGATCACCAAAATTGGTTTTCTCCCTATTTTCTCAATCAACCAAGCTACCGTAAAATAACCAGGTAATTGTGCGATGGTCATAATCAATACATATTGAAAGCTCTTAATCAAAGTAAACCCTTTTAATACCATGACACTCGGAAGCCATAGAAATAGACCATAATAAGAAAATACGACACAAAACCATAACACCCATAATACAATGGTTTGCCGTCGATAAGGCTTTTCCCATACTTTTTGGATCTGATTCCAAATACCCACTTGCTTTGATCTAGCCTCTACTATTGGATCATCGGGTAGTTTACTGCGGAGATAAAGGACATAAAACGCCGGTAAAGCTGTTAATATCATGGCTGTCTGCCATCCATACTTCGGGATAATAAAGTAGGAAATAATAGCCGCCACTAGCCATCCGACTGCCCAAAAACTTTCCAATAACACGACCGTTCTTCCTCGTTTGTAATCTGGGACAGATTCAGAAACAAGCGTAGTAGCCACAGGAAGTTCCCCTCCCAAACCCAGTCCAATCACAAATCGAAAGACCATAAAAAGCCAAAGTGCAGTTGTAAAAGCGGTTAACCCACTGGCGATTGAAAACAATAATAATGTGATCATGAATACAGGTTTCCTGCCAATTCGATCTGCCAACAATCCAAATACAAATGCTCCCACTGCCATACCAATGGAATTGATACTCCCGATCCAACCGATTTCCTCTGGATTAAGATTCCACTCTAATTTAACTGCTGCAATGATAAAAGAAAGTATTCCTACATCCATAGAATCAAACAAAAAACCAAATCCAGCCAGCCAAAGCAGCTTCCGATGAGACATGGTAAGACCTCCTTTGAGGTAAATGCCATACACTTGAAATATTTCCCATTATCTTTAATTGTAAACTATTATTTTGTTCTTTATATGAATGGTATATAGGATAAAAATATTATGTTTATGATTAGAAGGAAGTCACCGAGGATAAGAGAACACCATAATTTCCTTGAAAATGAAGTCTGCTACGTGTAAATTTGCAGACGATTACAAGCCATACAAAACCATAATGGCTTATTTTTCTTAAAAGCTTGCTTCATAAAATGAACTACTTTAATCAGTGGATTGCGAATCGATGGAGCTATGAAATCGACCATCATAAATATAGGTCGTAGATTTCATTTAAATTGAAAAGTTAGCTCCTTCTTCTATTTATGGGAAGAAGCTTGAGAAGACGGTGACGTTTTACTAAGACTAGAATACGATTTGATTAATCACCAATATGAAGTACAATTCTTCCCCACCTATGCCCAAGCTGGCTCAGTTCATGAGCTTGTTGAACTTCCTGTAAAGAGTATGTTTTAGCAATGACAGCTTTGACTTGTCCTTGATCCGTTAATTGTGCAATAAATTGTAGAAGTTTAGAAGAGAGGCCACAGAAAGTCCAACAACCGTTTGACTGTTGTGGAGAATGCTTTCGATTTTCGAAAAGGTAGATTTGAAACTCATTGAATTCTATGTCCCTTTTTTTCATCCTTAGCCCCTTTTTTTTGGATCTTTTTCTCCTATTGGGGGTAGCGTCAGGAAAATGCGGATTTACAACGTTAAGGAAATTCTCATATTAAAAAGCCTAATTTCTCAGCATTTTTTTAGAAAATTTTAAGTTACTCCATTAAAGCGCCCGATTGTTGAATATCGTTATTGAAGTAAAGACCCCATTAGTTTAAGTGCAATTATTCACAATGTTATTATCAAGTAAACTGACACTGTAAATAAAAAACGAATATCAAACACTACTTTTAGGTAGTATATGATATTCGAATTCCAGTTCAATATATATTTGATTATTTTCTTAAAGCTTTTAATGCACCACTCCAAGCAACAACTTGATCAAGCATTTCATTTACATTATTAAGGTGCAAGTCAGCTGGTTTAAATGTAGTATAGTTTTCAAAGTCAGTAAATAAGGACAATGTAGGATGTACTCGAACATCAGCAATCATTAATTCACCCATGATTCCACGTAAATGCTCAGCAGCACGAGCTCCACCAGTTGAACCATAACTCACGATACCTGCTGCCTTATTATTCCAGGATTCACGAGCAAAATCAATTGCATTTTTTAATGCTCCTGTAATGCTGTGGTTGTATTCTTGAACGATAAATACGAATCCATCCAAGCTGGCAAGTTTTTCATTCCAAGCTGCAATTCCTTGTTCGGTTCCATCGGTTGTTCCTAAAAAAGGTAATTGGAAATCAGCAATATCTACAATTTCAAAATTTGCTTCATCACGTTTATCAGCAATTTCTTTTACCCATTTTCCGACTTGAGGACTTAAACGACCTTGACGTGTGCTACCTAAAATAATCCCGATATTTAATTTGTTATTTGACATTTTTTCTTTCTCCTTTATAGTTGAATTTCCAAATAATTTGGATAGAAACCCCATATTAATAACTACCTATTATTTTTTTAAAATCTATTTTATAAAGAACTTTTGATAACAAGTATGAACCTTGTACAATAAAAACCAAAGTTCTTTTTCACAGGTTTTTACTTAAAGTTCCTGTTCTTTTTCCAAGTAAAACAACCAGACTTAAGAAAAAAAAGACCAAGGCAGGCATAATTAATCCTATACTTTGTCCAGCCTTAAAATGTGAAAACACAGCACCAGCCATCAGTAATACGAGTCCATACGAAGCTAGAATAGCAATTCTTTCTTTCCAAAATCCAACCAAAAGTCCAATTGCCCCTAATACTTCACAGAAACCTACAAAATACATGAATCCTAACGGATAACCAAAACCTTCAAATGTTTGAACTTGCATGGCATTTCCTGTTAGCTTCATTACACCAAAAGCTGCAAAACCAACCACAAGTAATCCTTGAATAATACGAATAACCCATTTCATTTCTTTCTCCTCCATGTTTTATTTGTTATTTTTTGTAAACTTTGTGCACCCATTCCTATTTTCTTTAATAGATAAATTAACTGCTCTTTCTCTTCTTTAGTTACAAAAGATAAATTTTCTGAAATGGTTGCAACGTGTTTCGGGAAAATCTCGTCAAATAATGCTCTTCCTTCTTCTGTTATGACCACATTAGAAGCCCTTCGATCATTAGGATTTGGTAGTCTTTCTACTAACCCTTTCTTTTCTAACTTATCTACTACATAAGTGATACTTCCACTAGGAATAGAGAACGTCTCACTGATCTTTTGGACAGGATGTGGACCTTTACTGTAAAGCAATTCAAGGATCATAAAATTTTCCCGACTAATATTATGACTTTCAATATCTCTCAGCATATTTTCAGTTATAGCTTGGGAAGTTTTCATCCAAACACGAAACAACCTCAAATCCAACTGACTTTGTTCATCTCCTTGATACATTCATCGCACCTCCTATTACGATAATTTTAAAAATTTAATTTAGGTTATCTTGGTTTTTTGTATAGTTTGCTTGGTCCTGTGGTTTAATAATTTTAATATCCATAATAATTTCTCCTTTATGTTAATGGCTTAAAGCAATGATCCAAAAGTTGTAAGTAATACAATTAATCCAAGAATGAATAAAACAATCGGCATCATCATTTTGCTTACAGGATCTTTAATTTTGATGTGTGTGAAAATTGCCCCAAGCATTGTCCCAACAATAAATAAACCACCCCACGCAGCTAACTTATCATTCCAAATACCTGAGATAACTAATAATGCTGCAATAACTTCAACCAGACCTGTAAATATCCTAAAACTTCCTGGATACCCATAACGCCCAAATTCATCCACCATTTGCTTTGAACCAAACTTCATAAACCCAAACATTAGGAATCCTAATCCTAATATGACTTGAAGAATAATTGATAAAAGAGGCATTTATTTTTCTCTCCTTTTATCCTAAAGTTATTTATCCTAAACTTAGTGCTTTTTTATCCTAACATTAGGATATATTTTATGTCAACAAAAAAACAACCCAATTTATGGTTATTGGGTTGTTTTTTTGTTGACTATTCAAATTGTTTCTTATTAACCTGCCCCGTTACTTTAGTGAAATTTTTCACAATTTCTTCATTCATTCCAATTTCCTTTAGACGTGATGTTCAACACTCTGGCTCTTTAATGGAGTACGGAGTGATTATTTGTTCCCTTCCGATAGCTTTCTATATGTGGTTGTTACTTCTACTTGGGGGTCGTCTTTGACGCTTGGCTCCTTACTTCACAACGATCCCACATTCTGAGATTTCATACCATCCACACGTCCTTTAAAAAATGTTTCCAGTATGCTCTTTCTTTTGATTTTTTGCACCAGAACTCAATTAAACATTCATTTATTTTTTATTGTGGTAGCCAAAATCACGCCTAACAGAGAAAGAACAATTAGAACAGAAAAAGTAAAATGAAAAGCATGTGTCCAAGCTGTCAGATGGGTGCCATTTCCTATGCTTCGATAAGTTCTGGTTAAAATCGTTGTTAACCCTGCAATGGCAAAGGAAGACATAACTTGTTGCATCGAACTGGATAAAGAACTTACTCGACTCACTAAATGTTGTGGAGCAACTTTCAATAAATTTGTACTTAGCGGCATCATACAGAATGACATACCAATTGCTTGGAAAATAAAAGGAAGTAAAATGAAACTTAAAGTTGTTTGGGATGAGACTTGAGAAAATAAATAGTCTGCTACCGCTAAAATTACTAAACCAATGATAGCTAAACCACGAACTCCAAATCGATCATAAAGACGTCCACTAAACTGCATGAATACCTCTAAAATAACAGCATAAGGCAACATAATCAATCCGGTTTCAAATGGATTTAAACCTTTAACTACTTGCAATAGTTGGGGCACTAGAAATTGTGTTCCGACATGTAAAATAATTACGAACCACAGTACAAAAATGTTTTTTGTGAAATTAGCTGACTGTAAAACACGCAATTCTAATATGGGATGCTCCGTTCGTAATTGGGTTACAGCAAATGAGATCAACGCAATGATTCCTACTGCTAGTCCCCCGATAGTATAGATTGATTCCCAGTTTGTTGCTCCGAAGTTAATTCCATATGATATTCCAGTGAATGCTATTGGAGCAAGGAATAAACCGATTATATGCAATTTTGCTGCTGTTTTTCTTTGGAATTTAGGAAGTTTTTGCATACCTATCAATAGACCAATAACTCCTATGGGTACATTAATAAGAAATACCCAGTGCCAAGAAGCTGATTCTACTAAAATACCAGAGAGTACAGGCCCTAGCGCAGGTGCCAACATATTTGGGATGCTAACAAACGCCATTACTGTTCCGACTCTACCAGATGGGCTTAGTTGGTAGATCATTGCGAAACCAATTGGTATAACCATCCCACCACCTAAACCTTGTAAAATACGAAAAGTAATTAATTGATCAATACTTTGTGCAAAGCTACATAAAAGAGAACCAATGGAAAACAGGATAATGGATATAAGAAATATTCGCTTGGCTCCCCAGCGATCAGATAACCATCCTGCTAGAGGGATCACAGCAGCTTGAGCTAAAATATATCCAGTAATGGTCCATTGAACAGTAGTATAGGAACTGCTTAATTCTTTGATCAGGTTAGGGATCATAACATTCATGGCTGTACCATCTAAAAACACCATGAACATCCCGATTACGATTGCAAACAATTGTCCCTAAATTGGCTTGATAGATAAATTCTCGTCTGCAGGTATATCTGACAATGAAGTTGTTGTCATAAGAGTACCTTCTTTTCATTTCGATTTTTTTTGGAATGATCAAATGATATACCAATTTTTTTTGGAATGTCAATCAGTTTGTGATATACTTCTCTTATGGAAAATAACTTTTTAGCATTTGCAAAAAAATCAGCGGCACTAGGTGATCCAATTCGTTTGGAAGTTCTAAACTTAATTGCTAAAGGGCATGATGATACTTGTGAGTCTCCACCACATCCAGAATATCCACAAGCAATTTGCCCCTACTTAGATATTCATAAAAAGTTAAAGGATATTTCACCATCAAAATTGTCTTACCATCTCAAACAATTGCGCGAAGTGAATTTAATTAAGGAACATAGAAAAGGAAAGAGGGTGTACTATTCTATAAACTCTTCGGTTCTCATTCAATACTTAGAAGAAATGCAGAAAAATTTCATTTCCGAAAATTGGCATATACGATTGTGACTGAAGAGGCATAAGGGTATGTACGTCGACGATTTGTACATTTTGAAATAAGTTATGGATTTTATTTAATAAAAAGAAATTGCTCTAGGATGTATTTGAAAACAAATCATTGCGTCAGTTTGAAAATAGAAGCAATATAAAAAAACGCCAACAGACACGGCTTATTTGTCATAAAACATAGCAATTTACGGAAATGCCTCCATTTATGACGAATTTAGCGAAAACTTCAAAACTTATAATAGTAAAGGGAACGATAGAGATGAAAAACAAAGTGGTTTTTGTGACTGGTGGAACAAGTGGGATAGGAAAAGCAGCTGCTATCACCTTAGCAGCAAAAGGTGCCACAGTTGTAATCGGAGCTCGTCGAGAAAAAGTGGGACAAGAAGTTGTTAATGAGATTCAAATGAGTGGTAACAAAGCAGAATTCGTCAAATTGGATATTAGTCAGGAAGAAAATGTGAAACAAGTTATTCAATCCATTATTGATAGACATGGAAAACTTGATCTTGCAGTAAATAATGCGGGTATAGCTCAGTTACCCACCCCTTTGATTGAGACCAAAATGGAGGTTTTTCAAAATGTGTTACAAACAAATGTACTTGGTACATTTTTATGTATGAAATATGAAATTCAACACATGCTGAAAAACGGAGTTGGGGCAATCGTTAATGTCTCTTCCATCACAGGGGTTAAAGCTCTTGCTTCATCTACAGCATATTCAGCATCAAAATTTGCAATCGAAGGGCTCACCAAATCAGCTGCTTTGGAAGTAGCTTCTCAGAATATAAGAATTAATTCAATTGCTCCAGGGCCAACCAAAACAGAAAAAGCGGAACAACTAGACGAAACTCGTCTCACTCATTTAACCAATATGATTCCAATGAAACGAATGGGTACGTTAAAAGAAATAGTCAACGGTATTTTGTGGTTATTATCCGATGAATCCTCGTTTGTTACAGGTTCCACCCTTGTAGTAGATGGTGGAGCTACGCTTTGATCTATTCTTCAACTAGACGTAAGAGCTGAAAAAAGAATGACAAAACCTTTGGTACTACTTATAACGATCCTTGATTTTTCAGACACTGCGAGGTGCCTGATGTAAAAATCAGATACCTCGCAGCCAGTTAATTGAAAGATAAGTAAAATCATCACGAGAAAAGAAAAATCATATGAGACTACAAATGACATTAAAGATTCGAAACGACAATATCAATTGAATAGTATCGAGAGGACAAAGTCTTACCCACACCAGGTAAACCATTACAAATACCAATGTACTTATACTTTATACAAGCATCACAAAATTCAGCAAACCGTTTATATTCTTTGGTTTCAATAAACTTTTTGGGTTTATTCATTGAAATACCTCTGATTTTACTAAGCAAGGATATATCAACTTGATAACTCATCCAATAAAAACGAAGTACAGTAAAGAGCTTTTCGAAGCACGAAGACAACTTATTGCAGAGGATGGTTTTTTCAGACCACTAAGTTAGGCGATTGCTGAAATCATAAATAAGTATGTTTGCTATGGGAACAATATCTTTAATTGATATGGGATGTGGTGAGGGTTCTCACCTATTGGTGATTTGCAAAGGTCTTTAAATGGAATTAGTCCTAGAACTCTGTCGCTGCACTTAAAAGAGTTAGAAAATGAAGGAATTATAATACGAGTGATTTACTCCGAAATTCCACCACATGTGGAATATTCTCTAACAGAAAAAGGTCAGACTCTTCGTCCCATTTTCGAGGCTATGAAAGATTGGGGGAATACATGGGATGTGTTAGGGATTAGGAAGAAAAAATGACAGCGGACAATTACTCGTAGAATTTGGCCATTTTTGTCCAACACCTGAAAGGTTCAATAAGACCTTATCGGATATCAAAAGCCTATTTTAGTAGATTCATATCTAATGGTAGGAACCCTGTCACTGAGCCTTCTACCTTTAATTTGTAATTAACATAAATTAATCCACAAGAACATCTGTGTGGATCTCACCTTATTTATTATTACTAATGAATAGAGTAAAAAAAAGCAGCTGTCAGCTGCTTTTTATCATTTCTAGGATTTTTTTATTCCACGTCTCCGCATTCTCCAATGCTCGTCGATCGTTTTGAACTTCTTCTGGTTTTGTTCCTTGTCCGATGAGATATCCGATCATATTCATATTCATGAAATCAAAAATGTATTGGAATTGCTGAACAAGAGGAAGTGCCTTGATATGTATTCGATCTCCGCCAACTATCAATACAAATGCTTGTTTTTTTGCCATTTCCCCGCGAAAATCGATTGTTTTATCTCGTAAAGACTGTGACCAACGATCAACAAAATTTTTCATCAACCCAGACATGCCATACCAATAAAGAGGAGTAGCAAATAAAAGAATATCATGTTCCAAAACTTGTTGAATGACGCTTTCGTAATCATCATGAACTGCATCAAATCCATTAGGTTCATGCCTTTGATCGATAATTGGGTTGATCTGATATTCGTTTAAATACAAATGAGAATGATCGATATCTTTCAGCAAAACATTAGTAAGAAATGCTGAATTTCCATTTCTTCGAGAACTCCCATTGATAACAAGCATTTTCATTGAAATCCACCTTTCTTTTCCTTATCTTATGTTTCCTTTTTTATTATAATGGTAACTACAGGGAAAGTATTCAACAAGAGAAAGCGGTTGGTATGATGCCAAAACACGGAGTGAAAGACATTCTTTACCGACCAAATCACATCAATGACATGAAAAAGTATTGTGCCAGATGTAAAAAATGGCTTCATTTCAATAGAAGCTATCAGCCCCGAAACAGATGTCCGAGATGCGGAATATTCATTTGACTAGTATTTCAGAAACGAATCCATCGTTGTTTTATCTAATCTTTTCGCAATGGCTTTTGCAAATGCTTCTGCCGCTTCGATATCATCACGATCGACAATTGTTGTATGCGAATGAATATAACGACCGCAAATGCCAATGGCTGCGGATGGAACCCCTTCTCCAGATAAATGTACAACCCCAGCATCTGTCGCACCTTTTGATATAAAGAATTGATAAGGGATTTGTTCGGTTTCCGCGATATCCAATAGAAAATCCCGAACTTGGGGATGAGTGATCATCGATCGGTCGTAAATACGAATGAGCACCCCTTTTCCTATCTCACCAAATGCATCTTTTATACCCGGTGTATCACCGGCAGGGCCAACATCCACTGCAAAGAAAACATCTGGTTTGATCAAATTTGCAGATGTATTTGCTCCTCTAAGACCAGCCTCTTCTTGGACAGTTGCTCCTGCATATAAGGTATTAGGCAGTCTACTCCCCTTTAATGAGCGCAGTAATTCCACGATTAAGCCACAGCCAAATCGGTTGTCCCAAGCCTTAGCTAGTATTCTTTTTCCGCTCAATAAGGGAGTGTATGGACTCACAGGAACGATTGGATCTCCTATAGATATTCCCCATTCATGAACTTCTTCTTCACTACTTGCTCCTATATCAATAAACATTGAATTAATATCTGGACCTTTTCCCTTTTTATCTTCTGGTAAAAGGTGAGGAGGAACTGATCCGATCACACCTGTCAGACATTTTCCGGTTTGCGTCATAATTTCTACCCGTTGTGCAGGAAGCACATTTGGACTCCAGCCGCCAAGCGTTTGGAAACGTATAAAACCTTTGGGGGTAATTCGAATAACCATGAAGCCGACTTCGTCCAAATGACTAGCGAATAATACTTTCGGTTCTCTGGACAATCCACGCTTCATGCCAAAAATACTGCCTAAACGATCTTGAATAATTTCATCTGCGTATTGATTCAAGAAATATCGCATGTGGTTTTGTGTTTTTTTCTCAAAACTGGGAGGACCAAAAGCTTCTGTAAACGATTGATATAAATTGTCATCCATTTTGTAATTCCTCCTGTTCTGCTTGCCATTCCTTGTATCTTCTATGTACTGTTGCTCGAGATACGTCAAATCCAAATCCCTTTAAAGTCGCAGAAATTTCCTCGTAGGTGAGCTTCTTTTGTTTCAATGCAACAATCTGTTCGATAGGAACTTCTTTCTTTTCTCTTCCTCCCAAACCCTGGTTCTTTAAATTTTTGGCTGGATTATAGCCTTTTTCTTTTACTGCTCGTTTCATTCCCCAACTAATCTTTTGATTCATCATTTTTCTTTGCAGCTCTTCTACTTTAGAGATAATATGTAAAACAGTCGATTCTCCTGCGTCTAGCGCTAATTCACCGCCATGCATCTTACAGTATATACGACATCCAGCTCGATGCAATTGGTGAATCACAGCCAATTTAGCCTCGCCTCGACCAAGTCTCGTATCATCTTGAACGAGAACAGCATCTACTTTTTCTTTTTTTATCATTTCTAACATTTGGTATAATCCTTCTCTGTTCAAATCATATCCACTATGCTTTTCCTGTATCCTTTGTAATACATTCATATTTAACTCATTCGCCCATAAAGACAACTCCTCCTGCTGCCTCGCTAAACTAGAATCTTGTGTGTGTTTTTGTGTGCTTACACGTGTATAAATGATAGCATTCATCTTTTCCGTTTCCTTCCTGCTGCTCTTCTGGTACACTCTTGTTGAAGGAGAGTGTATGATCGTGATAACACCTGAATTAATTGCGCGTATTAATTATTTAGCAAATAAAAAAAAGGATGTTGGATTATCTGAAGAAGAAGTAAAAGAACAAAAGGAACTTAGAGAAATTTACTTACAAGGTATTCGGGCACAGATGCATGATCATCTGTCTCGGATTAAAATAGTAGACGAGGATGAAAAGTAAAGATAATCTAATTATACCAAAAAACCGGTATTTTTTTCCTCATCTGATTTGCAAACTGGTTTAAAGAGGTGAAAGAAAAGATGATGCCTTTTCAAGAGATGGCAAAATTAAATAAATTGATTCATGAACCTGCAAGGCTAGCTATCATGAGCGCATTGGAAGCATGTTCGATGGCAGAATTTTTGTTTTTACAAGATTTAACGGGACTCACCAAAGGAAATTTATCAAGCCATCTCTCCAAATTGGAAAGAGCAGAATACCTTCTAATCAATAAAAACTATATTCGGAAAAAAATTCCGCAAACAACTATACAGATAACACATGAAGGTGAAACAGCATTAAAAGCATATTGGGAGCAATTAGACAAGATTCGTGAAGTAACAAAACAATGGCAAAAAACATAGGAATGAAATCCTATGTTTTTTATTTTAAGAAAAGAAGTATTTATTGGTTCGCTTTAAGTAAGGGTGCAAATTCGTTTTCTGATATAAACTGCGTTGTCCTGATTTACCGAAGTGACGCAGTTGATTTTCCGTATCACTAGGTGTTACTAGTTAATATTGTTTGCAAACTTGCGGATCTTTGTAGCAGCATTTCGAATAATCGGTCTGCCATGCCCTAAACAAAGTGTTTCTACATTCATATCATTTATTTTATGGACGGATTGTTTAGCTTCTTTGAGATTCGGAGTAGCTGCAATTAGTGGTAATGTTAGATGATCTGAGGGTAAATTCATTAGAATATCACCACCAATCAAAAGTCGTTGATCCTCCCACCAAAAACCACAATGACCTGGACTATGTCCAGGTAAATCGATAACTTCTAGACCCGGAAATACTTCATCTAATCGATCACCTTCTGAAATTTCATAATGTACAGGTACAGATAATTGATGGTTGAGCATAGGCTTAAGCCAATACTTATAAACGAAACGATCAAATCTTCCTAGTTCAGAAGGAGAAGCATATCGAGGCTTTTTCTCTCCACGAATCACTTCACTCTCGTAACGATGATGCGCATACACTTTTGCTCCAGTTATTGCTTGTAGTTCAGAAAGACTACCAATATGATCCCAATGAGCATGTGTAAGAAGAATTCGTTTAATGTCATTGAGCTGAAAGCCACCACGTTGAAGACTCTTTTCGATTCGAGAAACCGAATTTGGTTTGCTCGTATCTACCAGTGTAAGACCATCAGAAGCCTCAATTACATAAACATTTCCCATAATTAATCCGTTGATTCTATAAATATGTTTTTGAATTTTTTCCATCGGAACTCCTCCAGAGAATGTATATCGAATATATATTTAGTACTAAGCAGTACTAATGAAGATCAAAAAAAATTGATTAATTTGCAGAAGTTATTTGTAACATTTTCAGTAATGTATCGCGCTCTTTTCGAAATGAATCGGCATTTCTGTTGATACTGATAAGCATTAACATTCCTTCCAACCATGAACTAAAGATGGATGCCAGCATATTCGCTGGAAGATCATTGCGTATTTCTCCTTGGTCAGCTCCTTGTTGAATAAGTTGAGTAAAATGATTAATTTGCTGTTTAAAAAATAACTCAAGTCGAACACGGACTTGTTCATTCGTTCTACCTGCCTCTACCATCAGAGAGATGAGTGGGCAACCTCCAATGCAGTCTCGATCCGTTAGTTCTTCTATCAGTATATCTGTGTATTGTTTTATTTTTTCTAATAACGATCCATGGTTTTCGACTAATTGCTTTTGGAAAGATGTTTCAAGAACTGAGATATATGTTTCTAAAACAGATAGAACTAGTTCATCTTTGCTTTTAAAATGATAATAAATATTGGATTTTGATACACCGCTTTGTTTGACAACATCATCCATTGATGTGTAAGAAAGACCATAATTACGAAACAATTCAGCTGCCACTTGAATAACATGATCATGATTAGTTAGTTTATTCATAATTAGAACTATACAGTACTAAAACGAGATAGTCAATTACTAAATAGGGACAAAGCCAGCAACTGAACGACAAAGAGCAATTTGTCAGAAAATAAGAAATATACCGATACATTTTGAGCGTCGGTACATTCGTTTGAATGTGTTAGCTATACAGCAAGTCTCTTATCTAGATCGATTGGAATTCGCCTGATCAGCCCATTCTTTTTTGGGAGTACATGTTGGATTTTAAACGTATTGAGGTAAGGCACCCATTCGGACATTGAGGGGCCATTCTGGCAATATCTTTAATGGTAGTTTTATTTATGACAAGTGTTTTAATCATCTCTTCTTCTTTCTTTCCTAATTACTCAGGTATGCGACCTAGGGGTCCCCGTATTGTCACTACCCCTAAAAGCAGTGTCCCCCAGACACCGCCCGCTCCTGTGTTGGAACGGAGGTGCCTAGGGAACGACCCACTTCAGGCGAAGATACCGTATTTCCCCCTCGCATCCTGTACATAGGACTTCCACAGCTCAATGTACTCCTCGACCTCGGCATTGCCGTAGGAGGTGGGAACGGGCTTCTTCAAGAACATCCGCAGACCAGAGATGTATCCCTGATACGGGGCACCCACTTTGCGCATCTCTTCGATTCGCTCCATACGGCGTTCGAGATCGAACACCAGCCGCTCAATCTGTGCGATTGCTCGTTCAGGGCAGTAGTTGTCTCGGCCGCACACCCTCCAGCCGTAGAGCGGAGTGTACCGGAACTCCAGACAGTACCCTTCGCTGATCCAACGCTCCAGAGAGCCTCCTTGGGTGACCAGCTTCACACCCTTCTCCTTCAGATAGGAGCGAATGTGATCGAGCTCACTTCCGGTAATGAAGAAGTTGAACGACTTGACGAGTGTGCTGGGGGCATCCACGACAGCGATGATCATGAGCCTTCCTTCCTAAAGCGGTTAACTTACCAACAGTTTACCATAGGTATCTCCTATTATGTAACAATGCTTATCTATGACAATGATACTTCATAACGCAAAAACTGCTATCATGGGGTTCGGGGGAGATACATGTAATTTTAGGACATAAGCTGTTTAATATTTCTATCTATGAGTTCTATGTCACTTTTTTAGTTAGTTAGGCAACCAATTTATAAGCTATGGAGAGCTTGGTTAGCTCCATAAGTGTCACAGAATACAGATTCTACGATATTTTTTATCTAGATAGTTTCTTATCCTACAGAAGACATGCTAAACTATTGTTGTACTATAAATAAACTATCTAGGGAGCTAAGTTGTCTGGTCTGTGGGAAGAGATCAAGGACATTGTCGATGTGAAATCGCGCAAAGAGTTGAACGAGCGAATTTCTTCTGACAAAGAGTTCGCAACATCCTTTGTGGAACGTATGGTAAAACATCAGTACAACCTTCATGGGATCACAGTAAAACTGGAGAAGAGTCAACGTTCTACTCTTACTATTAATGACCCGAACAATGGACTGAAGAAATTCGAAAAAGGAAAGCTCGCAACTTATCATAGTCACTTCCGTCCATATGGTTACTCGATGACATTCACAGTTGTCTAACGTCAATCCCCAAATTAGTTCTCTACTTCCTTGTCAAAATGGCAAGGGAAGTCATATTTTAACGATGACCGCTTTTCTCTCTAAAAATTTCAATTGGTAAATATTCCTAGGATATGTCCTATTTTTACACGTATCTTCCTGGTACCCCTAATTAATTCCCAGAGTGGCCCCTCAATGTGAGAATCGGTGCCTACCCCTATTGATATAGATAAGACTATTTTGTAATAGTTGAAGACAGAGGATAGCAATTTCCTGTTCCTGGTTGATTTTTTTTGATTTCTCCATCTATTCCATAGAAAACAAAGTTACCAGTTCTCTAAGCAAAGAAAAGACAAAATGTATATGTCTGCTTTGAAGAAAATAGAGGTGTAGCCTATCTAACTAATTAACTATCATTTACATAAAATTATTTTCTAAGAATAATAGGGGCACTGTTAGAAAAATGCGAATTTAAAGCATAAAGGAAATGGCAATATGAAAAATCCCAATCTCTCTTATTATATATTGAGAAATTGGGATTTTTTTATTCTAGAAAAACGCACATTAGCAAATGTTTTTTACCCATCCATTGGACTTAAATTCTCACAGATCATGTTCCATTGGCTCTCCTATAGATTCCTCCTTGTTCTGATTGATATGATGCATAATAGCGTTGTATAAAAAATCAGCTAAGTCTTCATTGCTAAATTGATTGACATAATTTTTGAATCGATTATGAAATTTATACGTATTTGCAATACATGCTAGTATCTCAGAATCACAAACCATAGTTTGTTCAAAATTACTTTTCCATTCTGTAATTAATTGCTGTACTTCATCAGAAGAAGGAGACTGGTTTAGACAGGATGCCATTCTTCTAAATACACTTTCCATGTTTTGCTCGAACACAGAGAATAAGTTTGCTTTTTCACTTGGAGTGAGTTTTTCTAGTTTCCTCTCAAATTCTTTGTATTTTTCTGTTTCTCCATAAAAGAATCTCGCTTCATGAGCATACTGCTCTTGTAATGGTAAAATGGATGAATCATGAAAAATGCGTAGATTATAGATATCTTTTCCAGATACATACTCGTCCAATGCAGTAATGATTGTTTCCAATCGTTGTTTTTTTATCAATAAAGTTCGGCTATGCTTTTTTAATAACTGTTTCTGTTCTTTCATCGAGAATTTCAAAATATCCTTAATCTCTTGTAGGGAAAAATCCATTTCCTTTAAAAATAAAATGGTTTGTAGTTTTGCTAAACTATTTCTATCATAGAGTCGATAACCATTTTCCGTATGATGAGTTGGCTCTAATAAATTTATCTTATCGTAATAATGTAAGGTTCTCTTGGTTATACCTGTAATTTGAACAATATCTTTAACTGCTAATAATTGTTTCTTCATCCCAAAATCCTTTTACTTTATCTAATATGTCATTCGCAGGAGTAATAGTAGCTTCATAAATAGTTTTACCTGTTTTTTCTAAATAGTATTTGATTAAATAATATCCACAGGCATAACCGGCACTATAAGGCATATTAACTGGTGTTAAGTTTTGGAGTTTTGCTAATTCATCACCGTAAAGATATGGTGCCAAATTTTGAAAGCCTCTGAGTTGTAATTTTTCCTTGAGCACAGGTTTAATACGCTTATTAAGAGTTTGCCTATCTGTTTTCGATACCCAGGGTCCAAGCATCTCCTCTCCAAAAATAGAAGTAGCATAGTTTTCTGCTAACCCCTCACTCACAATTAATTCACCTAATGTAACGGCAAAATGATCCCATTCAATAAATTGATAGCGGACGTTATGATTACATTCATGAGCTAATGCAGCCTTCATTCGAGGTATGGTATATTCATTTGGCACAAGTGTACCAAAAATATAGCCAGGAATACCCCCATCGCCACTATATCCCTCATTTATCATTAAGAAAGGGCTATTTGGATTCCCTAATAGAATAGTGAATAAATAATCAGATACACGAAGATTCACGTCGTGCTCTGTAAATAAGTGAAGGCTATTCTTAACTGCTTCTTCACACTCATCCCAAAAGAAATCGGACGAAATTAATTCTAATTCTGTTGAAATCTCATTGGTAATCTGAGTAGGTGAGATGCCTGTCATATTGTTCAATATAATAACATCAAAATCATCTGGCTTCTCAGCTTTAAAAGGAATATGTTGTATTTCCCATTTTTTCATAAATGGAGCAAACATTTCTTGTCTGAGTAGTTCAACTTTTTCTTCCTGTGGAGCTTGTAAAACTTTGCGATATATTTTATCTGAGCGTAATGCTTTTATATTCACTTTTTCCACCCTCTCTCTTCTTTGATCATGATTATAGACTATGACGTAACGTTATAGTCAAGGGGGTTAATTAAACAAAAGAGAATGAAAATATGACTCCATGATAAGAGACAAGATTCAGTTGACATGAAGAAATGGAAATGATTTATCAACCTTATAGGGACAACTTCTATCAAATCGGAAACATCAGGATAGCTTCGATGTCCATTATCAATGGTGGTTCTTCTGTCAAAACGTGGATTTTACCTTTAAGAATAAACGAAAAGACTAACTTCCAACTTCTCTAAGGATATAAGTTAGTCTTTTTTTGATTCCTGTTTTTATTTACTTTAAGTCTAATCAAGGGAGTAAGATAGGTAATACATTGGCTACTTGCATAGTTCTTGTATGATCAAGTCCATCATGCAAGCTAACTTTTATCATGTGACTACCTCTTTGTCAGATATTTTCCTAACGATTGTTTGATAACTCTTTCAAAAAGGTATTTACTACTTTTAGTGAGGTGGATTAAGCAATCAAACTTTTTCTAGGTAACATATCCATTATTGTTTTGGTTCGTATTTTTTGATTTTAAGTTTGAAATGAAAACTTGTTTGCATTTTATGAAGCTTCTAATTCATCGTGTTCTTGTATTTCTGATAACCGAAAATAGCGCTTTTGTACAATAAACGTTAACAATACTGCGCCTGCTAAAAAACAGAAAATAACAAGGAATGGTTTCCATAATTCATCTGGCTGATGATATACAATAATATGACGCAATCCATTTACACCATATGACATTGGCAGTAAAGGACTTATCACTTGAAAAATGTGCGGTATTAATGCAACTGGAAATGTCCCTCCGCTTGAAACTAGTTGCAAAACTAATAAAACAATAGAAATAAGTCTTCCTGGTCCACTCCCTAGTATACTAATCAATGCTCCGATTAGCGCGATAGACATAAAAGAAATGCAGATTAAAAATAAATAATAATAAAATGGTTGTTCGATTGGAAGACCCAACCCATAATGAATAATTGCTCCTGTTACCAATGATTGGAAAAGACCAAACGGGACAAATGTAAGTAATTTCCCCAATTGAATGAACCAAGGGTGAGATGGAAACAATCTCCACCGTAATTCGCTGACTGGAATAGCGAAATAAAGCATTAATCCGCCAATCCACAGTGATAATGGTAGAAAATAAGGAGCCAAGCCTACTCCATATAATGTAACTTTGTAAATACTTTGATCCAATATTTCAATTGGATTAGCAATAATATTCGCCAAAGTAACTGGATCTGCTTGCTGTTCACTGGTAGCTTGAGCTAACTTCTCTGATAATTTTTTATTCCCATTCGCTAATTGTTTTGCTCCAGTTAGTAATGTTGGAAATACTTTATTTATTGATTCTAATCCGTTATGTAATGTAAATATTCCATTTTTGAATGCCTGTATTCCGCTTTCTAATTGTTTTGCTCCTGTTGCAACTTGATGGGCTCCTACATTTAATTGATTTAACTGATTGAATTTTGTTTGTAAATTTTGAATGTCGGAATGAATTTTTCCTTCTAGTTGATCTAGTGAATCCAGTTTACTTTCTATATTATTGATTTGAACTTTTAGTGGTTGTAACTCAGGATGATCGAAAATAGCTTTATCTATATTTGTTTTTAGTACATCTACTATCGAATGCAACTGAGTAACATAACGATTCCATTTCTTTAAATCCACTATTTGCGCGGACTGTAAATGAGATAATTTATTATGAAAATAATTCACATTCGATACAAGCTGATCCGTACCCGCTGCTACCTTGGTTGCTCCATCGGCAAGTTGCTCGGAGCCAGATACTAACTTGTCGCTTCCTCTATCCAATTGGCTCGCTCCAGTAGCAGCTTTACTTAAAGCAGATTGTAACTGAAATAATCCCAGTGAAATCTTCTCCGCAGCAATAGATAGTTTTTTTGCCCCTTCTGCCGCTTGGGAAATACCGGACTTTGCTTTCATTAAGATGGATAATAGATTTTGTACATACTCGTTTGTAAATTTATTGGAAACTTCTGATGCCATCTCTGACTCAATTCGGCTTGCGATCGTACCTGCTATATAGTTTTTCCCTTCATTTCGAATGAAAATAAGCTGTGACTTCACAGGTTTTTTTGATGTTATCGATAAAGATCGCTTCGTAAAATCAGAAGGTATTCGCACTACAAGATAATAGTTATCTCCTGACAACCCTTTTTGAGCATTAGAGAAAGATGCTCTTTCCCACTTTAATTCAATTTTTTCTTGAAGTTGTTTTGCTAGGTCAGATCCATAATTGACATGCTTTCCATGATAATACCCTCCCTTATCTTCCATAACAAGCGCTACAGGAAACTTATTTAAAGAACCATACGGATTCCAAAATGCATAAAGATAAAGTCCACAATAAAGTAAAGGAATAAATAAAATGGCTATAATGGCAAGTCGAGCAAGGTTGTTCCGCCATAATCGCAGCCATTGTATTTTAGCGACTGTCCATATAATCAACCTATCTCGACCTCCTCCAATTTCATTATTTTTTTGCATGCAGAAGCAATCTTATGGTCAAATGTACTAAATATAAGAGCAAACTTTTCTTCTGATTGGATTTGTAAAAGACGATCCCATATTTTTTCCCAGTTTCCTTCTATTAAATGATGATTTGGCTGTTGCAACAAAACTGCCTTAGGCGAATGAACACATACCATGGCTATCTCAAATCTTCTTCGATCTACTTCAAGTAAATCTCTTATACGTTCTTTTCTTACGGTTTTTAAGTCCCATTGCGCCATTAATTTTTCTATCTTCGGTTTTATCTTATCTATTTGAAATAATTTACATTGATATATGAGTGATTCTTCTACTTGTAGTCCGCTAAAGAAAGGAGTGTATTGAGGTGTTGGCCCTATCCCGACGATCGAAGGATGAAGTTTTCTATTTACTTTCTCATCCTGAAACCACAATGACCCTTCATTTGGTTTTACATAACCACCAAGAAGAAACAATATTGGTATTTGCTGCTCTATTTCTCCGCCTAACAAAACAAGCTGATCAGTGGGATGAAGTTCCATATTCCATTTATGCAGCCAAGTAACTTTTTTTGTTTTTAATGTGATATTTGAATATATGAATTTCCACTCATTGCCCATTGATCTTTACCCCAGCTTATCTATTTAATCACTCTCTTATAATATGTAGAAAACCCTACACTCTTATGTAAAAAGAAACAAAAAACCGATCCCATAAGGATCGATTTTTTGCCATATACACCAATACAGTTATTTTGAAATATTATCGGTAGATGCGCTGACTACCCGATTTTTCTAGATGATTATTAGTAACAAACTGTTCAATCCGATCAAACGCTTCACGCAAGTTTTTCATGGAAGTGGCATAAGAAATACGGATATACGAATCAGCTCCAAAAGCTGATCCAGGAACTACAGCAACTAAAACATCTTTTAGAAGAGCAGTAGCCCATTCATCTACAGTATGAAAAGAACCGATCGCGTCTTTTACGTGAATAAATGCATAAAACGCTCCAGGCGGAGTGATACAACGGAAACCAGATATGTTCTGGATTCGATGCATTACATAATCTCTTCTTTCTTTAAAAGCCTGACGCATCACATGTACAGGTTCTTGTGTTCCAGTTATAGCAGCAATTGCAGCGTATTGGGAAATGGAAGTCGGGTTCGATGTACTGTGACTCTGAAGGTCAGTCATTGCCTGAATTATTGGTTGTGGTCCTGCAACATAACCAATTCTCCAACCTGTCATCGAATACGTTTTAGAAACTCCAGTTATAATAACAGTTCGCTTAAAATATTCATCGTTTAGACCTGCAATCGAAACGTGTGATTTTCCATCATAGATGAGATGCTCGTATATTTCATCTGAAATGATTAGTAAATCATGTTTTACGGCAACATCTCCAAGTTGGCGTAATTCTTGTTCGCTATAAATCATACCAGTAGGATTGGATGGTGAATTGATAATAATCGCTTTTGTTTTCGGCGTAATAGCTGCTTCTAATTGTTCAGCAGTTATTTTTAAATCATTTTCCTCTAATCCATTTACTACGATTGGATTCCCACTAGCTAATTTTACTTGTTCGATATAACTCACCCAGTATGGTGCAGGTACAATTACTTCGTCACCCTCATTTAAAATAACTTGAAATAGATTATATAGTCCTTCTTTTCCGCCTACTGTTATCATAATTTCTTTCAATGTATATTTTAAGTTATTTTCTTGCTTAAATTTTGTAATCACTGCATCTTTTAATTCTTTGACACCACCAGATGCAGTATACTTTGTATATCCTTTGTCCATTGCTTGTTTTGCAGCAGTCAAAATATGTTCTGGTGTATTAAAATCAGGTTCACCAGCACCTAATCCGACAACGGCTTTACCTTGTTGTTTTAACGCATTTGCAGTCGCTGTAATAGCTAGAGTTGGTGATGGTGATAATTGTTTCACTCGATCGGAAAGTTTAATCATGTCTTCCCTATCCCCCATTTTGTTTGTTTGCTTTTAATCATACCACCATTATGATGGGTCGACTAGGTATTTTGCTTCCCTTGCAATCATCAATTCTTCATTTGTAGGTACAACTAGAACCGAAATATTCGAGCTCGGAGTGCTGATCTGTCTGATGTTTTTCGAACGAATATTATTTTTCTCTTCATCAATTTCTATGCCAAAAAAACTTAAATTTTTACAAACCTCTTGCCTTACAAAGGAGGAATTTTCTCCAACTCCAGCAGTAAACAACAAAACATCCACGCCATTCATTGCAGCTATAAAAGATCCAATCGTCTTTCTTAATTTGTAAACATACATATCAATAGCTAATTTCGCTTGCTGATTTCCTTCTTCCATTGCTTCTGTCACTTCACGCATATCACTGGACATTCCCGTAACTCCAAGTAAACCACTATGCTTGTTCATCATGGATTGAATTTCACTTAAAGTTAAATCCTCTTTGGATATAATATAAGGCACAATAGCTGGATCTATATCACCACAGCGAGTACCCATCATTAATCCTTCTAGCGGTGTCATACCCATACTTGTATCTGTAGAAATACCGTTTTCGATTGCTGTTACACTGGCTCCATTTCCAATGTGTGCGGAAATAATTTTTAATTGTTTTAATGACTTTCCAACAAAATTTGCTGCCTGTTCGGAAACATATTGATGAGATGTTCCATGGAAACCATATCGACGTACTTTGTGTCTGGTATATAACACATACGGTAAAGGATAAAGATATGCATATTTCGGCATAGTTTGATGAAATGCTGTATCAAAAACAGCAACATGGATTGCATCTGGAAGCTGTTGTTCTGCTGCTGCTATTCCCAGCAGATTTGGAGGGTTATGTAATGGTGCTAAATCAACTGTTTTTCGTATTGCTTGGCGCACTTCACTGTCTATGACAACAGATCTAGAAAAGAACTCTCCTCCATGTACAACACGGTGCCCTACTGCCACCACCTCTTTTTTACTGTTTATTACTCCATCTTCCTTATTCATTAGCAGACGCAGCACTAAATTTAAACCTTCACGGTGATCAAGAATTTCAGCCGTTTCCATTTTTTCATCTCTACCAGTAACTTGATAAGTCACAATTGCACTTTCCGTTCCGATTTTTTCCACTAAACCACTGGCAATGACTGTTTCATCATTCATTTGAAAAAGTTCATATTTTATCGAGGAACTACCACAATTTATTACTAATATCTTCAAAGCTAACCGCTCCATTTCTAATGCAATTTCCGGTTAATATCAGTTATCATAAGCATACGAAAGTTATTCTACTCCATTTTTCTGAGCAAAAAAAGAGAAAAAGAAAAAAGGAGATCACTCTCCTTTTTTCTCTGACAGACGATTGCCATCTTGATCGTATTGAAAAAAACCTTCTCCTGTTTTGATTCCTAGATGACCTGCGCGCACCATTTTTTTGAGTAAAGGTGCAGGTCTGAACTTTGGATCTCCAAATTCACGATATAACCGTTCTAATGCAGCTAAAACAGAATTTAGACCAAAGCGATCTGCCATTTCAAAAGGACCAAATGCAAAATGATATCCATTGCGCATAGCAAAGTCGATTTCAGAAGCCCCTGCAACACCCTCCATTAAAATATTACATGCTTCATTGATAAACAACACAATCATCCGAGTTGTAACAAAACCAGGAGATTCAAAAACTTCTACTCCAGTGAGCTGCAAAGTTGTCAATAGAGATCGAAGACTTGCAACGCTTTCCTCTGACGTTTTTAATCCTCGAACTACTTCCACAAGCGGTCTTTTGGTTACTGGGTAAACAAAATGCAATCCAATTACTTTTTCAGGGCGGTGGGTAACTGCTGCAATTTCAGTTAAACTCAATGTAGATGTATTACTAGCTAAAAGAATATCTTCTCTGCATAGCTTATCACAAAGTTGAAAGATTTCTTTTTTTATATTCATGTCTTCCACAACAGATTCAATTACAAAATCAGCTGTTTTTAAATAATCTATTTGAGAAGTAAACACAATACGCGATAAGGTCATTTTCTTTTCTGCATTTGTGATTCCCCACTTAGATAACTTTTTATCTAAACTCATTTCAATTTTTCTTTTCGCATATTGTGCTAATTCATCGGTTTTTTCAAGAAGCAATACATCATACCCTTTAGAAGCACATAATTCAGCTATACCTTGTCCCATCGTGCCTCCGCCTACTACCGCAATGTGTTGAATTTCCTCCACTGAGTAACTCCCTTTCTAACTGACAAGCTTTTGTTTTAACAACTTACGAAATTGATCTCCGCTTAATCTTTCTTCCTTTAAAAGGATGCTCAAACAATCCTGAAAGAATGGTTGATGACTTTTTGTTAACTGCAATGTTTTTTGGTAAAGGGCATCCAACATATTACTCACTTCTTTTGACAATACATCTGTCGAAATCAAGCTTATATCAACAATTCCCAAAGAAGACAGACCTGTATCGATCATCGTTTTACATAAATGAATCGCTTGATCATAATCATTCTTCGCTCCTGTTGATCGGTTTTGGTACCATGTTTCTTCTGCACAAGTCCCTGCTAAGCATACCATAATTTGTTTCTCCAGTTGTTCTTTTGTATGCAAATAACGATCATCTTTTGGATGATGCCGTACATAACCCAAAGCTTGACCTCTGGGAGTTAGAACCACTTGAGCAACTGAATTTGGTTCCAATATTTCTGCAATGAGCGCGTGACCCAGTTCGTGAATAGCAACTCTTGTTTTTTCTTCTTCTGATGCAGATCGATCCGTTTGTCCGCCCATCAACACTTTATCTACTGCTAAGGAGAAGTGATTAGAGTCAATGTAGTCTGCATTTTCACGCATGGCATAAATTGCTGCCTCATTTACTAAACTAGCGAGGCTTGCTCCAGAAAAACCAAATGTCTCACTTGCAATCTTGTCTAAATTAACATTTTCATGTAATGGTTTGTTTTTGGTTTGAAGAGATAAAATATGTGCACGACTATGCTTATCAGGTAAATCTACAGCAATATGTCGATCAAATCTTCCAGGTCTTGTGAGAGCTGTATCTAACATATCTTTTCTGTTGGTTGCAGCAATCACAAAAATAGGAATACTACTTTTTTTTATACCATCCATCTCAGTCAATAATTGATTAAGGGTTTGATCATATTCTTTGTGTTGAGAACCTTCTCTTTTCGCACCTATCACATCAATTTCATCAATAAAAATAACTGCACGATCCTTCTTTTGCTTTTTAGCAATACTTCTCGCTTGTGAAAACAATTGACGAATGCGATTCGCTCCAACACCTACATACATTTCTACAAACTCACTGCCAGATGCCGCAAGAAAAACAGCATCGGAGTAATGAGCAGCTGCTTTTGCCATCAATGTTTTCCCTGTTCCTGGAGGTCCTGTCAGCAAAATACCTTTTAACGGATGAATTCCGTATGCACTCATTTTTTCTTGTTCCATCAGAAAGTCCAATGCTTCCATCAGTTCTTTTTTTGCTCTTGATTGTCCGCCGATGTCAGAAAATGCAACATTTGGAACAGCATTTTTTTGATCATGGGACTTTCCTATTTTGCCAAAAGACCCAACCTTAGCATTTCCTCCAGCGTAATACCATACTACAAATAATATGCCCACAAGTACAAATAAAGGAGAAATAGGAATTCCTAAATAGATGAGAAAAACAAATAATCCGATTCCAATACCAATAAAGGACCAATTCATTTTTCATCCACCTCCATTATTGGTAAAATCTGATACCATGTTTGATTTCCATCTCGAAGCATAAGATAAATGTATTGATCATCCATTGATAAATCATATTGAAGATGGTATTTATTTGATACTTTTTCAACAGTACTCTGTACTAAAGTAAAATGTTTTGTATCTACTGCTTCTTTTACACCAAAATACATCTCTTGCCATGCTTTTTGAATCGTTGGTGTTGATTTATTTGTAAAAGTGATACCCAATGTTTTACCACCAAGCACATTATTCAATTTTTTTACAGTTAAGGGGAACTTCTTGACGAAAGAATAGCTTGATTTTACGTTTAATTGTATTTGAACATCACCTGGATTTAATTTCAATGCCGTTGTTGACAATCCTTTTTGAGCAGAAATCGTTTTATTTATTGGTTTCTCTATATTCCAATAGAGATATCCCCGGTAACCTCCAAATAATACAATCAGCGTGACAATCAAGCTTATAGTTATTTTTCTTATATGCAACATGATCGCCACTACCTCCAATCCAATCATATATATCAAAGTACACTATGTAGTATAGCATATGTTATATATCACCGGAAAAAGGAATCATTGGAAATACAAAAAAAGACCGTAATCACGGTCTTTCTAAAATGTGTAAGACATACCTTCATCAAGCTAGGTGATACTAGTAGTACACCGCAAGGGAGGGTATTACATGTCTTCTTGTTGGTTATACGAGTTGCTGGAAACTCATTTATCAGAAGTCCAATTAAAGCAGATGGAACCCTTTCTCCACAACGAAAGTTGGGCCACCCCCGCAGCTCGACATCGAGAATGGAATGAAGAAGAAGATCCATCATTACGCTTTCGTTTGGACATAGATGTCCAAACATAGCTTTGGATAGAATTATTTTTTACAAAAATTTTCTACCTATTCCTTCGCCTGTTTTTTAATGCCTGCTAAAATTTAGCAGGCTATCTTTTAATCAGTTCTTGAAATGATTGCTCTGCTTCAAAACAAACTTTTTCTTCGTCGATGGTTGTCAACTCTCGATTAATCATCAATGCCTTTCCATTTACATAAACATCTACCACATCGCCTCTTGAAGCTGCATACACAATATGAGACACGACATCATGTGCAGGATACATATGAGCACCAGATAAATCCATAGAAATAAAATCAGCTTTTTTTCCTGCAGTAAGCGTTCCGATCGTTTTTTCCAAAAATAGTGACTCTGCTCCATAAATTGTTCCCATTTGAAGTGCTACTATAGCAGGAACTGCTTCCGGATCATGATTTGCACCTTTATGTATCAGTGCAGCCAGTTGAATTTCCTCTAATAGATCCAAATTGTTATTACTCGCCGAGCTATCTGTCCCAAGTGAAGGTCTTAAACCTGCTTGAATCATTTTGGTTACAGGTGCGATACCACTGCCTAGCTTTAGATTACTTCCTGGATTATGAGATATTTTCACATCTTTTGATGCTAACAATAAAATTTCCTCATCAGTTAAATGAACAGCATGAGCAACTAATGAAGGAATGTCAAAAAAACCGAGTAAATCCAAATGTTCAACTGGTCTTTTTCCATATTCCTCTATATTCTGCAAGACTTCTCTTGATGTTTCAGACATATGAGTATGAATAGGAACACCTAGTTCCTGTGCTTTTTCAATAAACTGCGATATAAAGTCTGGTGTGCATGTATAAGGGGAATGTGGAGACATCATCGTAGTAATACGACCATCAGCTGCACCATTCCAATTTTTTGCAAATAAAGTAGCTTCATTCAATTTACTTGCACGCAGTATATCATCTCCAAAACCGATACAACCACGACATAAGGATGCACGCAAACCCGTTTGTTCCACTGCTTCAGCTACCGCATCCATATGATCATACATATCTAAAAAACAAGTAGTTCCAGAACGGATCATTTCTACAATAGAGAGGGATGTACCTGCAACCACTTGTTCTCGCTTATATTTTGCTTCTAATGGCCACATTTTATCTTCCAGCCATTCTTGTAAAGGAAGGTCATCGGCATATCCACGAAGAAGACTCATTGCTGTATGCCCATGTGTATTTACAAATCCAGGGAGCAGTGCTTTTTTAGACATATCTATCCTTTGATCCACAACAATAGGTATTTCTTCTCCTTCGAAAACACCCAGTATGGTTTGATTTTCCACAACGAGTGAACCGACAAATGGCTTAAAGTCAGGTTCCAATGTCAAAATAATAGCATTTGTATAAGCTTTTCTCATTTTTGCCTCCATTACTTCAATAATATAATGACATTTTCTTTAATACCATAATAATCTTTAAATCCACGTGTTACATATTCTTGATCATCCAATTCATAACCTGCAGCGTTTCTATCTTTCAACCTTGGTAATACAATCGTTCCACTATCAAGATTTTTACTTTCCTCTACAATTTTCAATCGATCTGTTTGAATGATGGCATTTTCACTATATACCTTATCGATATAATAAAAATTAAAAACAGCAAAAAATATAAACAAAATTAGTATTTGTTTTTGAAATCCTTTGTATTGCAAATGCTGATATAACAGTACAATACTCACCATTGCTAAAGGGATACCCGGAAAAGCAATTCTTCCTCCAGTCATCGATGGAGTGAATGTAGTTGCTACGTTAATTAGAATAAAACCAATTGGAAAAACGAAATATACATAGTTTTTTAATTTCCATGCTAAATAAAGAGCCATTGCAGTAATTATAAGAATAAGAATAATCCCATATCCGAACAAATACATCTTATGCTCAAACCATCTTGCAAATATATTTGCTTGACCAAACAAAGGGATGGAAAAAACGAAAGGCATCATTACAATCGGTGTAGGAAGTAAAAAATACCATTTTTTTGATATGGAATAACAGACCACCGAGAGCAAAACAACAACAGATAAAGTGAAAATAGATTGTTGATGCAAGAAAAAATCAATCATCGAGGGAAATGTAATTTTCAATTTTCCTATCATAGATAGACTATTATATTCTGCAATTGCTTTGGAAGCTGCTCTTGCATTTGCCCCGGGAGACAAATACAAACCTAGAAATCCGACTATTGTAGTTAGAGTAAGCGTTATCGGTACTAGTCGTAATTTCTTGTGGAAAATATATTCTTTGAGCAACCAACAAAACATAAATCCAACCATTAACAACGCAATTTGCTCTTGTGACCATCCTACAAAAAAAGCTAAGAAGAAATATCCGAGCAGAACACCTTTATTCTTGATTTCCTTCTCATTATCAATATGTCGAAAATAGATGACGAGTAAAAATAAACCAACCATTGGATAAACATAATTAAATGAACCAACCGCATAAAAAATGGTTTGACGGGCTATGTACATATGGATAAGAAAAAACAAACAAACCAATAAAACACTTGATTTTGTGTCCCCTTTTTTTGGCAACCGCACAAATACTGCATAAAACATAAGATAAGCCAATAATACAAGTACGAATGGATTGAGAACACGCCATACTTCAATACCTGATACTAGTATAAAGATGGAGTATAAATTAATAAAAAACCTGCCATTCACATGAGTATAATCGTACATTTGATGTTGGATTGCTTGTAAAATGGAAAAAGACTCTCCTTTAAAATGTGGAAAAAGACTGAAATAAGTAGCGTAACGAAAATCATCGCCATACATATATACAAAGTGATCCAAATACAACATACCAATCAACAAAACAAAAAATGGCAGATGGGGGATAAAACTTTTTTTCATGATGTCCATTATTCCTCCCTTATGCAAATAATAAGACCAGAATAATGTACCACAAAAGCGAAAATCATACCCTAGTTCTCAAAGATGACTTTGAACAAATTGTAACAAATCCGATAAATTGTATTTTTGTTTTCTGTAAAAATCACCAAAGATATCTCCTTTTGAATCCAAACGGCTTTGAATAACAAAAAGAGTAAAGTCTGTTGGACACACCCCTTTTTCAAGTTCTTCCCATTCCAATGGGGTGGAAACCGTAGCTTCAGAGGTAGCTCGAGGCGAATAAGGTGCAATTAGTGTTTTTCCTCTCCAATGTTGTAGATAGTCAAAGTACACCTTCGTACCTCTGTCCTTTACCCTCCTTTCTATTGTGATCAAATCTGGATATTTTTCACTTAAATAACGAGCGATGAAATAACTTAATTTCCGTGTTTCCTCAAATGTATGAATCGGTTCTATCGGTACATAAATCTGCAATCCGCTTGCACCTGATGTTTTTACTATGCCATCTAACCCCATCTCTCGAATAATATCCCTTGTATAAAGAGCTACTTCAATCACTTGTTCAAAAGGCGAGCCTGTAGGGTCTAAGTCAAAAACCAACTCCGTCGGTCTGTCCATATCTTGATAAGTGTGAAATGAGGTATGAAACTCCAAACAAGCTAAGTTACCTAGCCAAATAAGGGTGGGAGAGTTTTGCAGCAATACATATTCTGTTTGCTCTATTTTTTGTGTCTTTATAAATGACGGCTGGGAAGCAGGAACGTTTTTTTGAAAAAATGATTCACCAGATACTCCATGTGGAA
The DNA here is from genome assembly GCF_059510415.1 of Shimazuella sp. NTD247. Classification (NCBI taxonomy): domain Bacteria; kingdom Bacillati; phylum Bacillota; class Bacilli; order Caryophanales; family Thermoactinomycetaceae; genus Shimazuella; species Shimazuella sp. NTD247. Next base: position 495,906 of record NZ_JCAJZU010000001.1, on the reverse strand, counting down.
ATCGAATCGTCGTCAAAAGTTTATTGTGACAATAAGGCAAAAGATAAGGGCTTAGCATCCCCAGATACTGAATATAGTTCCATTTTGTGATTCCTCGAAATAACTCTTTATTTGGATTCGAAATTTTTATCTCTTCTTCATCGATACGTACATACATTTCGCCTAAATACCAACTTTCGATTAGCAATTAGTTATTTCACACATACACTGCTGTATAAAACATATGCAAGGAGGAACAACACATTATGTTTAATAAACCAATAGATTATGATGCACTATGGGACGAAATCGAAAATGAACTGGATACTGATGTTGTAATTGACGAATTTCAAGATCCAAGTCTCAGCCATCCAAACATTCATCAATACTATCCATACCAAGGTTTTCAACCAGTTAATTTTATATATTTCCCCCATCGTAGGCGTTATACTTTTTAAATGGAATGGAGCACTTACTTAGTGCTCTTTTATTTTTGGAAGTTTTCAATGACTGGATTTCTCAATGTTCCATCTGGAGTCCATTCCAAATAACGAATTTTGGCTTGAATCGTAGGAACAAACCACCGTATCTCTTCTTCTCGAAATGCAGGAATGACTGTACAGGCGTTTTCAGTCGCTAAATACTTACTAAACTCGGTTAATATTTTCTTTTCTTCCCCGCTTAAACCAGATGAAACCCTTCCAATGTATAACCACCGTTCATTATCTAAGACACCTAATAAAAGAGAATAAACACTACCTGATTTCAATGTAACTCCTAACAAATAAGCAGTAATAAATTGAAAATGTTTTATTTTTCTCCATGTAGGATGTTTTTGACCAATATGGTATTGACCTAATTTCTCTTTGACCACGATTCCTTCCCAATGTTTTTCTTTTGTATATTGAAATAGTGCTTTTCCATTTTCTGTTGAAGGACATAGCTGTATCTTCTCAGAGGTCTGAACATAATCATTCAGTATTTTTATTCGGGTCTGCAGCGGTTTATCTGTCACCCAGTCTTGATTTATTTTTAATATATCAAAAATAACATAACTAACTGGTATTCTAGAAACAGCTTGTTCAATTTTACTAATGGTTTTCATTCGATCTCGTTTTGCAACTCGAAAGAAATCAGATTTTCCATGATGTAAAGATATCATCTCACCATCCAAGTAAATCGTTTTATTTTGATACAGCTCTTGCAAAATATGGGTAATTTCCGGGTAAACAGTAGTTCGAATATTTCCATTTTTTGTATGCAACAGCACTTGTCCATTTGTTATTTTGGCTAGGATTCGAATTCCATCCCATTTCACTTGATATAAGTATTCTTCCCCTGTTATTAGCCCTCTTGATAGAATGGGTTCCATCGGTTTAATAAAATCATTATCTTGTTTCATTATCACATGTTTCCTTTTGATCGAGAGATACGAAGACGCAACCAAGTAATAGCAAAAATCGGTACTGGTAAAAACATAAATACAAGAACAAGCATGCCCATCCATCTAGTAACATTTGTTAGATATGCTGCAACATTTGGAGTAAACCATAATGATAAAGGAACCATCATTAAACCCATAGAAATTGTGAATATTTTTTGATCTTTGGTACCGAAAATTTGTTTTAAACTTGTAGAAATAATAAGAATTAGTGTAGTTAACTTAATAAAAATAGACATAAACCAAATTCCTGCCATGATCACTTCGATTCTCTGAAAAAAACTAGCTATGTCGATCTTCTGGGCAAGCGTAAAAGCAGGATACACATTCAATGTGGTCATTTTTGGCCCTAGAATAAGCAGAGACAAAAGAATAAGTATAAATAGAACAATACTACCTAATAACATACCTGCATAAAATTGCTTTTTTACTGCCGAGAAGCCTTTTGAATTTTTATGTTTTACATAAGGAATAATCATCAAAAAAACAACTAATTCTCCATATGTAAAAATACTGAGTTCAGCACTTGATTTTAAAATCGGAATTATACCATTTTCAAATACAGGTTTTAAATTATCCATCTGAATTTGTGGCAAAAGACCGAGCGTAAAAGCTATAAATAGGAAGAGAAAAAATGGAAGAATAATTTCAGCAACTCTAGTAATTACTTCTAGGCCAAACCTCGCACCAATAATACAAACACCTACAAACATATACTCCACTGCCGTAATTGGTGTACCAACGATAATACGACTGCTGATGAATTCACCCATATTTACCAAAATTAGACTAGACAAGATAACTAAAAATCCAACGAAACAAAGAGAAACAATAGATCCAAGCCATTTTCCTAAAGATAATTGTATTAATTCAACAAAGGTATTTTTGAGCAAATACTCTCCAAAACGCATATACACCCATACGATTGTCATACCCAACAAGATTGCAATAAGCATGGCAATCCATCCATCTTGCTGTGCATGTACTGTCGCAAGACGAGGTCCAGTAATAATTGCTGTGCCGATCGTAAACATAAGCACTAGGATAGAAAATTGCCTGGCACCAATTTGTTCTTTTTCAATCATGCTTGGCTTCCCCTTTCGTTATGTAGACTGCTTATGTTTCATCCATTTACGTTTAAGAAAAAGAACACCAACTGTCAAAAATGGAATAAACATTACAGAAAATGTAAAATTCATCATCCATCTTTCTGTGAAGGTCTGATAATCAGCGGCACTCGGACTCAACCACTGCGACATAGGAATAAGACTGAGTGCCAGGGGCAATGTCAAACAATTTATATCGCGAAGTCGGAAAATTTGCTGAAAACATACGGAAGAGACATAGAGACAGACCGATAACTTGGCAAAAATAGAAAACATCCAAATTCCGGCCATAATTACTTCCATTCGTTGAAGCACTCCGCCAATGTCAATTTTTTTAGCAATAGTAAAAGCGGGATATGTATTAATAGAAGTACCCATTCCACCTATACTCATAATCGATAGAACAGTAATTAAAATGATCAATACTCCACCGATAAAAGAGCCTAACAAAAAACCTTTTTTTATTTTCTTTTGTTCTGCTACGTAGGGTGTTAACAGCAGAAATAACATCAATTCGCCGAATGGAAATGAAATAAAACCATAACTTGATTTGAGAATATCATGCATATCATGTTCAAAAACTGGCAAAAGATTTTTTACATCCATTTGCGGGAGAACAGCAAATGTAAAGATCAAAAATAAAAAAATAAAAAGAGGCAACAAAAACTCCAATGATCTACAAATCGTCTCAATTCCAAACCGAACACCGATAACTACTGTTATCACGAATATATATTCCACTGCATCCAGAGGTGTCCCCACTAACAGCCTTGTATTTACGAAATTACCTATATTAGAAAGAACCAAACTGGATAATGCGATGGCAAAAGCCGAAAAAATTAAAGCAATAACAAACCCCAGATATTTTCCAAAAGCTTCATGAATCGTATCGATGATCGTCTTTTCTTTCGAATACTCTCCTATAGAGGCATAACACCATACAATAAATAGACCTCCTGATAAACCAATCAGAGCGGAAATCCATCCATCTTGCTCCGCGTGTGAAGCAAGCATACTCGGAGCAATGATGATGGAAGTACCAATCGTAAACAGGAGTACAAGAATAGCAAATTGACGATACTCGATTCTCTCGTTGCCAATCCTGTTCAAAAATTCCAACCTCCTTTAATAAAGGAAATTAATAATATTCATTACTGTTGCCAGCAATAGAAAAAAGGAGAAAAACCAAATTTCCTTTTTATATTTCATTTTTTTCAACCTAGGAATTTCATAAAAAGCAATTGCGATCGCAACAAACGTAATAAAAATGGATTGCCACATTGTTAATCACCATGCCTTAATACAGGTGTTGTATGGTTTACTTTCCCGAAGTTCCTTATTTCTACTTTCACATTTACATACACAGGAACATTCGAGTAAACATCATCCCAGTTTTTCTCCATCTTCTTCCATTCCTTTGGATAGGTCTGATGAATGACATTACCAAAACCGAAAATATCGCTATGAAGCTCTTTTTGGGTTTTATAAAGTGCTTTAGTGATTTGGCTCTTAATTTCTTTTTGAGACTTCTTCTCTAATGTTTCCGTCACTTTTACGTTTAATAAATCTGCTTGACATTGTAACTCTGCCACGTTCGCCTCAGCTCTTATAGATACATTTATCACAGGTTTCTGGTTTATCATTTTAGCTTTTACAATTGGTTTCGCATGAATGATTTCTGTAACATCCTTTTGTGTTTTATTACAAGGCATTTCTACAACTGTACTCTTGATTTTCCCAGAAACATATTTGTAACCAGCTGCTTCTGTTTCATCTAGAAAACCAACCAACTTATCTTTTTTAAAAACTCCTACACTGGTATATTGCAAATAGTTATTTAAAGAAATATTCTCTGCGTTTTTCTTCTGGGATCCCTCTTTCAAACTCCCTTTAATCTCGATTGCAGAAACGACTGCCTCCTTACCAGTATTTGCAATATCATTGTCCAACTCATCTAATTTTAATGTAAAAAATGGGGACCAATACTTCTCGGAATGCCTCAGCATCGTATACATGTATGTGGAAGGTACTTTTTCTAAAGGAGTAACCAGGCTCAATATATCATCTGCCCTTGCATCTTTGGACATAATGACATAAAAATCAGATCTTAATTCATGATCTCGTGATAAGACATCGAGGATCGGTGAGACACCTTCCTTTGCAACAGATTCCCCAATAACGAACATTCGCAGATGGGATAAGTACAATTTCCGAGGTGTTACGGTTGATAATTTTCGAATTGCAGTGATTAGCGACCTTCCTCTTATTCGATACGTTACTACTGGAGCTCTACCGCTGCCTCCTTTCGATGCAGAAATTTCTCCAGGATCGACTACCTGAGTAGACAAGACATATTCATCTCCGATTTTATCTACTCCTAATCCAATGACTAAAGCTATCTCATTTAATTCTCTTCTGCTCCAACACCCTGTTAACGAAAGGGATATCGTAAGCAAAACAACAAAAAGAATCATTCTTTTTTTCATGTTACCTCTTCCCTTTTACCTTCCGTTTTGATGGTGCTGGGTTTTGTCCTCTCATTACATCTTTTGAAACTATACTAGTCGGACGTTTATCCATCATCCAGTGAGGTACACGAATAATACTATCCTTTAACTCTGAAGTAACATAAGGGCCATAAGGAGTCATATATGGAACTCCGAAAGACCGTATGCTACACAGATGCAGCACAATGACAAACAGGCCGATCGTTACACCATACAAACCAAACCCTGTAGCAATCATCATCAAAAGAAATCTCAAAATACGTAAGGAGATGGACATATTGTATGCTGGAATAACGAAACTAGATATGGCAGTAATAGCAACGACAATAACCATACCAGCAGAAACAATACCTGCTTCTACAGCCGCTTGACCAACAACTAGAGCTCCTACAAATGAAACTGTCTGACCAACAGCCTTCGGTAAACGGACACCTGCTTCTCGCAATATCTCAAATACTAATTCCATTAAAAAAGCTTCTACAAATGCAGGAAAAGGTACACCTTCTCGTTGAACCATTAAATTAACCAACAATGGCGTGGGGAGCATTTCCTGATGAAATGTAGAGACCGAAATATAAACCGCTGGTGCTAATAAGGAAATAAAAAGACAAATGAATCGAAGAATACGAATCAAACTGGATATAAGAGAACGTTCGTAATAATCTTCTGCAGCCTGGAAAAATTGATTAAATAACGCTGGGACTAATAAGACAATTGGAGTCCCGTCCACAATAATAGCTACCCTACCTTCTAACAAAGCTGCTGCAACTACATCGGGTTTCTGGGTATGATGAATGGTTGGAAAAGGAGAATACGCTTCATCTTGGATAAGTTCTTCAATATATCCGCTTTCTAAAATTCCGTCGATCTCAATCTTATCTAAACGACTTCGAACTTCATCTAACACCTTCTGATCCACTAGTCCATCAATAAACATGATGCTAATCTGGGTTTTGGTTATATCACCTATTGTTTTTCCTTCCAAACGTAGTCGTGGACTATTTATTTTCCTTCTAAGAAGTGCTGTGTTTGTTCGCATTGTTTCACTAAAACTTTCTTTTGGTCCGCGAACAACCCCTTCTGACTCTGGAACTCCTCGATCTTTCCATGACTTAAAAGAAATACGATACCCTTTTTTGCTTCCTTGCATAAGAAAAATAACTTCACCAGAAAGCAGAAAGGTAAACAATTCATCAAAATTTTCAATTTCACTGACACCGCCAGCAGGTATCAAGGACTTTTCAAGAAACGGCATCCATGCTTCAGGAGGTGTATGAAAACTTTTCCAATCATTTTCTTTCAGAAAAATCATCAATGGCTCTAATACAAAACTTTGTAAAGCATTTGTATCCGTCAAACCTTCTGTATAAAAAAGACATGCACTTAAATTTTTATCCTCTCCAAAATGAATCTCTCTAACAACAATATCTTGGCTGTCCCCTGTTTTTTCTTTTACAAAACGGATATTAGAATCGATTGATCGAGATAAGGCTATTTTTTCTAAGTTCTCTTCTTTATATTTGCTATTGGAGTCAGCTTGATTTTCCTCTTGATCTAATTTTGTCTGTTCTTCACCTTTGCTTTTTCCCTGTTCGGATTGTGCATCTTCGTTTGTATTTTGTTCCGAATCAGTCTGATCTTCTTGTTGATCCATAGTTTGCTCTTCATCGCCGTTTGATTCTTGTTCGGATTGTGCTTGATCACTGTCTTCACTTGTATTTTGTTCCGAATCAGTCTGATCTTCTTGTTGATCCATAGTTTGCTCTTCATCGCTGTTTGATTCTTGTTCGGATTGTGCTTGATCACTGTCTTCACTTGTATTTTGTTCTGTGTCAGAAGGGCTTTTCTTTTGGGCCGATTCAGATGACTTCTTTTTATCACTTGTTTCTTTTTCTTCAGGCGGAATATAAGATGGATTTGTTTCCTTTTCACTTAATTCTTGATCCTGATTGTTTTTTTCTTTCAATGTTTCTGTATTCGCATTTCCATATATATCTTCGTTCTTATTTTGATTCGTAGTTTTCGATGAGGAATGATCATTTTTTGTACTTCTGTTTTCTTCCTCGCTGTTTATTGCACTATCACTGTGAACAGTTATTTCTTGCGATGATTTATGTGACTTATACGGTGACTTTAACCGTTGCTTTTTTCTCTTCTTTTTATTATCTTCGTTTGAATTCATGCAGATCCCTCAAGTTCATTATTTTCTAGGAAGTTACCTAGATTTTGCTCCAAATAAAGAGATTTCATGCATCTATTCAGGTTAATACTATTTTTAATAAGACAGCCATTGTATGACAGTCTAAATGTAAGAACCACTTATAAATCACCAATTGGTCTACACAGATTCAAAACAAATTTATGAAACAACTAAATATGTTATCTATAAAATAATGTCTATTAAATTTGACTTTTAGGAGTGATTTCAAGCATAGAGCTATTATTAAAAGGACTCTAATTAAAAGAAAAAAGACCAAAAAGCGGCCTTTGAAATTCATTTAATATCTTTTAATTTATTGTTTAAAGAGCTTTGAACATATTTTATCGACTGGATGTACTTGTGCTGCTGAGTGTGTTTTTCCATCTCTCCAAAACTAAAATTTTCTAACGCGACTGAATTCACCAGATATCCCCAAACGAATCACATACACGTCCAAATCGATCACCAAAAGCTAGTTTTTTACAAAATCAATGAGCCTATTTGTGTTCTTACAAATAATCCATAGGGCTATAGAACCACTGAGATTACAGGATTTTTTATTTTATTTCAATCCAATCATATATCTACGTCCTGAATATAAAATAAATAAACCTATTACTACTGCAATGCCTCCAAAGTAAAACGGAATATGTGGATTAAACCACTCTGAAAGTTTACCTGCTAGCCATGGAGCTATTGCACCACCAACAAATCGAACAAAACTATATGCGGATGATGCTACAGATCTTTCTACTGGAGATACTTCCATCACTGCTGTAGTAATGAGTGTATTATTAATTCCTAATAAACCACCGGATAAAATGATACATGCTATGAGAACAGGAACATAACTAGTGAATAGCCCCATTAAAACCAATAAAAGAGCAAAAGACAAGAGAACAGTATACATTACTTTTTTTGTACCAAATCTCCCTTGAAGCTTCGGTGCAATAATGACAGATGTTATTGCTAATAACACTCCCCAGAAAAAGAAAACAAAGCCAATCCCATGTTCATCCAAACCAAGTACAAATGGAGAGAAAGCGAGTAATGTAAAAAAGCCAAAATTATAAAATAGAGCTGTTAAACCAATTGAAAGAAGTCCTCCATGTCCCAATGCACGGATCGGATCGAGAATGGAACTTTTCTTTTTCGGCGTTGGCACCTTATCCAACAAAACGAAAACCGCAACAAATCCAATGACCATCAAAAAAGCTACTCCGATAAATGGACCTCTCCAGCTAATTCCACCAAGCAGTCCACCTAACAGTGGTCCAACGGACATTCCCAAACCAAGTGCTGCTTCATATAAAATAATAGCACTTTCTGTTCCTCCAGCTGCTACACTTACTATCACAGCAAGCGCGGTAGAAATAAATAGTGCGTTTCCTAATCCCCATCCTGCTCGATAACCAACCAACTGCCCTACAGTTTCTGACAAACCACCTAATAAAGAGAATAAAACAATAACAAAAAGACCGACAAGTAAAGTGGTCTTTGGGCCGATTCTACTAGATAACCATCCTGTAATGAGCATCATCACACCAGTAACAAGCATATAACTCGTAAACAATAGTGAAACCTGGCTAGGGGTTGCATGTAACTTTTCACCAATTGCAGGTAAAATAGGATCTACTAATCCTAGACCCATAAAAGCAACCATACAAGCAAAGGCGACTGCCCATGCTGGCTTAGGTTGCTTAAAAATCGTTTTTAGTGAATGTGGCGGTTCTTCCACAACAACCACTGTTTTTTCTATTGCTTCCATCACAATAATCCTTTCTGTATCCAAATATTTCGCTTACCTAAATTAATTATAACATACTTTTTTCATTGATATCTTGTCATTACTTATTTTTCTTATTCATATAAAAATGTTGGGAATAAATAAAAGGAAATACTTTTTTCATAAGTACTTCCTTATTAACTCTTCGGATATTTACTTTTTCCGACCCAGTAGCATCCTAATGGAGTAGTGATACAGCAGCTCTAAACTTCTGCTAATCTTGATAAAAAATAGTTTGATAAATCCTGATCTATATAAAATACGAAGTAAAATCAATCAATACTGCTAATAAGTTTGATTAACCAACTCTTTGAAATAATCGCAGGGAGTGAATTTATATGTACCTTCCCCCCCTTGTAACTACACAGGGGAGGATCATCCCACTTTCTACTTTATCAGTAAATAGAGAGATGATAGGAACCCGAGCACCATTCGCGTCTAAACTAGAGTACGGGGAAACTACAAAATGTAGCCTGCTGACCCATTCTCAATAGCTAAACTTGCGATGATACCTTTTTCTATGGATAGAAAGCTTCGCTCTCCTAGTTTCAATTATATTCCAAGCAATATTATAATGAAACATTATTCTTAACTTTTATATAAACCAAAAAGAGAGGAATATCCCTCTCCTTTTGGTTACTTTTGACTATTTTTTTTGGCTTTTAACTCTGCCAATCTCTGTTCAAACTCCGGACGGTAAGGGTTCAGTTCTGGTTGATCACTCGCCAATAGTTTTTCTAGTTTACGAATCATTTGTTCTTCATCTTTTCCTTCATAATCTAATAGGTCAAAGAACTTTTTATCGTCCATTTTATCGCCCATTCTGAAACACCAATCCTTCCTTTTAAACTAGTAATACACTCATCAATTGGAGCCTTAATAGCAATTTTAACACAATACACAGGGAACTTTTCATTTTATTTCTTTTTTGTTATACATTTCACATTTACATTCTATAAAATATTTTCTATTTGTTTTATTTGTCCAATCTTTTTTCTTTGCATTTCATATTGTTATATAGGGAGTATTTTGTTCCCTTTTGACATATTTTATCCCATCAGCGAATAGATTGCATTAGGAGGTGAATGTTAATGCCATTGCTATTATTACAAATATCTCTTATTGTTGTGTTTGTTCATGCTGTTTATCACGCTATTCTTGATGTTCAAAATGGATTGAAAACTTTTTCGGATTGGATTGAATTTTTATATCAATTAGCTATTGCGGTTGCGGCAGTTTGGTTTTACTATGCATACACATTCTGACGTATGTAAAAAGCAAGTCTTCCATTGGGAAGACTTGCTTTTTTAATGATTAACAATAAAAAATTTCAGCGATCGAATATGAGCAATAAATATTGCCCGATCTTCTAGATCCATATTGTAATACTTACTTGAATCATCCAAATGTTTTACAAATAGCTCAAAGTGTTCTGCCTTCACATTCAGATTCGTATGAGCAGACTTTAAATTCACTCCGTTATAAGGTCTTTTTGAACCGAATAAAAAAGATATAAACATCGTTTGATGCTTGCGGAGTACATTCATATCTACTCCTTCAAAATAAGACATAAGAGAAGAATCATTTAAAATCCGATTGTAAAAATCATTTACTACAGCAGTTATGGTTTCAACACCATATTTCTCATATAAACTAAAAGTAGTATTTCTTAAGGGTTGCAACAAAATTTCCCCCCAAAGTTTGTAGTGCAGAAAATGAATAGAATTTATAAAAACAATACAATTATACTATACATCGAACAAAAAAAGAAACGGATTTGTATCCGTTCCTTTACAATTACTTTTATAGATCATTAAAATCCAATGAACTTGCTTTTGTGTAATTCGTTACCTTTTGTTCGAAGAAATCTGTCTTTGTCGCATTCAGATTGGAGAAGCTTTCTACCCAACGCATTGGGTGTGTTGTAATTTCCGGATAAAGTATAGGAAGACCCAAACGTCCTAGTCGTTCATTAGACAAAAATTTGATATACTTTTCAATTGTCTCATTATTAAGCCCTGCGATTTGATTTGCTGTGATGTATTGTCCCCATTTTATCTCGTGTTCTACTGCTGTCCTCGTCATTTCTCTCAATTCTTCTTTGAAATTGTCATCAAATAAATGAGGATTTTCTTTATGCAATTCTTTTATCATATTTTGAAACAAAACAACATGAGTTAACTCATCACGCTGAATATACTTGATGATAGTTGCAGTTGCAGTCATTCTTCCTTGCCTTGCAAGTGCATAGAAAAAGGAAAATCCACTGTAAAAGTACAACGATTCCAATAAGAAATTCGCCATACAAGTCCTTACAAATTGTTTATCGTCTTTTGTATGAACAAATTGCTCGTACAAATCTGCAATAAAACGATTCCTCTCGAGTAGGTGTTCGTCATTTCTCCACTCATCATAAATATTTTCTCTTGTTTCTGGAGAACAAACACTATCTAATATGTAGCTATAGGATTGTGCATGAATTTCCTCTTGGAATGCCTGAATATTCAATAGAGAAGAGACTTCTGGAGCTGTTACGTATTCATTGATGTTGGGTAAATTTTCTCCTTGAATGGAATCCAAAAAATTAAGAAAAGAAATCGTTTTATCAAAAGCTCTTCTCTCTGCTTCTGTTAATTGCTGAAACTCTTTGGCATCACTTGCTAATGGTATTTCCTCTGGAATCCAAAAATTGTTTAACATCGTACGATAAAGCTTATGTGCCCAATCGTATTTAATCCGATTCCACTCGCGAAGATTCGTTGTATTACCATTGATTAGTCGTTGTGTACCGCGATGACCAGATTCATTAAATATTTTTTTTCGTTCTAACTTTTCCATGATGAACTCCTTTCTAAGAAGAACAGCTTACACACTCTTCTACTTCAACGGATTGATTTCGAATATAGTAAATGGTTTTTAATCCTGCTTCCCATGAAGCAATGTACAGTTCCAAAAATTCACGAGCATTGGTTTCTGGTGTGATGTAAAGATTAAATGATTGTGATTGATCAATATGTTTTTGTCTTTTTCCAGCAGCTTGTATACTATACAGTTGATCAATTTTATGAGCCTCTTTGTAATACCATGTAGTAGTTGGTGATAGATTTGGAGCAGTTTGTGGAATCGATGCTCCACGCTTTTCTTCTACAAAGTACTTTGCATATACAGGGTCAATACCAGCTGTGGATCCAGCTATTAATGAAGTAGAACCTGTTGGCGCTACAGCAAATACCCAAGCATTTCGCATTCCATTGCTCTTAATTTCTGCAGCTAGTTCTTGCCAGCGTTCACTAGTATAATCACGACGTTTAAAATATTCCCCTGTTTCCCACTCACTTCCAGCAAAAACAGGATAACTTCCCTTCTCCTTGGCTATTTCCATGGAAGCACGAATCGCTTGGAAGGCAATTTCCTCAAACAAACGATCTGCTTCAACTAAATGATCTTCTGATTCCCATACAATTTGATGTTGAGCTAAATACTGATGATATCCACTCGTTCCTAAACCAACAGCACGATATTTTTTATTGGTTCTTTCTGCTTGTTTGACAGGGTACATATTTAGATCAATAACATTATCGAGCATTCTCATCTGAACCGGAACAACTCGAGAAATATCCTCATAGGTATGGACTCTGCCCAAATTAATCGAAGAGAGGTTACAAACAACAAAATCTCCGGGTTTTTGTTTAGTAATAATAACACCATCTTCTAGCTCTTCGCTAACCAACTCTGCAGCAGCCATATTTTGACAAATTTCTGTACATAAATTTGAAGAGTAAATCATACCTTGATGTTTATTGGGATTCGCTTTATTTACGGTATCTCGGAAAAATAGAAATGGGGTTCCTGTTTCAAATGCACTTACCATCACACGTTTCATAATATCAATAGCAGACACTTCTATTTTCTCGATTTCCGGATGCTCTACACAAGCGAGGTATCGGTCTTCCCATTCTTTTCCATAGTAGTCTTCAATCGAAAAGCCCATGACTTCACGAACCTCATGAGGATCAAGTAAGTACCAATTTTCTCTAGCTTTTACTTTTCTCATAAATAAATCTGGAATACAGACACCAGGAAAAATATCGTGTGCCTTTAGGCGATCGTCCCCATTATTTGTTTTCAAATTAAGAAAATCAAAAATATCTGCATGCCATACATCTAAATAAATGGCAAAAGCTCCTCGACGAACACCGAGCTGGTCAACTGCAACAGCTGTATTATTGTAGTTTCGAATCCAAGGAACTACTCCACCAGATGCTCCTTTATGCCCTCGAATCTTCGATCCTTTGGATCGCACTTTTCCTAGATAGATACCTACTCCACCGCCATACTTGGATACTTGTGCAGTTGAAGAATTGGTTTGATAAATCGACCATAATGAATCATCGACTGTATCAATAAAACAAGAAGACAACTGATGCAAAGGTTTACCGGCGTTTGCCAAGGTTGGAGTTGCTACAGTTAATTCTAAGTTTGATAAAACATCATAAAATGATTTCGCCCACCGAACTCTGTCCTTCTCTTGTATAGCAAGATGCATCGCAATTATCATAAATCGCTCTTGTGGTAATTCCATCACATGACCATCAAAATCGCGAACCAAATAGCGATCTGCTAACACTTTCAGACCAATATAATTAAACAGCTTATCACGCTTAGGAGACAAGTATCTTCCAAGTTCGTCTATTTCTGTGCTGGAATATGTATCTAATAAATAAGTACCATATAGACCATTTTTTGTTAAATTATGTAATAAATCATAAAAGGGACCATAGGCATCGTTTTTATCATACTTACGATGAATAGCAGCTTCTTGGTATAATTGAAAAGCGAATAAACGAGCTGCAACAAACTGCCAATCTGGTTCCTCTGCACTTGTTTTCTCTACTGCTACTTGGGTGAGAACTGTTAACATTTCCTCGTCCGATTGTTTATCCAGTATTTGAAGTTTTGCTTCTTCAATTAAGTCACTCATGGACAAATGAGGAAAATCTGCACATGCTGCTTGAGTTTGCTCTTCATATGCGATTTGGTCTTTTGCCTCAATCATCAATTTTCACGTCCGATCTATATATAGTTGCCATTAGAGTATAACGCACACCATATATTGTGGAAAGAGGAAAAATAGACGAGAAAAATATTATTTTGAGCTTAAATTTCACATTTCCGTTTAATAAGTATCTCTCTCTCCCTCATTCAACCTTTTTCACTAGTTGACGAAAAGAAAGAACATAAGTTTTCTACTCCATTAAGATTAAATTCATTATCTCCTTCATACATAATATTCCAATAAAATGGTGAATTAACGCATGACAACAACATACTCTATTTGATCCGAAATAGAAAAAATCAACAAATTTTTTAGCAAAATAAGAGAGTGTAATTACCCTTTGAAAGTTGAGAAGACAGAGTTTCATAACTTGATTCTGTCTTCTGCAATAGTATAAAATTTGGGTTTCATATAAAAAGAACCATTTTTTTAGAAGCTATTTCCTTTTACTCATTTAATCCACAAATTTCAATATGCATGAGCAAGAAAACGAAAATCATACACTAAAAAAACTATCCACTAATTAGTGGATAGTTTTTTGTCTGTTAAAGTGATTTACTCCAATCGTGTACTGCGCTTCCTTCCAAAAATCTTTCACAATCCAATGCCGCCATACACCCTGTTCCAGCGGCGGTGATCGCTTGCCGATATACATGATCCTGTACATCACCACAGGCGAATACTCCTGGTATGTTGGTTTGAGTCGTTCCTGCTTGTACTTGGATATACCCCGTCGCATCTAATGAGATTTGTCCATCTAAAAACTCTGTGTTCGGTTTGTGGCCGATCGCTACAAATATTCCATCGGTTTGAATAACTTCTTCTTCCCCAGTAGCATTATTTTTCACTTTTAATCCTGTAACACCTTTTTCATTACGAAGAACTTCTACTGGAGTTTTGTTTAATCCCCATGTTATTTTCTCGTTTGCTTTTGCTCTGTCTTGCATAATTTTAGAAGCCCTTAGTTCGTCACGACGATGTACAAGATGCACTTCAGAAGCGAATCTGGTCAGGAAATTTGCTTCTTCCATAGCAGAGTCTCCACCACCAACCACAATAATTTTCTTTCCACGAAAAAAGAAACCATCACAAGTGGCACAGGTGCTTACACCCAATCCAATATTTTCGCGTTCACCTGGAATTCCTAATAATTTTGCTGTTGCTCCAGTGGATAATATAAGTGATTCTGTTACAATTTCTTCCTCTCCCAAATAAATACGAAAAGGCCGTTCATTCAGCTCTACTTTTTTTACCCAACCACGCCGGAAAGTCGCTCCAAACTTTTCTGCTTGCTTTCTCATGTTATCCATTAACTCTGGTCCCATGATTCCTTCCGGAAATCCAGGGAAATTTTCTACTTCTGTGGTTGTTGTCAACTGGCCGCCAGGTTCAGGACCTTCAATAACCAAAGGATTTAAATTTGCTCGTGCAAGATATATAGCTGCTGTAAGACCTGCTGGTCCAGTCCCCAACACGATTGATTTATACATAAGTTGATGCTCCTCCTAGACGAAAAAAATACCACTCCACCTTTATACCCTATTTTAGAGGTAATAAACCAGCCCTAATTTTATTAGGTAACTTCTATTACCCCTCCATCAAGTCGTTTTACAAAAGAAAAGTTATTTAGCTCATCCATCAAATGAAATAGTGCGTCATCTTTTTGCTTTGCTTCGATCATAACATCTAATTGATTTGTCCACTTTCTAGCCAGCTGTAAAATAGGAATGATATCTTCTATATTTACATAGTCAGCATGACTTCGAAAATCTGTTGGACTTCTTGGGCTAGATAAATGAATTTTGGGCGGGAATTTCTCCTTTTTCCATGTTTCAATGATAAGTGGAAAAAGGTCTTCTATTGATTCATCATTATTATTACATCGATGATGATGCACATCCAACACCATTGGAACTTGGACAGTCCTTGCTATTTGTAATGTTTCTTGTGCTGTAAATGTTTTGTCATCATTCTCTAGACAAATATAGGATTGAATTCGCTTATCCAGCTTTTGAAACCTCTTTATGAAACGCTCTCCTGCTTCTTGTTTATCATTGTAAACTCCTCCGATATGTATATTGCATTTATAAGCATGATCAAGCCCCATTGCTCTTAGCATTCGTGTGTGGCGTATTAAATCTTTAACTGACGCTTGGAATACATCATAACGTGGAGAATTCAGTACAGTAAAATGATCTGGATGAAAACCGACTCTCATTTTATTTTGTTTAACAATATTCCCTAAGGCAGCAAAATCTTCTCGCAGTGCACGAATGAAATCTTTCCCTTCTAAGACTTCATGACCTAGTAAAGGTATAAGTCTCGACGAAAATCGGTAAAATACTATACCATGATGGATTGCATGATACAAAATACGTTTTGTATGTTCTAAATTTTCTTTTGCAATCCGTAACACCTTACGCAATGCCAATCGTTTATCAGGAATAGCTTGAAATGACTTTACTGTCATTGTCTTTGATGGAGATGCATTAAAAACTTTTGTGCTCATTGCTACAAAACCAAAACGAACAATCATCAGTCATCACCATTAGTAGTATGTGCACATCGAAAAGAAAAAAACAAATCTCTGTAAGAAGTAGGAGCAATACCATGCCATATTTAGAATTCGATGATATACGTATGTATTATGAATCGAGTGGAAATGGAACACCTATTATATTTTTACACCCTCCACTACTGACAAGCGCTATTTTTTATTATCAACAGCAAAAACTTGCAGAAAATTTTCAGGTTATTACATTTGATTTCCGTGGTCATGGGAGGTCAACTTCTGGACAAAGAAAACTCACATATTCATTAATTATTAAGGACATGCTAGCACTTTTGAAACATTTAGAAATTGAAAAAGTATATGTTGCTGGATATTCTACCGCTGCTTCTATTGCATTAGAAGCTATTAAACAACATAAAGAAATTTTTTTTGGAGGGATTTTATTAAGCGCTATGATCTCGCCAACAAATTTTTATATAAAAAGCCTCATTACTCTGGCGAGTTTATTATCTAGACCAGCTACCATTTCGCTTTTGGCAAGTGTGATATGCAAAGATAATGCTGACAGCAAAATCACATATGAACTACTAAAAAGAGAAGCTGGTAAAGGAAGAACTAACAAAATTAAAGAATATTTTCAATACAGTTTGTCTTATCGAGTTACCGATTTACAAACGATTCAACTCCCAAT
Organism: Shimazuella sp. NTD247; assembly: GCF_059510415.1. Lineage (NCBI taxonomy): Bacteria > Bacillati > Bacillota > Bacilli > Caryophanales > Thermoactinomycetaceae > Shimazuella > Shimazuella sp. NTD247. The sequence continues at coordinate 478,628 of NZ_JCAJZU010000001.1, read as the reverse complement.
CTTATTGCTAAATGGCCAAAAAGATTTAAGTTTTATCAAACCAATGCAGCAATTAAAACAAGAATTGCTTAATAACACACTAAAAATTATTCCAAATGTCTCTCATCAAGTTCCTGCAAAAGCAGCAAAAAGCGTTAATAAGTTTATTGCCGAATTTATCCAAAATCAGGCATAATAGAGAGATATACTAGGAGGGGTCGAATTGAGTAAAACAAAGATTACTGTGCGCAACAACGGATCACTATTGGTACAAGGGGATTTTGAATTAGTAGATGCAGATGGAAAAATCTTTGAAACCAAACCAGCCATTTCACTTTGTCGATGCGGCTTATCTGAAAACAAACCATTTTGTGATGGAAGCCACAAAGGCAATTTTGAAAGCATAGTCAAAGCGACGAAATAAAATCAACAAAAATCCACCTTTTAAAAGGTGGATTTTCTCTATTTTTTGCGCATTAATCGAGTGCTAGGAAGCAAAGAGAAATCTAACTTTTCATAAAAAGAAACCTTATCATCTTTGCAGTACAGTTCTACCCTTTCGATGTGCGATGTCCCTTTGAGTACATCTTGCATTAATTGTTTCCCTAAACCCATTCCTCGAAAACGCTCATCTACAATTACATCAAATATAAAAGCACGATAGACATGATCGGTTAATACCCTTGCAAAAGCAACGAGCTGCTCTTCTTGAGTATCCCAATAAGCAAAGATGAGATCACTGGATGCTAGCATTGCCTTTATATCATTTAGTGTTCTTTGATCCGTCCACCATTGGCGCGAATAAAGCTCTTGTAATTGTAAAATTTGCTTACCATCTATTTGGCGAATAAGTTGAATTTTGGACATGTCTATCCTCCTTTGAGCATAATCATGTCTAGTGTAGACGATAAACTTATCCGACGAATAGATCACAAATAATACCATTATGACGGAGGTGATCCTATCAAACGACTAAATATCCCTTTGATAGGTACATTTCTATTTGTTAATGCAGCATTAATTTTATTTATATGGGAACGAAATGCCGTGATAATTGATCGAACAGTTCCTTCTTTTGCTAAAGTACAAACAACTTCGAGAAGTGAAATAGTCTCCAAAAAAATCAGCACAAAAAAAGAAGGTGACTATATTGTCGAAGATTACGAAGAAATCGAAGTTTGGTACGATCAAAAAGGAAATATAATCAAAAAACAGCCCACTGGTGAACATACTTACCTTCGTTATTGGGCATCGAAAAAAGGAAAAGTCATCATAGATAACCATGATGACGAATAGATTAAGAAGTTGCCCTCTCCCCTTCTGTGGGTTTCTTTTTTGTAGCTTCCAAACTTGCTTTTAATGCTTCCATTAAATCTACTACTTTTTCGCTCTTCACTTCTTTCGCTTCTACTACTTCTTCCCCTTGAATCTTTTTCTCGATTACTTCTTCTAATGCTAAACGATAATTATCCTGGTATTTATCAGGGTCGAATGCAGTAGTGAGTTGTTCAATCAATTGATTTGCCATCACTGTCTCTTTTTCATTTAAATCCAGATTTTGTGGTACATCAGGAACAAGTCCTACATCTCTGACTTCATCCGGATAATATATCGTTTCCATGAGCAAACAATCTTGATACACACGAACAACAGCTAAGGTTTGTTTTGAACGAATAGTTATTTGTGCTATGCCAATTTTCCCCGTATCTTGCAGTGCTTTTCTTAGTAGCGCATACGCTTTACTTTTCGCATCCTGCGCACCTAGAAAATAAGTTTTTTGGAAATAAATCGGATCAATTTCTTTCAAATCCACAAAATCAAGTATTTCAATTGTCTTTCCTTGATCTGGTAGTAGTTTTTCTAACTCCTCTTTATCCATGACTACAAATTTATCTTCTTGGTATTCATATCCTTTCACTACTTCTGACCATGGAACTTCCTTTTTACAATGAGGACAAGTACGTTCCATTTTTATTGGCGTTTGGCATTCTTTATGTAGCGAACGAAAACGCACCGGCTTTTCTTCCGTTGCTGCGTACATTTTTATTGGAATATTTACAAGTCCAAAGTTTATAGAACCTTTCCACATTGTATGCATGATCATATCACACCTCATATCTGATTAAGTTGTTCCCAACAAGAAAGTGTATTTTCTGGCCTTCCTTCTAATAAATGGCAAACACCTTCATAAAAAAGAGGTTCCTTCCATTTTCCTGCTCTATCTCTTGCCAGCTGAAATTGTTCAATCGCATCTTGTATCTGACCAACTTCTAACATCGATCTGCCTTGATGATAGTATCCCATCGCTTGAGCCATTGGCTTATCATGATCGATCAATACTTGTGCCATATCCCTCACATCATCAAATTTCCCTGCATGTGACGAGATCCGTATTCTCATCGCTTGCCATATAGGCTCTTCCTTTATCCTCTCTGGTAACATTTCATATGCTTTTTCTGCACGTTTTATATTTCCTTTTGAGAGCTGAATCCACATAAATGTAAACAACAAATCAGGGTCATTAGGATAAAGAGTCAATCCTTTCTTCAGCCAACACTCTGCATCTGATGTATTTTTATTTGCCCAATAATTCCATCCTAACCCATGATATGCAATCCTTTGATATTTAGGATGCTTCAGTAGTTTTCGGTACCAATTAATAGCTTCATTTGGTTGATCCATTTCTTCAAAATCATGAGCTAGCGAAAGCATTACTTGTGGATGATTGGTCTTCTCATACGAGGCCATTCTCCAGTATGTTACACTTTTCCATTCTCTGTGATGTCGGTAGCAATTGGATAAATAATACATCGATTCCCAATCATGTTCATTTAATGCTATCGCATGATAAAAGGCAGGTATTGCATCATGATATCGTTGCAACCGATAATATGCTGTTCCAAGATTAAACCATGCATCAGCATAATCTTTATCATGCACCAAAGCTTGTTCAAAAGATCGTACTGCAGCGTTTTCACTCTTTTGTTTTACATGGATACACCCAATCATATGATGTGCGAATGCTAGGAATGGTGCGTGGGTAGCAGTAGCTGCTACTAGTTGAAAATGATAGAGGGCATGTTCCCATTGTTTTCGCTGAAACTGACTTAATCCCAAATACAAACGGCCTAATAAAAAATCCGGTTCTTCTTCTACTACATCTGCAAAAAAACATTCAGCTTCTTGAAACATAGTCAAACCATAATATCCTTGTCCCTGTCGAAACTGGCGAACAACAGATTCATGTAACCAAAATTCTTCTTCTAACTCTATTTCTTCTTGTTCTGTTAAATCTGGAAATGTGGAGGAAATAGAAGCCATCTTATCTTCTATTTTTGCCCATGCTTCCAGTAATAGATGGGAAGCTTGTTTTAATTCTGCAAAGCGCTTTTTCCATATTGGGCGTTCTTCTACTTTCGATTTCGGGTAATGATCCATTAGCTCGTTAAGTTGTTCTTCCATGTCTTGGAACCAAACTTCATGAAACATTGTTCATCCTCCCGTGCAGTCTAATTACCAAGAGTATTTCCCTAAAGGTAAATTGTATGTAAGGCTTTATTGTCAACCAAAAGAAACTTTTATATACTAAGGCAGAATTGAGGTGGGAACACATATGGCAAAAGCAGATAATCTAATGTCTATTTTATGGTTACTTGGAAGCAGACAAAGAATAACTGCATCTGAAATCGCAGAAAAATTAGAAATTAGTGTTCGTACCGTCTACCGATATATTGATTCTTTATGTGCCAGTGGCATTCCAATTATCTCTGATACAGGTCATGATGGCGGGTACCAGCTGCTTCATCAGTTCAAACATGCTCCATTATTTTTTGATACAGAAGAAAGAAAAGCACTTTTTTATGCAGCTCAATTTGCAAAACAAGCTGGTTATCCATTTGAAGGTCCATTGGAAAATGCTTTACAAAAAATAGAGTTTCAAATGAGTGAGGATCAATTAATAGAACTAGAAAATTATACTAGCCGATTCGATATCATCCCTTCATATAGTCCCAGTTTAAATAAACATTTATTGCAAACACTTGAAAAAGCCATAGTGAACAATTCACAGGTTCATATCGTATATCTAAAAAGAGGAGGCACTGAATCGGAGATCAGAAAAATAGATCCTTATGCGATTGTTCATTGGAATCGAAAATGGTATCTCATCGGATTTTGCCATTTACGAAAAGAGAATCGAACCTTTCGACTTGATCGATTACAGAATGCCGAAGTACTGAAAACAACTTTTCAACGCCCTGAAAATTTCTCCGCTCCTACTTTTTTCTTAAACTGGCTTGCTCCAAATCATGAGGGAAACTTAGTCCGATTAACCATCGATACTAGTTTAGAAGGGATAAATTATTTGCGTAATCATTGGCAGCTGCAATATTACTTTGTCCAACAAACCGATTCAGAAATTCAATTTTTAGTAGAAAAAGAAGCACTGGAAACGTATATTCCTAATTTATTGATATCATATGGTACGAGCATTACTATCAAAGAGCCTGATTCCCTTCGCCAATCCTTAGCAGAATTAGCAAAAAAATATTTCCATCACTATTCTAAGGAGTAATAGAATATGAAATTAATTCCATGGTCCGAAGACTGCCTGCCTCTTTTGATTGCACAAAACACCCCGGAGATGACAAACTTTTTGGGAGGACCAGAAACGTCAGAGCAACTCACTCAGCGTCATCATAGATACTTAAAGTTAAAAGACACAGGAAAAATGTATCAAATTGTAGTGGACGAAAAAAAAGTAGGTTCTGTTGGTTATTGGGAGCATGAATGGAAAGGGTACATAATATATGAAATTGGTTGGTCTATACTCCCTGAGTACCAAGGACAAGGAATGGCAACTCTGGCTGTTTCCAAAGCAATAGAAAAAGCAAAAAACGAAAAAAAGCATGCACATATACACGCTTTCCCTTCGATAGAAAACACCGCATCGAATGCTTTATGTCGTAAATTACAATTCACCTTAAACGGAACTTGTAAATTTGAATATCCCATTGGAAACTGGATTACATCCAATGACTGGAGTCTGCCTCTTTTTTAATATAATGATGGACGACGACCAAACCATCGTTCAATCGTCGTCCTGATGCCTACTCCGTAGTCCCATTTACATTTTCATCTTGTTCAATTCATCAACGAAATCGTAAAATGCTGGAAGTACATAGTAGCAACTCTCCTGTTCTTCGTTTGGAATGATCTCCACAGCAAACTCCTTTTTTCGAAGACGGAGGAGCTTTTTATTAAGCTCCTCCTTTTGATCTGGAGTACACTTTGGCCGATTTTTCATAATGTAAATGCGATCAGTCAGAAGTCCCCTGAGGTGTTCCGTAGAATACCTTTCCAGAACTTTTTTTACCTCTTCGATATTCCACGAAAGAATACGATCAACGATTTCTTCTTTCGAATTAAGCTTATCAAGCTCTGCCTTCAGCTCTTTTGGAGATCGACTTTTCTTTTTTGCAGATACTGGAACAACTGCTGTTGCGTTCATCACAAAACTCCACATTGTTGAGTGGGAACAGGTTAAATTTATCATAGCATATGCAAATTCGAAATTTAATCTCAATTGCGTAAAAAGCCGCCTTCTGAATGAATGACTTGTCCTGTTATCCACCCTGCTTCTTCACTTACCAAAAAAGCAATTAAACGAGCAACATCTTGTGGTTCTCCCATTCGCCCCAATAAAAACTTAGGAGTTAATTGTTCTTTTATTTCTTCTGTCATCCAACCAGTATTCGTTGGTCCTGGATTTACTGCATTAACTGTAATTCCAAGCGGAGCCAATTCAGCGGAGAGAGTAAGCGTAAAAGCTTCTATCGCTCCTTTCGAAGCTACATAAGCAAGCTCTCCCGGCATTGGTCCAAGTGATTGACCAGAAACCAAATGGATAATCCTCCCGTTTGGAATACTACATTGTTCCAATCGCTTCGCGAACGCAACACTCAGCAAACATGGACTTCTCACATTTACCATGTAATGCATATCCAATGTTTCTGCATTTAAAAAACGAAAACTATCTCTTGTGGAATGAGCAGCATTATTAACTAAAATAGTTGGAATTCCAAGTCTAGCTTCCACATATTCCAAAATAGCACTTGCAGCATTTTCAGCGGATAAGTCTATTTCTAAGGAATCACATCTAACCCCGGAATTTTGAATCTCTTTTTCAAAATTGGTTTTCCAGTTACTTGACGATTGCCAAAAAGTAAAAAAAATATCGATTCCGTTTTGCGCAAGTTTTCGGCATATCGCCGCACCTATTCCTTTGATATGGCTAACCCCGGTAACAATAGCAATGGTATTGTTCTGCATAATTAATTACTCCTCTAAAAAAAGAGGACAATAAATATGTCCTCTTTTTTTATTATGAAATTTGATAGAGTTCTAAATGGGGATTTTTGTTGGTAACACTACTCTGAAAAACAAAAATAAGATTCAAACCACTGGATAAGCGGTAAGTCACATAGTAATTTCCTTCTTGCTCCACTGCAGCAACAGGCTTACCAAATTTTTGTTTTACTTGTTTTAATGTTATATCTTGTAACTTAGGATCAAAATCATCCATTCCATATATTGTATCATTTTCATAAAAAAAGCGAATATGACGAGACCAATAGTTTGCGGCAACTGTACTCAAGTCTTCAGCAGGTCCCCACTTTTTTTCCACATCGCTTAAGTTATTACCTACTGCAAATTCTCCACTATTTAATGTTTTGGACTGTTCTGCGCGAAGCTTGATCGTATTTAGTAGTTTTAATTGTTGATTAGCAGCTGAAACAGTAGGAGTGAAACCAAAAACAGTAAGCAATACAAGTATCAACACACCATACCACTTTTTCCGATGCATTCCATATCACCTGTGCCTTTCATCAAGCATAAATATTTCTTTCTATTTTATTATAATAATAGTATGAGAATATGGAAAATAGAAAAAGGAGAGAAGTCTCTCCTTTTTTCAAACTGCAAAATGTTTACTATACCATGTTTTTGCTGCATTTACTTCTGTACTAGTCAATTGATGACCATTGGATTCCCAATGAATAGATACTGATGCATTCGCCTCAGCCAGCAGACTTTCTAATTCCTTTGTTTCGTTTGAATTAGCGATTGGATCATTTACTCCTGCTCCGATAAAAACTGGCACATTAGAAAGATTCGGCAACACTATTCCACGCAACGGAACCATCGGATGATGCAGGATAGCTCCCTTAAATGCATCTGCATAATGGAATAGAAGACTTGCTGCAATATTAGCACCGTTTGAATATCCTATTGCAACTGTATTTTCCGAATTAAAACCATATTGTTCGGAAGCTGTGCGGATAAAATCATATAGTTCTTTTGTTCGAAATATCAAGTCCTTTTCATCAAACACACCTTCCGCTAATCTTTTAAAAAAACGAGGCATTCCATTCTCCAAAACATTTCCTCGAACACTCAATACAGATGCGTTTGGAGAAATCACTTCTGCTAGAGGCAATAAATCCTGTTCTGTTCCGCCAGTTCCATGTAATAAAAGCAAGACAGGCGCACTTGGATTTTTTCCTTTGCGAAATATATGCTTCATGCTTCCGTATCCCCCTCTAATGTTCTTACTTCTAAATCTGGCAAACCTTTTTCAATCCCAAGACGATATTGTTCAAACCAAGCAGGCAGCATTAATTTTTCACCCAAATGTTCTGCTGGTTCGTCATTAGCAAATCCAGGAGGATCTGTAGCAATTTCGAATAAAATCTCTCCATGTTCACGGAAATAAATCGCATGAAAATATTGGCGATCAATGATTTTAGTAGGATGAAATCCACTGCTTTGTACATGTACTCCCCATTGCGCATGTTCTTCATCCGTTTTTGCTCTCCATGCAATGTGATGGACTGTACCTGCCCCTGGCACACCTCTATCCGTTACAGACTGATCGATCTCAATAATATTTCCGATATCACCCGTTCCACGAAATCGAATGAATGAACCTTCTTCCCCAACTTTTTCTAGTCCCATCACGTTTTCCAATGTATCAGCTGTTTTTTCTGGTTCCCTACTATAAAGAATTGCTCCACCAAAACCTTTGATTGCTTTATCTGCTGTAACTCCGCCAAAAGACCAGTTACTATTTTCTCCTGCTTCACGTTCTACTATCTCCAAAGCTAGACCTTCTGTATCTGCAAATTGGAGAAACTTTTCTCCAAAACGTGTAACTGTTGTTATTTGCACTTGGAAACTTTCTAATCTTTGTTTCCAAAAATCTAACGTATTTGGCGGAACGACATAAGTTGTGATTCCAACCTGCCCTGCGCCGATTCGTCCTCTTCTAGATTCAGCCCATGGGAAGAAAGTGATAATACTACCTGGTTTTCCAATTTCATTACCAAAATACAAATGATAAACTTCTGGAGCATCAAAATTGATCGTTTTCTTGACTAATCGCAATCCAAGTACGCCTGCATAAAAATCAACTGTTCTTTGTGCATCCTTTACAAATGCAGTAATATGATGAATTCCAGCTGTAGGTTGTCTCATTAAAACCACTTCTTTCTTCATAATTTTCGTTCAAATTAAGTATCTTTAATTTAAGATAAATTCCAAATAAAAAAGGGGAGCTAGAAATATTTTTCAGCGTATAAACCCATCTTTTTTAGTAAAAAACTCGCCGTTTTCTTTTCTTCATCTGTTAATCCTTTTAAAGCATTTTCTATAACATCTGTGTGATGAGGAAACACTTCTTGAATAAATTGTTCCCCTTTTTCGGTTATTTTAGCAAAAATAAGACGTCGATCCGTTGCAGAAGCATTTCTGCAAACCAATCCTTTTTTCTCTAACTTATCTACCACATAAGTAATATTACCACTGCTCATCAATACTTTGGTGCCAATTTTTTGAAGGGCTTGTGGTCCTTTGTGATACAACAATTCCAACACTCCAAATTCAGTTCTGTTCAATCCAAGTTTTTTTATGTCTCTATCCGCATGAGCATTAACCCATTGGCTCGCTCGTGATAAAGCAATAAATAAATCGAGTGAATTATTTTTAGTTGTATCCAATGGAACCACTCCTTTCTGTTTTTGTGATTTATTATCTTAAATTTAAGATATAACAATTCGAAACAATTGTCAAGCAGTTTTTTAAGATTACTTTCTTGGCTTTTAAAAGTATAACATAGAAAAACATCGATTCTAATCTATTCGAAAGAATGATTGACTAATTCTGAGCTATTATATAAAATCTTTCTGACAGAATAATCTGTCTCCCCTCTTTAGAGATAGGTTGCTATCATGGCCATTAACCATCCATACGTTGATCGATACGACATCACTCTTGTAGATGATACGTACAATGTTGCAGAATACGATCCGCAGCGAAATTCGTTTACTTGTTGGGTTACAGAGCCTCCCAAGCATGAGGGTAAAGGTACACAGCATGAGGTGAACATCAATTCGCTTACTGTGGGCAAACCTCATGAGATCAAGCACAAGGGGAAGGTAGTTGTAAGGATTACTCGCAAGAAGTAAAAGAAATAGAAAAAAACTAGTCCATCTAGGGGGATACTCCGAATGGACACAAATCATAATCGTTCACCTTGTTTAAATTCATAAGAATTAACAATATACTTAAAAGAATAGTAGTGATGAAATCATCTTTAATATATAAAAACAAGAGGACCTCCTCTTGTTTTTCTTGTCTTTTAACAAACCGTACCCGGCATCTCTTTGCCGATTAACTGTTTTATTTGATTGTGCTCATCTAAAATGGCTATCTTTGGACGAAGCGCCTTCGCCTCTTCCTCATTCATCATTCCATATCCAATGATGATAACTGTATCTCCTACATGCACTAGTCTTGCTGCTGCACCATTTAAGCAGATCACTCCACTGCCTCTTTTACCAGCAATGACATATGTCTCAAAGCGGGCACCATTGTTATTATTTACGATTTGTACTTTCTCATTCGGGAGTATATCTACTTCTTCCATTAAATCTTCATCAATGGTGATGCTGCCAACATAATGCAAATTAGCTTCTGTTACGGTAGCTTGATGCAATTTGGATTTCATCATCGTTCGAAACATCGTGGTCACCTTCTGCTGAAAATAAAATATTGTCAATTAATCTTGTTTTGCCAAAGAAAACAGCGAGAGCTACAATTATTTGTTTGTTATACAAACTAGTTGGTATAGTTAAATCTGGGTATGTTAGTGTTTCTATGTATTGTAGTTTGGCTAAGGGCTGTGTTTGTATTCTGCTTCGAACGAATTCATTTATTTCATTCGATGATTTCCATTTCTTCTCTTTCAGTCCATCTTTTACTTCTTGCAAGGATTGAGAAAGAATGATGGCCTGCTTTCTTTCTTCTTCTGATAAATAAACATTGCGCGAACTCAACGCTAGCCCGTCCTCTTCTCTCATCGTTTCGCATCCCACTACGGCTATTTGAAAAGATAAGTCTTTTGCCATTTGAGTCAGTACTGCTAGCTGTTGTGCATCCTTTTGTCCAAAATAAGCGCGATCTGGTCGGATCTGATTAAACAGTTTTGCCACAACTGTAGCTACACCGTCAAAATGACTTTCGCGATATTTGCCACATAATACATTGGAAATGTCTTCGGAAACATTCACGGTTACAAGCGGCTTGTTCGGATACATTTCTTTTTCACTCGGATGATACAATACGTGAACACCAGCTTGCCGTGCAAGGTCAAAGTCACGCTCAAGATCTCTTGGGTAACGATCTAAGTCTTCATTTGGTCCGAATTGTAGTGGATTTATAAAGATAGACATAACTACAAAATCACATTCTTCTTTTGCTTTCCGCACCAAACTCAAATGCCCTTCGTGTAGATAGCCCATTGTAGGAACCAACCCGATGATACCTTTTCGGTGTTCAAGTAATACAGCATTCAGTTCCCGTACTGTTTCAACTAGTTCCATGACCTCTTCCTCCATATAACGCTAATTTCACATCTTCTCTCAAATGTGTCACGTGATCTTCCGATGGAAACGTTTTATTTTTTACTTCCTCTACATATTGTTGCACTCCAACACGCATAGAATCCCCTACTGTTGCAAATTGTTTCACAAAAGAGGGAGACCAATCACTACCGATTGCTAGCAAATCATGAATAACCAAAACTTGTCCATCGGTATATCTTCCTGCCCCAATCCCAATAACAGGAACAGACAGTATTTTTGTAATTTCTTTTGCTAATTCTTCTGGAACGCACTCCAAAACAATAGAAAATGCTCCTGCTCCTACAATTGCCTTTGCCTCAGCAATTAATCGTTTGATCGCTGGTTCTTCTTTTCCTTGAATGACATAACCACCCAACTGATTAACCGATTGTGGTGTTAACCCTAAATGTCCCATTACGGGTACTCCAGCTTCCGTAAGTGTCTTGATTTTGTTTACGATGGACTCTCCTCCACCTTCAATCTTCACACCGTATGCTAGCCCTTCCTGCATTAATCGTCCGGAAGCTTTTAATACCTCTATGGATGACAAATGAGCTGTAAGAAATGGAAGATCAGCAATAACCATGGATTGTTTGGCAGCCCTTGTAACCGCTTTGGTATGATGTAATATATCATCCATCGTGACTGGAATAGTCGATTCATAGCCCAAAACAACCATGCCAAGCGAATCTCCCACTAATAAAATGTCAGCTCCTGCTTCCTCTGCAATTTTTGCAGTTGGATAATCATAAGCAGTTACCATTGCTATCTTTTCGCCTTGCAATTTTTTCTTTTCTAATGTTCTTCTGGTTACACCCATCCGTAAACCCTCCTAAGGCTTTTGCTCCCTTCAAGGAATAAAAAAAGCTCATCCTTAAAAAGGGGAGAGCTGGCTGGTGCATAATTAGCCGATACAAATTGGATGGATACATATATACCCTCCAGTGTTTGCTTTTGATGTGTATCGCTCCAAATATGGATGCAATCACCATGCTCTAAGGATAGAGTAGCCAAAAAACGACAAAAAAACAATAGAAAATCATTAATTATATGGGTAATTTTATCAATTAATTAAATTTGAATGCATTTCCTTTATTTCTTGATATATCTACTCCTTACATGGATTTTGCGGTTTTCGTTTATTAGATTTTTCCAAAGGCATATCAATGCTCATGATTAAATTTTACTCAACTTTAGGGATCACCGTATCATGCCCATCAAGTTAAGATTACGATTAGAGTACGCTAAACTGATCCATTAAAGGCCTTAGCGTATAAAACTGTAAAATGTTGAAGGTCATTTTAGCCTTTCCTTTATAGTAGGGGTCCCCGTATGGATCACCGTACCAAAGAAGAAAACACACGTTGAGTCATATTTTAGACACAATATAACCGACTACCTACACACTAATGTAAATAGTCGGTTGTTTGTATTACTCACTGATTTTCTATACGTGGTTCTATTATAAAAACTGTGTAGTCGTTCTCCGTCATTAGGTCTAATAGTTATTTGAGATTATCGGCAAATCTTTTTTACACATCAAAAGAAAAAGCATCACTTTTGAGAATGCTTTTATCTGACTTGCTCTTATTATTTCAAAAATGTATCTATTGCTTCCTATTAAGTCGATTGAGGCAGTCTTTAGCTTTGGAAATGCCAAACGGAAGTTGTAACTTTTGCATAAGTACAAGAGCTTTTTCATAATGACTTCTTGCCTGCATGATCTCTTTTGTGGTAGCTTGAATATCTCCAAAACTAATAAAGGAATTGGCTAACAATCTTTTTATTCCCAATTCTTCAGCAATTGTATGTGCTTCTTGAGTATGAAACAAAGCTTTTGATGTATCTCCTTTTTTTAAATAGATGTCACTAATCAAAAGATGATCTAAGGGAATATAAGGTTTAAATTTTTCTTCTTCACGGAAATTTAAAGCTTCCAATGCATAGTGGAGAGCTTGATCGAAATCACTTTTTATCAATGCTTGATATGCTAGGTGACGGGCTGGTTCAGCTTTTTCTGACAGATAATCATATTGATCAGCAATTCTCTTAGCCTCCATAAAGTTTTCTTGAGCTAGATCATATTGTTGTCTAAATTGATAGACATTCCCCAATAAAAAATGAGATACACTGATTCCTTTCGTATTTTGGGATACTTTTTGAAGATTGAGTGCTTGCTGATAATACATTAATATTTCATCCAATTTTTCGGAAGGAAAATTCCCTAATGTACTACTGTTGAAGGTAGAGAAATAATATGCCTGTCCAAGCAAGCATAAGGAATCTGCTAACCCTAGTTGATCATTTGTATCTTCAGCAATTTGTTTTGCATCAGAGATGATCGAAAACATAAGATCAGTATCTGTATTGTTAAGAAAATGATTAACAACGAGTATTTTACCGTATGCAAGTAATAGTTTAAGATGATCCTCTTGTTGTACTTCATTTTTATTTATTAGTAAAAACAATTGACAAAAAACCTGTTTCGCGTCATCAAATCTTCCCAGAGAATAGTACTCAATGGCTATATCTCTAACTGCATGAATGGCTTTTGTATATTTCTCACGAATCGATACTGATGGTTGCATATCTTTTCCCCTTTATACTTTTTATATTTTCATGTGATTTCCTATCATCTATATTAAGAATGAATAGACCAACGCTCAATAATCAGATTTGTGTTGATGTTGAATATTGAACAGTATAGAAAACTTGTTGAGAAAATTGTAATTAATAGAAAGAGGAGGATAGTTTATGGAGAATTCAAGAAGGAGAGAAGATCGACGTGTTCAACGCACTCGTCAATTGTTACAACAGTCGTTTAAGGAAGTGGTGCGTGAAAAAGGCTTTATGTCAATGAGCATCCAAGATATTACGGATCGAGCCAATGTAAATCGAGGGACTTTTTATCTCCATTTTGCAGATAAATATACATTGCTGGATAGTTTCATTCGCGGGAATTTCCAACAATTGCTAAAGGATGCACTCCCTCCCGAACCCAGATGGGATAAAATGACCTTGCATATAATTATCAAAACGGTATTAGACTGTTTTGATAATAAATACCATCATCAAAGTCCGCCCTCATTTATTCCTGCTTCACTTCTAGAGCAAGTAATCCATGAAGAATTAACTCAGTTTTTGTTTGAATTAATAAAACAGAGAATACATGATGACAAACAAGATATTATTGCTCTTGAAACAATAGTAAATATCGTGAGTTGGGCAATATTTGGGCCAGCTATTCAATGGGGGCAAAAACCGATAACGATTTCTTCAGATCAAATGAGTAATATTATTTTACAGGTAATCATGAAAGGAGTAGCCCCATTTTCTTCCGAATGGTTACCCAAATGACACTTCTAAGTTGTTTAATATTATATTTACATTGTATTTCTTCAATCAAATAATTGCGAACTTGATTATGTCACCTCCTACAACAATAAATGATATATAAAAAAACCCTTATCCATAGGATAAGGGTTTTTGTTCCTATTTATTAACTATGGATGTCCGCAGAATAAATTGTAACCAGCTCATCACCGGAACGAATCATCAGTGATCCATCTGCGCTTAAACTTTCGGCGATACCTATCACTTCTGCTTGAGGTGTTTTGGCTGTAATTTTTTTCCCAATTAAATTAGACAATGCCTCCCACTGGTTTCGAATTGGTTCAAAACCTTGCTCTAAATATAAATGATAGTAGAATTCAAGCTCTTTCATCACTTCTGCTATCAAATTCGCTCGAGAAAAATACTGGTTTCCAGCAATCGCTAAAGAAGTTGCTACTTCTTTTAAATCTGGTGGGAAATCAGCTTCTTGTTGGTTGACATTGATACCCATTCCTAAAATCATATAATCAATTTTATCTTGATCACCTTTTAGTTCGGTTAATATGCCACAAATTTTTTTCCCATGTAAAAGTAAATCATTTGGCCATTTTATTCGGATCGGGAGATTGGTTTGCTTCATTATAGCGGAACACACTCCAACAGAAGCCAATAAAGTAAGATGAGATGCTTGTTGAATGGGAATAGCAGGTCGCAAAATCAAACTCATCCAAACTCCCGTTTTTGGAGGTGAATGCCATACTCTACCCAATCTTCCTTTTCCCTCTTGTTGTTCATCTGCGATAACCAATGCTCCTTCTGGAGCACCTGCTCTAGCCCATTGATGAGCTAAAATTTGAGTAGATTTTGCAACTGGTTCATACCTGATTTTTTGACCGAAAGATTTGGTTTGCAGTTCATTTTGTATTTCTTCCGTAGCTACACGATCCGGTCGATAAACCAATCGATATCCTTTTCTTGGTTTTGCCTCGATTTCATACCCTTCATTTCTAAGTTCTTCTATATGTTTCCATATGGCTGCTCTACTCACTCCTGCCATCCTGCTTATCTCTTCTCCGGACATATAATCCGACTTATTTTCTAGCAGAACAGATAAAACCTTATGACGTAAGGCTTGCCCCATACTTCTCGCCTTCCTTTTCTAAAACCTTTAAATCATTTGGTAAATATCCCAGTACAACTTGATGAAATAAATACTGTAATGTCTCTTTTAACCAAGGGCCCGCAGGTCTTTCTAATTTCTCCAACAAATGATTTCCTTTTATCTTTAATTCAAAAAAATGGTGTATTGGCATCTCGCTCCACCATTCTAGCAAAGACACGTGTGTATTTTTTCGGTTCAGTACCTGCCATAGTTTCTCAGCTATTTCCATTTGGTGCAAACCATGTTGTACTAATAATAATTTTCCTTGTTTTTCGGATAAAGCTCCATTCCAATTTTCTACTAATTCCATGACGGCTCTTAACTCTTTTTTTTGGTTGTTAGAGAATTTGAAGATAGAAAGATTCGATTTTATGTTTGCAAAACAAACTTGTTTTCGATTATCTGTCGGACGGAAAATAAGATAGAAAAAATAAATCCATCTTTCTAATGATGTAGTTAGATAATCTAGTTGTGTCCACTCGTCTGTTGTTATCTGTATTTTAATTAATTCACGAGAAAATGGAGGTAAAAATTGGATTAAATTGGTTTCTACAAGTATTTTTAATCCTTTCGATGGGTGCTTCACTTTCCATATCTTTTCAAATTCTTGCATAATGCGTTCTACAGCCAGATATTTTGACATGTGAGCGCATTTTTGTATTGCTAGTTTTGTACTTTCTTCCATCTCAAATGAAAGTTGTGAGACAAAACGACATGCACGCAGCATGCGAAGTGCATCTTCATTAAAACGATTCTCCGAAACTCCAACTGTACGTATCAAACCATTTTGTAAGTCCTCGCGACCACCGACAAAATCAATTATTTTTCCATTATAATCCAATGCCATCGCATTAATAGTAAAATCTCTACGCTTGAGATCGTCTTCTAATCGAGATACAAAGTATACTTGATCTGGCCGGCGGTGATCTTCATATTTTGCATCCACTCGATAAGTAGTCACTTCTACAACCTCGTTATGACACAAAACACTTACGGTACCATGTTGTAAGCCTGTTGGAATGGTTCTTGGAAAGATACGCTGGATTTCATCAGGCAATGCATTTGTAGCTATATCATAATCAGCTGGAGTTTTTTCCAGTAAATAATCACGTACACAACCACCAACGAAAAAAGCCTCATATCCGGCACTCACTAGAGTTTTTAAAACTGTTAAGGCAGCATGATACTGCTCATCCATTTCCTTTTTCTCCCAACACACGCTCATACAGAGATTCGTACTGATCCACAATACGATCAGCACGAAATTCATTGTCTACTCGGTGCAAACCATTTTGTACAAATAATCGATGAGTGGGTTCATCTTTTAGAATAGCAGTGGCATACTTCGCCATTTCATCCACATCCCCCAGCTCTGCTAAATATCCAGTCTCGCCATGAACAACTACTTCTGGAATTCCACCAATTCTCGCACCAACCGTCGGAACTCCACAGGCCATTGCTTCTAATGCAACTAAACCAAAACTTTCTTTTGCTGATGGAAGCAGGAACAAATCAGCGATGGACATAAACTGTGATACATCATCTTGCCTGCCTAAAAAATTGACTTTATCGATTAAATTTAAAGAACTTACTAATTCATGAATGTTAGACCATTCTGGTCCTTGTCCAACCAAAAGAAGCCTAGCAGGCATCTCTTTTTGAATTCGGTCAAAAACATGAATAACATCTTGTGGCCTTTTTACAGCTCGGAAATTAGAAATATGTATGATTAATTTTTCATCTGGACATACATAGTTATCGCGTAAATAGCGAACATTTCTCGGATGATAAATACGTTGGTCAACAAAATTATAAATTCGTTCGATTTTTTGATCTGCACGAAATAATTGCTGTGTTTGTTTTTTTAAACTTTCGGAAACAGCAGTAACTGCATCACTTTGTTTCATCCCAAAACAAATAATATTGTGCAAGGTGGGATCTTCCCCAAGTACAGTAATATCTGTACCGTGCAATGTTGTCACCACTTTAAGATGTTCTCCTACCATCTGTTTTGCCAAATATGCAGAAACTGCATGTGGAACTGCATAATGAACATGCAATAAATCCAATTCATACAGTTTTGATACTTGTGCCATTCTACTAGCCAACGTTAAATCGTAAGGGGGATATTTAAATAAGGAATACCTACTTACCTCGACTTCATGGTAAAAAATATTTTGTTGGAAGCCTCCTAAGCGAAAAGGCATATCATAAGTTATAAAGTGAATTTCATGACCACGTTCTGCTAATAATTTTCCTAGTTCCGTTGCGATTACCCCTGATCCTCCATGGGTGGGATAGCAAGTAAAACCTATTTTCATGATGTATTTCTCCTTACAAAAGGTACTTCAGTGAAATGGGACGTGCACTCACCAAAGCTTCACCATAAGTTACTCCGATTTGTTGACCCCAAAGTCTATCTCGTCCCTCAATCATCCCAAAAAAGTTAGGCTTATTCAATGGAGTTTCTGCATTATTTTTTTCTTGTCCAAACTGACTTTTATAAGCTTTAAATGCTGCGATTTTTTGTGGATATACGGATTCAATGTCAATAATAACATCTGCTTCTGCTAAATCATTGATAAAGTAATGATATACTTTTCTCACTCGATGAATCTCCTCCTTACCTGGAGTAACGATCTTTTTAATCCCGGCATCAAAGATAGCTTCATTTACTAATCGATTACATGCAACATGATCAGGATGTCGATCTTTATAATATGGAGTGAATATAATTTTCGGTTTTAACTGACGTATTATTTGAGTAATCATTAGTATTTGTTCTCTGGTACCTCTCAATCCTCTGTCTGGAAAGCCTAGGCAATACCGAGCAGTAAGACCCAAAGCCTGACCTGCTCTTTCTGCCTCAAGCTGCCTATTTTCAACTGTACCATTGGAAGATAACTCGGCAAATGTCAGATCGCAAATCGCAGTCTTAAACCCGGCCTGTGCATGTTTTGCAAGTATCCCTCCTGCCCCAAGCTCCACATCGTCGGGATGTGCTCCAAAAGCTAAAATATCTATTCTGCTCATCTTTTTATACCTCCAAAATATTTTCTAAACCATATATTAATTCATTTGTTGTCATCACTTTTTCTACTGCGAGCTGAACACCCGGCATAAAAGATTCACGATTAAGCGAATCATGCCGAATCGTCAACAACTGTCCGGTTCCGCCAAATAAAACCTCTTGATGTGCTACCAAACCCGGCAAACGTACACTATGTATACGAAAACCATGGTATTCTGCTCCTCTAGCTCCTCCCCACATTTCAATTTCTTTCGGATGACCTTGTTTCATTTGTCTTCGACTTTCTGTTATGAGTTCCGCTGTTTTTAATGAGGTTCCTGAAGGAGCATCTAATTTCCGATCATGATGAGATTCAATAATCTCCACATGGGGTAAATATTTTGCTGCTTGAGCAGCGAATTTCATCATTAATATTGCACCAATTGCAAAGTTCGGAGCAATAATTCCACCTAATTTTGCTTGATTGTATTCTTGCCGGATCTGCTCCAATTCCTCCTCTGTAAGTCCAGTTGTACCTACAACAGGTCTCACACGATATGCGCATGCTATTTGTAAATGTTTCTTTATCATTTCAGGACTGGTAAAATCGATGATCACCTCTGTTTGATTCTCATCTAATGCTTCTTGTAAGCTAGCATAGTATTTTGCTCCAATTTGTATTTCTTGTTCTGCATGGGTACGTGAAACAGCACCAACTAGTTGAAAATGTTCTGTTCGATTGATAAGTTTAACAACCTCTTGCCCCATTTTCCCAGATGCTCCCGCCACAATGATGCGTATCGTCATGGTGTATAACTCCTTCTATTTTCTAGTCCATCTATCTTTGTCACGTGTATTGTATTTTTCCATTACCAATTCAAAAGCAGTTTCTAGCTTAATTCCCAATGAATTAGCAATACAAGTAATAATAAATAACAGATCACCCAACTCTTGTTCAATGGTATTGGCATCTTCTGTATCTTTTTTTGGTTTCTCTCCAAATTGGTGATTTATTTCCCTCGCTAATTCTCCAACCTCTTCTGTCAATCGAGCTAATGCAGAAAGCGGATGGAAATATCCTTCTTTAAATTGCCCTATATATTCATTTACTTGTTTTTGCATCTCATCTATTGTCATGAACTTAATTCCTCCTTACTCATTCATGTTAGACCAGTAATTCCTTCTGGGCAACCATATTGAATGTATTTTTGGGGAAACTATATAATAGTATGGAAACGAAATGAAAGAGGCGAAAACTTTGCAAAAAATCTTATATCATACTCGTAACCTTTTAGCCATATTTGTCGGTGGATTCATTTATTCGCTTGGGATCAATAGTTTCGCATTGGCCAATAAATTAGCGGAAGGCGGATTTACTGGGATTGCATTGATATTATATTACTATTTTAAATGGTCTCCTGGTGCAGTCGTATTCATTTTAAATATTCCTCTCCTAGTTGTCGGTTATAAAGTATTTGGAAAAAGAACGTTCTGGTATACCGTTTTTGGCATATCATCCGTATCGGTTTGCTTGGAATTGACAAAAACCTGGCAATATCCAACAGAAGACTTGTTATTAGCTGCCCTTTTTACCGGTGTACTCGTCGGAATTGGTGCAGGTATCATTTTCCGAGTAGGCGGAACTTCTGGTGGAGTAGATATTATCGCTCGATTAATGGAACGCTATTTTGGCTGGAATTTAGGGAGAACCTTTTTAATGTTTGACTTCACTGTCATTGTTATTTCAATCTACTTAATTGGCCTAGGAAAAGCAATGTATACTTTAGTTGCTGTATTTATAGGGTCAAAAGTAATCGATTATGTTGTTGAGGGAGGAAAAACTGCAAAAGCTGCCTTTATTATATCTCATTCCCCTCAACCTCTTGCAAACCTAATTACGGAAAAAATGGATCGCGGGGTGACCATGTTAAAAGGTATTGGCGGATACACTGGTCACGAAAAAGAAGTACTGTATGTAGTCGTATCCTTACATGAGCTTCCCAAACTAAAAAACATTGTACATAAAATTGATCCGCATGCTTTTATTGTTGTGAATGATGCCAGAGAAGTTCATGGTGAAGGTTTCTCATTTGAACGCTCATCCATATAAATAAGAACAAGATAAACTCTCTAAGCAGAGTCTATCTTGTTCCTGCTTAAATCATTGACTGGTATCTTTTCCGCCAAGATACATAGGTTAAGATACCAATAATAATAACACTGACAACAAACAAAAAAGTAGATATAGGTACCTTTCCATATGGATTGGTAACTGCTAAAACATCTTGTTCGGAGCCATAAAATAGTGGGTATAATAATCTTCTTAATTGATTCAAAGCAACCAATTGATGATCTTTATCGGTGTCTCTATCTAAAAAAAGAAACAACGAATCTACCTTTTGTACCGTTATCGGGCTTTTAGCCACCACGAGAGCTGGACGTAAAATAACATAGTGATTATGCAGAATATTAATTTCTTCACGAATATCATGCTTCTTGCCAATATCTGTTATCATTTTCACAACTTGTTTATTTAAAGTAGGATAGTAGGTTTTCCACATGGGTTGGTAAGATTGACCAACTGCATCAAAAGCGAGTAATAATCTTTTTGCATAAAAATTCAATTCTTCTGGATTCGGTGTTATCCGATTTAATCGACCCTCTAAATCAATAATTACAGACGACAATGCCTGAATTGCTTGTACACTTAATTGTTTTTCAGCGAAATTGGAATGTGAAAATTGATTAGCCAGCTCATCTAACTTCTGTCTAGCTTCGACGTATCTTCCTGTGTCTATTTCTTTCGCAATTAAGCTTGCGGATGCCACCCATTGTCCTCTATCTGACAGAATCAATTCTTGCTCAGCCTGTACTATATTAGGATAAAAGAAAAGACATAGTAGAATCAAGAAGAAAATTCGCATCAATGCCATCACCTTTTTTCGGTCTCATTGATACAAATTTATGCAACTATAACTCGAAAATAGAAGTTTTCTTCTTTCTTTTTTCTAAAAAAAGTAAAAATAGCACAATCGTTGTAAGGCTCAACAATAAAGTGAACCAGCCTACAAGATGATCATAAACCTCTAACTCCGCTGTGAGCCAAGGATGAATATCCAATCCATAATCGAGTGCATCATTTAATAATGTCCATGCAGACGCAATGATTACATCACGATATCGATAAACAAAAAAAGGTGCGTATAACAATGCCTGTAGAGCCATTCCTAGATGGGAGAACATCAGCATACAATGTTCCCAAGTCAAGGATTGCATAAATCCGACTGGGGAAAGAGCTGCACCCCACAAGATCATTACAACTGCCCATATTCCATATTTAAATAGGGTGATAGCCGCAAATGCTTCTAATAATCCATTTTGTTTTCGGGTCAAATAGAGTAACAGCACACCTGTAAAAAATAAACTCGCGGTGGGACTATCTGGTACAAAAATGACCAACTTCCAATTCGTTTGCTGCATTTGATTCCAGTACCAGTAATAACCATAGATCGTACCTAATAAGTTAATCAGAAACAATATCCATAAAAACCATCGTTGTTTTCTCCAACTTAAAAATAATTGTATTGCGTACATGCTATCCTCCTTGATCAGAAAGAAACCCCGGAAAACTCCGGGGTTTTGGGAAATTACTTTTGTTTCTGTTTCATTAACCAATCAACTAGGATTTTTTGTTGTTCAGGAGAACCTTGAAACATACCTGCTGGCATAACGCCACCTTTTCCTTCGTTGATATATTCGTTAATCTGTTCAGCAGTCCGTCGATTACCTACTCCCAAAAGAGGAGGTCCGTTTTTACCTTGAAGTTGATCTCCATGGCAACGGATACATGCATTTTCTTGGTAAAGTTTATGCCCTTCAGCATTGATATCCACTATTTTTTTATCAACTGTGGGACTACCAACAGCTGATTCTAATTGTGTTTCATGCTCTGCTTCTGCTGCCCATGTCAAAGCCACGATAGAAATAATCGCCACAATCATCAGTCCAACTGTAACTGGACGCTTTGCTGGGCGTCTTTCTTTGCTACGATCTAACCAAGGAGCCAAGATAAGGGAAGTAAACAAAATACCTGGTAATACGAGTGTACCAATGACAACAAAAGGTCCAGATGCCCATTTGTATTTTAGCAATTGATACATGAACAAGAAATACCAATCTGGGACTGGTAAAAATCCAGTATTTGTTGGATCAGCAATATCACCTAAAGGCGGTTCTTCTGCCATGACCAAAGTCATAAATCCAACTAAAAAAACAGCTGCTACCATCCACTCTTTTAATAAAAAGTCGGGGAAAAACGCTTCCGATTTGCTTGGAAACTCTGTATAATCCGGTGGATACATTTTTTTCCGGTTAGCACGTACGCGAGAGTCTCCGACATAGTGGACTTGTTCTTTCTGGTTTCCATCTTGATTATGTGCCAAGTGGATTCCCTCCTCTCACGCGATTTATAGTGGTCCGGAAATTCCTTGACGACGAATAAGAATAAAGTGTGCTCCAAGTAGTGCGAGTAGTGCTGCAGGGAAGAAAAACACATGGAGAGCGAAGAATCGAGCAATTGTTTGCGCGCCTACAATGTCTCCACCTTGCAAGAAGGTTGCAATATAAGGTCCAAGATATGGGACAGATGCTGCAATTTGCACCCCTACTTTTGTTGCAAAGTAAGCTTTGTTATCCCAAGGCAACAAATACCCAGTAAAACCTAGACCTAACATAACAAAAAAGATCAACATACCCACAACCCAGTTAAATTCGCGTGGATGTTTATAAGAACCAGTAAAAAACACCCGTAAGGTATGTAAAAATAACATAACAATCGCAACACTGGCTCCCCAGTGATGCATTCCTCGTACGATCGCACCCATTGCTACTTCGTTTTGCAAAAACTTAACACTAGCATGTGCATTGATAATATCAGGAACGTAATACAAGGCGAGGAACATTCCAGATAGGATCTGGATGACAACAACAAAAAAGGTAAGTCCTCCAAAACAATAAATAAACGCTGAAAAATGATGTGCTGGATTCACGTGTTCTGGAACCTCATGATCAGCTACATCACGCCAGAGAGGGGTAATATCTAACCTTTCGTCTACCCAATCATATATGGCGCGTATCATAGGCACGGCACCTCCAATCAAAGAACATTATGTCACATTCAATGGCCCAATCAATAACTTTCCATTCGCTTCTTTTGTTTCATAACGATCAAGCGGCTTCGGTGGCGGTGTACCAGGTATGTTGGTACCATCTTTGGTATAACGACCGAAGTGGCAAGGACAGAAAAAATTATTTGGATATTGAGGGTTTGCTTCCCAAGAAACTGTACATCCAAGGTGTTTACAGACTGGGGAAAGAGCAATAATCTTACCTTTGTCACGTAAAACCCATGCAGTTAGCACCTCATCAAAAGCGTACCAACCATCTTTTTTGTGTACTTTGAATTGAACAGACTTTGGTTTATCTGTTACTTCTGAAAGTGGTAAATTTACATCGACAAAATTACCACCTTCGCCCTTTTTCAGAGCAGGATCAACAGCAAAACGAACCATAGGAAACAGCATTCCAGCACCTAGGAAGCCTGCCGTACTGCCTAATGTGTACGTTAAAAACTGTCGACGGGAAATTTTCTTGCTCACGACACGTCCGACCTCCCTCTATGACAACATCACCGTCCAACGGACTGGAACCTTACTTTACAGGACATGAGAATACTTTACTAGGACATATCCATGATAGCTAAACGATAAAACAAAAGTCAAGAATCCGAGAAAATGAATTTCAAACTATCTACTTTTCTGCTACACAGATTGCCAAATTGTAAGAACTTTTTCATACAATCGTTCTAGTTCTGCCTCCATATCCACATCTTTTTTTACAAATAGGACATGTATCATCGATGTATCCAAGTCTTTTATTACCCCATCCTCCTCTAGTATGACCAAGAAGGTATAGTGAAAACCACTATGTACCAATTCTTTGTTTAAATCACAAATCATATTCTCCAAAAGTGAATTATTCTTGCCAATCATGTTATACGCAGGAAGTAATAAAACACGTCCTACTAATCTTTTTTCCAATTCTTCTGTTATGTACTCAATTTTACTCGCTTCTTCTAATTGAAGGTGTTTCTCTTTCATTCGATAATGATAAACAGGAAGTAGTAACGTATCTAAATATGGCGCAATCGTTGACCAGTTTGCTTCTTTTTGTTCTAATAATCGCATGTAGTCTCTTCCTCCAAACAACAAGGAAGCCCAGCTATAGCTGAGCTACCTGTTATCTACTTATTGCTCTCGTTAAGCAGTTGTTTCCATTCTTCACTGAGTTTTAAAAAAGTCTCTTTATCTTGTTTTATAAGAGATTCATCTATTTTAGCGTACAATTGCTTTTTTTGGAACCGGTGTACCGCTTGATCGAGAAGCAATTCCGCAAACAGACTAAGCAATTGGTCCTGCACCAAATCTTGTCTTTCCATGGGATTACCCTCCAATACGGCGGCAAATTTCGGACAAGAAGATCTGTCCTGAAAATACAGCCCAATATATATCTCTTCATCCGGGAAAAGTTGCAGATCATAAAATACAGATTCAACATCTGTACCAACACGTTCTTTTCGAGAAAACTGAAAAGATGGCATATCTGAACATTTTGTTGAAATAATGATTGACTTTGGCAATGACGACACATGCTCCACAAAATGAACTCTTGCGAGTAGCTCTTCTTTTGAAGATAAATAACTGAGTAACCAAGCTACTTCTCGTCTACGAAGTTCATGATGCCCTAAAAACCAATGAATAAATTCCTTTTTCTCAGAAACGGTTACGGTGTTCAAGTCCCACCCTCCCCAGAAGATTGTCACCGGTAGTATTTATCTATTCGACAAATAGAGCACTAATCCCTACCTTTTACAAACGCAATATCGATGACTTTCTCTTGGAAAGCGGATACATCAGAAAAGATCTTTGCTCCAATGGAAGTGAGTTTGAGGTATTGTTCACCAGTACTCTCTTCACCAATTTGGAGTATCCCTAAATGACCAAGCATTTTGAGTAACTTCGCAAAGAGAGTTTCTTCCGTTTCGTAGTAAAAAGAATGCAGCCAAGGAGAGACAATTTCTTTGACGACATAAACAGGGAACCAACCAAAATGACCAAGCGATCCTATCCATTTTAGAATAATCGCCAGATTTGGGATTGGACGCTTATACAATCGAATCCAGAACCGATAAAGTTCTAAAATCATATCGGTATCCGTTATATTCCCAAAATCTTGTTCGATGAAACGTAAATATCCATCAAAATCTTCTTGGATATAATTTTTATAAAATGCGAAATCATACAATAATGAGAATCGATCAGGATAAAGATGATAACTTCTGCCGAATCCAAATCTAGGTAGTTTGCCGCTTAGTAACGCTTCTGGAACATAAAACGTGTCCATCATTTGTTTTAGCTGGTTGCGGTAAATTCCCCCGCTATCTGTCATACGAACGAGTTGTTTCTTGATGTAGCCGAAAAAACAAAATAAATCGCGAATGATCTGTTGTTCTTCATCTCGATAATAGCGCGGAGGCCGAATCATCACTTCATCTTGATATGGCTCAATGAAACAGCATATCACTTGTTTGCGGGTATCTGAGGGCACGTGATAGAGATAATTAGTTTGATGCGAGTATCCTTGAAATAACCATCCTCTTTTTACTGCTTGTACAAGTAGAGTACGAGGTTCCCCTTCTTCTTTGCAAAGAGCCGCTCTGCCTTTCGCCAGTAATTCTTCCACTGTAAAGGAAGGAGTAGTATCAAATACAAGCAGCTGCAAAAAACGATGTTCCGCATCAGTCAATGTTTCTATTTGCTGTTGGTAATTTTTTTTATTCACTAGCTTGGGCAATAAAGAGCGAATTAAATCATACTTGGAATGAGTAGCAAAATCTTCGCCGTGGTATGTACGATTCAATTGCCGTAATTGTTCCATACTTGTATAGGTCAACCATTCTGCGATCCGCACAAAAAACTCCCCTTCCGTACAGGAAACATAGCTCCAGTTTGGACGAAAAGAGGCGAAAATAGACAAAAAAAGAACCGCCTATTCGAAAGCGGTTACATTTATTATGGAAAGGAATAGAGAGAAACCATACTGTAAGAATAGTATAGATTGATTATTGACAAAGATCAAGCATTTCATTTCTCTCATACTGAATGTATAATAAAAATACATTCAGTATGGTCTGTCTGGATGTTCCTAGATGGGTGAATCATGAGTACACTTGAGCAGCTCGTTGGTAAAGATAGAGCGAAGGAACTTCGACAGAGCTGGTCTAAAAAAAGCGATGATGAGCTGATTCGATATTACCGGGATTGCAAAAATACGATTGATGTTGTGAATGAACGATATAAGAAGGTTAAAAACAACCCCTTCTTGGTTCGTCAATTGCCGGAACCTCCTTCACATCATACTATGCAAATCCTAGAGGCGCTCATGAAGGAACGCGGGATCAACATTCCAAAGGATTAAGTGATCCCCTATACATCCCCTTTCTACTTCAGATAGGGGATGTAGTGATTTAAATGAGCTCCTTCCTTTTAACTCCTTAACGACTACAATATAAACAAAGTTAGAATAACCTTTTGATAACCGATAAAATCCCTATGCTTCGTTACATTCTCGTCAAACAATCAAATAATAGCTTTGCTGCGATACTCACGGTAATATTTTGATGATCGTACAAAGGATTCACCTCTGCAATATCCATCGCATGAATATGTTTATATAAGCCATCCAGTATCTCAAAACACTGTATAGGTGTTAATCCCCCTGGCTCATTTGCTCCTGATCCTGGCGCAAATGACGGATCGAGCACATCGATATCAAAAGTCAGATAAATAGCATCTACCCCGCGGCAAGCATCTAACGTCTTCGTAATTACCTCTTCCGCACTCATATGATGTACTTCTCGTGCCGTTATTTGAACAATTCCCTGCTTGGACAAATATTCGGCATACCATGGATAATTGTAGCTTCTCACTCCGATCTGAACGATGTTTTCCGGAGCAATATTAGGCAGCTCCAAAGCACGTCGCATTTGGCTGCTTTGTGAAAATTTCCCTTGAATCGGCGAATCATCTACTAAGTCCAAATGGGCATCAAATTGGATCACTGCTATTTTTCCATTCGTATGATCATGTAATGCTTTGATACCAGGATAAGATATGGAATGATCTCCTCCTAAAATAAAAGGAAAAGCTCCATCTTGTAAGACTTGCGCTACTTTTTTTTCTGCATTTTGAAAGGTTTCGTCGGTACTGTATGCAACAATATCAATATCACCGTAATCGATGATTTTTTGATTTTCTAAGTCAATGAGTTTCCGATTTTCCACATCGTAAATTTGATTATCGGTAATACGATTTTGCAGCCATTTGGCATCTTCTCGAATCGCATTTGGTGCATACCGTGCTCCGGGTCTTCCAAGGGATGCACCACCATCCCATGGAAAACCTAGAATTCCAAAGTTTTGATTTGACATTGTTCTTCCCTTTCTTCCTTATAAATACTTATGAATTTGCAGTCGTTTCTCCAAAATCATAATTACTACAAAAGCAAGGATGACCATCATACTTGCCAATGCAGTAACAATCGGATTAATATCCACTGATACAAATTGATAAATACGAAGCGGCAAAGTAACATTTTCCGATTGGGTTAAAAATACCGTTACGGTGTACTCATCGAGCGAAACCAAAAAAGACAAAATCGCACCCGATAACAATGCAGGTAACAGTTGTGGAAAAACGACACTAAAAAACGTATAACGTGAAGAAGCTCCATGTACTACGGCTGCTTCCTCTTGAACTGGGTCAAACTGCCTCATCGATGCGATTAAAATACGTATGATATAGGGAGAAATGACAACGGAATGAGCCAATATGATCGCTGTAGTGGACCCTGCCAAACCCAGCGGGACAAAAATCAAAAGAAATCCGATCCCAGTAGTAACCAAAGGAACAATTAATGGTCCTAAAAACAATGACTCTAATACGTTTTTGGCCGGTAACTTTCCTCTCACTACACCAACTGCCGCAAAAAGACCAATACAACCAGCAATGATCGTTGCAATCAACCCTACCCATACACTGAGTCCGATGGAAGAAACAACCCGTTCATCTTGAAAAAGCTGTATATAATTATCGAAGCTGAATTCATCTAGAGAAAGTTGAAACATATTACTTGGATGAAAAGAAACAAAAAGAATCATCACCAGAGGAGACAATATGAAGACCAAAATAAGCAATACATAAAGATAGGTTGCCCATTTTCCTAACCTAGCTAACATGTTGCCCCCTCCTTTCTAATGTGCCCATAATCGAAAGCACTGCAACAATAATGACTAATAAAATAAAAGAAATCGCTGCACCTAGTCCTTGATTGCCTACAACAATGGTAGAATTGTAAGCGATATTTGACATTAGACTATCTTTTGGTCCTCCGAGAACCGTCGGTACCAAAAAGGTGCTGGCAGCCAAAGAGAATGCCAGCGATGCTCCTGCATATACCCCTGATAAAGAAAGAGGGAAAATCACTTTCCAGAATGTTCGTAGACCTGAGGCGCCTAACATAATCGAAGCTTCAGATAGGGAAGGCTCTATTTTCTTGATGGTTGTATATATATTTAGTACAACAAATGGCAGGACAAAATGTACAATCCCAATGATCACTGCAATTGACGTAAACATAAGGTTTATTGTTAATTGTTCTCCAAATAGTAAATGTGCAAATTTAACAATTGGACCTTGCTCCCCTAGTACGATCATCCAACCAAACAATCTTACGGTCAAACTCATAAACATGGAGGCAACAACAATCATCAACCAAGTGCCTTGTTGTTTCGCAGGTCGATTGGCAATGAAATTTGCCAACGCATATCCAATAATTAAAGTCAAAATTGTACTTACTACTGATACCCATAATGTTTTTATCAAAACTTGCGTGTAAACACCACTACGAAAAATAGCTTGGTAATTAGAGAAATCAACTTGTCCATTTACCCAAATACTTGAAAAAACCACTTTCATCACAGGATAAATAAATAGAACAAGCATATATATAATCGCTATCCATCCTAAACTAGTATAAAACCGCCGCATCCGATTCACGATGAATCGTCTCCTTTAAAAAAGCAGATTGCTTCCGCTTGAAAATGTATTCGTATCTGCATTCCTTCAGAAGGAAGGGGTGTTAGCATTTGTGGAAGTTTCACAGTAATTTCCTGATGAATTCTTCCAAGCAAATTCAGCCTTAATTCTGTTTCATCTCCTAGAAATCGCCCATCACGTATTTCTGCATCAACTTCAAATTGTTCTGTAGCTGAAATAGTTGAATTTTGAAAATCAAGAACTTGAGCTGCATTTAATCTCATCAAAACAATACCATGATCCCCAATCTCAGCATCCAAACCAAGATGTCCAACAGGAATGTTTACATTCCCAATTTTTGCTGTTTGTTTATCTACTAACTGCGCATTTTCCAAACGATTGGTATATCCAAAAAAATCCGCAACAAACGCCGAAGCTGGATTTTTTAAAATATCTTCTGGTGAAGAAAATTGTTCGATTTTTCCTTTGTTTAAAACTGCGATTTTATCAGATAAATAAAGCGCTTCATTTTGATCATGAGTCACGTAAATTGCTGTAAAACCAAGATCCCGATGAAGGCTTCGAATCTCTTTGAGCATCTGCTCTTTTAAACGAACATCTAAATTAGAAAGTGGTTCGTCAAATAAAAGAACAACTGGTTCAACTGCCAATGCACGAGCGAGACTAACACGCTGCTGTTGACCACCAGATAACTCACGTGGTTTACGATCAGCCAAGTGCTTTAAATCCACGAGTCCCAAATATTTTTCCACTCGATGTTTGATTTCATCTTTGGGCAACTTCCGTGCTTTTAATCCATATGCAACATTGTCACGTACAGTCATATGAGGAAATAACGCATATTGCTGAAATACCATTCCCATATTTCGTTTGTTTGGAGGGGTGAAACTAATGTCTTTCCCCCGAAGAACTACTTTTCCATCATCTGGAGTTATCAATCCAGCAACCATTCGCAATATCGTGGTTTTTCCAGAACCACTTGGTCCTAAAAGAGAGAGAAATTCTCCCTCTTTTAGATCCAAATCAATATGGTCAATAACTGTGTGTCCTTTATAAATTTTCGTAATAGAATCCAAGGAGATCGAGGTTTCTAACGAGATGTCACTTCCTGCCATTTGAGCAACCATTCCTCTCGTTTTGTAAAAATAGTGTTCCAATCGGGTGTTGTAAGTGCACTAATTTTATCGTGGCCATAAACTACTTCATTTGCTAATTGCCCATCTAATTTAACGGTTTTGTTGGTTGGACCATAGTATAATTCTTTCGCAAAACCTTGCTGTGCTTCTGGCGACATTGCAAAATCAATCAATTTTTTCGCAATATCTTGCTTGGAACTTGTTTTTACAATCCCCATCCCGCTTCGAATTAATATCCCGCCTTCTTTAGGAATAACAAAATCAATCGGTGTTCCTGCTTTTTTCAATGCGAGTGCTCGTCCATCAAACCAAGAAGCCATAGTCACCTGATTCGATTTGAAAAGTGCCTCTGGAGCAGAGAATGAAGAATAGTATTGAGCTACGGAAGGTGTTATCGTTTTATAAGCGTTCCAGACCGGAGTCATATTTTCCATACTTGCGTTTGTTGCCTTTTGAGTCATTAAAATATCTGGTATCCATTGACTCATCATTGCAACTTTTCCTTTTACATCAGATTTCCACAGATCATTCCAAGAGGTAGGTTTTGCTGTTTTTTCTGGATTATAAGCAATTCCCCATGCCCCAAACACATTTGTCAGCCCATAGACCTTGTTTTCTTTGTTATTTAAAAATGCCTCTGGATAGAGATTATCCCAAGAAGTGAAGTCTTTTTTCTCTAACGGGGATAAGAGTCCTTTATTTGCAGCGTCTATGATATCAAAATCATCTAACTGCACAATATCAATGGTTGATCCTCCACCTTGCGATAATTTAGCAATTCCTGTATATGGAGCTAATTTTACCTTTACACCGGGATTTTTTGCCTCGAATGGTTCTACCACATATTTTTTAAAAACTTCATCATATTTTCCACCAAAAGAAGTAACAACAATTTCTTTTGTTTGCGATGTAGAACTACATCCTGTCATCACTATCATGATTACTGCCATCAATCCCAAAATCATTGATAGATAACGAAGCTTATATTTTTTCTTGGATTGTTGCATAAGTTTTGTCTCCTTCTGATATAAATATCAATAATTTTTCCGCTTTATGGAAACATATTCTATTAAGTGGACAAAATTTTCCCTCCCATCCTCTTCACAAACCTGTAAATGAAACAAGATTCTTTAGATTTATTCTTGTTTCATTTTTTAAATAAAAAATTTTTATTCATTTCATTAATAATATTATACATAAAAACGCTAGTCAATTTAGAAACGCCAGTAAATATATGGTTTCATTTTTCATTTCTATATCTTTTTATTTTCTAATCAAAAATTTATACAAACATTCATATTGCTTTTGAATAGAAATCTGTGTTAAAAAGAAAGAAAGCACTTTCATTTTTGGAAAAGGGGATCATCTATGGTTCAATCAATTGATCGAGCGATGAAAATTATCCAATTACTCATTTCTGATCCACAAAAAACGAGTTGGCAAATATCCGAAATTGCAGATAATACATCTCTTCCACTGAGTACTGTTCATCGCTTAATCAGCAGTTTCATTCGTTATGAACTAATCGAACAGCTCCCCGAAACCAAGCATTATAAAATTGGTAAAAAATGGATGGAGATTGGTTTAAGGATGCTTGAAGACCTCGATCTTCGGATCATCGCTAGACCATACATGGAACAATTAGCATTAGAAGTAGAAGAAAGTATTTATTTAAATATCCTTAATCAAACCGATTCGATTATCATCGAACGTGTAGACAGCCCTTTAAAAGTTCGTATCATTGACAATCTAGGCGAACGAATTCCGCTTCCGATTGGAGCTGCGAATAAAACACTTCTCGCTAGTATGTCAACGAAACAAGCTGCACAGATTTTAGAAAAATTGGAGCTTGATTCTTTATCCCAAAAAAAAATATGGGAACAACGAAAAAAAATAACAGAGAGTGGAT
This sequence comes from Shimazuella sp. NTD247, assembly GCF_059510415.1. Classification (NCBI taxonomy): domain Bacteria; kingdom Bacillati; phylum Bacillota; class Bacilli; order Caryophanales; family Thermoactinomycetaceae; genus Shimazuella; species Shimazuella sp. NTD247. The sequence goes on along the minus strand of NZ_JCAJZU010000001.1, from coordinate 445,964 downwards.
ATGCCATCAGTTACGGCGAAAAGACCGAAGGCACCGCTTCCATTGCAGCACCGATCATTGGATATCATCATCAAGTACTTGGTGCGCTTAGTATAGGTATCTTAAGTTATACCATCACCGAAGATCGACTAAATTATCTCATTGACCGAGTCAAAGACAGCGCTCACCAAATATCTATTCGCTTAGGGAAAACTCCATAAAATTTTTTTCATCATTTCATGGAAAGTGTTTCCGATATACGGAAAAGGAGAATGCAATATGGTTAGGTGGCAAACAAAAGAACAATTGACCGAACTACTTGGAAACTTGGTAGCTATTCCAAGTGTTACTACTTCACAAGCAGAAATAGATTTCCCAAAATATGTAGAATCCCAACTAAACACTCTACCCTATTTTCAAGAAAATACAGATCATCTTCGACTATGCCCTACAGGTGATGGTCGTGAATTCGTGATGGCATTAGTAAAAAAGGCAGGGGCACAGAAAACAGTTATTCTTGTGAGTCATTTCGATGTAGTAGATGTAGAAGATTATGGATTATGGAAAGATAAAGCTTTCGATATCAATGAAATAACAAATATATTTAAACAAGAAAAACACACATTATCAGAGGAAATACAAAACGAATTAGAGACTAGCGAATGGATATTCGGCAGAGGCACCATGGATATGAAAGTCGGTTTAGCGATGCATATGTCCATGATAGAACAAGCTGCGAATGGAAAATTTGATGGTAATTTGGTATTACTTACAGTTCCAGATGAAGAAGTGAATTCTGTTGGGATGAGAGCTGCTGTGCCAGCATTATTAGAACTAGCACAAACCTACCAACTCCAATACCAAGCAGTCTTAAACTCCGAATCGATGTTCACTCGCTTTCCAGGAGATGAAAACAAATATATCTACACAGGTACCATCGGAAAAGTATTACCTGGATTCCTCTGCTATGGTGATGAAACTCATGTCGGAGAACCATTCTTGGGTCTCAACGCAAACTTCATGGCTTCCCATCTCTCCTGTGAATTAGAGTTGAATACAGATTTCTGTGAAGTGGTTGAAGGTGAAGCTTCTCCGCCTCCTACCAATTTGATTCAAAAAGGTTTAAAGAAAGATTATTCCGTGAAAATCCCTCATCGTGCAGTCACACTATTCAACTTATTTGTTTTTGAAAAGAAAATGGATGAGATCGTGGAAAACTTGATGCATACCGCTCAAAAAGTTGCATTACACATTAAAGAAAATTATGAAAAACATGCCAAAAATTATGTGAAATATGAACCTTATACCCCTCAAAGTGTTGATATTCGTGTACTTACTTATCAAGATTTGCATCAATATGCAGTGGAACACCATGGAATAGAAAAAGTAGAACAACTAGAAAAACGTATTCTTCACCAGCATTCACCGGATTTAGATGAACGTGACAGGACAATTGCACTAGTAGATGAATTAGCTATCCTATGTAAGGAGCTCGCTCCCATGATCGTATTATTTTTTGCTCCTCCTTACTACCCTGCCATCAGCTCAAGAAAACATGCACTTATCGAGCGTGTTACAGATGAAATGGTTCATTATGCAAAAGAAGAGCACGATATTTCCCTAAAAAAAATAAACTACTTTGGCGGAATCTCCGACCTCAGCTATGTTGGGTTACAATATCCGATCACTTCGTTGCAATCTTTTGTGAAAAATATGCCGATGTGGGAGAAAGGATACAGTATTCCTTTATCTGATTTAGAAAAATTCGATGTACCTGTTATTAATTTAGGATCCATTGGAAAAGATGCCCATCAACGCACGGAACGATTGGATGTAACCTATACAACCGAAATTTTCACCGACCTGTTACCAACTTGTATTCGTAAATTATTAGCAAATTAAAAAGAACTCACCTTTAAAAGGTGAGTTCTTATAATGACTTCAGTAATTCATAAAATCCTGGAAATGATACTTGAATAGCATCTGCTCCGTTGACTACAACCGCATCATTCGTTGCTAAACCAGCTATAGCCATTGCCATTCCAATTCTATGATCTCCATGGCTGTCGCATACCCCACCTCGCAATGGAGTGGATCCTTCAATAATTAAACCGTCTTCTGTCTCTTGTATTTTTGCCCCGAGTTTACGTAACTCATTTGCAGTAGTAGAAATCCGATTCGTCTCCTTCACTTTCAACTCTGCTGCATCGCGGATAACTGTTTTCCCCTTTGCTTGAGTGGCTACGACAGCAATAATGGGAATCTCATCTATAAGCCTGGGAATCAGCTCACCGCCGATTTCTATACCGTGTAGTCCATTACTAGTAATGGTAATAGAACCGATCGGCTCCCCTGACGACTCTTCATACTTATCTACAGTCACTTTTGCTCCCATTGCACGAAACACATCAACAATTCCTGTGCGAGTCGGATTTAACCCTACCTTTTCAATCGTTAACGTACTACCAGGAACCATTAAGGCTGCTGCAAGAAAAAAAGCAGCTGATGAAATATCTCCTGGAACCGTCACACGAGTAGCGGTTAATTTTTGCCCTCCATTGATACTAGCTCCATTCGGCAGACGATTCACTTGCACACCAAATGCACCCAGCATCCGTTCTGTATGATCTCGTGAAAGAGCTGGTTCCAAAACAGTTGTTGTTCCTGTTGCTGACAACCCAGCAAGTAGAACTGCCGATTTCACTTGTGCACTGGAAACAGGGCTTTCATACATAACTCCTTGGAGAGATGTTCCATGAATTGTCAGAGGTGTATACTTCCCATTCTCTTTTCCTTCTATATTCGCTCCCATTTTTCGCAAGGGGCTTACTACTCGATCCATTGGCCGCCTGCTGATTGAGGCATCTCCAATTAAAGTACTAGTAAAAGAAGTTCCAGCTAAAATCCCCATCATCAAACGAATTGTAGTACCAGAATTTCCAACATCTAAGGAAGAAACAGGTTTTTGCAATCCTTCCAATGATTTACCAAATACTCGCACACTGGTTTCTGATGTTCGCTCTACTTTAACTCCTAGTTTTTCAAAACAAGAGATGGTGGAAAGACAATCAGCACCAGGAAGAAAACCTTCAATTGTCGTGATACCTTCAGCTAAAGATCCAAACATAATGGCGCGATGAGAAATAGATTTATCACCTGGTACAGTGATGGTTTTATGAAAAGGTTTTATTCGATTACTTGTTAAAGTTGACATGATCAGCCTCCCGAGACTTTTCTGTATAAGTAGTATAGCCAGCATCTTGCAAAATGGGTACGGCTCTTTCATAGTCAGATAGTTTTCGAAATGTCAGTCGGAGTATTCCGTAGATCTCTTCCCTATTTTCCATAATACTTACATTGCTCAAATTCACCTTATGTTCACCTAATAGTGTAGTTACTTGTCCGATTACTCCTGGCTCATCAGGAATATCAATATAACATTGGTAAATTGGTGCCAATAATCCTGGTTTCTTTTCAGGTAAGCCTTGGCGTAGATCTCGGGAGCGAGCAAAAATCGTCTCTATCCAATCTGCATCTTCACGCTCAATCGCATGTTGAAAATCAGTCATTTGTTTAATCCAATCATCTAAAAGCAGTACCATTTTCTCACGATTACTAAGTAAAATATCTCGCCACATAATCGGATGACTTGCAGCAATTCTGGTGAGATCACGGAATCCGCCTGCTGCTAATCGATGAAACCAGCCATTATCATCGTTATATTCTCCTACCTGTGATACTAAACCCGTTGCAATAACATGTGGCAAGTGACTTATGGCTCCCACTACTTCATCGTGATAATCTGCATCCATTACTACCAATTGAGCACGTGTAGCCTCTTCTAATATGTTGCTCAATGCTTTTACATCTTCGATCGGTGTATCTTGATCTGGAGTAAGTACATAATAAGCATTCTCAAATAAAAGTGAATGAGCAGCAATTACACCAGAACGATGAGATCCTGCCATTGGATGTCCGCCAATAAATGTATACCCTTTTTCCTTCAATACTCGGCCTCGTTTTGATATTTCTGCTTTTGTACTTCCCACATCACTGATAATAACTCCGCTTTTCAATGGTACATCAACTAGTTGCTGCATATAGTATCCGATTTGTCCAACAGGTACTGCAATAAATATATAATCCGTGTCAGCTACAGCCATTTCCAACGACGTGTAGCCTTGATCAATTACTCCAAGAGAAATTGCTTTGTTAACAGTTTGGGCAGACATATCAAATCCTACCACTTCACAATTAGTCCGCTCTTTAAGAGATAGTGCTAATGATCCTCCAATTAAACCAACACCTAGGATCGCTACCCGTTGTGTCATAAAGGCAATCCACTCTTTTTTTCTTGTAAAAAATCAGATAAACCTGTTAAAAACGCTTCATTTTCATCCTTATTGCCAATCGTAACTCGAATATAGTTTGGGAAACCTAATGCATTTCCTGAACGAATAATAATTCCTCGTTGCAATAGAAACTGGAATGCTTCATCTCCATTACAACCAACATCGATCAAAAGAAAATTAGCTTGGGAAGGAAAATAGGATATATTCCATTCCTCTAATTTTTGTGTAATTTGCTTCATGCCAAGACGATTTTGATTTCGGCAATAAAATACAAAGGTTTCATCTTCTACTGCAGCAATAGTAGCTGCCTGTGCTAATCGGTTCAGATTAAATGGTTCTCGAACTCTTGCAAGCTGTTGAATAACGTCAGGGTGTGCAATCCCATAACCTGCTCGAAAAGACGCCAAACCATATATCTTGGAAAAAGTTCGTAATATAATGATTCTTGGGTCATAGTCCAATAAAGAGATTGAATCTGGGAATGATTCATCTGTTACATATTCCACGTAAGCTTCATCTAAAACAACCAATATATGTTCTGGCAAGCGCTCGAGAAAAGACTGAAGGGAGCCATGATCTACAAAGGTTCCTGAAGGATTGTTTGGATTACAAATCCATACAACACGTGTTTTCTCTGTTATCGCATGAAACATCGCTTCTAAATCATGTGTCCCATCTTTCAATGGAATTTCAATTATATGTGCTCCTTCAATACGAGATGCTGTCTCATACCGTGGAAATGTTGGTACTGCCATCACTGTTTCTACACCGGGTTCTAGATATGCCCTAGCTATCATTTGAATCACTTCATCAGAACCATTTCCAAACACAAGTCTTCTTTCATCTATTTCAAGGGATTCAGCCATTTTTTTTCTTAAAATAGGTGCATCATCTTCTGGATACAAATGAAACTGGTCTTTTATTTGCGTTAATGCTTCCCACACTTTTTTACTGCATCCAAATGGATTTTCATTTGAGGCTAATTTTATAACTTTTTCCAGTCCAAGGTCTCTTTTCACTTCTTCTAAAGACTTACCTGGTTGATAGATTGGTATGTCTTGGATAGATTTTTTGGCTGATATCATGCTTGATCCTCCAATAATGATTTTCTATCTATCTTACTAGCTTAATAGATCTTTGACAAATTTACGGATATCATGCAGTGCATCTTGTTTTTGATTTTCTGTGACTAGAGTATCCTTCAAATCCATAATTTGTTTGACTAATGCACTGCCAACTATCACTCCATCTGCTTTTGTTTGGAGGTGATGGACCTGTTCAGCAGTGGATACACCAAATCCAACAGCAATAGGAACTTTACTATGTTCTTTCACATGTTTTAAAAACACATCCAAATTTGAAGCAAATTCACTTCTCACACCAGTTGTTCCCAAAGAAGATACACAATACACAAAGCCATTTGCAGAAGATGCAATTTTCGCAACTCTTTCCTCTGAAGTTGGAGCAACCAATGGAACTAACGATATTTCAACTTTATCCAATTCCTGACGAAGAACATCGCTTTCCTCAAGCGGTAAATCTGGTACGATAAATCCCGTAAAACCGGATTCAGCTGCTTTTTTAGCGACTTCCTCTATACCATATGAAAGAAGCGGATTATAATAGGAAAACAATACAAGCGGGACATTATTCCCTTGTTCTCGAACTGTTTGTGCGATAGAAAAGACATCATTTAAAGTAATTCCTTGTTCCAAAGCCTTTTCTGCTGCCTTCTGTATTATAGGACCATCTGCCACAGGATCGGAAAAAGGGACGCCTAATTCAATGGCAGTAACCCCTTCCTCTGCTAAGAGATGAATCAGATCAATCGTAACATCTTTGGAAGGATATCCTGCAACTAAATAGGGAATCAGGTTTGTACGATTTGATTGAAACGACCTAGTTAAAATATTCATTGGTTTCCCCCCTGAAAATATTCGCGAATCGTCCCCATATCTTTATCTCCACGTCCAGACAAACAAACAAGTATTTTTTCAGCTGCACTGCCATTGGAAGCCAAACGAATCGCTTCTGCAAGTGCATGAGCCGATTCTATTGCTGGGATAATCCCTTCCAATTCACATAATATTTTGACTGCTTCCATTGCTTGCTCATCTGTAACCGCCGTATATCGAACTCTGCCAATTTCTTTTAAATAAGCATGTTCAGGACCGACTCCAGGATAATCAAGTCCAGCAGAAATGGAGTGAGCAGGAATAATTTGACCGTTTTCGTCATGCAAGATATAGCTGTAGGAACCATGCAGTACACCAGGACGACCTAAACTTAGACTAGCTGCATGTTCATTTGTATCTAAGCCTTTTCCTGCAGCTTCAACACCATGAATTTTTACTGCTTCGTCCTCAATAAATGCAGCAAACATCCCGATGGAATTACTTCCCCCACCGACACAGGCAACTACATCTGTTGGTAAACTTCCTGTCCGTTCTAAAATTTGTGCTCGCGCTTCGTCGCCAATAACTCGTTGAAAATACTTCACCATTTGCGGATAAGGATGCGGTCCTACAGCTGATCCTATTAAATAAAAAGAATCTTCTACTTCTGCTACCCACGCTCTCATTGCCTCATTGGTAGCATCTTTTAGTGTTCGTGAACCAGATGTGACAGGAATAACTTTTGCACCTAATAATTCCATACGAAAAACATTTTGTGCTTGTCGCCTCACATCTTCTTCACCCATATAAACTTTACATTCCATACCAAGCAGTGCAGCGATAGTAGCAGATGCAACACCATGCTGCCCTGCTCCTGTTTCAGCAATTAACTTTCGCTTTCCCATTTTTTTCGCTAGTAGTGCCTGCCCAATCGTATTATTAATTTTGTGTGCTCCCGTATGGTTTAAATCTTCTCTTTTTAGATAAATTTCAGCCCCTCCAGCATACTCTGTTAATCGTTTTGCAAAGGTAAGAGCAGTAGGTCTTCCTGAATAATTTTTTAGTAAATCTCGAAACTCCGCTTCGAACGCTTTGTCATCTAAAATAGATTTGTATCCTTGTTCTAACTCCAAAACTGCATTCATCAGTGTCTCTGGAACAAACTGCCCGCCAAAAGAACCAAATCTACTGTCTAACTTTCCCATGTCTTTGCATCCCCTCTATAATTGCGATCATTTTCTGTTGATCTTTTGATCCGTTTGTTTCAATCCCCGAGGAAAGATCGATTCCATCTATTTCAAAATTTTGATATAACTCTGCTACATTGCTTTCATTTAACCCTCCAGCAATCCACAACGGTAACCCATAGATATCTGCTATTTTGTTTGCAGAAGGGATATAACTCCAATCAATCACCTTGCCAAGTCCACCAGCTGCATGATCAAGCAAAATGACGTCAATATACGTTTGGTAATTAGCGATAGTTTCTATCTCATCTACTCCAAATACTTTGATAATCGGAATATTCCATTCCTGTTTGATTTGCCGGCAAAAATCAGGTGTTTCTTGTCCATGCAGCTGGATCATGGACAAACCTAGATCTGCTGCTTTTTTAATATCTTCCCATGACGGATTTTGAAATACACCTACTGTTGCAATATGATCGGGAATAATACTTATCATTTCTGCTGCTTTTTCCCATGTAACGGTCCGTCTGCGATTTGGAACAAAGATAAAACCGATGGACTGTATAGGTAACGAAATTGCATTTTGTACATCTTCTGTAGTTTGGAAACCACAGTACTTTATCGAGATCGCTTTAATTGCTGCTCACCTGCCGATTTTAACGCTTGTAATGCTCTTACAGGATCCGAATGCTTCATCAAATACTCTCCAACCAATAAACCATTAATTTTTGCATCTGCAAGTATTTTTGCATCATCAAGCGAAAGGACTCCGCTTTCTCCGATCACTGGCAGTTCTTCAGGTAAAAAGTGACGCAACTTGCCAGTTGTTTTTAGGTCTACTTCTAAGGTTGTTAAATTACGATTGTTTATGCCAATTACATCAGCACCAGACTGAATCGCTGTCTCAATCTCCGATTCTTCATGAATTTCAATTAAAACTTCCATCCCCAATTGATGTGCTAAATACGTCAAATGAGTGCATTCTTCGGTTTTTAAAAACGCAACAATCAATAAAATAACATCTGCTCCTAAAAACTTGCTGTTCAGCACTTGCAATGGATGCAAAATGAAATCTTTTCGCAGTACAGGAATAGAAACGTTCTTTTGTACATTGGTAAGCGATTCAGGTTTACCATGAAAGTACTCTGTCTCGGTTAATACGGATATTACATCCGCCCCGCCTTCTTCATATTTTTGCGCTTGTGCAACCGGATCAATATTTTCAGCAATAATTCCTTTTGAAGGAGAAGCGGGCTTTACTTCTGCGATAACCGCAAATGGGCTGGACTGAATCGCAGATCGAAAAGGTCTACCTTTTGGCATACTTGTTGCTAAATCCCAGTCGTTTACATGGTATTTGTTCTCTAAAATCGCTATTTCCTTTTGCTTGATCGCTTTCATTTTGTCAAGAAACATCTGATTTCACCTCTTGGGAACTTTGAGCAACTTCTTGTAATTTTCGCAATGCCAACCCAGAATCGATCACATCAGCTGCTAATTCCAGACCTTCATATAAATTGTTTGTTTTTCCTGCGACATAAAGAACTGCTGCTGCATTTATTTCCACTATGGAACGTTTTGGACCTTTACTTCCTTGTAATATATCTAAAATAATGGCTGCATTTTCTTTTGGATTCCCGCCTTCTAAATCTTTTGCGGAACAGCGATTTAAGCCGAATTTTTCAGGTGTAATAGTATAGGTTTTTACTTTTTCATTTTTTAATTCACTGATCTGTGTAGGACCTACAAGCGAAATCTCATCTAGTCCATCCAATCCAGATACAACCAGTGCATGTTTGGTACCTAAGGCTTGTAATACATAAGCCATTTTTTCTGTATATTTTGGAGAAAAAACACCCATTAGCTGTCTCTGTACTCCTGCTGGACTAGCCAGCGGTCCAAGCAAATTAAAACAAGTGCGGAACCCTAATGCTTTTCTTGATGCCATAACATTTTTCATCGCAGGATGATATTGTGGCGCAAACAGAAAACAAATACCTGTTTTTTGTAATTGTTCACTTGCCTCTACAGGGGACAAATGAAGAGAAATACCTAACTCTTCAAGTACATCTGCACTTCCGCTCTTACTTGATACTGCCCGATTTCCATGTTTGGCAATCGAGACACCAGCAGCACCAGCTACAAACGTAGTGGCAGTAGAAATATTAAATGTTTTCCCACCGTCGCCTCCTGTTCCACAAGTGTCCACGCTTTCTGCCTGAACATTAGGAAGAGGAGTAGCATAAGATTTCATTCCTTCCGCTAATCCAATTAATTCTTCCACTGTTTCTCCTTTGATACGCAATGCGGTAAGCAAAGCAGCTATCTGAGCATCGTGAAGGGAACCACTCATCATTTGTTCCATTAAAAAATAAGCTTCTTGTTGTGTAAGGTCTTCTCCTTCTAATAAACGATTGAGTAAAGTAGAGAACATCTATTTCTCCTCCTATCATTTCGCCTTATTTGCCAACTGAATTGCTAATAACATTGCACTGGCTTTATGTTTGGTTTCTTCATATTCTTTATCTGGGTTTGAATCATAAACAATCCCTGCCCCTGCTTGTACAAAGGCTTTATTGTCACGAAAATAAATGGTTCGAATGGCAATACATGTATCGATATTTCCTGTGAAATCTAAATATCCTACTGCCCCAGCATATATACCACGAGCTTCTGGTTCTAATTGTGCGATAATTTCCATTGCACGTATTTTTGGTGATCCGGAAACTGTTCCAGCAGGAAAACATGCACGGAAAGCATCAAGTGGGTTTCGATCTTCAGATAATTCTCCTGTCACATGAGATACCATGTGCATTACGTGTGAATACCGCTCAATATGCTTGTAAGCAGTTACTTGCACAGAGCCGTATTTTGAAACACGGCCAACGTCATTTCTACCAAGATCGACAAGCATAACATGTTCTGCATTTTCTTTGGGATCGGCTAGTAACTCCGTTGCTAGTCTATCATCTTCCATCTCATCCTGACTCCGAGGACGAGAACCTGCTATTGGCCTTGTTTCAATGGAATTGTTTTGCACTCTTACTAATATTTCTGGAGATGTACCAACTATTTTTTCTTCTCCAAGGTGCAAATAATACATATAGGGAGAAGGATTTAGATAACGCAATATTCGATAGACCATCATCGGGTCTGAAGTTCCATCGACTGTATATTTTTGCGAAGGAACAACTTGAAAAATATCTCCCGCACGAATATATTCTTTTGCTTTCTCTACCGCTTTACAAAAATTTTCTCGTGTAAAATTGGAAGTGATATTTTGAAAATCAACTTTTTCCCGCATCAAAGACGGAAGTGGATCAATTTTGGGATGGGACTGGTGCAGTCTGATCTTCCATTTATCCAGATCATCAACTACCTTTTCGTAATCCATTACCACTCCATCTTTCGCTTCTAAATGCATAACCAAATACAATACTTGTTCCAGATGATCAAATACAATAAGCTTATCATAAAAAGCTAGATGAGTATCGTATGCTTTTGTCTTTCCAGCTGGATTTGTCAACAATGCGTTTGGTTCAAATGCCTGAATCAATTCATAACTAAAATAACCTACAGCACCGCCTAAAAATGGAGGAAACCCATCATATTTCGGAGAGGTGCTTTCAGATAATAGCTGATCGAGAAACGGCAGTGGATCGTCTGCTGGTAATACCCTTATCTTTTCTGCTGATGTCATTGTCAACATACCATCTTTTCCTGTCAACACTTGATATGGATTGGAACCCATAAATGAGTAACGAGAAAATTTTTGGTTTCCTTCTACGCTTTCTAATAGAAAGGAATAAGAATCTTTCTCAAGCGCATGAAACAATTGAATAGGGGTCATGGTATCCATTTCGAACTTTTTACAAATGGGAATATGTGAATAATGTTTTGCAAACTGATCTGCTTCTGTTTTGGTTGGATAAATCAATCAAATTTCCCTCCTAGAAATCGGAGAGATAAGGATATGGAGGGTATATAATAGCAAAAAGCCAAAGCGGGGATGCTTTGGCTGGTTTTTTCATAAGTAAACTCAGCTCCACTCCGCTCACTATATCCTAATCTCTACTCTACTCATCTGCTCAAAACTTACTTTTTGTTAATTTCTACTCTAAATGAGGACAATCCTCTCTGTCAATGGGGCAAATTATTTTTTCAAATCTGGTCGTAATTTTTCAGCATCGTGAAGAAAAACATGCTGAATATCAGATGGCTGTAAATTCGTATTTACAGTTAATAACATGCGAATACACAACGGCAGCCCACCTGGAACGTCTACTTCCGTCGCCCCGATTAATGGAACTAATTCCCAGCCTTCTAATATACGGACAGCTGCTGCCGGGAAGGCTGCATTCAAATCAGGAGTACTAGTAATCAATATACTAGCAACATCGTCAGCCTCTAGTTGATTCCGTTCTTTAATTTCCAAAAATAGCTCTTTCGTCGCCGACAAAATTGCATCTTTACTGTTCTTTCCAACTGTTGTAGCACCCCGAATCCCTCGTACCACCTTACTTGTTCACCTCTTTTAGCTGATCCAAAACTTTTCTTATTTTTGTTTCGTCGATATTACCAATTACTTCCACTTCACCCAGTTGCTTACTCAAAACAAAAGTGTAGTTACCATGTTTGGTTTTTTTATCCCGCTTCATTAACTGAAGCATGTCCTCATTTGACCAAGGTTGCTCTATTCTTGTAGGCAATAAAAACTCACGAAGAAGATTCTCTGTGCGAGAAATCAAACTGTTAGGAGTTTGCAACACTTCAGCACTTAACATAGCTGCTCCCACCATTCCTATGGAAATAGCTTCACCATGAGTATAGTATTTGTACCCTGATATGGATTCCAGAGCATGACCAATGGTATGCCCATAGTTTAAAATAGCGCGCAGTCCTTTTTCTGTTTCATCCTCAGATACAACATCTATTTTCACTTTACAACCACGATAGATTGCCTCTTCTAATGTAGAAAGGGACCGATTCATCAGTTTTTCATGATTTTCTTCTAGCCACTTAATAAAGGATAGATCCCATATAAGTGCATGTTTTATTACTTCCGCAAAACCAGCAACTAATTCTCTTCCTGGCAAAGAAGAAAGAAAACTTACATCGAACATCACAAAAAGAGGTTGATGAAAAGCTCCCATATAATTTTTCCCTAATCTATGATTGATACCGACTTTCCCGCCAATACTACTATCGTGTGCTAATAAAGTAGTAGGAAGCTGAACAAATGGGATTCCACGCATGAAACTAGCCGCTAAGAACCCTGCTAAATCTCCTACTACTCCTCCACCAAGCGCCAGAACAACACTGGAACGATCCAAACCAGCTTCAATCGCGTCTGCATACAAATGATCAAGCATTTCCAATGATTTGCTACTTTCACCTGCTGGAATTATGCTAGTAATCACATTATAACCTGCGAAGCGGAGTGGTTTTGTAACTTTTTCTAAATATAAAGGAGCTATATTACTGTCAGTGACTAAAAACAGCTTTTGCTCGATCGAAACACCATGTTGATTTAATAGTTTTGCTAATTGAGAAATTAAATTAGTTCCAATAAATACTGAATAAGAGCGTGATTTTGTGGAAACAAGTAATTGCTTCATTTTAAAACCTCTTTGTTCTTTCTCGATACTGTTCCACTTGATCCACTAATTCTTCAATTGTATCTGAAGGGAATTTTTCTAATAGCGCTTGGACAACTTCCCATGCCACAACATTCTCAGCTACAACACTTGCAGCAGGAACTGCACAGCTATCTGAGCGTTCGATACTCGCTGCAAAAGGCTCTTTGGTATCAATATCCACACTCATGAGAGGTTTATATAGTGTAGGAATTGGTTTCATCACTCCTCGAACAACAATTGGTTGCCCGGTTGTCATCCCGCCTTCAAAACCACCTAAACGATTAGTAGCTCGACTATAACCTTCTTCTTTAGACCAAATAATTTCATCGTGTACTTCAGAACCAGGACGTTTTGCAGCTTCAAAACCTATTCCAAATTCTACACCTTTAAATGCATTAATACTGACAATAGCACCAGCGATGCGTGCATCTAATTTGCGATCCCAGTGGACAAAACTACCTAATCCTATAGGTACGCCTTCCACAATCACTTCTACAATTCCGCCTAAGGAATCGCCTTCTTTTTTTGCTTTATCAATTAAATCTTTCATTGGTTGTTCTACTTCTGGATCGACACATCGCACCGTAGATTGCTCTGATCGTTCCATTAAATCTTTTAGACTTATATCCATCCGCTTGGCTTCTACTTCTCCAATCCGTAAAACATGACCACCTATTTGAATGCCACAGAGTGCGAGAATTTGTTTTGCCACTGCACCCACTGCTACCCGTGATGCCGTTTCTCTTGCGCTAGAACGCTCCAATACATTTCTCATATCATGGTGATTATATTTGATCGCACCATTTAAATCTGCGTGACCTGGTCTTGGTCGTGAAATACGCCGTTTGCTTTCATCTTCTGATTCTTCCAATGGGTTCATAATTTTTTGCCAGTGTGTCCAATCTTTATTTTCAATCACCAATGTAACCGGTGCACCAGTCGTTTTCCCAAACCGAACCCCGGACAGTATTTGGGCTTGATCGGTTTCGATTTGCATTCTGCGACCTCTTCCATGTCCCAGTTGTCTTCTATGTAATTCATAATCCAATTTTTCTTTGGAAAATGGTAATCTGCTTGGTAACCCTTCAATAATAATGGTCAATTGTGGTCCATGGGATTCTCCCGCTGTTAAATACCTCATCTTAAACTCTCCTCATCTGTCACAGTACAGTGATAAAATCGTTATCTGTAAGTGTAACAAAAAAATGCCCCTAAGAGCTAGTGAGAATTAATAACTGATACATTACAAATTCCCCTATTCTTTTAAATCAGCGGTAAGCTACCTGCATGGTTGATGCGAAGATCAAATACCAAATGGACACTTCATTACAGAAAAACTCTAGGATTTTTGGGAAAGTGACCCATGTGTCACAACTCACTTACTCTGCGGAATAACTCAACCTGTTCAGTTTTTACATTTCAAGTTATTCAAAAATTATAATCTTGCGAGTGAGAAAACCCACGGTTTGAATCGTGGGATGTTAGCGTGCATCACTACAACGGGAGCACAAGTTTCGCCAATCCACTAAAGTGGCAAGTCTCACTTTCAGATGAGGGAGGTTTCTACCTCTCGTAAATCTGACAAATTTTTCAAAAAACACTTTACAAACATACATTCTGTTGTTAAACTATCGACAGTTGCTCTTTGAAAAGTGGATAGTATATAGGGTTGTGCAAACCAATCGTTTTGCACGTAAAATGCTATGCGTACCGAAAAATGGCTAGACTGTAATGCGAAAACCAAGCAGTAAGTCTTTGCTATGACGTAGCAACAAAAACTCTGTTCAACCGTGGGGCTCACGGAGTTAGCTTGGTAATGAAGTAGTCAGAAGGCTACCGTCCCAAGAATCCCATGGCTTCAGCCATGTGGAGTGTCAAATACCATCTTTACTGCAATAAAAGGCTTAGTTGTCATTTTCCCTTCGCCTCTCTGGATAAAAACACCAGAACTGTTTTTTGGATCTAACTCTCGAAGCACGTAGGAGATGGCTTTACGCGGATCCACTTTTTTCCGCAGGTATAGCAATCAAGTGCTGCATAACCTTCTTCTGGATAGGTGTGAATGAAAAGATGACTCTCAGACAGCATCACCAGAACAGTGACACCTTGTGGAGAGAAAGACTTTGATTGAATAGGCAAAATGGTAGCTCCACTCACTGTCGCAGCTTGCTTCAGGAGCCTTTCTAAACCATTCACATCATTTAATAGTCGAAATCCCACACCCCAAACATCTACAGCAACATGCCTAACAAAAGTAGAATACGCTTCTAACATTCTCATCTTTCATGAAAGATCCGATGGTCTTTCTAATTGTAATTGAATCATATTATTTTATCAATTCGGATTATTTATATTTTTTATTCTTATAGTATATGCATTGTATTTGGTTTATGAATGTTTGCAATACAAACTTGTTTAGATTGAAGAACTGATGACTCACACATTATCTTTGATAGAATTGTAAAGGAATAATCTTTAAATTCATCGAGAGGACTGATCAGATGCAGGGATTTAACCATTTGACATTACGAATAAAAAGCTTAGAAACCAGTATTGATTTTTATTGCAGAATATTAGGTATGACCCTCATCCATCAAGGCAGTACAGATGCTTATTTGCAATGGGGAGATGCTTGGATTTGTTTATTAGAAAGAGAGAAACAGCCATTACTTGATGATCAATATGGAATGGATCATGTTGCTTTTTCCATCGAAGAGACCGATTTCCTTGAGTTTGCAGATAAAATCTCCCAACAAAATATTCCAATTGTTCGCAAGCCAGTTGTTCGCGGAGGAGGATACTCCATACAGTTTTACGATCCAGACGGTATTTTGTTAGAATATTTCACTGGAACACTAGAAAAAAGAATGGAAAATTGGTCTTGAAATCTCATTCAAAAAAAGGGGAGTAAAGCATGGCGATTAAAAAATTGGAGCATGTCGGCATTATTGTTCATGACATGGAGAAATCGATAGCGTTTTATCGTGACATTTTAGGAATGCAACTTCGCGGTACATTGGTACACACCGATCCTACTATTACACTTGCATTTTTTACTTTTCCAGATTCCACAGAAACAGAAGTCGAATTAATACATGGGTACAACAGCGCGCTTCCCAATGAGGGTGTTGTACATCACCTAGCATTTACAGTGGAAAATATTGAAGCAGAATGGGATCGATTGCAGAAACTAGGAGTAACTTTCCGGGATGAAAAAATTACTGTCCTTCCAAATGGCGCGAAATATATCTTTTTTTATGGCCCAAATAATGAAGCAATTGAATTGTTTGAACCAACTACATAAAATGGGACGGAGCAGTGATATGTATATCACTGCTCCGTTTTTTAATACCCTGATGGAAGAATACTGATTCTATCTGCACCAATCAGCTGCTTAAACAGATCAAAAAACTTATCCATAAGAGTCAAACTCTGCTGATCATGAAACTCTTTTGCTGTTTTGATAAAATCTAGTCTATTATCGATTGGTTTGTTTCCACCTGGGTTCGTCACTTCTACTCGCACATAAGCGAGACCAAAAACTTCTTGAGCAAGCGTCTTTTCAAATGCCTGCATCAATTTTTCTGATTCGACAATAGCTTCTCGCCATTTAACACGCTTTTGTTTCGCTTGATACAACTTTACATATGAATCATACAAGCGGTCTACAGCATGCGAAAACTCTTCCATCTCTCTCCTAATGTTGTCGAATTTCTACTTTAGTTTATCATGAAAATGCATGATTGTTATTATTTAACTAAAAATCGTTTTAAAATGTCAGCCAATTGATCAGAACTCTCATACATACTCATATGTCCTACATGAGGAATCACAACTTGCTCAATATGATCACCTTTGACTGAAAAAGCTCTTGCAGCAGGAACAACTCCATCTTCACTGCCAGCAACGATTACGACAGGCAACCTTGTCTGCTCTAATACACTTGTAAGATTTGGTCTTGTCCGCATTGCCTCCAGTGCAGTCAACGCTCCTATAGTTGAAGTTTGATAACCAATTTGTTTGGCAATTTGTTCATAATCCGAAAGATGAGCAGGAGCAAAAAGCTTTGGAATTAAATGATCGACAAATTCACCTAAACCATCTGTTTTGATTTTTTCCATCCCAGCCAATCGACCAGCTTTTGCTTCTTCTGTATCAGGCAGGGCAGTAGAATGAATCAATGCAAATCGCTGCAGAAGTTGTGGGTATTTTTTGGCAAACGCTACAGTTATGTATCCACCTAAAGAATGTCCAATCAAAGATATTTTGTCTACTTCGACTGACTCTATCAAATCTGCAATTTCATCTGCATAGTCTTCTGTTGTTTTCGTAGTACTGCTTAAGGAAGATGATCCATGCCCTGGTAAATCTACTGCAATTACATGATGTGTTTTGGCTAACGATTCGATTACCTTATCCCAATAATGATGATCTCCAACAAACCCATGAATCAATAAAATCGTATTACCTTGCCCTTCTTCTACATATGCTAGCTTGGTACCCTTTTTTGTTGTTATTGATTGTATTTCCATTTGCCCATGCCTCCTTGAGAACTCTCATTTAATATAATACTCTCTTTTACAAAAGACCGATCTCTGTTCATTAGTCAAAATCTGCAAATTTCGACCTCAACATCAAAAAAGGATACGTGCTTGTATCCTCTTAATCGTTATGAATATCTTGCAGTTTTTTTTCCGATGGTAAAAAATAACCCAGTATCCCCAAAACAGGTAAAAAGCCTACAATGGTAATAGTCTTGGTAATACCAATCACATCTGCTAAATTCCCAAATAAAACAGATCCTATTGCACCAAGCCCAAAAATAAAACCAACCGTTAAACCGGACATTGTCCCAATTTTACTTGGTACTAATTCCTGCGCATAAACAACAGAAACAGAAAAGCTCGTCATCATAATAAATCCAATCAAAATCAACAAAACAAAACTAAAAATTGGCCCTACAAACGGCAGTAATATCGTTAATGGTGCACTACCTAACAAAGAGTACAAAATAACATTTTTCTTTCCAAAACGATCACCCAGTGGTCCACCAAAAAAAGTTCCAACTGCCCCGCTAATTAAAAAAGCAAACAAGTATGCTTGAGCTGTACTGATTGAAAAATGATAGTTATTTATAATATAAAAACTGTAGTAGTTAGTCATACATACAATATAGAGCGAACGAGCAAACAAAATAAACATAATCAAAACTAAAGCAAGCCATACCGTTTTCGTAAGCCTAGTTGATCTTGTAATAGTCTTTTTCTTTATCAGCACACGAACTTGTAATTCATTTTGATACCATTTCGCAATATAAGCTAATAAAATAACAGCAATGGCTGCTGCAATTGTAAACCAAATTGCTCCAAATTGACCAAAAGGGACTAAAATAAGAGCTGTAATCAAAGGTGCCAATGCTTGACCAGAGTTACCGCCAACTTGATAAATCGATTGTGCTAACCCTTTCTTCGCACCTGCAGCTAAATGTGCTACTCTTGATCCTTCTGGATGAAACACAGCAGATCCTATACCTACTAAAGCAACACTAAACACGATCCAACTATATTTTGGAATAAATGCTAAAAGTAACATCCCTACTAAGGAACATGCTAGTCCAATTGGTAAGGCATAAGGCATTGGCTTTTTATCTGAAAACCACCCGATTACTGGTTGAAACAAAGAAGAAACTATATTTAATACTGCTGCGATCACACCTAGTTGCGTAAAACTCAATCCCATTTCTTTTTCCAAAATAGGAAACATTGCTGGGACAACTGCTTGGAGCGTATCATTTAGCAAATGACAAATACTGATAATAAATAATATCCGGTACGTAGTAAGTGCAATATTTGATGGTTTTTCCGCTGAAACAGCAGAAAGAGGAGAAGCCATAACTACCCTTCCTTTCACATATTTCTTATCCACTCTGTAGAATAACATGTATTTGGTAAATAATGAAGTTTTCCCTAATCGAAAAAATGAATTTATTATTTTCAGTAGATCATAATAAAAATGAAAAAATTCCCACCGATTAAAAGATAATTATTCCATAATATACTTCTTGTTGTAGAAGACTTTAGTATAATAGAAAAAGGAAAGTTCTCATTTTCATTATTACAATGAAAAATGAAGAAAATACTGATATGAAGGGTGACCTCAACATAATGAATGAATCTAACACAAGTGCTTTACATAAAGAGGCATTTGTAATATTAGAAAAAACAAGTCGTACATTTTTTATCCCCATCAGCTATTTAACCGATGGATTAAAAGAAGCTGTTGCTGCTGCATATTTGTGTATGAGAGCAATTGATGAAATTGAAGATCATCCAGAGCTTGAATCAGAGACAAAGCAAAAACTATTGTTAGAAACAAGTAAGTTGTTAATAGATGCAGACGTAAATACAGGAACCATCCAGCATGTATACAAGCCATATGAATTATATTTGCCAGAAGTTACCCTTCGTTTAGCTGACTGGCTAGAACTGTGTCCACCCTCCTTAAGAGAACGAATCGCAAAGGCAACCTCTCTCATGGCAGAAGGGATGGCAAAATGGGCAAAGAAAGAGTGGAAAATACAAACAGAAGCGGATTTAGATGATTATACATACTATGTCGCAGGATTAGTCGGCGTTATGCTTTCTGATATTTGGGAGTGGCATGACAACACCAAAACAGATCGTGATTTAGCAATTGCATTTGGAAGAGGTTTACAATCTGTTAATATTCTGCGAAATAAATCAGAAGATAAAGATCGGGGAGTTAATTTCTTTCCAGATGGCTGGGATGTATCAGATATGTTTTCCTATGCTAGGCGTAATTTAGCTTTAGCTGATGCCTATACCGAAAGTCTACAACCTGGCCCTATCCTTCATTTTTGTGAGATCCCTCTCGCTCTTGCTCATGGTACATTGGACGGTTTATCTCAAGGCAAAGAAAAAATAAGTAGAGATGAAGTAAAAGAAATTGTGAAAAAAGTAGTAGGGGAATAAAGTAAAATGAGTTACTCATCGTAGTAACTCATTTTTTATTGCGCTCGTTTTCCAATTCGATGGTCATCTGATTCACTAATTCTGGTCTTCCATGAAAAGCAGCGGGAGTATTTTGGAAATGGGTAATTCTCCATTTTTCTTTTTTACAAATAGCTACTAAGGTTTGAATCGCGTTTAAATCCGGATTTATTTTGTCTTCGTTTGGTGGAGCCATGCCAACGATCGCATGCAGTAAAGCAATCCCATCATTTGGAAAGCGAATATCTTTGATAATCGCAGTAAAAGGAGGGGTCAAATGGTGTTGAAAAATCTCATCTACATGCTCGAAGATTTTTTTCTGTTTACCGATGTAACTTCCATCAAATCCCACCATCTCTCCATTTTTTTCAAATAATGATGCCATTTTTTTTGCATCTCTTTCATTCCAAGCTTTTATCAATTCAATATAGAGTGACTCTATTTGTTCTGCTGAATTCATTCCCTATCACCTCATGTATTTAGTGAATATATCACATTTATCTCATCGATAGCAAAAGAAAACCCTGAATTTCGGGTTTTCTTTTGCTATCGAGCGACTGCATAAGTTATTTTCGTATTCAATGCTTGGGATAAATCAGTTATTAAATCATCTACGTTTTCTAATCCAACAGAAAAACGCAATAATCCATCCGTTATCCCATGTTTTTCTCTTACTTTCGGAGGCATGGCAGCATGAGACATCATAGCTGGATAAGAAAGAATACTTTCAACTGACCCTAAACTAACTGCCACCAAGGGTAAGCGAATTTTTTGGAGTAGTTGCTTTGCCCTTTGAACACTTCCAACATCAAAAGATAATACAGCACCATGACCGCTTGATTGTTTACACTGAATATGATGACCAACGTGTTCTGGTAAAGCTGTATAGTAAACTTTTTCAACTTCCTTTTGCTCTTGTAGCCATTTCGCTAAAATCTCAGCATTTTTAGTAGATAGCTCCAGCCTTGCTTGTAGTGTTTTTATACCTCTTAAGATAAGCCATGAATCTTGAACACCTAGGACTGCACCAATTGCATTTTGCAATAGTTTCACACGTTCAGCCAATTCAGATTCTCTTACTACCACTAGTCCTGCAATCACATCACTGTGCCCTCCCAAAAATTTGGTAGCACTATGCACAACAATATCAAAGCCAAAGGAAAGCGGACGCTGGTAATAAGGGGTTAAAAATGTATTATCTACGATAGACAATAACTGGTATTCTTTTGCTATTTCCGCTACTTGATGCAGATCTGTTACTTTCAAAGTGGGATTGGATGGAGTTTCAATATATATTGCTTTTGTATTGATTTGAATCTCATCTGTAATAGCATTCGGATTGGTTGTATCTACAAATGTACACTCTATCCCAAATCGATTGAGAACTTGTGTCAAAACACGATACGTTCCACCATACACATCTTGAGATACAATGATATGATCACCTTTCGAAAGTAATAACAAAACCGTAGAGATGGCAGCCATTCCAGAAGAAAAAGCAAAGCCACAACAACCACCTTCTAGCTTCGCTATCGTATCTTCCAATGCTTGACGAGTGGGATTGCCACTTCGTGTATAGTCATACTTACCTGGATTATCGACATCAAACTGATGAAATGTAGATGCTTGATAAATAGGAATACTCGAAGCTCCTGTCTGTTGATCCAGTTCATTGCCATTATGCAGTAATAAGGTTTCCACTCTCATCCAAACCACTCCCCTGAAAAAATTACTAGGCATTTTTTGTCTATTTGTCCTGTTATCCACAGCAAAAAGCCTCTTCCCTTAAAGAGAAGAGGCCGGATTTATCCATAGCGCCTTCTCTCATCTATCAGGAAATATCTTTCCTGCAGGAATTGGCACCATATTAATCTTTTAAGATCAATTGGTTGCCGGGCTTCATCGGGCCAGTCCCTCCGCCGCTCTCGATAAGAGAAATATCATTTTCATTTGATTCGAATTTGCTCTAGCTAACTTAAGGATATATGACCAATCACAAGAAGTCAAATAAACCTGTCAATTACATACGAAGTTGATGATATTCGTTAAATAAAGCTTTATAGCTGATTAATCCTAAAATAATACTCGTTAATACAGCTGACGATAATAGCGCAAACACAATAATTAATTGATAACGAACAGCTTGCATCGGATCTGTTCCAGCAATAATTAAACCCGTCATCATACCAGGAAGCTGTACCAATCCCATTGTTTTGGTATTATCAATAACAGGAATTAGACTTGCTCGAATAGCAGTTTTTAAATACGGAAATACAGCCTGTTTCGGTGTGCCGCCAAGCGACAATATCGTTAATATCTCTTGTTTGTTTGCTTTTACTTCGGATTGAAACCGATCTAAAAACAAAGAAGCGTTCATCATAGCACTTCCCACAATAATTCCACTGGTAGGAATAATATATTGCGGTGTTGGTTGTGTGATTTTAAATCCGATCAATACTCCCTGTGTGAGCAATTCTGTAAGCGAAATAGCAAACAATACTCTCATCCGAGAATGAGATAAGTATTTTCCATGTCTGCTTGCATTTTGTGTTGCTACAGCAATCATAATGAAAATCAAAACAATCATAAAAACTGGATTACTCAGATGAAAAATCACCTTTAATAGATAACCTATAAACAATAACTGAACAGCAGAGCGAATTGTCGCTATTACAATATCTTTTTCCAGTTTCAACTTAAAAAGAAGAGATAAAAAAAATGCAATAGCTACAAATGTTAGTGCAAAGGAAAGAGTGAGAAAACTCAAACAGGTACACCTCCTTCTCCTTGTAAAAACAATTTTGACCGCTCTGTTACGGGATTATCAAAAAACTCTTGGGTTCTGTTGGCTTCAATAATTTCACCCTTTTCCATCATCCAAGTATAATCTCCTATTCTTCGGGCTTGTTCTAAACTGTGAGTGACCCACAATACTGTTAAATTCCGCTGTTTTTTAATATCTTTTATCCATGATTCTATTTCTTTTGTGGACGAAACATCCAATGCAGATGTAACTTCATCAAGCAATAAAATATTTGGCTCTACTGCAAGTACTCGTGCTAAAGCAATTCGCTGCTTTTCTCCACCTGACAAACCTTCCGCATTTTGATGTAAAATACTTGCATGCAGTCCCACTTGATTGAGTAAAGTTTCTGCTTTCTCCAAACGTTTACCATGAAGCGCCATACCAATGTTCAAATTTTCGAACACTGTACCTGGAAATATAGTTGCCATTTGAAAAACTAAACCTACTTTTTTCCGCAGCTCTTCCACAGTCCATTCTCGAACTTCTTTCCCATTTATGAATATACTTCCTTTATCTGGTGTTTGTAATAAATTACATAGAGATAATAAACTGCTTTTACCTGAGCCTGAAGCTCCAATAATTGTCGTTATTTTCCCTTTTGCAACTTCAGCATTGATATTTTTTAGAACATGAATTTTTGTATTGTCGTTTGATAAGAAGTATTTCTCCACTTGAACAAATTGAACAGCAATTTCTTGATTACCATGTTTCTCCAACTACAACTCCATCTCCTTAACTCATTGTCTGTAAATGAAACCATAAATTGTCATGCATCTTCTTTTTTCATTATTTTTGTAGTATAATTATTGATTAGATTATACCATTTCAATTGCATATATCTCTTATCAAGAGCGGTGGAGGGACTGGCCCGATGAAGCCCGGCAACCAATTGATCTTAAAAGATTAATATGGTGCCAATTCCTATGGAGTGAATTACTCCATGAGATGAGAGTCGATAAATAAAATTTCGATCACCTTTCATCTCATAGGATGAAAGGTTTTTTTATGACCAAAAAAAGGATGGGAAGCATGCAGCATATTCAACTCGAAGAACGTTTAAAAGAAAAGATATTAATTATTGATGGAGCTATGGGAACCATGTTACAACGTGCAAACCTAACAGCTGATGACTTTGGTGGAGAAGAGTACGAAGGTTGTAATGAATTACTGAATATCACCAGACCAGATGTTATTCTCAAAATACATGAAGAATATTTAGCTGCTGGCGCTGACATCATTGAAACAAATACATTTGGTGCAACCTCTGTTGTTTTAAAAGAATATGACGTTCAACACCGAACTACTGCTATCAATCAAGCAGCAGCAAAAATTGCTTGTGCAGCAAGAGACAGCTTTTACACAAAGGAACACCCTCGATATGTTGCCGGCTCGCTTGGTCCAACAACCAAAACATTGACGGTAACAGGTGGTATCACTTTTCAAGAACTCTCCTTCTCTTATTATGAACAAGTAAAAGCATTGTTGATGGAAGACATCGATCTATTACTGCTTGAAACATCACAGGATACGTTAAATGTCAAAGCTGCTTGTATTGGCATCGAGCGAGCTTTTTATGAAAGCGGAAAACGAGTTCCACTAATTATTTCTGGAACAATTGAGCCAATGGGTACTATGCTCGCTGGGCAAAATATCGAATCGTTTTATCTATCTGTTGAGCATGTTAAACCTATTGCCATTGGTTTAAACTGCGCTACTGGACCAGAATTTATGAAAGATCATATACGCACACTCGCTAATTTAGCAACATGCGCTACTTCTTGTTATCCCAATGCCGGTCTGCCTGATGAAGATGGTAACTATTTGGAAACCCCATCTTCATTAGCAAAAAAACTGGAAGAATTCGCAAAAGCCGGCTGGTTAAATTTAGTGGGAGGTTGTTGTGGTACTACTCCAGAACATATCGAAGCGATCAGCAATGCCGTTGCTGCATATCAACCACGCAAATTAGCCCTTCCTCACCTTCCTGCAGTATCTGGAATTGAACCAGTATTTGTCGAAGAAGATAACCGTCCGCTCTTGGTCGGCGAACGTACTAATGTCATCGGATCGCGCTTATTTAAGTCATGGATTGCAGAAGAAAAATACGAAGAAGCTTCGGAAGTTGCTCGAAAACAAGTAAAAGGCGGAGCGCAAATTATTGATATTTGTCTAGCAGATCCAGATCGTGATGAGCATGAAGACATGGAAAAATTCCTACAATTCGTCACCAAAAAAGTGAAAGTTCCTCTCATGATAGATTCTACCGATGCAAACGTTATTGAAATGGCACTTTCTTACTCACAAGGGAAAGCAATTATTAATTCGATTAACTTAGAAGACGGCGAAGAACGATTCGCTGAAGTGGTTCCCTTCATCCATCAATATGGTGCTACAGTTGTCGTTGGCACAATTGATGAAAAAGGAATGGCTGTATCTCGTGAACGCAAACTAGAAGTAGCGAAACGATCTTATGACTTATTAACAAAAAAGTACCATATCAATCCACAAGACATCATATTTGATCCTTTGGTTTTTCCTGTGGGGACCGGAGACGAACAATATATCGGCTCTGCTTTGGAAACAGTGGAAGGAATCAAGTTAATAAAGCAGCATCTTCCTGCTTGTACTACCATTCTTGGCGTTTCCAATGTATCGTTTGGACTTCCAAATGCAGGACGTGAAGTTCTCAACGCTGTGTATCTTTATGAATGCACGAAAGCTGGTCTAGATTATGCGATTGTAAATACAGAGCGATTGGAACGATATGCATCTATACCAAATGAAGAAAAAACATTGGCAAAAAAGTTACTATTCGAAACTAGTCACTCCAACTATGATGATGTTTTAGCTGCTTTCACAGCATTTTATCGAGAGAAAAAAACAACTACAAAACAAATCACCAAAAAACTTTCCTTGGAAGAAAGGCTGGCTAATTACATTGTAGAAGGATCAAAAGATGGCCTCATTGCTGATATAGACCTAGCCTTACAAAATTATGCTCCTCTTGATATTATCAATGGCCCTTTAATGAATGGCATGGATGAAGTAGGGAGATTATTTAATGACAATCAATTAATTGTTGCAGAAGTACTGCAAAGCGCAGAAGTAATGAAAGCTTCTGTTACTCATTTAGAACCACATATGGACAAGACAGAAACATCATCCAAAGGAAAGATCATCCTTGCAACGGTAAAAGGAGATGTTCATGACATTGGAAAAAACTTAGTAGAAATTATTTTATCCAACAATGGATATGAAATTGTAAACTTGGGGATCAAAGTCACACCTGAACAATTGATTGCTTCCTGTCGGGAAGAACGACCCGATGTTATCGGATTATCTGGTTTATTGGTTAAATCTGCACAACAAATGGTACTTACAGCTCAAGATTTACAATCCGTCGGAATTCATACACCTTTATTAGTGGGTGGAGCTGCGCTTTCTCGGAAATTCACAGAAAATCGAATTGCTCCTGCTTATGATGGTCCAGTACTCTATGCAAAAGATGCGATGCATGGTTTAGAAATAGCCAATAATCTAAGTTCACCAAGCAAACGTCAGTTAATCATAGAACATCAACAGGAAAGAAAAGCAAAAAACGTGCAAAAAGAACGTTCAGATGTGTATATCAATGAACCAATTCGTACTCCTGTTGTACGATCACCTATCGATCGAAAAACAAAATTATTCCCAGCACCAGATTTCTCCCGGCATATTTTGCGAAATTACCCACTGACCCATTTACGCCCTTACATTAACGAACAGATGCTACTAGGTAGGCATCTAGGAATAAAAGGAAATATCGATCATTTATTAGCGGATCGAGATCGCAAAACAATGGAATTAAAACAACAAGTGGATCAATTATGGGAAGAAATAATTGCACAAAATTATTTAATTCCACAAGGAATGTATCAGTTTTATCCAGCACAATCAGATGGAAATACCATCCTGATATATGACCCATCCAACTATATGAAAATAGTAGAAAGATTCCATTTCCCTAGGCAACAAGCAGAACCTTATTTATGTTTATCTGATTTCCTACGACCAGTAGAATCGGGTGAAATGGATTTTGTGGGATTTTTCGCTGTAACAGCTGGAAAAGGAGTGCGTCAACTCGCGGAAAATTGGAAACAAAGTGGTTCCTACCTGTATTCGCATATGATTCAAGCATTAGCACTAGAATTAGCAGAAGGTTTTGCAGAACGAATACACCAAACAATGCGCGATGCATGGGGATTTCCTGATCCATTGGAAATGACCATGAAAGAGCGCTTTGGTGCACGCTACCAAGGTATTCGTGTTTCTTTTGGCTACCCTGCCTGTCC
This sequence comes from Shimazuella sp. NTD247, assembly GCF_059510415.1. Classification (NCBI taxonomy): domain Bacteria; kingdom Bacillati; phylum Bacillota; class Bacilli; order Caryophanales; family Thermoactinomycetaceae; genus Shimazuella; species Shimazuella sp. NTD247. The sequence goes on along the minus strand of NZ_JCAJZU010000001.1, from coordinate 418,765 downwards.
AAACTTAGAAGATCAAGCAAAACTATTTCACCTCCTTCAACCAGAAGATATCGGAATCGAGTTAACTGACGGATTTATGATGGAGCCCGAAGCCTCAGTATCAGCAATGGTATTTGCTCATCCGCAAGCTCGTTACTTTAATGCTATTTAGGAGGGATTGCATTGAAAGAATCGATTCTCGATTATTTAAAAAAACAAGTACTACTCGGGGATGGTGCAATGGCCACTTACTTGTTTCAGCAAGGTGTCCCTGTGCGCACTTGTCAAGAAGAATTGAATATCAGTGAACCTTCGCTTATCGAAAGTGTTCATCGAGCATATATTAAAGCAGGTTCGAAAATGATAGAGACAAACACTTATGGTGCCAATAGGGAACGTTTATGCCGTTATGGACTAGAAAACAAAGTGGCCAAAATCAATCGTGAGGCGGCTGCTATAGCAAAAGAAGCTGCACAAGGCGATGCATATATTTTCGGATCTATCGGTTCAATATTAGCTGGACGTGTGATGGAGTATAATCCGGAAGAGTACATGGACCTGTTCGAAGAACAAGCTACAGCTCTTTTATATGGAGGAGTGGATGCAATACTCTTAGAAACATTTTTGGATTTACACGAATTGAAAATAGCCGTTCAAGCAATACGAAACATAACCAATATCCCGCTATTTGCACAGTTTTCTTTGCTAGAAGTTGGTCGCACGAGAGATGCATACTCCCTATCTGAAGCATTTGCTGAACTAGATGGAAAAGTGGATGGAGTGGGATTAAATTGCCGCCTTGGTCCAGTAGAAACCCTTCGCAGTTTAGAAAAATGTATTTTACCAGAATCGTTGTTTCTGTCTGCATTTCCGAACGCCGGGCGTCTCGGAATCTCAGATGGAGAAGTGAAACATAAATCGCATCCATCTTACTTTGCAGAAACAGCAGAATTGTTATTGGAACAAGGGGTTTCTATCGTTGGTGGATGTTGTGGAACCCAGCCGGCTCATATTACACAAATAAGAGAGATAGTAGATAAATATAAGCCAAAGCAAAGGAAAAATCCTGCTATAGATGAATTATCTACACATCGAATCAAAAAAATCTCGATAAGAGAACAAAAAAAAGACTCCATTGTTTCCAAAGTAAAAAAACAACGTACGATTATTTGTGAGTTTGATACTCCAAAAGATCTAGATACAAGAGAATTCTTTCATGGTGTTCGCATGCTGCATGAAGCTGGAGTCGATTCCATTACAATGGCAGATAATGCGCTGGCTACCACTCGCATGAGTAATCTAGCACTAGGAGCTATCATGAAATCAGAGATGGGACTTGATCCGTTGCTACACATTGCATGCAGAGATCGAAACTTGATTGGCCAACAATCCCATCTCATGGGATTACATGCACTTGGCATTGATCAAATACTAGTTATCACCGGGGATCCCTCTCGTATTGGTGACCTACCGGGCGCAAGTTCCATCTATGATGTCACGTCTTTTGAACTAATACGTATGGTCAAACAACTAAATCAAGGAATCTCTTTTTCTGGAAAACAATTAAATCAAACAGCCCGCTTCCTTGTTGGCACTGCATTTAATCCACATGTTAGGAAAATAGAAAAAGCAGTAGAACGTTTGGAGAAAAAAGTGGAAGCTGGTGCCGATTTTGTGATGACACAGCCTTTGTATGATTCAGAAAGTATCGAACGGCTGTATGAAGCTACCAAACACCTTTTGATTCCCATTTTTATTGGAATCATGCCGATCACTAGTTACCGCAATGCGCTTTTTTTGCATAACGAAATACCAGGTATAAAAATCTCGGAACATGTTTTAACGCTGATGTCGCAAACAAACGAACCAACAAAAGCAAAACAATTGGGTATCACTATTACAAAAGATTTATTGGATCATGCAATGGGAAAATTTAATGGAATTTATTTGATCACCCCGTTTTCTTTTTGGCAAATGAGTGCAGAGCTGACACATTATATTCGTCAAAAAGATGAACAACTTGAGAGCATAACCCAATCTATCTAAAGAAAAAGCCCATCTGCTCAATGATGGGCTTTTCTTTAGATTATTGTATTTGTTAATCAAAATGATATCCAAAACTTATTTTGTTTGCTGTGTTATCCATGATCCAAATTAAAACTTTTATTTTCGTCATTTTCTTATATTTTTTTTGACGGTATGTTCCTATGACTACAACTCCCACTACTATCAGAACTATAAAAATCCATTGTAGAACAGGATTTACTGCAAAGAAATCATGGATAATTTTTCTTTAACAATCATCTTTGCAGCTGTAAAGACAAAACAGCCGAACCGATGATAACGATAATCGGAAAACGCTCGATCCATTTTAAAATTACATTTTGCATAATTACTAACTGTTGCTTATTGCTCAAAGATACTTATACTCGCATTCATTAATTCTAAATGCTAATGAAAAAACAACTACCTTCGTTTGGCAGTTGTTTCATATCAGTCTAATTGTTAGAAGTATTCACGTTTAAGATGCCACTCTTTTTCACTAAAAGATTCCAAGTTTCAGGTCCTGGATAACCATCCGCATCTTGCCCTGGTTTGGTACCTTTCCATCCTTGTGCTAATTGGAATTCTTGTACATTTAATCGATCAGCTTCGGTAAATGTGTTAGAAGGCCCAACACGATAATGTTTACCATATCCAGTTTTTTGTAACATGACACCTAGTTGATAAACATATTTGTTATTTGCCCCTTTGGTAAAATACTTTTTACCTGGATAGGAAGCACTGAAATTGGAAAAAGACTTTGCTCCTACTTTGGGATCGCCTTTCCATTTTCCATCACTTGCACCCGTATGAATCCATACAGCAGTATTCAGCGGCACAATGTTGAACAACTCAACCACATCTTTGTTTAACATGCGTATACAACCATGAGAAACATGTTTACCGATCGAACTTGGATTATTGGTCCCGTGAATCCCATAATATCTTCCGCCATCACCAAAAACATTTAATCCATTCCATCTTACTCCAAGTGGGTTATTTGGATTTGGTTTTCCATTAACTGTTCCAGGAACATTTTTCCATTGCGGATTAACCGTTTTTAATACAATTGCAAACGTTCCCTCTGGAGTTGCTGATGCTGGAATCACTTTTGATCCAGCTGGAATTCTAGCTGTATTAGCACCAGTAGCAACAGGAAATACTTTGATTACTTTTCCATTCTGGTAAAGATAAAGCTTATTGGTTGTTTTATTGACCTCTATCTTATAGGAAGCGGCTGCTGCATTTGATTGAACCGGCACAGTAAAACCTACTAGTGTAGCCATGACAATTGCCATGGATAAAAACAGAAAAACTTTGAGTTGCTTCATTTTTCTCTCCTCTATCTTTTCTCTCTGTTGCATATTTAGCATAGCGAAAAATCTAACTATTGAAAAGAGAGATTCTAGTGTCATTTCTGTTAAAAATAAATAAAATCCCTGACCGAAATCAGGGATAAAAGTAGATTATTCATAAATATGCTTGTCTTTTAATATATTCAATGTAATTTCTTTTGCTTTGCTGCTGCTAGCATTATTCGCTGCTTCAATGTTTGTTGCAAAGATATACGTATTACCTTCTTTTTCAACATATCCGATAAACCAGCCATTGATTGGTGTACCATTAATCACTGCATTTTCCCAACCTGTTCCCGTTTTACCTGATAAAGTTGCTCCATTCTTGTGTTCCATAACAAGTACTTGTTTCACAATATCAATATTTCGTTTTGAAAATGGGAGCTGGTAGTTATAAAATCTTTTTAGAAATTCTACTTGTTCCAAAGGAGATATTTTCAAAGAAGACTGTAACCAAAAGTTTGTCAATCCACCAGAAATATTTTTATTTCCATATGGAATTGCATTTAGATATAGCTGTTCACGTTGGGTGCCTACATATTGAGCGACTCGTTGAAAATACCAAATCGTTGAATTTTGAACAGCCATTGTCATGGTTTGATCTTGGTTCCAACTTTCAAATGGATAAACCGTTCCATCCCATCGGTACGTTGTATTTTGATCTTTAAGTACTCCTGTCTGTAAACCAATTAGGGCGTGTGGAACTTTAAAAGTAGAATTTGGCGATACCCGTTTGACACTTTTTTCCTTGTTATAGATGGTGTACTTGTTTTGTTTGGTGTCAAACATTACAAATGTCCCATCAAATCCTGTGAAATAATTTTGTAAATTTTCATACTGAACTTGCGGTTTGGAAACATGTTTATTTACTATTTTTGCATCTGATTGGGATAAGGAACCAAATATCCCCCCTACTGCTACACTTGCAACTACCAAAGAGCGTACTACTTTTTGTAAAATCATGTTTGCCTCCTTAACAAGCTTTGACTACCACCAACTCTTTTTCTTTTCTTTTTTGTTGGCAAGTTTTATGATAGCAAAACAAATAATGGGGTAAGTAATAGCAAACATCTATAGCCCCTATAACCAAAAGTTATAACATCTTAAAAAGAGGGACATCTATGCTAACTTTTCAACAACTATACTATTTTGTTACTACTGTACGATTAGGAAGTATCAATAAAGCTTCCAAAATTCTATATATATCCCAACCTGCCCTAACTAAACAAATGCTGAAATTAGAAGAAGAAACCAACTGCAGATTAATGGATCGAACACATAAAGGAATAGAGTTAACCGAGGCGGGTCAATATTTGTATAACCAAGCAAATACAATATTAGAAAAATTAAAGGAAACAGAAAGACATCTGCACCAGTTTCGACGTAAAAATACAGTTCGAATTGGTGCGCTTCCCAGCATTGCAAATTACTATTTGCCAAATTATTTTCATCAAAAACATTTATCTTTTGTTCCTAAAATATTTGTTCAAGACATTACTCAGATGCTTGCTAATGCTGTGGAACAAGAGCAAATTGACATGGCTATCGTCCAAGATTACGATGAATTTTCGTCTTTAGAAATCATTCATTTATTCACAGAACGGTACTTACTCGTTATCCCGAAAAATCATCCATTGTCTGTCTATGAAGAGATTCATTTTCAAGATATCATCACTTATCCAATACATATGTGGCATGATCCGAGCGATTTACGTCAATCTTTGCGAACCTTTTCCAATCACTTTCAAACAGAGCCCACATTTATTGATGTACCGTGGAACGAGTCATTAGTTGCTCATGCTCTTATGCACAGAGGTATAACATATGTACCTGAATTAGTAGGAAGACATATCGATACCAACGATGTAAACATACGATCAATAAAACCGAGATCATTTGGACGTAAAATTCAAGTAATAGTTAAAAAAGAAAAAAGAGAACTCGCATATAAGATCTTTTCTGAACCAAATCTTTTTGATACGATGCCAATCAATTCCATCTATCATTTTTAAGTAACTAAACATTTATCACGAAAAAATATAAGACTATATATTTTTCGTGAATATTTCAATTTTCGTGTATAATATCCAAAGATTATTATACAAGGAGGTTGTTTATGACAGAGTCTACCAAACAACCAGATAAGAATATAGTACTGTTATTAGGTAGTTTCGTTTTAGGGGTAATCTTTGATTATTTATTTTTTGATAAGACACTCGGAGTTTCATTTCCTATTTTTTGCATTCTCTTTTCTATTTTTTTCTTTTATATTTTCCGGGATAAATTCGTATTTGAAAAGACGTTTGAATGGTTTCTATACATCCCTATCTTTTTATTAAGTCTTACGTATCTTCTATTTTCTAGTACTGATTTCATGGCTATAAATATACTAATGATTGGTATACTCTTTCTTATACAGTCGGTACTATTAACCAAAAACAATAAATATGCATGGAACAAAGTCGCTTTTTACGCCCAATTATTTGTGATAACAATCGAATCTTTTGCAAATATATTGGTTCCATTTAAAATTGTTGGAGAATGGGTGAGATCAAAAAGCAAACGCACAGCATACGGAGTAGTTGGTAAAATCGTCATTGGTATCTTATTTTCTTTGCCTCTTATTGGCATTATTGTCATGTTACTGAGTTCTGCTGACAGTATTTTCAATGCATGGATAAGTGCCATTCCAAATCTAATTGGAAAGATTGACTTAGGTATATGGCCTTTACATCTTTTGGTTATATTGTTTTTTTCATTTGCTGCCATCATGTATCTATGGTCGTTAAAATATCCATCTGAATATATCCATCTTCCTTCATCACCAACCAAAGCGAGAAAATTACATATTGATGGGATCATTACGTTAACCATCCTTGTTCTAATCAACCTCATTTATGTCCTGTTCACCTTTATTCAAGTGTCCTATTTATTCGGAGAAGCAAAAAATTTGCTGCCAAAAGATGTTACATATGCACAATATGCAACAGAAGGTTTTGACCAACTGGTTACTGTAACTATATTAAACATATTTATTGTGATGCTAGTAATCTATTTGGTAAAAAAAACTCAGTCCTCTATTTATCGATCGATCCAAATTTTACTCAGCTTGCTGACTGCTTGTACAGGTTTAATATTGCTTTCTGCTTTTTTGAAATTGTCTTTATATGAGAAAATGTATGGATATACTTATACACGTGTGCTTGTTCATTCGTTCATGATTCTCCTTTTATTTTTATTTATTGTGACACTAATCAAAACATGGAAAAATGATCTTTCCTTATTTAAAAGTTATGTTGTTGTTTTTTTGGTTTGGTATGTTTTATTAAATTATATAAATATCGACCACTTCATAGCACAACAAAATGTAAAACGATACTACCAGCATCCTAATCAGGTTACTAACCATCAAAACAATACTTATGATGAATATGATCGATATGGTGACACAAAATATGTAGATCTCTATTATCTGCAACAACTGTCATATGATGCTGTCCCTGCTCTCATCGAACTGCGTAAAGAACCTGGATTAAGACCTGTTATTGATAAACAACTGGCTGAAATAAAAGGAAGGTTGCAACAAGAAAATCAGCATTGGACCTCTTTTAACTTTTCACGATACCGCGCCGCACAATTACTGAAGAACATAAAATAAAACAGCCGTTTTGGCTGTTTTATTTTATGTTCACTTTCGTATATTTTTTTAGTTCTTGAAGTATCTGATCTGACTTTACATCCAATGATTTTAAAGAAATACGGGCAGATGCATTGCCTTCTTTCATTTTAATAGTCAGCAAACCCGATTGAAAACCAAAACGCTTGAATTCTATTCCTTCCATTTGATTCCAAGGGAGAAAAAATTGCTGAGACGATATATCATATTTTGTGAGACCTTTTTTTGTAATAGTAAGAACTGGTTCTTTTATCTTTAAAAATCTATAATACAAACGGAAATTTCGAAAAGAAGTATAGACTAAATAGGCAAAGAAAACAGCAGGAATTAACAACAGTAAACGTTCCCATATAAAATTAGCTGAATCGTTTAATTCTACTATCCCGAAAAATATAGTTAAACAAAAAAAAGTCACAGAAAGAAAAAAGAAAAACTTCAGTACATTTTTGGAAAATTGGTTCATTGTTGCGGTTCGATTTTGATAAATTTTCATGGCTATCTCCCAATGATTTTCATCTGTTGTCCTTCTACTATACCGTTTTGTAAAAAAAGAAACCATGTTTTTGACATGGTTTCTTTTTGGGGCTCCGTTGCTTAAAAATCAAAATTATCTGGGTCTGGACCAAAACGATAGTCTTTGTTTTGTTGATCAAGTTTTGTAACATCTTCCGCCTCTAAGTGAAAGTCAAAAATATTTGCATTCTCTTCAATCCGGCTAGGTGTAATTGATTTTGGAATGGTGATGACATTTTTTTGTATATCCCAGCGAAGGATAATTTGCGCAGGTGTGCGTCCGTATTTTTCTGCTAGTTGTAAAATCAATTGATCTTCTAAAAAATGCCCTTGCATGAGTGGGCTCCATGCTTCTATTTGAATTTGATGCTTCTCGCAGAATTCTCGCAATGTATTTTGTGTCAAGTATGGATGAAACTCAACTTGATTTACCATTGGTACAATCTCAGCATTTGCAATCAATTTTTCCAAATGATGTGTTTGGAAATTACTAACTCCAATCGCCCTTACTTTCTTTTTTTTATATAAAGTTTCCAGTGCACGCCACGTCTCTGTATATTTATCTGCAACTGGCCAATGTATAAGATAAAGGTCAATATAATCCAAACCTAATCTTTTTCTGCTCTCTTCAAAAGCGTTTAATGTAGAATCATATCCTTGATCACTGTTCCACACTTTTGTGGTGATAAATAATTGCTCTCGATCAATATCGCTTCTAGCAATTGCTTTTCCCACACCTGCTTCATTTTTATAAACTTTTGCAGTGTCAATACTACGATAACCTACTTGAATCGCGTGTTCCACTGCCTGTTCTACAACTTCACCTTCAGGAGACTTCCAAACTCCTAAACCCAATACCGGCATTTTAACACCATTATGTAATGTAATCGATTGAGTTAAACTTGTACTCATTTTGTTTCCTCCCTACATGTGTGATGGTAACACAAAAAAACCTATCTCAATGTATTTTGATAAGTATCCTACTGCATTGTATCATAAACCCGGAATTGTTTCTGCAAGCGAAATAATATCTCCCTTTTGTCCATAGTGAACAATTCGAAGATATTCACCAAATACAAAAGACCTGCTAAATGCTTTATTCATCCAATTGGTACGTGTGATAACTTGATCCTCCCAAGGAGATGTATCGAAAGGAAAAGGAACAAATGAAAGTGTATTTGGTAAATGTTTTTGTAATGTTCGATACTGTCTTCCTGCACCATAACTCTTACAAACAAAACCAAAGGTATGAATGGCAGAAAAATCAATCAGGTGTTTGGAAAATAAGATATTTTCAAGCGAATCGGTAGATTGATCCTCCACAAAAATAATATTTTCCGGCACACCTGAAGCAACTAACATCTCTTGCATAAAACCTGCTTCTGATCTATTGCCGTATGTCCATGTTGAATGACGAATCGCTTTTTGTTTTACCCCTCCTGTTACGATTATCTTATCTATGTTCATTTTTTGATATAATTGGAGAGCAGTTTGCCAACATCCTGGATGTGTTCCTCCAAATACAAATAATACATCACATTTGTTTATGGGCTGAACAAGTAACTTTTTCTCCAGAAAAACGATATTTGTTAAAGCTTTAATTTGTTGTGCTGTTAAGGGAGGTACATCGGGACATTTCGGTATCACTATTTCATTCCTCCTCTATCTTTTACGTACGAAATGAAGGGAGTTATAAAAATGCCAGAATATTATCAGGAAACATTTTATGATGATCTTGACGATTTCAATCACATACTGGGATCTACGTTAATGGAAATTGAAACCAAAAAAAAACTTTTGTCAGATGAAAACGACATCGAAACGATAAAACATTTTTTATCTACAACTACTCTGTCGAACAGCTTGCCCTTATTGGATAAATTAATAGAAACTATAGAACCTTCCCTGTTGGATGAATTCAAGAACTTTTCCGATATGGATGAACAAGTTCAGTTAGATAAAGAAGTTCTGGAAGATTGTAAAACTATTATTAAAGGTATATTAAATAACTTGGAAGCTGAAAAAAAGTTAGCAGAAGAATGGAGAGAAACACTTATTGATTATTTGAAGGAAAAATTAAGCAGTTCTAATATTTTGATTTTAGATACTTTTTATTCTTAAAAAATCGTCGTCTATCTTTATTTTATCATAATTGAACCAAAAGGCAGAAAAGTAGACCGATTTGATCTACTTTTTTGTCCCTTATTTGTTCATCCTAATGGAGTAAGGATAAAACTACTGATTAGTAAAGGCAAATACCACAAAACAAAAGTTGTTACGATTACGACGGATACTGGCAAGTCCATCACTTTTTTATATCCTATTATCGTTACTATCCAATTCCATATCGTGAAGATAGAAATAAAGCTAAATGCAATAGACAGGTGTCCTACCGGAACTTGCAAAAAATCTTGTAAATTATAAGTAAAAAAGTTCTTTTTCCACTCAGTAACATGGGCAATCGCTTGTATAATTAATTCAACTGCAGGTATTACTTGTAAAAAAATAGATAAAGAAAGTAAAGTTTTGATAGGTATTGATAAGTGAAATGCTTTTGTTATTACATATAATAAAAGCGCTGTAAAACAAATAATTAGTAGAAAAGAAAACAAATCAGCTAACAACAAACCAGCGGACATATACGTATACGATACATGAGGTGGAGTTTGCACCGCATTTACATCCCACTGCTCTGTTTTCACCCTTGTTGCAAACAACATTGCTATCACATGTATGATACAAATGAGCAACAATGAAATCCATATGGCTGGTCGTTCTTTCAAACGCTGAAATTCAATATGTGGTCTCCAAATCAACCCCACCAACAATGGTTTTTTCAAAAATTATCTTCCTCCTTGCTTTGTTCTACACTGCAATTCCTAGTGTTTTAGGTCGAGGTAGATTTTACATTTTGTGTGAGTAGAACAGATATGAAATAATAATACCATATTTGCATTTACATGTTTTCTTTCGAGGTGTAGAAAAATGAATCAAACCCAATATGAATGGGTGAAAGAATCAAGAAATGTCTTGTTTGATTTTTGTGATGAATTAGATCCAGACGACTTTACACGACAGATGACTGGATTTGGATATTCTTCCATTCGCAATTTACTTGTTCATGTAGCTGAATGTTATATCGCTTGGCTTGGCTCTTTTGTTCTATTAAAAACAAAAAAACCATTTGTTCCTAATGCATTTCTTCAACAAATGGATCTACAGGCTGTAAAAGATAGGTTTAATCAAGCAGATGAATATGTAAAAGATATTTTCCAAACCTTATCTTCTGAACAGAGGGATACATTTATGGAGCGAGCACTTCCTTGGAAAAACAATGAAGAATTTGTTACTGTCACCCCAAATAAATTATTGATGCATACAGTAACACATGAATTCCACCACAAGGGGCAGGTTGTAACAATGGCTCGCCAAATGGGCTACGATGAAATCCCTGATACGGATATATTTCGTTTTGATTAGAAGAACCAGCTATGCGTAAAGTCATAGCTGGTTCTTCTAATTACGTCTTCGCATATATTTCGATAGCATCTTTCAAAAATTTTGCTAGACCTGATTGGTGTTTGTCATAATATGCTTTAAACCGCTCATCTTCCACATACATATTTGCTAACCCGACATGTGCTTCTTTACTGTAATCTTTCCAATAGTACATGAGCCATTGTTTGTGTAGTTGAACTGCCTTCTGAGCTGTTTGACTGGCAGGATCACCTGTATGGTAAGCTTCGGCAAGTGTTTGAATAATTTTATCTGCTAATTCACTTACTATTTCATAATCGGTTTGTGACATATGACTTACTTTTTGGTTGGACTTATTTACCATCTCATCTCCATACTTCTTGCGTATCTCCTCCCCATATTTCGCTTCATTTTCTTCCATCATTGTCTTTTTAAATCCCTCAAATTTTTCTTTATCTGACATCTCTATTCTCCCCTCTAATGATGCAATCGTTTTCGCAACATTTTTAATCAGTACATTCAATTTTTGTTGTTTGTCTAAAAGTTTTTGATGATGTTCTCTCAAAGCTTTTCCTTTGTCAAAATCAGGTGAATGAACAATGAGTTGAATTTCTTCTAAGGGAACATCCAGTTCCCTATAAAAAAGAATCTGTTGAAGCAAATTCACTTCCTGTTGTCCATAAATGCGATATCCTGAAGAATTAACCCTGCTTGGTTTTAATAAACCTATCTCATCATAAAATCGAAGGGTTCTCGCAGTAATACCAGCTAAATTTGCCAGTTTTTTCACTGTATATTCGATAACTATCACCTCAAGCAATTTCTATTCTAAACGTTGACGTAACGGAAAGGTCAATGGTTATTTTGCTTGCTTATCTCAAACAAAAACAGAGCTGGTCAGCTCTGTTTTTGTTTATAATTTACTTCTATTATTGACTTTTTTCCAATAACTAACTAACTGTTGTGGTGCCGCGCGAAGATATGCTTCTTGAAGCAATTCGGTCAATTCTTCCCAGTCTGTTTCACTGGGTTGAGATATCGAAACCCATCCATGACGGCCAATATAGGGAGTTTTAAAAAAGCGCTCATCTTCCAAAAGGAATGTTTGCATTTCTGTGCTAGACTTAAAACATATTCCTGCTCGATCGGTTATTTTGACGAAGGATTTTCCACGAACTTGAAAGGTTATGTAGCCAAAACCATCTTTCTTCTCAATCACTTCGGGCAATACTTTGCAAATTTGACGTGTTTTTTTAATTATGTATGTCCATTCTTCTGATGAGCGTTCCAATTCCATCCATAGCCTTCTTTCTCCAGAGTAACTATTTTTACAAATCCATTTGATTTAATAGATCTCTTAACTTTCGCATTTCATCTGATGTTAGTGTTACACCTTTGCCCATTTTTTCATGATCATCGGACCATTCCCTCAAATCATATTTTTCTTTTCGATCATTCCAGCTGATCAGGTTTAATTCTTTTTTCCATCCTTTGGATGATTCAGACAAAACACCAATTTCATCTTTTATTTCATATTTTATATTTGCCACTTAATACAGCCCCTTCTCTACCGTAGACGATAATGTATTAGACTTCTTCAAGAACGTTTGTTTTATTATAACAAAAAAATCATGACCTCTTACAGAGATCATGATCAAAAAATTAAGAAACAGTTACTTCCTTTATCGTGGATGGTGCAGTCCCTTTATCGTTGTAATAAAAAGCGATGACCAATGTGTGTTTACCTGCTTTATAAGTTACATAAACACCATCTTCTCCTTTGACTTCTTTTACAGGTTTTCCTAGGGTTTGTTTTACTTCTTTGTAGGTAATATCAAAATAACTTTTATCAGAAGAATTAATCGTAGTTACTTTCCCGCTTTTTGCAACAAAATTGATACTGCGTTTGCTATAGTAAATATAGGTTGCATCGGAACCTTCGTCTGGTTTGCCCCATTTTTTAACAATATCCTTTGTTTTGGATTGCAGACCAAAGTTTTCACTGTTTACTGTTTTACCTTTTGTTGCGTATTCTTTAATTTTTTTTATGGTTTGTTGATGGGAAATTTTCTGCACAGGTGCTACGATTTTTGTATTTGTTGCAGCATGTGTTGTATTTATTGTAGTAAATGCTATACCAGTCACAAGTAATCCTGTTGCTAAGCTAAAAGCGATTGAAGATTTTTTCCAACTTTTCATTTTCATCATCCTTTTTATTGAAGATGATTTAATAATAAATATTTTTTGTATCAAAAAGATATCAAAATGTATCCATGTTGTATCAAAAAATTGATAAAATTTAGTACTCTTTCCCGATATAGTAATATTTTAAATGTGTATTTGGCAGTTGATTGTTGGGAACATCTAATCCAAACCAAATAGAATAATTCCCTATATGATAATAAATTAAATGATCGCCTGAGTCATTGTACTCATCCACTGGTTTACCTAATATTTGCAAAATATCCGTTAAAGATACTTTTTTTATCAAAGGATCATAAGTGGTTATCTGATCAATCTTTTTATTTTCATCATAGCTGATTTCGATATTGCCTTTTCGAATATACATAGAACCGTCATTTTTACCCCATTGTTTTGGTATCTTTTGCATAGATGATCCCAATGGATACTCACAAAATAAAACTTTCCCTTCTCTTGTATTTTTTACAATTTGCTGTAAAATTTGCACTGCCTGTCTTGTAGATGAACTATTAACTGTTTCCGTTTTCAAAATAGCTGTACCTTCTTTACTACAAGCTGCTAAGCATAACAAACTAATAAAGAGTATGATGTGTAAACGTTTCATTTCATTCTCCATCCCTATGTACAGGAAAAAATACAGTTACTTTTGTACCTTTTTCTTCTGTGCCAAAAATCTCAATTGATCCATTTTGCTTTTCTACTAATTCTTTTGTCAAAGAAAGTCCTAAACCCGTTCCACCAAACTGCTTAGATCTTTCCTTATTTACCCGATAAAAAGGTTCAAAAACTTTAGTAACCTCTTCAGCTGGAATACCAATACCAGTATCTTCAATAAATACTTTCGCCTTTTCATCTTCCAATTGGCATGAAACAATTATTTCCCCTTGATCCTTATTATATTTAATTGCATTATCAATAATATTTGTAAAAATGTGTACAATTAATTCTTTATCTGCCCAAATCGTTACGTGACTTATTTTCGTTTGGATAGATAAACCAAAACGATTAATTTTTGCTCTCATTCTTTCAATTAGGTCTAACAATACTGCATCTAATGCAAGCAGTGAAGACTGACATTCAAACTCATATTTATCTAAAGAAGATAAGTATAAAAAATTCTCAATCATTTGATGCAATCGTGTAGTTTCACGATCAATATCCAGCCTTGCCTCTTCCAGTAGATTTGGATCATCCTTATATAGAGCCAATAAATCCAAATATGATTTTATTACTGTCAAAGGTGTTTTGAATTCATGGGTGATATTCCCTATAAACTGCTTTTGTTGTTTCTCCAGTAACTTTTGTTTGAAGATAGCACCTTGCAATTTCTCTTGTTCGGCTTTTAATTTCTTTATATTTTTCTCGATCTCTTGACTCATTTCCAAAATTCCAATTTTTAAATCTGCAATTTCATCCTTTCGTTTAATAGACAGCTTTGGATAATAATTTCCTGATCGAATCTCATTTGTCGCCCATTTCAATTGACGGATAGCAGTAACTGTTGGACGGGCACTTAAGTAAGCCAGTATAAAGCTAGCAATGATTACAATACTTCCAATTTGGATAAATAAGTTTTGAATCGACTGGTAGAATTGGGATGAAGTTTGCAAAGAATACTGGATTTGGATAATTCCTAAATATGTACCTAAATATTGAACAGGAGTAACATAATACACCGTCTCGCCTTTTATTTGATAGGCAGTCTTCCCTCTTTGAGCAGAATCTAGCAGGAATTTATCAAGCTTTGTTCTTTGACCTAAATAACCTAGTTCTATACCTTTTGGATTATATAACATTACTTTCATATGAAAAATCAAGCTCAATTGCCTAGAAAGCTCCAATCCACTCTCCATTAGAAGCTCTTCTGGATCTCTTGGATCCGCTAACAGCGTTTGTTTTAAATAATCATTTGCTTCTCTTCCTTTTTGAAGTAATTCATTTTCATACGCATTTTTTTGATTTTGTTTTACTCCATTTAAAATTAGGGTAGCTAAAATGAAAACAGTAAGTAGCAATAATATAGCAAGAAATATGGCTATTTTTAAGCGTAAACTCATTTTGATCATAGATGATTTAAACCTTTATAGCCTTTTCGGTATACGGTCTGAATTAATTGTTGATAAGGGCTGCCTAATTTTTTCCGCAAGCGCTGAATATGTAAATCTACCGTTCGTGTACCACCAAAATAACCTAAATCCCAAACTTGTTCTAGCAGTTCTTCTCTCGTAAAAACTCGATTTGTGTTTGATAAAAGATAAAAAAGCAAATCAAATTCTTTTGGTGTTAATTCGATCAATATGTGATCTAACTCAACTACTCTTTGATCAATATCCAAGTGCAGATCTTTTATATTAATTGTATTTCCAATAGTGTCAACTTTCCCCTTTTTCATTCTTCTCAAAATTGAATTTGCTCTAGCAACCAGCTCCCGAATATCAAAAGGTTTTGTAATATAGTCATCTGCTCCTAACTCTAGACCAAGTACTTTGTCCACAATATCATTTTTAGCAGTTAACAATATAATACCTATCATTTTGTTTTGAATCTGTCTACAAATATCGTATCCATCTATTTTTGGCATCATCACATCTAATATAACTAAATCAGGATGACATTGATCAATTTTATCTAAAGCCTCCAATCCATTATAAGCAACTTCAACGTGAAAACCTTCTCTTCGAAATGCATATGCAATATTATTAGCAATGCTTTTTTCATCATCTGCTACTACAATGGTACCTTTCACCAACTTCACCCCTTTTCAATAAAAAACTCACTTTTTACAAAGTGAGTTTTCCCTCTAAAATAAAGAACCTTGATCTAAAATAGAAGCAAAATCATTTCCTCTTAAATATTTACCAATACCTGCACCTTTTGTAACGTAGTAATCTTTCTCTTCGTAATCGCCATTACTCAAATCATAGTATCCCACTACAATACTATTTTTCTTTGATTTCATCGCTTGAACCCCAATCGTGTTTTTGCTCGTTTTTGGATTAATCATAGCTGTATTGAACACGATTGCCTTTTTAATTGAAGAGACCGCAAGAAGCTCTTTATCCTCATGGATGTGATCCCAATATATCGCTTTTTTATTCGCATATGCATTTTTCAGCATGGATCGATTTTGTTTCGTATAGTAAGCACGTAAATCTATTTTTGCTACTTTCCCATCTTCATATCCGATTAGGAGATTTCCTTTATAGTTATTGGTAACTGTTACAAATAAAATGATTTCATCCTGTAATGGCAGTAAAGTAGGAAGATATTCGCCCAAACTCGATAATTTGTGATCTTCTAATTCGTATGTTTTATACTTATAACAATTGAATTTATCCGTAAAGATCAAAATATCCGAGTTGTTGGTAGTATTGTATTGATGAGTAATCGCATCACCATCTTTCACTTTCTCCGTATTCCCACCACGTAATGATGTCAGAGGAACTTTTTTTAAATATCCCTCTTTTGTAATACTGAGCCGAACATTGTAATTATCAATTGTAATCTCCTCAGGAGGAACAGCAGGGAGATCATCCACAAAAATAATTTGTGATCGACGTGCCTGACCATGTTTTTTCTTCACTTCTTTTAATTGCTGGATCATCCTTCGGTTTAATTTTGCTTTTTTATTAATCAAATCACTAAGTTCCATAATTTCTTTCTCCAAAACTTCAATTTCTTCAATTCGATGAAGGAGATACTCTTTATTTAAGTGTCGTAATTTAATCTCTGCAACATATTCTGCCTGTTGCTCATCTATTTGAAAGGCTTGCATCAGATTGGAAACAACCTCACTATTTTTAGAGGTTTCTCGAATTATTGCTACTGCCTTGTCAATATCGAGCAACACTTGTTTTAAGGCCAATAAAAGATGCCTTTTTTGTTCTTTTTTCGTTTTATCAAATGCTGCACCTCTTCGAATGGCATCTCCTCGAAATGCAATCCATGCTTGAATAATTTCGTGAATGCCGATTGTTTGAGGTCTGCCATTTACGATCAAGTTAAAATTGCATGCAAAAGTATCTTGAAGCGGCGTCATTTTAAACAGTTTTTCCACTAATAATTCTTTATTGGTACTATTCTTAACGGTAATTTCTATCCCTTTGGTATTTATGCCATAAATATCATCAATATCGACGATATCTTTGATTTTGCCTTCTTTCACCAAAAGGCTTATTTTTTCTATTATCGCTTCAAACGTTGTGGTATAAGGTATCTCTTCGAAAATAATAGAATTACCTTCTATTCGATAAGTAGAGCGAATTTTAAAGGACCCTTTGCCTGTAGCAAATATTTGTTGCATTTCCTTTTCATGATAAATGATCTTTCCACCAGTTGGGAAATCTGGTGCTTGTATATAATCTTTGGCTTCTATCTTTGAGTTTTGAATCATAGCGATCGTATAATCAATGATTTCGTTTAAATTAAAAGGAGCAATACTACTTGCCATTCCCACAGCTGTTCCACTAGATGTATTTACAAGTATGGAAGGAAATGTTACAGGTAAAAGACGTGGTTCTTGTAGCGTTCCGTCATAATTTTCAACCATATCCACAGTACTTTTATCAATATCACGAAAAAGTTCTGTAGCTATATCAGCGAGTTTAACTTCTGTATATCTAGCTGATGCATATTTCATATCGCGTGAATACTGTTTTCCGAAATTTCCTTTGGAATCAATATAGGGTATTAACAAGGATTCATTATCTTTGGTAAGACGAACCAAAGTTTCATATATTGCCATGTCACCATGCGGATGAAGAAACATAGTCTGCCCCACTACGCCTTGTGATTTTTTTCTCCCGCTTTTCAACAATCCCATTTGAAACATCGTGTACAAAATACGACGCTGACTTGGCTTTAATCCATCTATTTCAGGAAGTGCACGATGCATGATAACATGAGCTGTGTACGGCATATAGTTATCTTTTAAACTTTTTGTTATATTTTGTAAAATCAATCTCTTCTACCCCCTCATCTTCTTTAATCTAGTGCCGCATCAATATATTCATGCAAATTTTCTTCAATATATTGTTTCCTGCCTTGCAAATCATCTCCCAAAAACAACTCAAAATGTTGCTGGGTAATGCTTAAATCTTCTTTTACAATCTGAATTAATTTTCGACTTGCAGGATTCATGGTGGTTTCCCACATCATTTCTGCAGTGTTCTCCCCAAGTCCTTTGGAACGTTGAATGACAACTCTCCCTTTCAATTTTTTTACTAATGTATCTTTCTCTTTATCAGAATAAGCAAAGTATGATTTGTCTTTATGCACGATTTCATATAGAGGAGATTCTGCGATGTACACCTTTCCTGCATCGATCAGTGTAGGCATTAACCGGTACAGTACAGTCAATAAAAGGGTACGAATATGAAAACCATCAATATCTGCATCCGTTGTAATTATAATTTTGGACCATCGCAAATTGTTTATATCAAACGTGTTCAGGTCTTTATTATATTTTGATTTCACTTCGATTCCACAACCGAGTAACTTTACCATATCGACTATGATGTCATTTTTGAATATTTTGTCATAGTCTGCTTTTAAACAGTTTAAAATTTTCCCTCGCAGAGCATAAATAGCCTGGAAATTTGCATCCCTTCCTTGCTTGGTTGATCCCAGTGCTGATTTTCCTTCTACTATATACAGTTCTGTTTCCTTGTTATCTTTAGATTTACAATTAATAAAACCATCGATACGATTAGTAATATTATTCATAGATGACTGCAATTTTTTCTTTACATCTAATCTTGTTTTCTCTGCTTTCTCTCTACTTCGTTTGTTAATAAGAATCTGTTCCGCTATTTTTTGTGCTTCTAATGGATTTTCGATAAAATATACTTCTAACTTTTCTCTAAGAAACTGAGTCATATACTCTTGAACAAATTTTGATTCCATTTTTTTCTTTGTTTGGTCTGTATATAGCGAAATCGTAGAGTATGAATTACTAATAACAATAAGACTATCTCGAACATCATCAAAACTAACCTTTTTTTCTCCTTTGGTATATTTATCTCTTAATAGATGATCAATTGCTTTCGTAAATGCATTTTTTATGTAGTTTTCTGGTGTACCACCATGTTCAAGTAAGGAAGAATTATGAAAATACTGCATATGTCTCACTTCGTTATGAAAAGCAAAAGTAATCTCTGCTTTAAATTTAAACAAAGAATCTTCATTTTTTTCCTTTCCTTGCGTTTCTGTTCGAAATTGTACAATCTCTGTGAAGTTTTTCTCTTCACTTAACTCTGTAATATAATCTTTGACACCATTTTCGTAAAAAAAGACTTCTGTTGATGTTTCCGGTTCATTGATAAACGTAAACTTTAGACCACTATTAACAATTGCTTGATTTTTTAATGTATGTCTAATGAATTCAGTATCTATTTCATTTTCGCCACGAAAAACTTCGGCTGATGGGAGCCAGCAAATAGTAGTTCCTCGATAATCTAGTTTATGTTTTTCTTTAAGTAATTCTCCTACCTGAAGCCCCTTTTCATACCGTATAAAATATTTATAGCCATTTGGATTAATTGCCGTACACTCAAAATAATCACTTGTATAATTGGTTCCAGTTGCACCTACACCATTGGTACCTAAGGAAAACTGATAATGTCCTGTGGATTCATTGTTGCTATATTTCCCACCCGACCACAATTCATCAAATACCTTTTTGTAAGCGTATTCTCCTTCTTTGTTTTTATCCATCGGAACGGAACGGCCAAAGTCTTGAATAGTAATTGATTTATCCATTCGTTTGGTGATAATAATTTCTTTGCCAAATCCTTCTCGATGTTCATCAATAGCATTTGCCAATATTTCGATAAAAGTATGATTATGATTCTCTAATCCAATAGAAGCAGGCTTTGCTCTTACTCCACCTAGGATTCCTAGAGATTGGATAGAATCAGAATTATATGTATCAGTACGCAACAGACAGAACCTCCTCATCTTCACTCTTTGCTTTTCTAGATAATTATATCTATTTCTTTTTGTCAAGCGAAAGCGAACAATTCCCCTTATTCTCTCATAAAGCAACGTACATTTGTTCGTTTTACGTGGCTTTTTCGTAAATATTTTTTGAATGTATATTGAACACTAGCATTTTCTTGAATTCGCACAGCTATTCATTTGCATTGACTGCGCAGAAATGTTAAATTTATTAAAATCCGATCCTATTAATTAGTAGAGATGGGGATCAATGACCATTCATTTCGGTGAAAGACGAAACCGAAAAAACTTCGAAGTATTTGGAGAACTGGGTTATTTTCAAGTTAGAGGAATCTGCTCCTCTTTGTCTACAGAGTATGAGCTTCAGTTTCCGGATCTGATCTTTACCCACAGAAAAACGAAACAAATTTTGCATATCCATCCAAACCGTGGGTTGATTTCAGTCATGAAAATCAATCCAGTCACAGACCACCTTCATCTTCGTGGTATTATTACTTGTACCTGTTCAGGTGAACATATTATCGGACTAAATTAAAAGTTGGACTGTCTGTTCATTGGCCCGTGTGAAAGTACACGGGCCGACTGATGTTTCGTTACGATCGCTGGGCAAGAAGTTTCCATGCCCCTTTCATATACTGCTCGGATTCAAGACAGATAGGAGACTTTTTATGAACTTCATCTCTCTGTAATTTCTTTGAACTGTCCTCTTCTAATTTGAAGATTTGCTCGAAAGATTTCTCTGCTTGATTCTCATCCTCAGAACAAACACGAACATAACATTCAAAGGAATAAGAATATTGGAAATCATCATAGTATGTTGCAATTAAAATATAGCATCGACTATCCCTGAAATCAAAGGCGACATGATAGGAGATCAATGGTGCTTCATAGGAATCAGGATCGATTTCTTCGTCATACTCTATCTCATCATCTGGAGTATAGATCTGCCTTGGAAGCACATCACTTGGATAGTTTAATATTTTCATGATCATGGTTATCCACTGGAAACGGTAACGTCATGGTGAATCCTCCATTCTCTTCGTTGTGGTATACAACGTTTCGAAGCAAAAAATATCTCCCTAATAAGGGAGATATTTTTTGTTAGTCTATAATACTTGGGATTTGTTTTTCCACCTCTATATCTGCATCATAATCTACTCCCGGCTGATCAAAACCAAACAATTGGAAGAATTCTTTGCGATAACCTTCTATATCGGATAGTTCTTTTAAATTTTCTGTTGCTAACTGATTCCATAAAGCTGTAATTTGTTCCTGAACTTCTTCTTTCATTTCCCAGTCATCCAAGCGGATGCGCCCTTCCTTATCCACCTTTGTTTCTGATGCATACAAGCGATCATCAAACAGACGGTACATTTGTTCGATACAACCTTCATGTAAATTTTTATCCTTCATTACTTGATAAAGAAGGGAGATATACAAAGGTACAACAGGAATTGCTGAACTAGACTGAGTGACAAGTGCTTTGTTGATGGAAACATAAGCTTTTCCATGAATAGCGCTTAAATTTGATTGAATCTCTTTTGCGGTCTTTTCCAGATCGTTTTTGGCTTGTCCAATGGTACCTTCCCGATAGATTGCTTGTGTCACTTTTGGTCCGATATACGAATATGCAACTGTTTTTGCACCTTCTGCTAATACACCTGCTTGTGACAAGGCTTGTACCCAAAGTTGCCAGTCTTCTCCACCCATTACCGCAATCGTTTGTTGAATTTCTTCTTCTGTAGCAGGATCAATTGTGATATTCGATACTTCTCCATTGTGAAAATCAACTGTCTTATTGGAGAAAGTTTTTCCGATTGGTTTTAAAACAGAGTTAAACTTTTCACCTGTCTTTGGATGTACACGTACTGGGGAAGCAAGGCTATAGACGACTAAATCTATTTGCCCTAAATCTTGCTTAATTAAATCAATCGTTTTTTGCTTTATTTCATCGGAAAATGCATCTCCATTTATACTTTTCGCATACAAACCTTCGTTTGAAGCTGCCTCTTCAAATGCAACTGTATTATACCAACCAGCTGTAGCTGTACGTTTTCCAGATGCAGGACGTTCAAAAAATACACCAATGGTGCTTGCTCCTGCTCCAAAAGCAGCCGTTATACGAGATGCTAATCCATACCCAGTGGATGCTCCGATGACCAATACTCGTTTGGGACCTTCTATTTTATTTTGCTCTTTTACATAGTTGATCTGTTCTTTTACGCCAATTGCACAACCTTCTGGATGTGCAGTAGTACAAATAAATCCACGAAATTTTGGTTTTACAATCATGTTTCCTATCCTTCTCCCTTATGTAGATGATGTACATATAATTAGGACCTAGTACTAATTATACTCTAGTATACCTAAAAATTTGATACTTTACAGCAAAAACAATTAATCTATCGATCTATAAGGTTAACACTCCTGTTCTTGCTATGATATCTTATTATTAAAAGGAGCGATACGATGACCAAATTTATACATCCACCCAACTAAGATAAAAATTCTCATTTTGCGCGGCCTCCTCCGAAATTGCTTATTTCCTGCAATTTTACAAAAAGAGGAGACGGTAAGATGAATACGATTCGTTTGTTGTATTGTATCGTGTTTTTTCAAAGTTTTATTCCAGCATATGTGATTGAACGTTTGTATTGGGAACAACGGGGAATGACAATTACCTTTGTCGTGTACACAGAGATTATTTATGCAGTAACCATTTTGTTATTGGAAATTCCTACTGGGATACTCTCTGATCGCTGGAGCCGCAAAAAAATGATTGTTATAAGCAATATACTTAATTGCTTTGAGTTTATTTTATTGCTTTACTCCTATCATTTTTGGCATTTTGCTATCGTAGTAATTCTCACTGGTATCAGTTATTCGTTTCAAAGCGGTTCTGAAAATGCTCTACTCTACGAAACACTTTTGGAACAAAAGATAGAAAATACATTTGAAAAGCGTTTTGCTACGATTGAGATTATTCGAATTGCAGCAGGTATGATAGCTGCGTTAACTGGAGGGTTCATGGCATACCATAATGGTTTGGAATGGAATTACTGGCTTTCCTTCTTCTCCATGGTTATCGCTACTTCTCTGTCATTCCTTTTACAGGAACCTTCTGAAAAAAATTTTCCAGTGCCTATGACTTCTTTAGGAATTACCAAAAAATCTCTCTTGTACATTAAAAACAATAGACAACTTTTCTTCATTGTTTTTACAGGCATGTTTATGGGAGCAGCTTTTAATTTCATAGAAGAGTTTTGGCAACTGTATTTATCAGCTGTTCATGTACCGATCATCTACTTTGGACTATTTTCTTCCGCTTGTATGTTATTACAAATCGTAGGAAATATGCTTGTTACTACTCTCCAAAAACACTTTTTCCGCAGTTCTCTTTTACTTTTTGTGCTAGTTATCTTTACAGTCAGTTTTTCTTTTCTTAGTTATATCCATCATTTTCTCAGTCTGATAGTCATCGGTATTTTGTTTTTTTCTTCCAGTGTTCTTTTGCCAATAGTTACAGGATACCTTCATCGACAAATCGAGTCAGATGTACGTGCCACTGTAGATTCCTTTCAATCATTAAGTCGAAATATTGCTATTTTAGTCATTGGGCTTGGCTTTGGTTATTTTTCTGACCATAATGAGGTTTTTGGAGGATTTGGCTTTATTGCTTTCGTTTGTTTGGCTTACCTTATTTTTTTTCTGATTTACTCATACCAAAGCAAAAAAAACACTAAAAAAAAGAAGATCAGCATACGCTGATCTTTCTGCTGTTACCATGGTGTCATTTCGCGAAGTTTCGCAAAAAACTTTGCAATATCTTCTTCTTGCTTGTACAATTTTTTTACAGTTTCTAAAAGTACTGTAGGTATTTTTCTACCTTGAATCAATGAGTAAAACAGATGATACCCTTCAACCAAATGTTCCCAGCGATAGTCATTCCCTGATTTTCGATATTCCGCAACATCAATGAGCTTTGCATGCTCATTTTGAAAAATAACATTTTCCAGATGAATATCTCTTGGGTTTAATCCTTTTTTTCTAGCATAATCTCTCGCAGCTTCCACTTCTTCTATCACTTCAGGATTAATCTCTATACCTTGTTCAAGACACTGATAAAGAGTAGGGCCTTCCTCATACGATAATTTCAAATAATTGGCGCCTCTCTCATAACAAGTTGCAAACGTTTCGCAATCTTTTAATTCTTGGTAAATGTCATATTCGATTTCACATTTATATTCGGCCTCATCGACAAAAAGCTTATAAACAAATGCAGGTTCCGTTTCATGTTGAATCACAACCGCATCTGTCCCTACTCCAATGATCGCAAAAGTGTCGGGGATATCTAAAACAACTACCTTCAGTGAATCGACCTTCTTTTCTAATTGAATTCTGCCTAATTCATCAATAATAGTAGATTTTTTTAAAGGGTCAGATTCAATACTAATTTTTATTCTCCCCTTCGAATGAAATATAAAAAATTGTATTAGAATTTAGTACTACTCTATCATATTACTTGTAAAACGAAAATAAATAATCAAACCTCTTCTTCATAAATTGGATTTACAAATGCCCCATCTCTCGCAAAAAAAATTTTTTTTGGCAATGTTCTGCTGACAATATCTATATCATGGGATAAGTGCGTAAGATACATTTTTTTAGGTTTTAACTTATCCCTGACCTCAATCGCTTCTCGAACATCATATATGGACCGTTTCTCTTGGAATGGGTAAGAAGAAGAGTCCCAATAAGAAGCTCCTAGAATTAACAAATCCAAGTGATAAAATGACAGAAACTGTTCGGATGTCATCGCAATTGCATCTGAAACATAAGCCCAGGAATGATTACCTGCGAATTTTATCCCGTAAGAATATCCATTATTCCCATGATTGACCAAATGAAAACTCACCCGCCTATTCCCGCTTTCTAGTTGAAATACAGGTAAGAAATGAATATATCGTTTAGAAGTAAGATAAGGATAACGTTGTCTGATCTGTTCGATGATATCTGGAGGGCTTACAATCGTTACTTTCGTTTTATGCCAAAAACATAAATCAGCTAAATCACCTAATCCGGAAATATGATCATGATGAGCATGAGTCAGAAGGAGAACATCAGGTATGGTGAGATCATTGTCCAAAAATTGTTGACGAAAATCTGGAGAAACATCTATTAAAATATTTTTTTCTCCATGAATAAATACACTTGGTCGAGATCTTTTATTCTCAGGATTTCTGCAAATGAAACAGTCACATAGCATTCTTGGTACACCTTGTGAATCACTTGTTCCTAAAAATTGAATTGTTTCTTTCATCCTGATCTCCTTCACTCTTGAAAGATATGTAAAAATATCTAAATTTCTTCAAATCGAGTATCTTTACTATGGATCAGAACATCAAATAGGGGTTGTCATTTAAGTCATAAATCATTTTAAATTTCTTAAAATAAAATCGACAGCTTGAACAAAATCTTTCGCGATATAATCAGGATAGATGTGTCTCCACTTATACCGATATTTTCCTAACGCATCTCTTCCTGATCCAGTTTGTACCAATATCTTAGTGCATCCTACTTTATGTGCAGGAACCATATCAGACCATCGATCCCCAATAACGACACACTCGCTTAGATCCAATGAATAATCCTGAGCTGCCTGTAATAACATCCCAGCGGATGGTTTTCGACATTTGCAACCATTATCTATACGATGTGGACACAAATAAATCCCATCAAAACCAAATCCATAAAGTTCTTCATAAAAAGATTCCTTTTTCGCCTTTCCTTTCTCAATTCCTGGTTGATTGGTAAAAGTAAAAATAGGAATACCTGCTTTTTTTAGATATCCCAATGCTTCTTTCACCTTAGGAAAAAGTTGAAATTGTCCAGGATACTCAATAACTTCAGATCCACCAATGGTTCCATCTCGATCAAGGAAAACTGCAGAAGGTTTGTCTCCTCTCAAGCCTATCTCTCCTTTATCGTTCCTATCTATTTCAAAAAAACTACTTCCTTTCGGGGAAGCAGTTTGCGAAAAGAAAAAACTTTTTTCATTAGGGAAGATTACATCAAGATTACATTTTTCCAGTAAAACATTTTCCAAAGATCTGAGAGCGCTCTCAAAAAAATGATATGTTTCATACAATTTACAGATTAATAAAAGAGTCAATGTTAAAAATAAAAACTTCATGTAGAGCCATCTGTATTTTTGATCGGCACACTATCTCTTCTAGAGGAAGATTAAGTTCCCCATGGCTCAATGTCTTTCAATTCTTGCTCATCCTTTCGTTCGCTCAGCATTCAGATTATACATATATGGTATGCACGAATCAACGCAACAGCACATATTTTTGATATGTATCTATATGCTATGTTGCGTAGATTAATCAGACAAAGATTGTCAGAATAATGAAAAGCAAACAGACCTATTACACTCGTAGGTCTAAATACTTAAGCATACCAATTTATAATGGAATGTGTATCTCAAATACGATGAATGGAATATGCAAATTTAAAATAACAAGTAGAAACAAATAAAGGTTACTAGTTAACTATTAGAGGATTCTTTGTCAAAACATTCTTATTTATTATATCATAATAATGAATTTGTAACATCCTTGGTATGGACAAATTTGTTAAGTAATTGTACAACAGGCTCTGGAAGTTCAGAAAATGGAGTCCATCGAAAACTAGTAACTTCATTTGTTTGTAAGACAATAGGTCTATCCTCTTTTAATAGAAAAGCATATCGAAAATCACAATGCCAATGAATCGGTTCCTTTTTCTTTATATTTTCGGGAATCTCATGGAAGTCGATATCTACAGGATATTGACTTATGTGATTTAGCTCATTTTCCATTATACCTGTTTCTTCATATATTTCTCTTTTGCATGCTTCCATCAGATTTTTATCATCTTCCTCGCAATGACCGCCTGGCAAAAGCCACTTTTTTAAAATCCGATGCTTAATTTGTAATATCTCCCAATTCGCATTGATAACAATGCCACTCACTGTTACATGTGTACCAAAATTATTGCGTGAAGTTACATTTTGTTTACTAATGATTTGACTCATCAAAGGGCTAATTGCTGAAATGCTAAAATCGGGACGATAAGTCTGATAGACTTCAAAGTGTTTTTGAATAGAAGATAATGTAATAGGCATGGAGCAGTCCTTTCTAATTTTTTTGTCTTTTTTATTTCGATAACATTAAACGATTTTCCTTCGAGTAATAAATTATTGACTGTGCTATTTATTCAAAGTTTGGCCGATTGTAACCATATCATTCATAATCGTCTTAAGCTCTTTCCCAAAATTCGAATGGATTACTCTACTTTTGGGAACAACGAGATAGACTTTTCTCTTAAATCTATAAAAATTCGGATGAAGATGTCTATTATATTAAAACAATTTTCCAATAAAGGATAAGCCCATTACCACAGCAATAACAACACAAACCCAAAATAAACCTCGATCTTGTTTATCGAATTGATTTTTGTTTTCATTCAATGAATCTACCCTCTTTTTTACGATAATTGCATAAAAAAACACCATCCCAAACCACTTGGTATATATGGTGTTTTTTTGTGCTTTCTATTGTAAATTACCCACTATTTTTCCAGAACTATCAATTTCTTTTGTAGATCGTATAATTGTGGATTTAAATTTCCAATTGCCATTTTCCTTTATCATCGTATGCTCTGCAATAATTCGATTATTTTTGAAGTTTGCATTTGATTTGCTATTAATGGTATCTTGCTCTACCTCAATAACTGCGAGATTATTCGAAAGCGAAACAAGCTTAAACCTTTTCATCGAAGCATGCAGATCAAAATTTTGAAAAGCATACTGCATTGTTCGTTTTGTTTGGTTGTATATATTCGGATCGATCTGTTTGGAAAGCATAGACATGTATTGGTTTAAATCCTTTTTATTCATTGCTTCAAAATTTTTTTCTACTGTTGCTTTTAATTCTTTTTCTTCCGAGGATGAAAAGCTGCATCCAGTAAGTAACACCATTAAAATAATGAGGACAAGTAATCCTAAACTTCTCTGCTTCTTCATGATGACATCCTCTCAATATGCCAAATCTTTTTTTCATTTATTCTATAATACAACATACAATTTTGACATCATATTGATTATACTTTTTTTCTCGTAAACAAAGCGAAAGACATGATTAAAAAAGGTTTACAATACGTCCAATGTTAATAAATGTGACAAAACCTTTTTAATTCAAGGGTTTCTTGTGTAAAATAGAAATATACGAAAATACTTAGGAGAGAAACAAACACAAAATGGATACTGTCACAACCACAATATTGAATCTCGTACTGGTAATGGTATTAGTACTATTAAATGGCTTTTTTGTTGCTGCTGAGTTTGCACTGGTGAAAGTACGCACCACTCGCATTGCTCAAATTATGACCACAAGAGGGAAAATGGCCCAGACTGTTTTAAAAAGTTTGGATGCCTATCTCTCTGCTACACAACTAGGAATAACATTGGCATCCCTTGGGTTAGGTTGGGTAGGAGAACCTACACTAGCTAAAATTTTAGAACCGATTTTCCATGCTTTTCATTTGCCGGAATGGTTAAATCACACGATTTCATTTGTAATTGCCTTTTCAGTTATTACCTTTTTACATATTGTTTTGGGAGAAATGGCTCCAAAATCACTAGCAATTCGCCGTTCTGAAACTACTACGTTATGGACAGTTACGCCTCTTCACTGGTTTTATGTTGTTTTTAAGCCATTTATTATCGCTTTGAACAGCTCCGCCAATCAGATACTAAAATGGCTTGGTATCGAGTTACAAGATGACCATCAACAAGTTCATACCGAAGAAGAAATAAGAATGGTGATAAAAGAAAGCCATAGAAGCGGCATTATTGATAAAGCTGAACTTACCTTATTTGACAACGTTTTTGAGTTTACAGATCGAGTCGTTCGTGAAATAATGGTCCCCCGCGTAAGAATAATTGGTTTAGATATCCGTGACACAGCTGACCAACATTTAGAGACCATGTTGAACACCAAATTAACTCGATTCCCAGTGTATGATGGGAACAAAGATCAGATTATCGGTATTGTTCTTTTACGCGATTTCTTTGAAAAAATAGTGAAAGAAAAGAAAAATGTATCCATTGAAAATTTCATGCGTCCTGTTCACTTCATCCCAGAAACAATCGAAGTCAAAGACGCATTTATGCAAATGCAAAAGAAAAGAAGCCATATGGCTATTGTAGTTGATGAGTATGGTGGTATCTCTGGACTAGTAACAACCGAGGATATTATTGAAGAAATTTTTGGCGAAATTCAAGATGAATTTGATAATGAACGACCTTTCTTCCAAGATACTGATCAAGGTGTTTCAATCGAAGCTCGTTTGCTAATAGAAGATGTTAATAAATATTTTCAACTTACTATTACAGATGACGAAAACGATACAATCGGCGGTTGGTTATTCTCCCAATTTGAAAGGATACCGAAAGTAGGGGAATCATTGTCTTGGGAAGACACGACATTCACCATTGAAAAAATGAGAAAACAGAGTATAGAACGGATCTTGGTCCGCAAAAAGGAAGTACTCGATTCCAACAATTAATATGGTAAAAAATTTTTGGCAGGTGACGATTGTATCGTTACCTGCCATTTGTTTACTCCATGCCTTTACAATCGTCTTAATAAGAAAACTTCAGGAAAAAGTTTTTTTCTGTTTGGTAATTTGATTTCAGTTCTATCCTGTTCTCGTAAAATAAAGATAAATGCAAAGAGCAGAGAGCAATAGAGAAAAAACAACCACTTGTAGCGACCTTTGCTTATACTCGGACAGAAGGATCAAGAGTAGCAGCAAAATTATGATAGCGATCACTAGAATGATGGACATCATCTCTCCTCAACAAACAATACTTCATTCTATTGTACATGGGAGTACACAACGGTTCCATACCAAATACTTTTCAATCTCTTTTCGAAACACCAACAGAATATGAAATACTCTATCACAATGTTCCAGAAGCCCCTCCATCAATATTTACAGAAGTACCAGTGACATATGAAGCTGCATCGGATGCAAAAAAAGTAATTACTTTAGCTGCTTCAGCTGTTTCACCAATCCTTCCAAGAGGAATCTGATGTTCTGGTTTGCGGGAGAACGCTTCCCACGATAGATTTGGCTCTTGGGATCTCCAACGTTTTTCAATCTGATCACTGCGAATCAATCCGATGCAAACGGTATTTACCCGAATATTATCAGCACCTAAATCTTTGCTCATCGCTTTTGTAAGTGCAAGCCCAGCAGCTCTACTAACACTTGTTGGAAGGGATGAGGCAGGTGGCGTTTTTGCTAAAACTGCTGTTACATGGACAATTGCACCCCCGCCTACTTGACGCATATAGGGAACTGCAAAGCGAGAACAATGAACCGCTCCAAACAATTTTAGATCTAAATCTTGCTGCCAGCTTTCTGTCTCCACAAACTCAAATGGTTTTGCTGCAGACGTTCCCGCATTATTTATGAGTATGTCTAGACGACCAAACTGATGAACTGTCTGTTCGACAATCATTTGACAATCTTCTTTTTTAGATACGTCTGCTGGTAAAAAAAATGGTTTTAATCCTGTCTCCTCAAAAATTTTTTTTGCAGATTGTTCTAAGTCGTTTAAACTTCTAGCACAAATCGCAACGTTCACACCTTCTTTTGCAAATTGAAGAGCTGTCTCTAAACCAATTCCTTTACTTGCTCCAGTAACTAATGCAACTTTCCCTTGTAATCCAAGATTCATGCTGTCATCTCCTATTCTTTTCTATGCTTTAATTTGGCTTTCTTCCCTTACAGCGCTAAACCATACCTTTACTAATTTTTTCACAATTGTAAGTTCAATTCTATATTCACATATATTTATCCATCTAGTATAAATGGTTCAAAAAAAGAAATTGTATTTCAGTATCTATCACTATTGTTTAGTATTCTTCACTTTGTAGATAATTCTCATTTATATATGTCATTTTTTTACGTTCTCCAATTACTATTGATGATATGAGCTAATTATGAAGTACCTTCCAATGATAGGGCTAATTATGAAGTACCTTCCAATGATAGGGCTAATTATTCCTACATTGGCGCCTCCTTGAATCCTTCCTTGTTCACTAGAATCGTCAAACTTGGAGACCATTCTATTAAATATGGGTCCGAAGACCGAATCACCAAATCAAATATAAACATTCCAGCGATAAAAAAGTGGATAGATTGAAAACAAAAAAACTGCAGCCTATAAATTATAATTTCCGAAATCATTCCAAAAAAATCCATCTGTGCATCACTAAGCATTACTGAAAACTTCGGCAAGATAATGCCTTGTGAAATGGTGTCTTAAACGCCCATAATTGAATATAAATCCTATTTTGTGAAGTCTCTCAATGAAAAGTATCTATTATAAATTGTGAAAAAAACGCCGTAAAGATCCGTTGGATATCCAAAATAAAGACACTGAGACAAGTAGCCTTGTTAAGTTTTTTATAGCAAAAATCCACAAACTTGAAAAAGACTGGATTCTTAAACCTGACTAAAACTTCGTTTTCAGATTGAAAAAGCATTCAAAAAGATGTTTTTTCATAATTATTATTCTTTTTTATAAAGAACTATTAAGGAGTCAACAAATGACTCATAATAAATTATAATTCTAATGTGTTGAAAAATGTAATTTGAGATTTCAATAACAATCAGAAAGTGTATACTAATAATCGAAGGGCATGAGTGAAAGGGTTGAAAAACAGACGAGTGAACAAATAAAATATTTCTGGGTATTTTAACAAGATTACCACCCCAATAGAAATATTATTGTTAATGTTTTATTCGTATACTTTACTATGTCATCATAACAAAATTTAAAGAACTGTAGAGGAGGTACTAAAATGCCCAATGATATTTTAGATAAAAATCCATGGGTTGATTTGCATGGTCCAAACCTAGCTTATATGCAAGAAAAATATGAGCAATATAGCAAAGATCCTGAATCTGTGGATCCTGAACTCCAAGAACTGTTTAAAAAATGGGGTTCTCCAAATAATTCGCTTAGCAGTGACAATGTAGCAAATAATAACAACAATACCGATGTACAAAAAGTTATTGCTGCTGAAAAACTTATCCAATTTATTCGTACATATGGTCATTTATCAGCAAAATTAAATCCGCTGAAAGAAAATCAAACCTCATTACCGAAACCAAGCGAATACGGCTTAACAGAAGATGATCTGCATCAAATACCTGCTTATTTGATTTGGTCTGGTGCATCTGATCAAAATGTTACAGCTTATGGTGTACTCGAACACTTAAAAGAAGTTTATACCAAATCGCTGGCATTTGAATTTAGTCATGTCCATAATCAAGAAGAACGCAACTGGCTATACGAGACAATTGAATCACAAAATTTTTATCCGGAGTTTGATACAGAGAAAAAAATTGATCTGTTAAAAAGTTTGATGAAAGTCGATGAATTTGAGAAATTTTTGCAACGTACTTTTACTGGACAAAAAAGATTTTCCATTGAAGGTGTTGATGTACTTGTCCCAATGCTTGATGAGTTAGTGAGCAGAGGTGCTCAAAAAGGCGTCCAGCATGTCTTAATGGGAATGGCTCACCGTGGTCGACTAAATGTACTTGCCCACATTCTTGGGAAACCATATGAAAAAATCTTTTCTGAATTTCATCATTCTACGAACAAAGAACTAGTTCCATCTGAAGGTTCCATGGGAATTAACTTCGGCTGGACTGGAGACGTTAAATACCACTTAGGTGCAGATCGAAATGTAGATGAAAATGGTGCACTACATACTCGGATATCATTGGCAAATAATCCAAGTCACTTGGAATTTGTTGATCCAGTAGTAGAAGGATCAACAAGAGCAGTTCAAGAGAGTCGCGATGAATCTGGATATCCAAAACAAGATACAAGCAAAGCATTAGCTGTACTTATTCATGGAGATGCTGCTTTTCCTGGAGAAGGGGTTGTAGCAGAAACACTAAACTTGAGCCAACTTACTGGATATCGTACTGGTGGTACCATTCATATTATCGCTAACAATCAGCTTGGGTTTACAACTGATTATTCCGACTCTCGTTCCACAGCATATTCTAGTGACTTAGCAAAAGGATTTGAAATTCCTGTAGTTCACGTGAATGCGGACGATCCAGAAGCTTGTTTAGCTGCTATTTATCTAGCATGTGAATACCGTACTCGTTTCCAAAAAGATTTTCTCATTGATTTGATCGGATATCGCCGATTTGGTCACAACGAAATGGATGATCCAATGGTTACTCAACCATTGATGTATGAACTAATTCAAAAACATCCAACAATCCGCGATAAGTATGCACAAATCCTGACAGAAGCAAAATTAATCCGTAGCGAAGATGTAAAACAGTGGGATCAAGATATTAAAACAAAACTGCAAAATGCTCATCGCAAAATGAAAGAAAACGAAGAAAAAGATGCCGAAAAAGCTCGAAAACAAAATTCTGCTGATCTAGGAAAACCACCAGAAATCCATACAGGTGTATCACTAGAGGAGCTTCAAGAAATCAATCATGCTTTATTGGAGCGGCCCTCCTCTTTTCATCCATATCCAAAACTAGAAAAAACATTATTTAGACGAGTTCAGCTTTTAGATGAGGATAAGAAAGTTGATTGGGCTTTAGCCGAAACATTAGCTTTTGCAACCATTTTAAATGACCAGACAGCTATTCGCTTTACGGGGCAGGATACCGAAAGAGGTACATTTGCACACCGCCATCTTGTTTTGCATGATAGTAAAACTGGGGAAACATTCTGTCCTTTACATGCTATCCCTCAAGCAAAGGCATCATTTGCAATTCATAACAGTCCATTGTCGGAAGCGTCTGTTTTAGGTTTTGAATATGGATATGACTACTTTGCTCCAAAAACACTCACTATTTGGGAAGCGCAATATGGTGACTTCGCAAATGCTGGGCAAGTAATTTTTGACCAATTTATATCTGCTGGCCGCGCAAAATGGAGACAAAATTCTAGTCTGGTAATGTTATTGCCACATGGATACGAAGGACAAGGTCCTGAGCATTCTAGTGCACGACTGGAACGTTATCTGCAACTAGCTGCTGACAATAACGTCATTGTCGCTAATCTAACTAGTGCTTCTCAGTATTTCCATTTGTTGCGTCGACAAGCTGCAATGACTGGTAGAGAAGAAGTCCGTCCTTTAATTTTGATGGCTCCTAAAAGTCTTATAAGAAGCAAACGAACCATATCACCCAGCATTGAACTGGAAAACGGTTCTTTCCAAGCAATTAAAGAAGAAGAAAATACAGGTCAGAACACCAAACAAGTAAAACGATTGATTTTGTGTAGTGGAAAGATTGCAATTGATCTATCTGCTGAATTGGATAATCTCCCTGCTGAACAGAAAGAGAAATTGCATATTTGTCGTGTGGAACAACTGTATCCATTCCCACAAAAAGAAATCAAAGCACTTCTAAAACAATATAAAAATGTAAAAGAAGTAGTATGGGTTCAAGAAGAGCCGAAAAATATGGGTGCATGGTTCTTTATGCAACCAAGAATTAGAGAAACGGTAGCGAATAAAATAGCTGTTCGTTATATTGGAAGACCTGATCGATCCAGCCCAGCAACTGGAAAAGCAAATGTACATGATTTGGAACAACAAAGTATTATTAACGAAGCTTTACATCAAGATAATTGAACGGTGAAAACAGGAGGGATTCATTGTGGCAGACGTAAAAGTACCTAATTTAGCAGAGTCTATTACAGAAGGAACTATTTCTAATTGGTTAGTAAAAGAAGGAGATTTTGTCAACCAAGGAGATATACTGCTTGAACTGGAAACAGATAAAGTAAATATGGAAGTATCCGCAGAAGAATCTGGTGTTGTAAAAAAAATATTGAAACAAGCTGGAGATAACGTAGAAGTAGGCGAAGTAATCGCTGAATTAGATGAGACAGCAAAAGAATCATCCGCATCTGCTTCTCAAGAATCAGAACCAGCAGCTGAGCAAAAACCTGCATCGACCGAAGAAAAAACACAAACGAAACAAGAAACATCTGAGCAACAAGATGATACGAAAAAGAAAGGAACTACACCCGCTTCTCCATCTATTCGCAGACTTGCAAGAGAAAAAGGTGTTTCCGTTGATGAACTTCAAAATGGTCGTGTTACAAAAGAAGATGTAGTTGTTAACAAGGTAGAAAAAACCGTTAATTCTGCTTCTTCAGCAGTTTCCAACCCAGCAGTTGCTGAAAACCCAAGTAAACCAGTTGAACGGAAAAAAATGACTCGCAGACAACAGACCATTGCAACTAATTTGGTACAATCTCAGCATAATGCAGCAATGTTAACCACGTTTAACGAAGTAAATATGTCGAAAGTAATGGATATTCGCAAACGACGCAAACAAGGATTCATTGATAAACATGAAATCAACTTAGGATTCATGTCTTTCTTCAGTAAAGCAGTAGTTGGTGCGCTTAAAGCCTTCCCAATTATTAACTCTGAAATAGATGGACAAGATATCGTCTACAAAAAGTATTATGATATTGGTATTGCGGTGGCAAATGATGCTGGCTTAGTTGTTCCAGTAGTAAGAAATGTTGATTCCTTAACTTTTGTAGAAATTGAACGTCAAATCGCATCTTTGGCTCAAAAAGCCCGGACAAATAAGTTAGCGTTAGATGATTTAAAAGGTGGAACGTTTACGATTACGAACGGAGGCGTATTTGGTTCCTTATTCTCTACTCCTATCCTCAACGCCCCTCAAGTGGGGATTTTAGGAATGCATACGATCCAAAAACGACCTGTAACCGTTAGTGGGCCGGATGGCGATCGAGTAGAACATCATCCTATGATGTATATTGCACTTTCTTACGATCACCGCATCGTTGATGGAAGAGAAGCTGTTGGCTTTTTAGCTACAGTCAAAAAACTAATCGAAGATCCAGAACTACTATTACTAGAAGGATAAATAGAGCAGGGGTGAATAACTAACTCCCGATCTCTCCCACCGCCGTATGTACTATCCATTATACGGCGGTTTTAGTCTAACGATAAAATTGTAACACTGTTCTATATCTGGCCTAGGGATTCGCAATAGGAAATTCTTAAAGCTTAATGTAATATAAGACTTCCAGTCCATTCGCCAAAATTTCTTAACTTAAACCTTCCCCCTTTATAGGCTTGTTGCTGTGGTAATTCTTAAGCAACAAGCCTTTTTTCTAATGTTTGAGATTTCTTCCACTATTTCTCCACATCAACTACGCTAAAGACTAAAATGGGGTTTACTAGCTAAAAGTTACACGATCCCATCACTAGTTAGTTTTGCGTCTTTATTCTATCCTTCTTAGGATGGGTTTATATCGAGTAGTAATCCTTTGTATCTGTCCGATATTTGCAATATTCGTAATTATATAAATAGGCTCCATCCATGCTGATCTATGATCAAAAAATACAAAACATCTTGTGGGAAGTTATTTATAACTTTCAAAATAAAATAATGTTTATCATACAAGCTCCATCCTTTACTTTCCTACCAATAACCATAGTGGATGATCATCTAAGATCGGTTTGTAAAGTTCTTCTATAAATTTGCATATCATGTTTGTAACAATCGAAAATTTAGTTTATTTCTATTTGAATTGAACAAGTATCCCTGAAAGGACACTTAATGAATGAGAACTTTTCCGCAATCTAAATGCACCAAAACTCATCTCCTTTTTTCGCTTGTAATATTTACCTTATTTATAATAATATTTTGGAAAATTACCAATGACTCACTAGACAACAAGTTTTATCACTTTGACAAAATTATTATCAATTGGTTATACACTTTTCACCCTTATCTAGATAAACTGATGAAGTTTATTGCATTCTTTGGATCAGGTGAAGGCTTGTTTTTATTACTTATCATTTTTTCAACTTTATTAATTTGCATGCAAAAAAAACTAGAGTCATCTTTTCTCATAATAGGATTAACAGGGGCACAATATTTCAATCGTCTTTTAAAGCCCATCTTCCAGCGTGAACGTCCTGATTTGGATCATATTCTAATAAATGCACATTTTAGTTATCCAAGCGGTCATGCAATGCGATCCATTGTTTTCTATGGCATGCTATGTGTTATGTTTGGAACAGCAATAAAAACAAACTACGCAAAAGCTTTTATTATCATAAGCACAGCTATGCTCGTTACTATGATCGGATTTAGCAAAGTTTATCTCGGGGTTCACTTTCCAAGCGATATTTTAGGCGGATATGCTGCTGGAGGAGCTTGGTTAACTATTTGTCTTCTAGGTCTTAAAACTGTAAGAATCAACTAAAAGGATTCCCGCTAGACTATTCATTCACCAATATTTCCTCCTAAAATTGAGTTTTTATTAATCATCTCATCTATTTGTGACTTCTTCCTTCACATTCTTTTAGCCCTTTTTAATACCTATACCAGTCTGTATCTTTCTAAATTTATTTTATTCCCTTGTAAATAATATTTGCTCTACAACAACCTGTACGATATCTATTATGTTTAAATCTCCTGGTTCTTTCCGCTATTGTTTTTTGACATTGCTCACATACATATACATGCACATTTCCCTTGAGCTTCATAACACCTGTTTTTGCAACACCTAATCTCTTTAATTCTTTCTCAAAATAATGATCACCATCATCATATGGTTTTCCCATCATAAAACAAGCGTAATGGATTAACTCATGTTTTAAAACATCTATCACTTCATCTTCGGTGTAGTTAGAAATTAGTTTTTTGGATAATTCGATTCGAACAGCTTTTGTGCATTCGAATTGTTTTTTTCTAAATATTGCTCTGCCAAGTGTTTTAGATAACCTACCATTTAACTGAATTGGTACATCTAAATGCAGACCATACTCCTTTTGAAGAAAATCTTCTGCAATTTGATTTAATTGACTTATTGTCATTGTCAAACAGATCCTCCCTCATTAAATTGGTTTAACCTTGCTTTTTACATTCTCAGTAATGCATTTACAGCTGCTGAATTATGAAATTCTCTCATCCAGCAGAACAAGCCACAGGCATCTTCAGGTTCTTCACCTTTATAAATGAGTTCAAACAGATTATCAAGCCAATTTCTCCCATCTAAAAACCGATTTTTTTCAGATATTTTCTCCATGTATATCGTATTAGCCTTCAAATAAATCGATTTTTTGTATTTGCATTAAACTTTTTGTTGACTACAAGTAAAATCTAACTATCTAAATAATATAATTCGTCACTATACTATCTTTCAGCTAACTATTACCTCCACCTGCTCTGAACTTTCATCCTATAGAATACTCCCTTGCCATATGTATATAAAAAGGTTATGAAGCAATGCTTCATAACCTTTTATAAATCATTTAAACTAATCCCAAATCTTTGTGCGGATCTCCAACCATTTTTTGCGGCTTTACAAATTCATCAAATTGCTTTTCAGTAATATACCCGCTAGCGATCGCTGCCTCCCGTAACGTTGATTTTTCATTAAAAGCTTTGTGTGCGATATCAGATGCTTTGTCATATCCAATAATCGGACTCAGTGCTGTAACAAGCATAAGCGATTCTTTTAAATATTTATCTATTCCTTCTTTATCAAGGGTAATTTTTTCTATGCTGTATTTTCTCCACATTTGACAAGCATCGGCTAATATGCGGCACGAATGCAAAACATTTTTTGTAATAATAGGCCGCATCGTACTCAGTTCAAAATTCCCTTGTGTGCCAGCAATGGCTACAGCATTATCGTTTCCGATAACCTGAATACTGACCATTATCATTGCCTCTTCTTGCGTAGGATTGACTTTTCCTGGCATGATTGACGATCCAGGCTCATTCGCAGGCAAATTTAATTCATGAATACCTGCTCTTGGGCCACACCCTAACCATCGGATATCATTTGAAATTTTCATCAAAGGAACTGCTAATGACCGTAATGATGCACTTATATGTACCATTGCGTCAAGTGAAGCTTGTGCAGCAAATTTGTTTGGTGCAGTCACAAAAGGATGACTTGTCAAACCTGCTATCTCTTGTGCTATATGTTCACCAAATGCAGGAAGTGTATTGATCCCAGTCCCGACTGCTGTTCCCCCTACAGCTAATAGAAAAAGCCCCGACATGGCATTTTTCACTTGATCCAGTCCATCTTTGAGTTGTGTTACATAACCAGACCACTCTTGTCCGACTGTTAAAGGTGTGGCATCTTGTAAATGCGTACGACCTATTTTTACAACATCAACCCATTCCACTGCTTTTTTCCACATCTCTTCTATTAAAGCTTCTATGCTGGGGATCAATAGGTTGGAAATTTCTAATACAGTAGCAATATGCATTGCTGATTGAAAGGTATCATTAGAGGACTGCGACATATTTACATGATCATTAGGATGAACAGGACTTTTACTGCCGACTACTCCACCGATTTTTTGAATTGCACGATTTGCAATCACTTCATTTACGTTCATATTTGTTTGTGTTCCAGAACCTGTTTGCCAAACATACAGAGGAAATTCCTCATCAAGCTGACCCGATATCACTTCATCTGCAACTTCAATGATCAAGTCTGCAATTTCTTTTGATAAAACCCCAGCTTCTTTGTTTACCTTTGCTGCAGCTTTTTTAATAAATCCATAAGCATGGCAAACGGAAAGTGGCATTCTATCCTCACCAATGGAAAAATGAAGTAATGAACGCTGGGTTTGAGCTCCCCATAATCGATTCGCTGGAACTTCTATCGCACCCATCGAATCGGTCTCTATGCGATACATTCCATTGTCAACTAGTGTACCTGCCGTTCTCTCTTTTTCATGTGCCAATATGATCACCTTCCATTTCTGGACTGTTTCCATTTCAGTCTAGCATAGCCAAATGACCTGTGAAAATTTCCTATTCGCTTCTCATTCTTGTTCTGATCGATAATATTAACAAATTGGATATTTTTCTGTTACTATTGGCATAGTGCTCCATTCTATTATTTTCTCATCATCAAAAATGCTAAAGTATTCGTAACATCCAGGTTGACTCAACACAGTCGGTAAATACCTTGGCAAAGTATCTACCACTCCTTTGTTTTCTGGATGGAGAATCCAATCAATTTCTTTCCAATCCAATATTCCTTCTCGATTTTTTATCGGTGTCTGGTAAGCATAATCTGAAGCTAATTCAACAAAAAATAAATACATTCCACTTTTTTGTTTCTGTTCTCTTGCCCATGTCACTACTCCTTTAAAAGTGACATTCGTTACCGATATTCCAGTTTCTTCTTTTATTTCTCGGATAATACATTCTTCTGGTGTTTCTTTTTCATTTAATTTACCACCCACTCCATTCCATCTGCCCATCCAAACCTTCTGTTCCTTATTTATTAAAAGAATTTCACTTCCTCTTTTTATTAAACAAATGGTATATGGCAAAACAAACTGACTAGATCCTTGCAAAATTATCTTCCTTTCTACTAACAATCATCATACCTACATCTGTTTCATTACGATCATACCAAATACACGATGACTACGATTTTTGACAACTCCACACGGCTAAAGCCGTGGGATTCTTGGGTAATCCTCGGTAATCCAAGGAAGTTTACCAAGCTTAGACCGTGAGCCCCACGGCAAGTAATCTTCTACCTTCTTTTACTATGTTTTTGGCTGCATGGATGTCTCGATCATGGGGAACGCCACACTCTGGGCATGTCCATTCTCGTAACTGGAGTTGCTTCACTTCTTTGTTTTTATAGCCGCAACTCGAACAAAGCTGACTCGATGGGAAGGATTTTCCCACTTTCACCAATTTCCTTCCGTATTCTTTCGCTTTGTATTCTAACATCGTAACAAACTCCGACCACGAAGCATCCGTGATCGATTTCGACAGCTTCTGATTCTTCACCATGTTTTTTACTTGCAGCGTTTCGATGCTGATGACTTGGTTTTCGTTCACCAGTTTTGTCGATAGTTTATGTAAAAAATCATGACGGGCATGGGTAATTTTTTCATGGATGCGAGCAACTTGGATACGAGCTTTGTGCCAGTTGGACCCGTCCTTTTTTCTTCTTGCCATCGTTTGCTGCGCTTTTGCTAGTTTTTGTTCGTATTGACGAAAAAATCGGTTCGCATTCTTTTTCGTTCCATCATCAAAAGTCGAAAAATCTTTCAGACCCAAATCAATGCCAATGGCTTCTTTTCTCGCTGGTATGGATCGCAAATAGCATCCCTCGCAAAGAATGGATATTTTATATTTCCCTGTCGCTGTACGACGGATCGTTGCGGATAAAATACGACCACTTATTTCTCGGGAGAGGACAAACTTCACCCAGCCTAATTTTGGCAGTTTGATTTGGTTCCCCTTGATTTCGATGGTCGGTCTGCTATTTTTGGAATAATTACACTGACTTGTATACGCTTGCATCCGATTTTTCCTGCTCTTGAAACGCGGAGCATCGTTTTGTTTTCGGAAAAAACGCTGAAAGGCATCCGCAAGATGTTTGAGGGTGTTCTGCAAGGAAGTAGCATCAACTTCTTTCAACCAGGTTAACTCTCGCTTTTTCTTCGTTAGGAAACGGGAACAAGTGGAATAGGTCAGCCCTTTTCCGATTGCTTGATACGCTTTGTTCCATTCACCAAGAAAATGATTGAATACAAAACGGCTACAACCGATGGATTTATGGATCATGGTCGCCTGTGCTTTGGTAGGTCGAAGACGGTAAGAAAAAGCTTTATGCATGGAATCACCCCCTTGTTGGAATTTTGCGAATAGTATAGATCGTATGTTCGTTACTTGTCAAGCTTATCTGAAAAATAGTCAAACTTACGAAAGAACAAAAAAGTATCTTCTTCTGATGCTCGCTTTCATCCCACTACCCCTACCGTGGGTTTTCTCGCTCGCAATGTTATAATAATTAGAATATAGCATTTATATATAGTATTCTGGATATGGAGGTGTTTATTTACAGTGAATCATAATTATTCACTTTATAAAAAGTATCGAATCATTAGAAGGAAGTATATTGAATGGAAAAGGGCTTTTTTAAGAAATATAAGGATACCGTTCTATCCTATACTGGCTATAAAATTTATATCAGAACAGATCAAATTAGGGTACCCGCCGAGTATAGACAAAACCATGTTTCAAACCGATAGTCCATTAGAAAGAATGCTGTATTATGCTATACGTCATGAATTTAAGGAGGGAATTGTCCCTCAATATCCATTTGGACCATATTGGATCGATTTTGCCTTCCCTTCCAAAAAACTTGCACTCGAATGTGACGGCAGAGCCTACCATTCAAGTAAAAAAAGCATAGAATATGATAAAAATCGAGATATCTATATGACCCGTCGAGGATGGAAAGTTTTACGCTTTACTTACCAAGACTTATTGCATCATAACCTTCAAAATACCATCAAACAGATTGACGCATATGTAAAAGGAACGCCGAAACAAAAAAGAAAAAAAGCTTAAAATAAAAAAAGATGCTCTTTCCAATTGGAGCATCTTTTCCGCTTGCTTCTATTTATCAAACAACATCGTAACCTTGATCTTCAATAGCTTCTTTTATTTGATCTAGACTTATTTTTCTTTCGTCATATTCCACAGATACCATATGACGAGCTAAATCTACTTTTCCTTTTGAACCAATTTCTCTTAATACACCCTCAATAGCTGAAACGCAGTGATTACAACTCATTCCTTCTACTTTTAATTCTGTATGCGACATTTTGTATTCTTCCTTTCCATAATCCTAATTATTTGACACTCCCACGGCTAAAGCCGTGGGATTCTTGGGTAGTTCACGCACGCAGTCCATTTCTGTTTTGTGCAACTCCCAAGTTCAGGGGTGTGCCATCACCCCATCCCATGCAGTTATGATGTACCTCCATGGGCGGCGTACCTGTTACCAGTACGCTAGGCTGCTAAACCGGATATCGCTTTAGCGATATTGATCGCGCCATTGAGATCTGCATGGCTACGATAGCCACATTCCTTACAACAAAAATGAAGTCCCTTGCGATTTGCTTTATAGCGATGACCATTTTTGCATGTTTGGCTGGTATATTCCGGATTTACCAATTCAAATCGAATTCCAGCCATCTCGGATTTGTAGCGAATGTATTCTCGTAGTTGATAAAAGGACCATGAATGAAGATTGCGACCTGGATCCGTGCGTTTCGATTTTGCTGTATTGCGAATGCCCCTCAAATCTTCCATCCGTATCACGCC
Source organism: Shimazuella sp. NTD247 (assembly GCF_059510415.1). Classification (NCBI taxonomy): domain Bacteria; kingdom Bacillati; phylum Bacillota; class Bacilli; order Caryophanales; family Thermoactinomycetaceae; genus Shimazuella; species Shimazuella sp. NTD247. Next base: position 375,286 of record NZ_JCAJZU010000001.1, on the reverse strand, counting down.
AACACCGTTGGCAATGGCACGGTCGACGATTCGACGACTGATCCAATGATTTTGTTCTCGCATCCAGCGTGATTCTTTGTTTTTCGATCGCTTGATTGCGTTTCGTTTCTTCGCTTTTCCACACTTGCGTCTTCTTGCTGTATGTCGTCTACGTTTCTATGCAACCGAAGAACCTTTGAAAAACAGCGAATAGGTTCCCACACTTGCGACAGCAAGATAGCGCAGTCCTATGTCGATTCCCATGACACCTTCATTTGATGAGGTTTCCTCTTCCCATGTGATCGCAATAGCGAGAAACCATTTCTTTTTCTTGCAATATAGCTTCGCCGCTCCTTGTTTTACCGTTCCATTGATCAGTTTGTCCAGCCATTTTCGTTGAAAGGCTTGCACCACTATGGGTACACCGATTCGTTTTTCCAGCGTTGGGAAAGAGACTGTGTCGTATTTGTTTCCCTTTTCTACCTTCATGTTTTGATTGTTAAAAACACACCATATTTTACGAAACCTTTTTGCTTTCTGATTTTTCTTTTGCGACTTTACTTCCCGGATCGTTTGATTCACAATCGCAGACGGGAGTTTTTCCTGCGAAAACTCGCGGAAAATTTTACTCGTTGCTGTGTTTCCCTCTGGGTGCAGCAGCAGCCAATTTGCAAAATCCGTATTCCTGTCATTTGCTTGTACATCTGCTGTTTTGCTTCCGTTGGTTTATGTAGTTCTAGTCGCAGTGTGATCGTTGGCATGTGTTCCCCCCTTCTTTTGTGCTTCTACCTAGTGATGGAATGTCTCCCTCGATACACTTCCTATGGTATAAGTTTATTCAAACGACAGCAATGAATACAGCAAAAACTAGTTGCTCTAAGCGTTCCCTTTCTAAGGGATACCGAGCAACGCTGTCTTTCCTCCCACGGTTGAAACCGTGGGAGGAAAGACAGCAGAATTCTGTAAAACGCATGGCAGATCGACTCTAGTTTTTCTGAATAAGATTTCCAGTTTTTCTGAATAAGATTTCCAGATGTGTCATAATAAATCAGAAAATGTCTTGTATTGTTTTTCTATTCATATTAACGGCATGTCCTATACTTTGCAAGTCACCACTCATGATTGTTGTAATAGTAACATCTTCCGTGTTGATTTTAGAGATCTCTCCTTTCCAGTGCTTTATCAGGATACATCTCCAACATCCGCTATTTTTTTATCTGACATAGAATAAGTACTACATACCCTTCTTTTCTACTTTATCAGCTTTTCCTTGTATTCAGAATCACGGAACAACGCTTGTTTGCAAAAACAGAACCACCCGTTTGGATAGTCCTGTTTTGCTAAAATCATTTTTAATTACAGGTCTCCTACTTGGACCAATGATTTGCCTACTTTTTTTCCTGTAATAAGTCTCTCGTATGCATGTAAAGTATTCTCCAGCCCTTGTGTAACATCAAATTCCATTTTTAATTTACCTGCTTCATACCAAGGCCGCATGATACGATTGACATCTGGACCACGATGGTAAAAATCCGGTGAGAAAAAGCCAGTGAATTGTAGTCTCTTCATTAATACTTGGTCAAATTTATAAGGTCCTGGTATTGGCCCTTCCTTATCATAGTTAAGCAACAATCCGCATACGGCTACTTGACCAAATAAAGCCATATTTTCAAGAGCTGCATCTAAAATGGAACCGCCTACATTATCAAAGTAAACATTAATTCCTTCTGGACATAATTCCTTAAGGCGAGCTGCAACGTTTTCCTTCCGATAATCAATAGTCGCTGTAAATCCGAGTTTCTCTGTCAACCAAGCACCTTTCTCCGCAGACCCAGTAATGCCAATTACTTTACAACCTAGCTGTAAGGCTACTTGGCCAGCTAATGCACCAGTAACTCCTGATGCAGCTGAGACAACAAAGGTATCTCCTGGTTTTGTTTTTCCATATTCGACAACTCCCAAATAGGCAGTCCATCCATTTGGACCAAAAACAGCGAGGTGTTGCCGCAGGTCATCAAGCTGCCAACTAACTCTCTCCACATATGTTTCATCTGGTCTAGAAATCGAATAATCCGACCATTGTCCATAGGCTCGAGCTAAATCACCAGGTCGAAAATCGGGATGACAGGATTCAATAACGGTGCCTAAGACCATTCCAATCACTGGAGAGTTAAGCGGAGTTGGTGGTGAGTAAGAATCTTCACGAGCAGTCATCCACATACGTGTACCTGCGTCCAGCGAAAAATAGGCATTGCGAATGAGAACATCACCTTCAACAAGTGCTGGAATATCTTCTTCTATAAGTTCTAGTGCTGAAGCATAGTCATTACCTATTGGACGTCTAGCTAATAGCCAATAGCGATTCTTTGTCGTCATATATGCCACCTCTTGATGTATAAGAATATATTTCATTTTAACTTATATACAGCTAAAAAAATAGAATACTACAAAATAACCAAAAAAATTAATTTGAAAATATATTCAATTTGTTATAACAAAGGCTGAGAGATAACAAAACGTCAGTTCTTTTCTGATATGAAATATGGAATGAATAACTCGAAAACTTAACAAAATTTTTTCTTATCTTTTGTTTATACAAATTTAATTCAATACCATAGAGCTTCTTCTTAATAACTGTAATTCGCAACATACGAACATACTACCTATCATTCTTTGAATCTTATTGTTATACTATTTTATATATATAATTATTACTATTAAGTATAGGAGTTGTTAATTACATGATATGGTTAGGCATTGCACTAATTCTCATTGGAATTATTTTTGGCTTTGTTCGATTAGGTAGTCAATTTTTTGATATCTTAAGAATGGATTTCTCGGGAGTCGGCGGAAACATAATTGGAATCATTCTCGCTGTTCTCTTATCTGGAATTGGGTTTGTTCTTCTGGTGATCGGTATCATTGTAAAACTATTTTAATACATATAACTTTCAAGTCGAGTTTTTTAAATATCATCTTGTACTAACAAAAAAGAGTAAAACGCAGATCATTGCGTTTTACTCTTTCATCCTGTAGAAATATAAATTTGGCTTGGATGATTTATTTCTATTCCATGATGTTGAAACGCTGAAATTACTTCTTTTCGTATTTTCCGTTCCACATTTACATTCTCACCCGACACACATAAAGCCGATATGGTGATATGCATGCCCATCTGATCAATCTTTGTAATCCCTGTAATCTCTGGTTTTTCTACTAATATAGAGTGATATGTTTCAAACATCCGATCACAAACTCTTTGCAATACCTTATCTGTTATATCCATATCTGTTTCATAAGGCAGTGTAAAAATAACAATCGCTCTCATCTCTCCGCGATTATAGTTAGTAACTTGATTAATCTCTCCATTCGATAAATAATGCAGCCGTTGATTATATTCACGAATTTTTGTGATCCTCAGTCCTACTTCTTCTACTGTTCCTATCATATCGTTATTTATTTGCACTACGTCTCCTACCTCTAGTTGTCTCTCAAAAATAAGAAAGAAACCAGCAATAATATCTTTCACAAGACTCTGTGCCCCAAATCCAATAGCTAATCCTAAAATACTCGCTCCTGCAAGAATAGGTGTTGGATCGAATCCAATATTTATTACTATCGTGATCATACATAGGAAGTACAGCATATATTTGCAAGTAGATTTGATTAATTTATGCAGCGTATTTGCTTGATTTCCATGTACCTTACTGTGCTGAAACATCCAATCCAACGATTTATCAAGTAAACGAGAAACGATGATTGTAAGGACTAGAATCAAAATTATTTTTACTAATGGAATAATGAAATAAGTGACTGGATCATTTATGATTCCATGTAAAATAACATTTGCTTGCTTGATAAAAGGTTCTATTGGAATATGAAAATCTTTTTGCTCCTCAAACATGACAGTCCCCCATCTTCTATATACAACAAAATAAATATAAAATTATTCTTAATATGTCAATTTTCATTTAATAAATAAACTATATGTTAAAATAGTACTATCAAATGATGGAAAAAAAAAGACGTTTTTGAGGACAATGAATTGGAAATCCAAATAATGATAATATTGAAACGAAACTTAGGTTGGTCAAATTTTTTCTTTACTTCTTCCATCTCTACTGTTGGCACATATATGCTAATAAGTTCAATAAAATCACTCCTAAACATCCACAAAAGCCTAACTATTTTTCATTTCATCTTTTTCAAGCCCAATCGCTAACGTACGTTTCCAAATTGCATGACATACGAAAAAATACCCTTCCATAGTAGGAAGGGTATTTTAATAACTTTTATCCGAGAAACTAAGAGCAATCCCACTTCACCTGTGATTGAAACCATTTACAAATCATCCGAATTCGTTCTTTTAACTCTTCTTCTGACCTGCCCTCAATTAACATATGAGCTAGACGTGTTAAAACATAGGAATTCTTCGAGAATGTTTGTCCTACTTTTCCATAAACTTTATATTCATATACCCATTCAGGTGGTTGTTCGGTAGGTAAGGACAGCAGTTTTCCTTCTTCCAAGCTAAAGTATACCCATGCAGACAGTTTTTGCGGAGAATAATTTTCCCCATTATTGGGAAGTTCAATCGGAACACCACCTTGTAATTGAACATGTATCTGAGTCATATCTACATCATAGCTATGTTTTACACATTGTGCTATATGAGCTCCAGCAGGTCTACTGGCTATTTCACACAATACAATATCATCATTATCTGTGTGAAAAATCTCCGCATGAAAAGCAGTATCACTTGGAGTTTCCAGTGCTCTCGTTACATTTTTTCCGTATTCCACTAAACGTTTTGCCAGTGGATTATTAGGATGTAATTGACTACTTCCAGTAATACCAGTGTGATCCAAATCGATAAAATTTCCACCGACTGCTTCTGTTACACTGATAAATGCAACTTCTCCTTCTTTTATTATCCCATCAACGGTATGTAAAGTTCCATTGATATACTCCTCTACCTCTAGGTTATAAAGATTTGGATTCCCTAAAATAAAAGAATCTAATTCTTCTTCCGAATGGATTATAGTAGTACCTATTGAACCGAAGCCATCTGTCGGTTTAATGATAAAGGGGAATCCGTTTTGATCAATAAAAGAATGCAAATCAACCACATCAAAGATTCTTCTATGTTTTGGTACACGCAAACCATAAGCAGCTACTTTTTCCTTCATTTTCACTTTATCTCGGTAGTTGATGGCACTATTTACATTTTGGCCTTCGATCTCAAAGTATTCACGCAATTTCGAAGCCATTAAAATATCTGCTTCAAAAGCTGCAACTACTTTCCGGAAAGAGAACTGCTTATTTAACTGTATTGCACGGTGATAGATAAGAGGATTATTAATATAATTTTCTATAATTTCTATGTGCGCAAAAGCATTTTCAGGGAAAGAAAATCCTGTTTCTTTACTAGTAAAAAGCACCAATTTTTCATTTTGTGTTGCTAGAAGTTCATCATAAGGTAATCTTTCATGAGATGCAAAATTAAGTATCAGAATACTCAACTCATTCACCGCCCCGAATATTTTGTAATATATAATTATTCAAAAAATGAACATGTGACCCTTGTACATTTGTATTACTTTAGTAGTTATTATAATAGAATTAAATGCCACGCTCAAACAAATTAACAATAATTTTATTTAAATTAAATATAAATATCAATAATATATGGTTTAATGAAAAAAATTCGATTTTTTGTACGTTATTTTTAAAAATCCGATAAAAAAGAGAGCAATTTGCTCTCTCAAAATAGATCTGTATCAAATTCTTTTTGATAACTTCATATCTTCATCTTTTTAACTAGCGAATATGCTTGTTCCATTGTTTCTTTAACAATCCTGTGTGCTGATTTTTCACTTGCTAATCTTAAACCTTGACCAGCCCAAAGCGACATAAATTCAGGATTATTCCTTTGTGCAGCAGCTTGGCGAATATCTCTTGTCAATACATTTTGAATGGGGTATGGAGGAGTCTTTCCAGAATAATGTTGCATATCTTTCATCAATTGTGTTTTGATTCCACGTGCTGCTTTTCCAGAATACGCATAAGTAATCTCTGTAGCATCTTCATTTGATGAAATAATTTTCTGCTTATACACTTCGTGGGCTCCACTTTCCGGGCAAGTCAGAAACACAGTGCCCATCTGGACTGCACTAGCTCCTAAAAATAGACTTGCCACAAGTCCCCTGCCATCCATAATACCGCCTGAAGCGATAACTGGAATAGATACATGATCGACAATTTGTGGAACGAGTGCCATCGTTCCAATTTCTGAGTTTGATTCACCCTTCAAAAAAGTACCACGATGCCCTCCTGCTTCACTTCCTTGCGCAACAACGACATCTACTCCACTTTTCTCCAATATTTCTGCCTCATTTACTGTTGTTGCAGTCCCCATAACTACCGTACCATTTTGCTTCATCGCCTGTATCACATCAGATGATGGTATCCCAAATGTAAAACTAAAAAGAGGGATCTTTTCTTCCAGCAACACTTTTACTTGTTCATCAAAGGACTCTGCATACTTTGAAATTGCAGGACTTAAGGGAATACTCCATTTTTTGCGATATGTATTGAGAAAATTCGTCATTGTATCGATCGCTTCTGTTGATTCTACTGGATACTCAGGAACAAACAAATTCACACCAAAAGGGGAATCCGTTCGTTTTTTTATTTGTTGTATGGTATTTCGCAAGACTTCAGGAGTTAAATATCCAGCACCTAAATTCCCCAATCCCCCTGCATTTGAGACTGCTGCTACCAATTCAGGTGTGGTAGGACCACCAGACATCGGTGCTTGGAAAATGGGATATTTTATATTGAGACTACACAATAACTCACTCGCCTCTAGCATCATTTGTCCCCCTAGTTAACAATTTCCACTAAATACTGATGAATGTTTCCGCCCATGAGCATATTCCAGAAAGATACGAACAAAATTATAGAAGAAAAACTTCTCACGAAGTATTACGTTTTATAGGCAGACAAAATACATATAGAATTGGTAAAGAGAAATTCCTATACCCACCTCGATGGGATATGAACAAAGGCAATAACTAGTAGAATTTTAGGAGGATTCAATGTCATGATCAAAACGACTACATTTTACCGAAATATTGATGATCCAGATAAATTTCAAGCATTTTATGATAGTATCATTCCAGATATCCATGCATTACCTGGGATTATCGAAACAAAAGTTACAAGAATATATGACGAAAACCAAGACGGAATACAATTGATATTAGATACCCTTTTTGAACAGAAGATGCAATGCAGCATGTATTATCTTTACCCGAAGCAACAGAGCTTATGAATAAAGTAAATAGTAGTTGTGTTTCTGATTTCTACTGGTTTATTGCACAAGAACAATATACAGATTTACAAAAATAAGATGTATGCCATCATTTTTAAGTTCTTTGACAACTTCATACGGCTAAAGCCGTTGGATTCTTGGGACGATAGCCTCATGACTATTTCATTACCAAGCTAACCCCGTGCGCCCCACGGTTTATGTTTGTTGATTTCTTCTTTGCCGCGAGCAAACTTGGTTTTCGTCTGTCACGACTATACATATATTACCATGGGAATGTTTGTTTGTAAACTTGCTTTTTTCCAAGGATTGAACGAGGGTAAGGAATATTCCTTACCCTCGTTCAACGCTCGCTTTCATCCCACGATTTAAACCGTGGGTTTTCTCGCTCGCAATGTTATAATATATGAATTATTTCGCCCCCAAATGAGCTACATATACCGAGGAGGCTTTTTATTGTATCAGTTACTCTAGAATGTATAGAGACTTTCCAAAAACGGATGTATGAATATTCCAAAAATCAAGACAATTGTTTTTTTATTTCAAACCATTTGGCTGCTTCAACAGCAAAAGGATCTTCTGCTGGACGAACATCTTCTGGAAGCTGTATGTCATGATAACTCGTCCACCACGAACTTATTTTACTCTCATAATAAGGCACTTCCCATGCCAGTTCCTTCCCATTTAAATCAATCCATTTTGCATAAAAAGAATTCTCCTTAATTCCTTCTATTGTCGTAAATTCGTCTATATATGATCTCATAATCCCTTTTCCTACTATCTTATCTAGTTCTAAAAAATAAACCATATTATCTATCGAGTTTTGGTAGGAAGGGAACGTAATATAATCAACTGGACAATAAGCAGAGTAGTCATGGTGAATTGCGGCAATAGAATGGCTGTTACTTCTAGCGACATACACTAATCGTTCCAAATTTCGGGAAACTTTCTCTTGTATTTGTTTATGATTCCTCACTTTCTGTTCAAGCTCTTTCGCAAAGCTTTTCGTTTCTGAGGATGAAGCGTTTTCATTTAATATTTTATATATCATTTTTGTAGCATCAAAATATAAATTTTGAGATTTTCTTTGTTTCGCTCCATTTAAATAAACTTTTTCATCCATTTGGATAGGTTCCATAATTTGCTTAAAATCCATATAAGAGACAATAAAATCTGCCATTTGCTCCAAATTTTCATTTTTCATTTGATTTCGCTCCATTAGTGTTCCTTCTATTTTGTGTTTCCTTCATAATCAAATATTAAAATTTATAATTCTTATAATATTTTATAATACTTTTCTTATATATTTGCAATAGGTGTATTCTATTAAATATAGTTACTAAAATAAAAAAACCATCTTATCGATGGCTAAAGTGGTCATACTCATGTTTTTATATAAAGGAAAATATCAAATTCCAACCAATGGACGATATTCTGGTTTCCACATAGCTGATTGAACAGCATGTAAAACATCTTCAGGATGCCTTTTCGCGACACCATCTGCAATCGCTGTTTGAACAACACGTATTGCAACTGCAACAGATACTTCTCTAAGTTTCTCAACTGGAGGTAGTAACGAAGAGCCCAGCCCTTTCATTTCTACCATATCTGCTACCGCTTCTGCTGCTGCTGCCAACATGTTGTCTGTCACTCGCACCGCTTGCGATACAATTGTACCTAATCCGATCCCAGGGAAAACAAATGCATTATTGGCCTGACCTATTTCATACGTTATTCCTTTATAGGTTACTGGGTTAAAAGGACTGCCAGTAGCAATCAAGGCATTTCCTTCTGTCCAATGAATTAAATTTGCTGGTATAGCCTCAGAAGAAGCTGTAGGATTAGACATTGGCAGGATGATGGGATGATCTGTATAAGCAGCCATCTCGCGAATAATTTCTTCTGTAAATGCACCACCTACAGTAGATGTTCCAATCAAAATCGTTGGATGTACTTGTTGAATGACTTCAGCAAAAGAAATAATACTATTTTCTTCCTGACTCCAGTTCGCTACTTCTTCTGTGGAACGAGCAAAAGGTCGTTGAAAATCTGCTAAACTGTCCATATTTTCCACTTGTAATCCAAATCGATCAACACACCAAAATCTGCGATTAGCTTCTTCTCTAGACATACCATTACGAACCATTGCATCTCGAATTTGTTCAACAATCCCAATACCTGCTGAACCTGCGCCAAAGACAACAATGCGATGCTGTGCCAATGGAATACCAGATGCGCGAACAGCGGACAATACAACCGCTAAGGAAACAGCTCCAGTCCCTTGAATATCATCATTAAAGGTACAGATTTTATGTTGATATCGTTCTAAGATTGGGCGTGCATTCGGCTGAGCAAAATCTTCCCAATGTAGCATAGCATTGGGAAACATTCGATTAGCAGTTTTGACAAACGCATCAATGAAAACATCATAACGTTCTCCACGTATTCTTGGATGTCGTCTCCCAATGTATAATCGATTATCCAGTAAGCTTTCTCGATTCGTTCCAACGTCCAAAATTACTGGGAGAACCCGGCTTGGATCTATGCCGCCAGCTGCTGTGTATACTGTAAGTTTTCCGATGGCAATATCAATACCCCCAATTCCCCAGTCGCCTATGCCGAGAATTCTTTCTCCATCGGTAGCGACAATCAAATCAATATCATCTGGGTTCAATCTTAAATTGCGGAATGCTTCTTCAATTCTATCTGGTACATCAATAGATAGATATATTCCATTTGGACCGCGATAAACTTGACTGTACCGTTGAATTGCTAGTCCGATCGTTGGTGTGTATACAATTGGCAGCATTTCGCTAATATGCTCAGAAACTAAACGGTAAAATAAGATTTCATTTCTTGCTCGTAATAAACTCAGATAAACATACTTACTAAGATCATCTAACTGTTCTTTAAACTGCTCATAAGAACGAGCTACTTGCTCTTCAATGGTCAATACTGCTGGAGGGAGTAGTCCATTTAACCCTAGTGATTCACGTTCCTCCAATGAAAAAGCTACCCCTTTATTTAGCCTTGGAGATTTTAAAATACTGCGACCGCGTAGTGTTGTTTCTTGCTGATCATACATATTAAAAGCTCCTCCAATAAAACCTAGTTTATCTATGAATATGATCTTGTCATCCGTCCTCTAAAAATCAACAAAAGTATGAGAGAAACAATACACGATTTTTGTAAGGTTACAGATGATATTATACGAAGGTACTTTAGGTCAAAAGAATATACTCTCCACCAGTAACCAAATTATAGTTATTTCACTCACACCATTTTGGATTTTCAAGAAAACAAAGAAGTACTGTGTACTGGTTGAACTTTTGCCTCCGGGTTCATAAATGCTTTCGCATTGTTTACAGCTGTAGCTGCTTCGCCAAAACCAGTTACAATGAGTTTGATCTTTCCATCATATGTGCAAATATCTCCCGCTCCATAGATCCCTTGTATATTTGTTTCTTGTCTTGAATCGACCAATATAGCGTTCTTTTCCATGTTTAATCCCCAAGATTTTATTGGACCTAATGAGGAAACAAAACCGTAACATACAATCACTTCGTCTACATTTACTATCTCTTTTGTTTTATGCTTAGTGTGCTCCATTACGATTTGATTTATCGAATTATCACCAATTAATTCTGTGGGCACATAAGGCGTTTTTATTTGCACAGATGACTTTTTCAATAATTCGATACTATGCTCATGTGCTCGGAACTTATCTCGGCGGTGAATCAGTGTCACTTTTTGGGCAAGGGGTTCTAACATTAGCGCCCAATCAATGGCTGAATCCCCCCCTCCAAGGATGGATACCTTTTTATTTGTAAATCGACCGATATCCTGAACAAAATAGTGAAGATTCGCAGGTTCGAATGTTTCTGTTTGATCTAATATAATTTTTCTTGGTTGAAATGCACCATTTCCAGAGGTAATTATGATCGTTTTTGAGTAATGAATAGCTTGATTGGTTTGAAGTTGAAAGATTCCATCCGATTTTTTCTCTACTTTTTCTACAGTTTCTTCTAAACAAATCGTAGATGGGAAAGGCTCCAACTGTTTGATTAAACCCTTTACCAAATCTTCTGCTTTCACTTTTGGGAAACCAGCAACATCATAAATGTATTTATCTGGATACAGTGCTGTTAATTGTCCTCCTAATTGTGCGAGACTCTCTATTATTTTGACCTTCGCTTTTCGCATACCCGCATAAAAAGCCGCAAATAATCCAACCGGACCTCCACCAATAATGGTAATATCATAAATCTCTTCATTCACTGCCATAATCTTTCCACCTCTCTACTCTAATCATCAATTTTGATGGTAGATGAGTAATCTTTTGTCTATGACATATAACTTTGTATTTCTTCCAAAGTGCTAATAATCTGAGCTTTGCTTCTATCTTATCAAAACCAGATGATAAGATTACACTCCCAACCAACAAGAGAAAAGCGAGTAACTCCATAACTAATAACACGCATTCTTTCCATACATTTTAAAAAGAGAGGATGTCGTTTATTAAAAATACATCACTCCATTTATGTGGTGGGAACAGTCAGTTGTTATTATTTTTTCATTATGAATCATCATTAATCCAAGAGCAAAAGTTCATAGATTGCCCGATCCTTACCATGTCCCTTAAATCCAGTAACTACAGATACTCCATGAATTATCTTATCCCCTGCTGTGTTTTGAAATCCAAAAGAGCTCCAAAGTGCTTGTGCAGCTGTATTCTCTGCCTCTGATGTTAACCACAAACGAACACAATTCCATTCGATGGCTTTTTCATGAATTTTTCCCATTAACCTTTTCGCAATTCCTTGGTTGCGGTGATCTGGATGCACAAGTAAATCTTGAATATAAATTTCATCGGGATTCTCCTGACTTCGAAAAGAGATAAGCACACCTATAATTTGTCTGTTGCTAAGCATAACAAGACATGTCGAAGCAAACAATTGAGCATAAAGCCAATAATCCGATTGGGCCCGGGTACGAACAAACGGGGAACCTAGTTTCATAAATCGCTCTAAGTCATATATCAGATCTTTGTTAAGTGGAGTAATAATCATTGCGATCCTCATTCTTTTCTTCTTATTATTCACAACTACGAAAAACAGATCATAGATATTTTTTATAGTGCAAGTCTATCTAGGCAGTGAATATGTGTTCCATATTCAGACACTATTTACAAATAAATAAAAAAGAGCTGTAGAAAACACAGTTCTTTTTTATTTATTAAAGCAAATGATCATACATCTTTTATCATTTCATATACGATTGTCTTTGTTTTGACCACCTGTCAGTAATGTATTGAGTTGTTCCAGTAAACTTCCTCCGCCACTTAACGATATATTACCGATTTTATCACATATTTTCTCTAAAAATTCCAATTCCTTCAGTCTATAAAGCGTTTGGTTTTCTTCCATTAATTTCGCAGTGTTAAGCAAGCTTCTTGTAGATGCAGTTTCTTCTCTTCTTGTAATTACATTTGCTTGGGCTTTTTTCTCTGCAATAAGTACTGTATTTAATATTTCTTTTATATCTCCTGGCAGGATTACATCTTTTACACCAGCGAATAGAAATTCCACACCAAAATCACTGTTCTTTTCTTTTAGTTTTTGTAATACATAGTTGCCCACTTCTTTTTTTTGCAATAACAAGTCATCTAATTTCATTGTTCCAATATATTCTCTTAAAATTAACTGAAGTATAATATAAATTTGACCTTCAAATGACTTGATTTGCACTACCTTTAGTGGATCAACTATTTTGTAATGACAGACAAAGTTAAGTCTCATAGAGATTTTATCTTCAGTCATGATTTCCTGCCCTGTCATATCCATTTGCTGTTGTCTTAAATCAATATTTACTACTGTCACTTGAACAGGACTCTTCCAAAAAGCATAGATGCCCGGTTCAAGAACTTTCTGTATAACATTATTATAATAAAGAATACCTCTCTCATGATTCATCACTTGATGATAAGTGACATATTTGGACAGACATGGATGGCTATAAATCGAAACATCAATTTTGGAATCGATTACAGGATTTCGTCGATCTACAACGATAAAATCATGTTTTTTCAATATATTCCAAAATGCATGTTTCCCAGCATTTATTACATCCGCAACTTTCCCATCTTCCAGATGAATCGCAAATTCGTGATCTTTCATATCAATAACAGTCAGTTCTTTTTGCAATTCTGGATCTTCCAAGTAAATATTAATATTTTTATTTATGGGATCAAATGGTTGATTCACATCAGCTAAAATCACTTTATATTTTTTAAATGGATTCAAAGTATGCTTTCCTGGCTGTAGACATTTTACATAGTTTCCATCTTTGAAAAGCAAACCTCTCTCATCATTTTTTATCTTCACTTTAAACATTACACATCACCCCAAAAATTAGAAACCTTCTAGAAATTCTTCTGAAATATTAGCGGAGTGAAACTTAAGGACAAGTTTTTTATTTACTGTTACAGTTCATTCCACTTAACTTGACTGAATAGGTGTAACTTATAAAGTAAAGGGAAGATGATTCACTATAAGAATAAATTCATCTTGTCCGGTATCCATTTCACTACAAGGATTCTATTTCAGCGCCCCTGCCATCTATCACAGATGCATAAGAATTTTCTAGAAAGGTTTACATAGAGAGTTATATTGACCAATATGGTTACCAAAACCATCGGGGATTCGAACCCCATTTATAGCCATAGCCGAATGCTCTACCCCTGAGCTAATCACCTATGCGGTGATAGAGGTTTCGAACCTCTGACCTTTCGGTTAACAGGTGTTCTTGCTTTTCAGGCATACCTTTGAATCAATGAAAAAAGGCACCGTTAGACCGTTTGGAGATCTGAAACAAATGAAAAGAGAACTGTTCAAGTATATAATAAAAATCAGCAAGCGAATAGAGAAAATTAATGCAATTGGGAGAATAGTAATTAAGAATCGAAAGTTGCAAATCTCCACAAGTAAGGTAAACTCTCGCTTTTTTGTTCGTAAAAATAGACGACCTGCTAACATCTGTAGACATCAACAGATCGACTATCCCAGTTTTTTCATGATTATCAGGAAAACACGATTACCAGATTGTTTAAGATACAGGTGAAGGAAAATTCATTGCCCACGTTCCACGCTCGCTTTCATCCCATAATTAAACCTGTGGGTTTTCTCGCTCACAATGATATAATTTAGCAATTGACAAATCACATAGTAGACACCTATACTAACTACAAACACATGAAAGCGCAATCATATGTAGGTATATTAATCGGAAAATATTTGCATTTTCTTAAAAAACTAGATTAAATCATGCTTAATGGTAAAAATTAAATAATGGGACTGTTACTGTTAATCAGGCATGACCGCAAAATCGATTTGAGAAAAATCGTTTTTTCGGTCTTTTTGTTTCTTAGGAGGTGATGGAATGAGGGTTATTAAAAAAATTAATAATAATGTCGCTCTAGCGATCAACGAGAAAAAAGAAGAGATACTTGTTGTCGGTAAAGGATTAGGCTTTAAAAAAACTCCCTATGAGATAACCGAAGATGACATTGTAGAAAAAATATATGTTTCACCTAAAAACATTAAAATGTTTGATTTGCTGAATGATATTCCTATCGAAGATATTTATTTAGCAGAAGAAATTATTAAAGTTGGAAAAAAAGTATTATCAAAAGAACTTAATCTCAACTTAATTCTTACCTTATCCGATCATATCAGCTTTGCAATTCAAAGAAGCAGAGAAAATATACCAGTAAAAAGTCCCTTAGAATGGGAAGTGAGAATATTATATCCTGAAGAAACAAAAGTTGGTATCCAAGCCCTTGAAATCATCCAAAATAAAACAGGTATCCTATTGCCAAAAACAGAAATAACTTTTATTGCCCTTCACTTTATAAACGCTCAGCTCGGGTCTGGTGAAATGAATGAAACAACAAAAATCACAAAAATCACAGGCGAAATTTTATCTATAATAAAATATTACTATAAAATGGATTTTGATGAGAATACACTTTTTTTTACAAGATTTGCAACCCATATTCGCTATTTTATTATGAGACATATGGCTGGACATGAACTAAAAGGAGAAAATGAAACTCTTTTTCAGATGGTCAAAGAAAAGTATCCGATCGAAATAAAATGTGTAGAGAAAATACAGACATTCCTACACACCAATTACAATTGGTACTGTTCCAATGAGGAGAAGTTATACTTAGTTTTACACATTCAAAGACTCTCACAATCAAATACGTAATGGACTGTTACTGATTCGATCAGGCATGACCAGAATAAGTGTATTCTCACTTGTTTTGGTCATTTTTTATTTTCAATTAACCCCTTTTTTCGATTGCACAACGAATCCAATTTGATACATCACAAAGGAGAAGAACACCATGTCCGAGAGAAATCTAGCTGCAAAAATAATAAAGCTGATCGGCGGGGAAAGTAATATTTCACAACTAACTCATTGCTCCACTCGGTTACGATTTGTTTTAAAGAACGATACAATAGCTGATCTCCATACTCTTGATACATTAGATGAGGTTTTAAAAGCCCAAAATAAAGGTGGGCAACTACAAGTTGTAGTTGGTGACAAAGTAGAGTCTGTTTATGAAAAAATTCTAGAATTAACGCATATAAACAACTTGAATGACACAGAAAAAAACAAAAAAAGATTCTCGATCAATCAACTATTTGAGACCATTGCAAGTATTTTCACACCTTTATTACCAGCTTTAGTGGGATGCGGTATGGTCAAATGTATATCTACCATTCTCACCGCTATGAAATGGATCGATCCAAAATCAGGCTTTATTACCATCTTCGATATGATCGGAGACAGCATTTTTTATTTCTTACCATTTTTCTTAGCAGTAAGTGCCGCACGAAAATTTAAAACGAATGAATATTTAGCATTAGGTTTAGCTGCAGCTTTACTGCACCCTGTCATTTTGGATGCAGCGAAAGAAATAGCAAAGACTGGGATCAAATCAATAGACTTTTTAGGATTACCAATCTTATTAGTTAAGTACTCTTCTTCTGTAATACCAATTATCTTATCTGTATGTCTATTGAGCTACGTTTATAAAATGGTAGATCGAGCAGTCCCAAATTTTTTGCGAGTTATCCTTACTCCTATGATTGTATTGTTAATCATGGTACCAATCGAATTGATCATCATTGCGCCATTTGGTTCATACGTAGGCACTTGGCTGACAACAGGAATTAATGCCTTATTTGCAACACTAGGTGTTGTAGCCGGTGCACTGTTAGGTTTTTTTAAACCAATTTTAGTTATGTTTGGAATGCATTACTCTATTATGCCGATGCAAATTCAACAAATTGCAGAAGTTGGATATACCGTTTTACTTCCTAGTGCATTAGGCGCAAATCTAGCACAAGCAGGCGCTGCCCTTGCCGTATTCTTTTTAACAAAAAACAAAGCAATGAAATCTGCTGCCGGATCAAGTGCTATCACTGCTGCCTTTGGAGTTACAGAACCAGCTATATACGGTGTGAACTTAAAATATAAAACCCCTTTCTTCGCCGGGTGTGCTGCTGCTGGTATAACAGGTGGATTCTATAGTTTGGTTCATGCAAAAGGAACTGCAATTGCATTACCTGGGTTATTAAGTCTTTCATCATATGAAGCGGACAAATACATCTATATTATCATTGGCTGTGTCATGGCAATTGCGCTCGGGTTTTTATTCACGTTAGCTGTTGGAATTAAAGAAACAGAGAAACCAGACACAGAGAAAGAAAAAAACTATACCGATCAACCAAAAAAACAAGTATTTTCCATCATGAGCCCTTTGGCAGGAAAAATCAAAAACTTATCAGAGGTGAATGATAAAACATTTTCACAGGAACTATTGGGCAAAGGAATTGCTGTCATTCCAACAGATGGAAAAGTATATGCACCTTTTAATGGTACAGTGGATGCACTCTTTAAAACAAAGCATGCAATTGGCTTAAAATCTGATTCTGGTGTAGAAGTGCTCATCCATATTGGATTAGACACTGTAAATCTCGATGGCAAATATTTTACTAGTTATGTAGAACAAGCACAAAAGGTGAACCTAGGAGATCTATTAATCGAATTCGACATAGAAACGATTAAGAAAGAAGGATATGACCTCATAACTCCAATCATCGTGACAAATAGTGAGCACTATCTAGCTATTCTTCCTTCAACAAAAAGCACGATAAAAGAAAGACAGGAATTACTAGAAGTTAGGAACTAATAGAAAGAACAGGGTGAAAAAAATGACAACAGGTTTTCCAAATGGATTCTTATGGGGTGGAGCATTATCAGCATGTCAAGCGGAAGGAGCTTATAACGAAGATGGTAAATCATTGACCATTCCAGATGTTATGAAATTTAATGCCAAAAATGATCGCAAAATCACAAAACAAATGCAGATTACCATGGAGATGATTCAAGAAGCAAAAAAAGATTCGGATACTATCAAATATCCCAAACGCAGAGGAATCAATTTTTATCACACTTATAAAGAAGATATTGCACTGTTTGCAGAAATGGGATTCAAAGTGTTTCGTTACTCGATATCTTGGGCTCGCGTCTTTCCAAATGGTGACGATGCTAAACCTAATGAAAAAGCATTGCAGTTCTACGATTCATTAATCGACGAATGCTTAAAACACAAAATGGAACCATTGATAACGATATCGCATTTTGATATGCCTATTGTGCTAATTGAAAAATTTGGCGGCTGGTACAATGACAAATTAATTGAGTTGTATAAAAACTATTGTGAAGTACTTTTTAAACGGTACACAGGAAAAGTAAGATACTGGGTGACCTTTAATGAAATCAATATGAGCGTGAAAGCAGGAGCAAAAACATTAGGTATTATAAATGAAGGACAAAAGAACTATGAAGAAATGTTGTTCCAAGGTCTCCATCATCAATTTGTAGCTGCTGCAAAAGTAACTAGCCTAGCACATCGTATAGATCCACAAAATAAAATCGGCAGCATGGTGGCATATTTCACCACTTATGCATACACTTGCAAACCAGAAGATGCATTGCAAATGCAAAGCGATGATCGAATGAAAAACTTATTTTACCTAGACATATTAAATAAAGGGGAATATCCCTACTATGCAAAGACATACTTCAAAAAACAACATATTCATTTAAACATTCGAGAGGAAGATTTAAAGACGATAAAACAGAATCCAGCAGATTTTATAGGAATGTCTTACTATAACTCCATGATTTCCAGCAGTGATACAACACAATTGAAATTGACTGCTGGAAATGTTCACAGTGTATATAAAAATCCACATTTAAGCGAGAATGAATGGGGATGGCAGATAGATCCTCTTGGATTGCGCTATACCTTACATTTGGTTTATGGCCGTTACCAGCTGCCTATCTTTATCCTAGAAAATAGTTCTGGTTTTATCGATACATGGAATGAAGACGGTACGATACACGATCCATATCGAATTGATTTCTTAAATCAACACATCCTGCAAATAAAAATTGCGATTGAAGAGGGTGTAGACGTCATTGGTTATACTATGTGGGGACCCATCGATATGATAAGTTCTTCTACCTCCGAAATGACAAAACGCTATGGATTTATATATGTAGATCAAGATGATTATGGATATGGTTCAATGAAAAGAGTGAAAAAAGATTCTTTTTATTGGTATCAACATGTTATCGAAACAAATGGTGAGAAAATTTAAATCCGATAGTTGAAAGTGGCAATCATACAATCATTTTTGCCACTTTCAATCATTTTTTTATCATATATAACTATTTCAAGGAGGAGAGAATGGATATTTTAAATAAAATAAAAAAAATTCCAGCTGGACTACTCATTGTACCTATGCTTGTTACTGCAACAATAAATACATTTTTTCCTCATCTACTAAAATTAGGAAGTATCACGCATTCTATCTTTACAAATTCAGGGACAATGACTTTGATTTCTATGATTTTATTTATTTCGGGAAGCCAATTTAAATTATCGCAAATAAGTGCTACCTTAAAAAGAGCAGGAGTCTTAACTATATCTAAAATTATATTAAGTTGGATGTTTGGTTGGTTATTTGTCAAATGCTTTGGTATCAATGGTTTTTTTGGAATCTCTTCCATCAGTTTTATTGCAACGATAACCAGCTGCAATCCGGGATTATATCTAGCATTAATGCATGTCTATGGTGATGATGTAGATGAAGCTGCATTTGGAATCTTAAATCTAATAGCAGTTCCTGCTATCCCGATTATGATTTTAAATACCACAAGTGGAACAGGCATCGATTACGTAAGTATTTTAGATACCATACTGCCCTTTCTACTTGGTATGCTACTAGGAAATATTGATTCCAATATCCAAAAGATGTTTTCTCCAAGTACTATGATTCTATTACCTTTTTTAGGAATGAGTTTTGGTTCTTACATTAATTTAAAGATTGCTTTCCAATCCGGTTTCTCAGGAATTCTCCTGACCATAATGTTTCTAATTATTTGTATGCTGCCATTGATATATTTAGATAGATTACTGTTAAAAAGACCGGGTTATGCAGCAGCAGCAACATGTTCTGTTGCTGGAATATCTCTTGTAGTACCTACCCTTGCTGCAAACATAGACTCTGCTTATAAACCATATATCAATTTGGCAACAGCTCAAATAGCCTTAGCAGTAATACTGACTTCTATTCTTTCTCCCTATATCACAAAGGCAATTGCTAATCAGCAACAAAATAGGGACAAAGGTCTACTATAAATAAGCATTTGGATTTCATCTGTTTGTTAAAAATGGAAACTTGTACAACTCACTCAAACGAATTATCGAAAGGACAAAAAATGTCAGGCTTGTGAGAGAAGAACATCACCCCTCCCTCGCCTGACGCGAGCTTTCATCCCCATAGCTGAAGCTAGGGGGATGAAAGCTCGCAAAAGATATAAGTTTCTCACTCGCATTTAGCCTTACGGTTCTTATATGTATGAAATACACCTCTCTTACTTTCTATCTAATGCTTTAAACTGCTCTACTTGTGATTGAATCGCAACTTCGGTAGCTAAACGTTCAATGCTAGATGCCCCAAAAAAACCAGCGATTCCATTTGTCAAATCAAAAATTTTTGCAACATCGGTTGGTTCTGCAATGGGACCACCATGACATAAAACTAGTATCGTTGGATTTATCTTTTTGGCTGAATCATGGATAGCTTGAATTCGTTCAGCAGACTTTTCTAATGTCAAAGCGGTTTCTGCACCTATCGATCCCTTTGTAGTCAAACCCATATGTGCTACTAAAACATCTGCACCAGCTTCAGTCATCGCAACGGCTTGTTCTTCATTAAAAACATACGGACATGTGAGCATATCAAGTTCATGTGCTTGATGAATCATCTCTACTTCCAAGTCAAAGCCCATACCTGTTTCCTCTAAATTTTGACGAAAAACTCCATCAATTAAACCAACAGTTGGAAAGTTTTGTACTCCATCAAATCCCATATCTCTTAATTGACGTAGAAAAACAGGCATTTGGCGAAAGGGATCTGTTCCACAAACACCAGCTAGAACGGGAACAGACTGTATAATTGGTAAGACTTCGCTTGCCATGTCGACTACGATTTGATTTGCATCACCATATGGCAATAGACCTGCAAGTGACCCACGTCCTGCCATTCGGTAACGGCCAGAATTATAGATAATAATTAAATCTGCTCCTCCACACTCAGCAAATTTTGCAGAGATGCCAGCTCCCGCACCGCAACCAATAATAGCTTTATTGGATTTTATGGTAGCATGAAGTCTATCTAAAGATTCTTCACGTTTCATGAATGGCATTACTAATCCCTCGTTTCATCTTCTAAAAATTCGAGCAATTTTTCTGTTATCCTATTAGAAAATTCTTCATCATTTATGTTGCAATCGATTTCATAAACAGGAATATTATTTCGAACTTTATCCTTTATTGTCTGGAACAAAGCATCCATTGCTTCTGGATTCCAAAATTCTCCGCCTGGTGAATCTAATTCAGAAATACCTCTTAAAGGAAGAAAGACGGCAACAGGGCCAGTGGCTTGATTTAATTTTCTAGCGAAAAGAGAACCTATCCGTTGATTTTCATCAGGTGTTGTTCGCATTAAGGTAACATTTGAGTTCCATTCATAGAGTTGGCGGTTTCTGAACTTTTCGGGGACCGTATTTATCCCCCAAAAATTAACCATATCTAGACATCCAGGAGCGACCACTTGTGGTATTCCTTTTTTAGCTGCAGCATCTAAACGCGTTGGACCTGCACTTAAAACACCGCCAACCAAATAATCCGCCAATTCTGTTGGGGTTACTTCTAATACTCCTCTTATAAATCCTTTTTCAATAAGGGACTCCATCGTTTTTCCACCTGTACCTGTTGCATGAAAAACCATGACTTCAAAATTTTTTTCTTCTAACTGGCTTTTACATTTACTCACCAGTGTTGTTGTATTGCCAAACATGGAGGCTGTGATGATGGGTTTGCTATCTACTTTGGGTACACCAGTCTGCACCATGCCGATAATCGCTCCAACAGCGTTTGCATATATTTGTGCACTAACACGATTTAAACCAGATACATCTAAAATGGAAGGAAACATCACCACATCACTAAATCCAATATACGGGGCTGTATCTCCAGAAGCAACGGTGCTTACCATAACTTTTGGAACACCAATCGGAAGTGCTCTTAAACCAGCTGTACCAATGATAGTTCCATTTGTACCACCCATCGAAAACCCAGCATCAATTTGGCCTTTTTCAAATAAAGCTTTCATGATGACAGAGATACCTTTTGTCATCACATTCATCGCAAACGATTTATCTCTTCGTTTTCTTAGTTCCTCTAAAGTAGAACCACCAGCACGAGCTACTTGGCTAGCGGTAATATCAGGCTCCACTTTTGGTTCTCCTAAAACTCCAGTATTAATGACAAGAGCACGATAACCTCTCTGTTCGATCTCTGTTTTAATAAAAGCGTAGTCGCCGCCTTTGGTGTCCATTGCTCCTATTATTGCAATCGTTTTGGTCATCTATCTCTCCTCCATTCCGGATAAAATTAAATTACAGTTCGTTAAAAAAGATATTTAACTTTACCAAAAATAAATAAAACATAAATAATAATTATTATATTATTTTAGCACTTTTTTCATAAATAGAAAGAAATGAAAAATAAAATATTGTTGGATAATGACTAGAAATTCCGGAAAAATAGGAAGTAACAAATTAAACTTTTATTAAAAAAACAAAGAAAAAACTTACTTTATTCAGCAAATCCCCAATGGATTTTATTATTAAAAAAATATTTCTCTTAACTTTCATTCTATACATATAAATTATCGAGGTATCCTTATGATGAATTAAATTTTTTTCAAAGCAATGATCCTGTCATTATTGGTGTTTTCATGTACTTGTGAGTGTCTGAATTTCCTTTGCTTCTACTCTTCAATTTTAGAACCAGCTCCCATGTAACTTAACGAACAAGGGAGACACGCATTGTATAGGGCAAATGATGCGTTATCCCCTTCATTTTATACATGATTTTCCTGCACACTCATTAGTAACTCCTCCATTTTATTTCAAACAAAAAAACTTATTACCAAAGGGAAGAGATATAGTCCCATTGGTAATAAGAGATAAAAATAATACTATGAAAATTAAATTAATCACCACCACAATCACAGTCTCCACAATCTCCGCAATCGCCACATGCTTCTCCGCTGAGAAAACCACAGCTGCCACAAACGAGGTAGTTTCCGCAATTATTGTCATCATCATGATGATGGTGGTGGTGATGTCCATGATGATGGTGGTGATGTCTTCTTCGCCAAAAAAACATAGGAATTGCCCCGGATAATAGTAAAATGGAAGCCCCTTCTACTAATACACCTCCAAACAGAAAGTGTACTCCACTAATCATGAGAATGAAAAAAATTATTAACGAGAGAAAGAACAATGGTATTCTCCTTTCCCCTCCATGAGAATTATTTATAATAATTATACTATACTTTACATTAGACGGAATAAAGACTCTTATAATCAGAAGTGAACATTAAATTCGTAGTATACAATGGTCATATCGAAATTAATATGGACGCATTGTTGACTTTGATTATCATCAACTTATGACACTTATCCATCTGAATTGTTTTTAAAGATTTATTAGAGCTGATTCATGATTGGCTCAAATCCTCATTCTAGTCACCCACAATGAAGACTATTATAACATTGCGAGCGAGAAAACCCACGGTTTAAATCGTGGGATGAGAGCGAGCGTTGAACGAGGGTAAGGAATTTTCCTTCACTAGTTCAACCTTTGGGAAAAAGCAAGTTTACAAACAAACATTCCCATGGTAATAGATGTATAGTCATGACAGACGAAAACCAAGTTTGCTCGCGGCAAAGAAGAAATCAACAAACATAAACCGTGGGGCGCACGGGGTTAGCTTGGTAATGAAATAGTCATGAGGCTATCGTCCCAAGAATCCAACGGCTTTAGCCGTATGGAGTTGTCAAGATGAACATCATAGAGGATAAAGCGGTATAGGTTCTGCTATCGGTGAATTTGCAGCAGGAACCATCGACGGGTAACTATCCGAAATGTTAGACAATAATAATGAGGAAGAAGACTAAAAAAACGCCTATCAGGCGTTTTTTTATACATATTAAGAGAATAACTGAATAATTCGGGTTCACTCTTCTTTTTTTTTCTACAATTTCAGTCAAGTTATTTTCATATCATTAGAAAACAAAGAAAAACCTCTTCGAATTCTAATCCCAAACTTGTGCTCGTGGACTATTGGCAGTTCTTAGATAATCTAACATTTGACCAGTATGTACAGCTTCATGATAAGCTACTCTCAGCAACATATCCCCTAAGGAACGAACGTACCCAGCATCGCTACGGTCAATTTGAATATTTGAAAAATCATCTTCTGTAAAAGATTTGATTGTGGTTATAAATTCTTTTCGATATCGTTCATAAAATTGAAGCTCATCTCCAACCGAAATAAACTTTCTTTTATCAAATGGTGATTCATACGTCTCTAAACTTCCTCTATTTAAAATACATAGATGGTAGTAATGTTCCGAATCTAAGACATGCCTTATCATTTTTTTTATGCTTAAGGCTTGTTCATCTGGCTTCCAATCAAGTAATTCTACAGGTATATTCTTCCATACATTGATACTTCTACGTCTGACTTCTTCTAAATTTAATACAATAGTATCGATACTATTCATAATATCTACCTCCAATTCCATATATTTTTCACTTTCCTATGTATTAGGGTGTGTAAAACACCCTAATCTTTTTTCATTCTACCTGCTCTTTTTGCTGCTTCTTTTAAAATGACCTCAATTTGGGCATTCACACTTCGCAGTTCATCCTGTGCCCATTTTTCAAGGACTTCATATAATTGCGGATCAATTCGCAGTGGAAATGCTTTTCGTTTACTCATTTATGACACAACCTTAATAGATGCTTCCTGTATTAATAATAGGCTGTGTTCCTTTCTCAGAAACAATGGCAACCATCAAGTTATTGACCATCTGTGCTTTTTTCTCTTCATCCAACTCGACAATTTCTTGTTCTTGCAGTTGATCAATCGCTGCTTTAACAAGACCTACTGCCCCGTCAACGATCACTTTACGAGCAGACAAAACAGCATTCGCTTGTTGTCTCTGCAGCATCGCAGAGGCTATTTCTGAAGAATATGCCAAATGCATAATTCGCGCTTCGATGATATCTACACCGGCAACATCCATTCGCTTTTGTAAATCATGAACAAGAACCTCTGCAATTTCATCACTATTCTGTCTTAAGGTCAGGAGGTTTTCGCCTTCTTTTTCATACGAATCATAGGCGTATCTACTTGCAATATGACGAATTCCTGTTTCGCTTTGAATTTGAATAAATTTCACATAGTTTTCTACATCAAATAGTGCTTTTGCCGAATCGTTGACTTTGTACACGACCACAGCAGCAATTTCGATTGGATTTCCTTCTAGATCATTTACCTTTAAACGTTCGCTTGTAAAATTGGTAACCCTTAGGGAAACGTTTCGTTTAAAAGTAAAAGGAATTGTAGCCCACAATCCTTGATCGCGGATGACACCGATATACGTACCAAAGAAAGTTAACACTTTTGCTTGGTTTGGCTGCACAATGGTTAAACTCGTAGTAATGATCAAACCTAAAATGAATACTAAGATTCCACCTACTATCCCCCCGGATGAAAAGGAGTTATTCATTAAGTAAATTCCACCAACAATACATATTAACGCAAGAACAAGTGCTGCAAAACCATTCATTTTAATGATTGATTTTTCTTTCATTTCGACTCCCCCATGATATAAATGTGATATCATTTTAATATCATTATAAACCTGTTGTGAAACAAAGTAAATACAAATCATAACAAAGTAGATGAGAGCGAAAAAAGAAGTAAATAAAAAGCCAAATATCCTTTATTTCAAGGAAACTGGCTATGTTGTCATCTATTTTAGGTCTTCTGCTGAAAAATATCCTGGGAGCAATTCTTCGATCGTTTTTACATCAAAATCTCCTTTTAGGTTGGCCAAAATGATTTGCGTTTCCGCATTGCAAAATTCTGCAAGAACTTGTCTGCATGCACCACATGGTGCAATCGGACCTTCTGTATCTCCTACAACTGCAATCGCTTTTATTTTTTTCACACCTTCTGAAACTGCCTTAAACACTGCCGTCCGTTCTGCACAATTGGTTAGTCCATAGGAAGCATTTTCGATATTGCATCCGCGATAGATCGTATTGTCATCTGCCAGCAGTGCAGCTCCTACTTTGAAATTGGAATATGGTACATATGCTTGTTTGCTTGCCTGGATCGCTTCATAAATTAGTTGTTGCCGTTCCATAAATGACCACCTTTTAATATATTTAAGTGCAAGTAACCGATATCCCTATTAATCAGTAATAATCGTATGGATTAATTTAGGAGCCACTGCTTTATTTGATATAGAAATATTTTCATATATTTTCGCTTTTACATCTTCCACATTTTCGCTATTGGCATAAATAGTGACGAGAGGTTCCCCTTCATTAACAACATCGCCAATTTTTTTACGCAGCATTAAGCCAACAGCTAAATCAATCTGATCTTCTTTTGTTGCACGACCTGCCCCTAAAAGCATCGCAGCAATACCAATTTCATCTGCCACAATGTTAGAAACTACACCTGAAGTCTCAGCGGGTAAATCAATTACATATTTTGCTTGTGGTAATTTCTCTGGATGGTCTACTATCGAGCTGTCTCCCCCTTGATTACGCAGGAAATCTTTGAATTTTTCAATGGCTTTTCCATTCTTTATCACTTCCTGTAGCCTTTCACGCGCTTCTTCTAGCGTATCTGTCTTTTTAGCAAGTACGACCATCTGGCTCCCTAATACCAGTACCAATTCGGTTAAGTCTTCTGGACCCTCACCTCTCAAAGTATCAATTGCTTCTTTTACTTCAAGCGCATTACCAATCGCAAATCCGAGAGGTTGTGACATATCGGAAATAACAGCCATTGTTTTACGGCCAACACTATTTCCGATGCGTACCATTGCATGTGCTAATTCTTTGGCATCTGCTTCTGTCTTCATAAACGCTCCAGCACCAGTCTTCACATCAAGGACAATCGCATCAGCACCAGCCGCAATTTTTTTACTCATAACAGAACTTGCGATCAATGGAATAGAATTCACCGTTCCTGTCACATCACGCAGAGCGTATAACTTTTTATCAGCAGGCGTTAGATTTCCAGTTTGTCCAACAATTGCAACCTTGTCACGATTTACAATATCAATAAACTGCTCTTTCGTAATTTCTACATGAAACCCTGCTACTGCTTCTAATTTGTCAATTGTGCCACCAGTGTGTCCCAAGCCACGCCCAGACATTTTTGCAACTGGAACATCTAGTGCAGCAACCAATGGACCTAAAACTAATGTTGTTGTATCACCAACGCCGCCAGTCGAATGTTTATCTACTTTGATTCCTTCAATCGCGGATAAATCAACCGTCTCCCCGGATTCAACCATTGCCATCGTTAAATCAGCGCGTTCGCGATCAGACATATCTTGGAAATAGACAGCCATTGCAAAGGCACTTGCTTGATAGTCAGGAATACCTCCCTCTGTATACCCTTTTATAAAAAATTGAATTTCCTCTGTTGTTAGTTCTTTTCCATCACGTTTTTTTGCGATAATATCTACCATTCTCATTCAACGAACACTCCTTTTAAACTATTAAGCCAACAATCGTTGCAGATAAAAAGCTTACTAATGTTGCTCCAAAAACCAATTTCAATCCAAATCTCGCAACCACATTCCCTTGTTTTTCATTTAAACTTTTGACTGCACCAGCGATAATTCCAATGGAAGAGAAGTTTGCGAACGAAACAAGGAACACGGAAATAATCGCAGTTGTACGTTCTGTGAAGTGAAAGTTTCCTTGTGTTAAATTCGTCATTGCAACAAATTCGTTTGATACCAACTTCGTTGCCATGATGTTACCCGCATCAACCGCTTCATGCCATGGAATTCCAATAATAAAGGCAAATGGAGCAAATACATAACCGAGAATTTCTTGGAATGAGATACCAATTATTCCTTTAAACAAAGCATTTATAAGTGCAATAAGCGCGATAAATCCAATCAGCATAGCTGCTACGGTAATAGCAACTTTGAAACCATCCATTATATACTCGCCTAATACTTCAAAAAAGCTTCGCTTCTCTTCATCTCGTACTTCTAACATATCTTCTTCTTCAGTAACTTCATAAGGATTAATAATAGAAGCAATGATAAACCCGCCAAACAAGTTTAGCACTAGTGCAGTTACCACGTATTGGGGTTTTAATAAAACCATATACGAACCAACGATAGACATTGATACTGTCGACATCGCAGACGCACATAATGTGTAAAGTCTCCTCTCCGAGAGTAAACCCAACTGCTTCTTAACAGAAATAAATACTTCCGATTGTCCTAATATTGCTGAAGCAACAGCATTGTATGATTCGAGTTTCCCCATACCATTAATTTTATTTAATGCTAAACCAATATACTTTACAATAAACGGCAATACCTTTAAATATTGCAAAATCCCTATTAAAGCTGAAATGAATACAATTGGCATTAATACGCTTAAAAAGAATGAAAATTCTTTTTGATTAAGCAGACCGGCAAATACAAAATTAATTCCCTCACCAGCATATTTTAACAATTGACCAAAACCATCTGCAATTGCAGCAATAAGTACATTCCCTACGCTCGTATTTAATAGGACAAAACCTAAAATAAACTGCAATATAAGCATGATGATAACAGGACGATATTTCACATTTTTTCTATTATTACTAGCAAGCCATGTGATTCCTAAAATAATGATGAGACCTATAATACCTATTATATATTTCATTAAAACTTACTCTCCTTTTTGTATCCGCTTACATATTTTTTTAAAAAAATGCTTTCCAGTATTCATATCTTACTCCCCATGATATGGAACAGAAACCTGTAACACTTTCTTGATCACTCGATACAGAATATATCCTCCATCAATTAGATCTTCAAATTAGCTTGTTCACTTCTTAAATCTATTGTTTAAACACTTTACCTCATAGTATTAGCATCAAAAAAAAATTCAATCACTATGCTGGCATTTACCTCCCGTTCGTATCCCCATTCAAATACAGATGATTTTTTTATATTTATATATCGATTTATAATTCAATAAAAAATAGTCTACCTGTATTCGATTCTAAGCTATCATGATTGATTGCGATCTATTATCTCTACTCCTCATCATTTTTAACGCAAACCCCATTCTAACTCCACTTAGAACAAATGTAAACATCAACTTAAAATTTTATTCATTTTCTTATAAAAAAACATTTATCAACAAACCACCTTAACAGTCTTATACTCTATTTATCCTTATTTAGGTACAGTCAAACCCAATCGAATTAGTAATAGGATAAATGCACATAATAAAAAAAATGTTTTTAAGGAATGATCTTTATGATATTTATCTATAACGATTATGGCGGGACACATACTACCTCTTTGGCTGCCGCTTATCATTTAAAACAGTTACCACAATCAGAAAGAATTTTAACTTCGAAAGAGATATTAAAGGTAAAATATTTCAATCAACTGACAAAAGAGGACTTTGGAAAACTTATTTTCCATGGAAACGATGAAGATGGGAACCCTGTATATACGATTGGACGAAAAAGAAACAAACTTGTTGTTCCTGCGTTAAAAGAATTGGCTCTAGTTTTACAAAACAAATTTAACTTCCATGAAAAAATAATTTTCTCCAATACTTCCCCTACTGTTCCCATATCTATGTCATTTGGGGGTTTTTTTTCTAGAGGATTGAAAATGAACTTTATCGGTGTTCCATTATTAGTAAAAGGTGCAAAACAATGTTGTGATAATATTTTTCGATTAGTTGAAAATACGAAGCAAGTTGGGAAAACTTCTTTTAATGAAAATATAGTTATTTTAGAAAATGAAAAGTATAAATGAGTTTGGGAATTGATTTCCACCTCTATACGGTTTTGAAACACATCCATTTTGTTTTCCAATCAAAATCTACGAATATAAAATTGTTTTTGATACATACTAACAAACAAAAAGGAGGAAGAAAATGAAAAAAATATTTAGTTATTGTCTTTTGCTATTATTAAGTACTTTAGTTCCTTTAACAGGTTGTTCTAATAAGATGGGAACACCAAATAATGAAAAATCAAACTTAAAAAGGACATCCTATAGGACACCGATCACAAGAAACACTCCTAATGTCCAAAATACCCGTATTAACCAAATAAACCAACCTACGCGAGTTAACCAGGACTTTCATTTAGCAGATCATGTCGTAAAAAAGGTGACTAGTTTAAAAGAAGTAAAAACTGCCGCTGCAGTTATCAAAGGAAACAAAGCGTATATTGCTGTAACTTTAACAGGAAAGAATAAAAACGCTAAATTGGAAACGCCATTGAAGAAAAAAATCACAAAACAAGCAGTATCCGCAGATCCAAATATAAAACATGTTTATGTTTCTACACATCCTGACTTTGTTCAACGATTAAATAACTATGCTCAACAAGCAAGAACCGGACATCCTATCAAGCATTTGAGTAATGATTTGCAAAATACAATTAAAATGATATTTCCTATCGCTAGATAATTATAAAAAAGAAGCTGATCCTTCATTGATCAGCTTCTTTTTTTATTTATTCTCCTCTGGACGGATGAGAATAGGTTTCAAAATTAGGTTCAGAGCCATGAGGAATTCCCATTTCCACTAACTTATCATACAATTTACGTTTATCGGATGCTTTGATAACTACATAATCTGCCCCTCCAATGGTCACACCATTGCCAGCACTTGTTCCTCCCAAAACACCACCTTCAAACTGCTCGATATTTTTCTTAGGAAGAGACTTATACAAGTTTCCTAGAGGCAAGAAATCAGATGGCGGGATATCATATGTCAAATTATCCCCTATTGCATTAGCAATATCTGAAACCTGTGTAAGAGAACTGAAGCTGCCTAGTTTTGTAATAACTTTCTCAATGACTTGTTGTTGGCGTATGTTTCGACCATGATCTCCATTTGGATCATTGTGCCGTTGGCGAACATAAGGCAGTGCACATTCTCCATCTAAGTGCATAGGACCTGTTTTAAATCTACAAACTCTGTCAAACGTACTAATATGAAAACTATAAGGAACGTAGACATCTACTCCACCGACTGCATTTACAAGATCAATGAACCCTTTAAAATTAATATGAGCGTAGTAATCAATAGAAACTCCACCCAAAAAATTAGAAACCGTATCCAAAACGTTTTGAGTGGGATCAACTTTTTTGTTGGTCAAACCACCAAAAGCATAGTTATAAGCTGCATTAATTTTTGTCCGCACGCCATTTGTATTGGCTACTGGTACAATTGTATCACGCGGAATATTAACTATCATTGCTTTTTTCTTTTCCGGATTAACAGCAAGGAGCATCAATACATCCGTGCGTTCTCCAAATTCATTTGGGTTATTTAGCTTCTTCTTATCAGAATCATAGTTATCCGTCCCCATTAAAAGGATCGTAAACGGCTTGTCCAATGTTACTGGAGCATTTCTGTATTGGGATACAGGTGCATCTTTATAGCCTTTCCCCAACGCATTCCAAAAAGTAAAAAAGATATAACCTGCGATACCTAAAATGATGATGAATAAAATCAGTAAACTTCGTATTACCCATTTCTTTTTCTTTTTCTTATTCACTTTTTTCACTCTCGAAGGTGTTTTAGTTACATTCCCCCGACCTTGATTATATTGGTTTATTCCCAAACTCATGATGTTCTCCTCCCTCATCTTGTTACATAAACAAATATAATCTATAAACATAGTGATATTAGTTGCTAAAAATGGTCTTCTTTTTGAATTTACTTCCTATTTCGTAAAGTAAAGTATGAGAACTACTCCCACAGGCAAATGTGTCTTGATCAAGAAGAAATAGCAATAGCTGTAACAATAGCGTTAGGAGAGTTAAACTGCAAAAACAGCTTCACTATCTACACTGATCATAGTTTCTTCTTATAAAAGAAAGATCTTCTTTATTTATTGAAATCATACTAAACAATACTACATGGAAAAGAAAGGTGTGTCTAGAGAAACGTTTTTTCATCGCTCTTAAAAAATAAATAACTTTTAAAAGAATTGCAGCTAACTAAAATTGATGATTACAGGCAAAAAAATACCAAAATAATGGTACTCATAACGCGAACAGTGTCACTATCTTAAAATAAAAATCAAGCTCATATTTCAAATTATTGGAAGATAATTGGTAAAACTATTTCCTTTTATTGGTCAGACATATCCACTTCCCAAACAAAATAAAGCTAATGCTTTTGGTCCAAAAAGACACTAAGGAAAATATATACAAAAATAACTTTAGATGGTGCAGAAATCAGCTTGAGATTTGACCTTTTTGGATGAAATAAAAACAAAAAGCCAAAAGTCCTTATATCTTAAGGAAAATTGGCTCTGTTTAAAGAACAGCTATTAGAAAATTAGGAGAGGTTTTGCATTATCGAAATTTTTTGTGTGTAATTGTTTGCACTTACTTATAAAAATAGGAGAAATATACCTTATCCAGGCATTCAACGATTTGTACTGTTTAATTTTTCTCTGATTGCTTGAACTGACTTCAAATCATTCATGGTGAATGAAAACGAACGTAATGGATTTTGATTGTATAAATCCCTTTGATTTTGTGGCAATGCTGCATAATAGTTAACTGTTAAGTTGTTTGCAAATGCTTGTAACTGTGAAATTTGGGAGAACTGATAGATTTGTTGCGCCTTCTGCTCTATACTATGATTTCCATCCAATAAATACACATAAATAGATGTGTCAGAGGGAGTTTTCTGTAGTATTTTTTGATAATCTTTTACTGATCCCATATAACTTACGATACTATTATTGGTACTATGGAACGATACGTTTACTCGCATAAACATATTTATTATCTTCAAACGTGACTGGACCATTCGTTGAAGATCATAGGCAATATATTGTTCCAAGTAATCATTATCGAAAGATCCTCCATAACTGCGATGATAATCAACTGTAAACACAATGCTAGGATTGGATCGAGGAGAAGCTTGGGCGGTAAAAAGTTCTCGGCTACAATCTTTTTCTTCCTGTTCTGTCAGTGCAACACATTCTTTTTTGGCCGGCTTCATATTAAAGGATTCCTTGTATTGCTCCGCTAATTCCTTTTTTGCATATTGTTCAAATTCCTTTAGATTTTCAGGTTCTTCTCCTCCATGCAGGGAACAAGCAGTAAGCAAAAATATTCCAATCAACAAACTGTTCACAAAAAATCCTTTCCGATTCATCTTAACCCCCCATATTTTATCTTATTACTGTCAACTTTTTTCGAAGAAGAAAATATTTTAAATATCATCTTTTCTAGTGAAAAACATTTTTCTAACCAATCTCCAAAGTATAACCTACTAAAAATGAAGAAAGGAAAATTTAAATTTAACAAGATTAAGAGAATAATTCCTCTACTTCAAAAAATATTTTCGTTTTATCCTTTTTTACACACCTCCACGAAAATAATTAACTAACACCTTAATAGCGACCGCATGAGATATGAGTAAAATAGTATGACCATCCTGTTGAATGAAAACATTATCGATAAGAGACGCCAATCTCTTCTTCTGCATATCATAAAAAGTTTCCCCTTCTATTAGCTTTGCCTGAAATAATCTGGAGTCCAATTAAATCAACCTTTTATGAGCAGACAATTTAATCAAATCACTCTGTAAGCATGCAATAATATACTATATGTCAAACACTTTGAGATGTATAAATACATGAGAATACCTGAAAAGGAGTTTTTCTCATTGAATATTAGCTCATTTCTTATATATTGTTTTATCGTTACTTTTACACCAGGTCCAACGAATATCGTCATCTTATCTGCTGTCCATCATGCCGGGACAAAAAATGCAATGAAATACACGTACGGCACTACTGTTGCTTTTGGTCTATTACTTGTTATTTCTGTTCTATTAAATACAGTACTTCTCATAGCAATGCCTAAAATTTAGGTAGCCTTCTGACTACTTCATTACCAAGCTAACTCCGTGAGCCCCACGGTTGGACAGAGTTTTTGTTGCTACGTCATAGCAAAGACTTACTGTTTGGTTTTCGCATTTCAGTCTAGCCATTTTTCGGTACGCATAGCATTTTAATGCAAAACGATTGGTTTGCACAACCCTATATACTATCCACTTTTCAAAGAACAACTGTCGATAGTCTAACAATAGAATGTATGTTTGTAACGTGTTTTTTGAAAAATTTGTCAGATTTACGAGAGGTAGAAACCTCCCTCGTCTACAAAGTGAGACTTGCCACTTAGTGGATTGTCGAAACTTGTGCTCCCGTTGTAGTGATGCTCGC
The DNA here is from genome assembly GCF_059510415.1 of Shimazuella sp. NTD247. Lineage (NCBI taxonomy): Bacteria > Bacillati > Bacillota > Bacilli > Caryophanales > Thermoactinomycetaceae > Shimazuella > Shimazuella sp. NTD247. Next base: position 340,927 of record NZ_JCAJZU010000001.1, on the reverse strand, counting down.
TAACATCCCACGATTTAAACCGTGGGTTTTCTCGCTCGCAATGTTATAAGAACTATCCCGTTAAGTCATAAGATAATAACCCTACGAAAACATTACCTAAACATAATACTTAAATGTTATAGAAGTATATTTAACAATTGTAAAAATGACCATGTTGATTTTTTACCATCAACACGGTCATCAAAAATGTCTGAAGAAACGGTCAAAGCGCGATCCCATATTCCCTTCATCTATCGGAAACAATGAATACATCGACATATTGCAAACGCTGCATAATCACATTAATGATCGAACCTTTCCAAATCTCCTCCCAACGTGTGCGTGCAGACATGCCCATAATAATTTGAGTAATTTGGTATTGCTCGCATACTTCTACAATCTGTTCTGCCACTTTTCTTGATTTTGCTTCTTGATGAATAAATGTCGCTTCAAATTGTTCTGCTAGTTTTCTCATTTTCTCCAATTCTTTTTTCTGCCCGTCATTCATTTTTGACGGGTAGATATGCAAAATAGAGATTTCTGCATTTAAGCGATCCGCAATTCTCCATCCACGGCGAATCAATTTCTCTGCATTCGGTCCATATTGAATACAAACCAAGATTTTCTCGTGTGCTCCAGATGGTTGTTCAATCCCTAGTTCTGTTCGTTCCTTTTCCAATCGTAGATCAATATCATCTGCCACTTCACGTAGTGCTAACTCCCGCAGGGCAACCAAGTTACCTCGACGAAAAAACTGATTTAAAGCACGTTCAATCTTATCTTTGCTATAAACTTTTCCTTCCTGTATCCGATCACGAAGTGTCTCTGGACTTACATCGATAACTTCGACCTCATCTGCTTCTCGCAACATAGCGTCTGGAACTCGTTCGTTTACTTGAATCCCCGTAATTCGTTCTACAATGTCGCGAACACTCTCTAGATGTTGAATATTAACTGCTGTCCACACATGAATACCAGCCTCTAATATCTCGCCAATATCTTCATAGCGTTTTTTATTTTTCGAGCCAGGAACATTCGTATGAGCTAGCTCGTCGATGATAACAACTTCCGGGTTTCGTTTTAAGATACCTTCTACATCTAATTCTTTTAATTTTTTGCCTTTGTAAGATATTGTTTTCTTTTGGATCATCTCTAAATCTTTGATTTCTGCCGCAGTTGTTTCTCGTCCATGTGTCTCTATCAGACCAATGACCACATCGATACCTTTTTCCTTTAGATCGTGAGCATCTCGTAACATATGAAAGGTTTTTCCAACACCAGGAGCCGCCCCAATGTACATTTTGAGACGGCCTCTTTGCATTTTCTCGATTTTCGCTAAAATCTCTTCCGGACTTAACCGTTTATAATTCGTACCACTTTGTAAACTGCTCATCTAATTCAAACCCTTTATTTTGCCTGAGATGGCATCCATTTTTGCAAGTCCATGTTTAATGCCAAAACATTGACATGAGGATCACCAAAAATACCAAGTACTCTACCTTCTGTATGTTTCTTCACCAATTGCTCCAATTGCTGTACAGATATTCCCGTTGCTTTTGACACAGCAGGAATTTGAAAACGAGCAGCAGCAGGGCTGATATCTGGATCAAGCCCAGAACCCGAATTCGTGATGAGATCCAGTGGAATATCACTTACTAATTTTCCTGGATTTTTTGCGAGCCATTCCTTTGCCGCCTGCTCCGTCCGTTTGATCATCTCTTTGTTAGATGGAGCATAGTTTGGTGTTCCAGAAGCTGCTGCATCATAGTTGATCGAGGAAATACGCCCATGAAAATACTTTGGATCGGTAAAAGATTGTCCAATTAATTCGGAACCAACTGCTTTTCTTTTGTCATTGTATACGATGCTCCCATTTGCTTGTTTTGGAAATAATACTTGAGATATTCCTGTCATTACAAGCGGATAACCAAGTCCAAACAATACGATCATTACTATTGCTAAACGAATTGCTTTCATTTCACCTGTTCCTCCTTTAGAGAAATAACCCGATCGACAGGTCTATCAGCTTAATCCCAACAAATGGGGCAATCACACCACCCAATCCATAGATAAACAAATTACGACGTAATAACTGAACAGCAGGCATTGGCTTATATGCGATTCCCTTCATGGCAAGAGGGATCAGTATCGGAATAATGATCGCATTAAAGATTAATGCTGATAAAATAGCACTGGTGGGTGATGTTAGATGCATAAAGTTTAAGGCACTCATCTGTGGGATGGTAACCATAAACATCGCAGGTAGAATTGCAAAGTATTTCGCAATATCATTTGCAATACTGAATGTAGTCAATGCCCCACGAGTCATCAACAATTGTTTCCCAATCGATACGACTTCTATAATTTTGGTTGGGTCGGAATCGAGATCAACCATGTTTGCAGCTTCCTTTGCAGCAATCGTTCCACTATTCATAGCCAATCCCACATCTGCTTGGGCAAGTGCAGGAGCATCATTCGTACCATCTCCTGTCATGGCAACGAGTTTCCCTCGTGCTTGTTCCTCTCGAATCACCTGAATTTTATCTTCTGGTTTACTTTCGGCAATAAAATCATCTACCCCCGCTTCTTTGGCAATGGTAGCTGCTGTTAGAGGATTATCCCCTGTACACATAATGGTTTTGATTCCTATTTTCCTGAGTTCGTCGAATCTCTCCCTCATCCCAGGCTTTACTGTGTCTTTTAAATAAATAAGACCTACGATCTTATTTCTAATGGAAACCGCAAGAGGAGTACCGCCTTTCCCAGCAATCTCATCACTTTTTACTTTTAAATCATCAGGGACTTGTCCTCCTTGTTCCTGAACCAGTTTCTGAACGGCATCCACCGCCCCTTTACGATACGAACTTCCATCAGTATCCATTCCGCTTATCCTGGTTTCTGCTGCAAAAGGAATAAATGTTGCTTGCTGATAAGGAGCTGGATCTACTACCAAACCCTGTTCTTTCGCAAGTTCCAACACAGAGCGACCTTCTGGTGTTTCATCTTTCAAAGAAGCAAGTACAGCTCCTTTTCGTATTTCTTCTTCTGTTGCACCCCCTACTGGGATAAACTGTGCTGCCATCCGATTCCCAAAGGTAATCGTTCCTGTTTTATCTAATATCATCGTGTTGATGTCCCCTGCTGCTTCGACTGCTTTTCCTGACATAGCCAATACATTAAACCGGGTCACCCGATCCATTCCTGCTATTCCTATCGCAGATAGCAACCCTCCGATGGTAGTTGGGATTAAACAGACCAATAAAGCAATCAATGTAGCAATTTGCAGCTTCACACCTACATATCCTGCAATCGGTAAGAGTGTTACTACCACCATCAAGAAAATGAGTGTTAAAGTAATAAGCAAGGTGTTTAGGGCAAGTTCATTGGGTGTTTTTTGTCTAGATGCACCTTCCACCAAAGAGATCATTTTATCTAAAAAGGATTCTCCTGGATCGGCAGTAATTTTCACTTGGATCGAGTCACTCACGACTTTGGTTCCACCCGTTACAGAATTAAAATCTCCTCCCGCTTCTTTGATCACAGGTGCAGATTCACCTGTTATTGCGGATTCATCGATCGAAGCTAATCCCTCGATAATCTCCCCATCTCCCGGAATCAAATCTCCTGTTTCTACTAAAACCACATCCCCTTTCCGTAAATCAGTAGAAGAAACTTGTTCAGCCTCCCCTTTGCTATTCAATCGCTTGGCAATCGTATCTGCCTTGGTCTTTTTCAAAGAGTCAGCTTGTGCTTTTCCACGTCCTTCTGCGAGTGCTTCGGCAAAGTTAGCAAATAAAATCGTAAACAGCAAAATAAAAAATACGGCAATGGTATAACCAAATTGATCCTGCACACCAAAATATTTTGGCATCAAAATCATGAGGAGAGTCATAAAAGTACCGATTTCTACCACAAACATCACGGGATTTCGCATCATAATCAGTGGATTTAATTTCTTCACACTATCTATCAGTGCTTGTCTGATAATAGAACCTTGGAACAAAGATTGATTTTTTGTTTGTGCTGCCACTGTTGTTCTCTCCTTTCTAGTGATCTATCGAATGGTTAAAAACTCCGCTATTGGTCCTAATACAAGTACAGGGAAAAAGGTTAAAGCTCCAACGATTAATACTGTACCAATTAGAATCACACCAAAGGTCGCATTGTCCGTACGAAAAGTACCAATTGTTTCTGGAACAGGTTGCTTTTTCATCAACGAACTAGCAACTGCTAACATGGCAATGATGGATAGATATCGACCAAGTAACATCACAATCCCAGCTGAAATATTCCAAAAAGGCGTATTGTCTCCTAATCCTTCAAATCCAGAACCGTTATTCGCAGCGGATGACGTATATTGATAAATCACCTGTGTGATCCCATGAAAACCGGGATTACTAATGGCATCTGTGCCAAGGTGTGTCAAAAAAGCAATTGCCGATGGACCCAGGATCAACAAGGGATGAATCAGAAGCGCAATAACAATAAGCTTCATCTCTTTTGGTTCGATTTTCCGTCCCAAAAATTCTGGTGTTCTGCCAACCATCAATCCCGCTAAGAAAACAGCAAGTATGGCATACATCAGCATGTTTACAAATCCAACTCCTTTACCCCCAAATACGTTATTTAGCATCATCAAGGAGAGTGGTACTAAACCGCCAATGGGAGTAAGGGTGTCGTGCATGTTGTTCACGGTACCTGTCGTAGCAGCAGTAGTTACAGCAGTGAACAAACTAGTTTGAGCGATACCAAATCGAACTTCTTTTCCTTCCATACTTCCTTGTTCATGAGAGAATCCTAGTTTATTGAGTGCGGGATTCCCTGATTGTTCCGCTTGATAAGCAATTCCTAGCATCATGATAAAAATAGCAAACATTGTTCCAAAAATAACTCTGCCTTGTTTTTTATTTTTTACCATTCGACCATACGTCAGTGGAAGTGCTGCTGAAATAGCCCACATCGATAAAATCTCAATTGCATTCGTAAGTGCATTCGGATTTTCAAATGGATGCGCCGAGTTTACCCCAAAAAAACCGCCGCCATTTGTACCAATGTGTTTAATGGATTCCAATGAAGCAACAGGACCTAAAGCAATGTTCTGCACTTTTCCTGCTAAAGTGGTAACCGTAGTGCTAGCATCCAATGTTTGTGGTACCCCAAGAGCTACTAAAAGCAAAGTAACTATTACAGATAGCGGCAATAACACACGCACATTTGCTCGAACATAATCTCGGTAAAAATTACCAATCTCTTTTCCTTTTGTAGATAAAGCTCTCATTATAGCAATTCCAACAGCCAATCCAGTTGCAGCAGAAGTAAACATCATCATCGTGACAAAAATCATCTGCGATAAAATAGAAAGTCCTGTCTCCCCGCTATAATCTTGTAAGTTGGTATTGGTCATAAAACTGATGACCGTATTAAAAGTAAGAGTTTGCTCCATATTGCCAATCCTGGCCGGGTTCAGCGGTAAAAATTGCTGAAGTCGTAAAATCAAGTAAGAAATTCCGATCAAGGCTATATTTGATGCTATCAAAGCGAATACGTATTTTTTCCAATTTGTTTCTGCTACATTTTTTATTCCAGCTATTCGGTATATGATCTTTTCTAATGGCAAAAAGAACGTATCTAACTTTGTTTTGTCTTTTGCAAAAGCTAGATAAAGGTATTTGCTTAGTGGAATAGCTATGATAAATAGTAATAGGATTACAATGAGAAACTGCAGAATAGCATTACCCATTTTCCAAGACCTCCTTCATTCTTGTTTCACTTAAAATTTCTCTGGATAAAGTAGGCCATAGACGAGATACACAAAAACAAGGAAAGTGACCATACCAATAAACCAAATCATGATGTTTTTTCTTCCTCCTCTATTCTGCTGCTCCAGTGCGTAAATCCGATGAGCAACGCAAAACCTATGACCAATAATAAAATCATTGCGATATCTAACATGTTTATCCTCCTACATGGGAAGTACTTACTCTTATTAAATAAATTCGAACAGATCACTCTACTAGGATTTTCAATATGAATGAAAACCAACCAAAAAACAGAATTTTTTGAACGCAAAAAACCAACAGGTGGTTACCCTGTTGGTTTTTAAACACAACAAATAACCCTCCTCTCTGGACGCTTACGAGGTTAGCTGTCGGATTCGGATGCAGAAGAGTCACCCTACTCTTTTAAAGTTTTAGAAACCACAAAAGAGATTCACCCCAAATAATACTTAGTGGGTCCCCCGTTCCCTAAGGATTCAGCGACATAGGGAAAAATTGTTTTATGAAATTGAGGTAATCATACTCCTGAGATACAGGCATGTAAATGTCCATTTCAGACGAAAATCAAGCAAAAACAAATAACTTCACCTAATGTAAGTGCTTAAATCTATAGTTCTCTCGTCTACACTTTCATTCTTGAATTTTTTATATTTGTAATTTAATTTTAATAAATATAAGAAAAGAGCCCACAAGTCTAGCGATGTGAGCTTCATCCAATTTATTTAATTAATTTTTATTTCATAAGTTCAAAGCCCCTTCGCTTTAGATGGCAATCGAACAAGCAATATATAACATAAAACTGCACCAACATCTGCAATTGCAATAGCAATACCCATACTTAAATCACTATGACTCCCGCCTAAGCCTACTAAGGGAGAAGTTACCGCACCTAAAACAAATTGAAGTGCTCCTAATATTGCAGAGGCACTGCCTGCTGACCCAGCTTTTTTTTCCATTGCAAGTGTAAAACTAGCAGTACTTACAATCCCCACACTTGACACCACAAAAAATAATGGAATTACAATCGCTATCAGCCCGCCTTTGAAGAAGATCACCAAAAACAACGCAATCCCTGCACATGCAGCTAAAGATAATCCGAAAACAAGCAGTTTTGTTTCCCCTAGTCGTTCTGCTAATCTGCCGCTAATTTGACTAGCAAGAATAATGCCCATACTATTGAAAGCGAAGAAAAAGCTAAATCCTTGAGGAGATACGCCGAAAATAGATTGTAAGACGAACGGTGAACCAGCGATATAGGCAAACATTGCTGCCATAACTAATCCTTGTGCACCAGCATAACCAACAAAATCGCTATCACTAATCAGATGTCGAAAAGTAGTTAATGTAGATTTTATCCCGCCTTGTGATCTTAGGTGATTTGGTAATGTTTCTGGTAACCCAAGGAATGTAGTCCCAACCATTAGGAACCCAATCAAACCGAGTAAAAAGAATATTCCTTTCCAATCCGTAATAACTAGCAATTGCCCACCGATAATTGGTGCAAGAATAGGCGCCACTCCATTAACCAACATTAATAGCGAGAAAAATTTAGTAAGCTCAGATCCCTCATATAAGTCCCTTGCAACCGCCCTTGATATCACAATACCAGCAGAACCAGCTAAACCTTGGAGAAATCGTAAAACGATAAAGATCCAGATATTTGGTACAAATGCACAAGAAATGGATGCAATAGCATATACCATTAACCCCAGCAAGAGTATCTTTCTTCTTCCTCTACTATCACTTAGTGGTCCTATCCATAGCTGTCCTATTGCTAAACCTAACAGACAAGCAGTTAGGCTCAATTGCCCTAAAGAAACACTTGTATGCAATTCTTTCGTCAACATCGGAAGGGAAGGCAAATACATATCGAGCGATAACGGTCCGATTGCTGTCATTGATCCCAAAAGTCCAGCTATCCATAATCGTTTCACACGAGAAAACCGTAAAAAATTTATATTATTTTGCATAGACAAGTCAATCTCCTTGAATAAGCTTTTACATTAAAATTGTAGCCCATTTGAAGAGAATCCATTATCTTTTATTTTTATCATTGATTTCAGTGATTAAAAAAGCAATAGTTAGTTAACAAAAGGAAAAATTATTTAACTGTTCCTACTTCATTATTCATTGTTACTCCACTTTCACAATGGAAGTTGAGTGATTTTGCTCAATAATAAAACTCCCCATTATAAAGGGGAGTGCGATCGACATTGTTTAAAGTTTAAAAGACGATATTTCTAAGCAAATGGGCCATATCCGTTTTTTATATAAATTTTGACAACTCCATACGGCTAAAGCCATTGGATTCTTGGGACGATAGCCTCATGACTATTTCATTACCAAGCTAACCCCGTGCGCCCCAACGGTTTATGTTTGTTGATTTCTTCTTTGCCGCGAGCAAACTTGGTTTTCGTCTGTCACGACTATACATCTATTACCATGGGAATGTTTGTTTGTAAACTTGCTTTTTTCAAAGGTTGAACTAGTGAAGGAAAATTCCTTACCCTCGTTCAACGCTCGCTTTCATCCCACGATTTAAACCGTGGGTTTTCTCGCTCGCAATGTTATAAAAATCACTGAATCTATTAACATATTTCATTTAAACTGGCTATTTTGCTGAAGTTTCTTCATGCATTGCATCTGCCTTTGTTTTATGCACCGTACCAAACGGGTGATTAGGTGGTGCATAAATACTATAGAGTTTAAGCGGCTTATTTCCAGTATTGGTTACATTGTGCCATGTACCCGCGGGTACCATTATTGCATCATCATCATGAACTCTTCGTTTAAAATACAAATTGTCTTTTGTGTCTCCCATTTGAACTATTCCCTGTCCATCTTCGATACGTAAGAATTGATCAACATTAGGATGAACTTCCAAGCCTATATCTTCCCCAACTTTAATACTCATTAAAGTAACTTGAAGATGCTTTCCAGTCCACAAAGCTGTACGAAATGTACGATTTTGCTTTGTAGCCTTGTTAATATTTACGACAAATGGTTCTTTTCCATAATCCTTCAACACAATAGCATTAGTTATAGGTTCATATTCATTTTCATATGAAGTAGTCCAATACGGATAATTCGTTTCATAATTATAGTTCGACGTGTTAACAGGATAGGGATAAGAATAAGGATATGGGTATGAATACGTATATGGATAATAGTACATTTTTTTCATTCCCTTCAAGATCTTTATAAAATTAACTTATGCACGTTGTTTTAGGAATGTACCTAGCAAAACTCGCAGAAACATTTGATTTCAATTTACTACCCAAGACAGGTAACCTATAACAAATTAAAACCTTACAAAAAAGAAGACTTATCCATGATTTTTGAATTGAAGTACAAAAGACAAGCCAACTTGTATCTTTTCTCATAAAAATCATAAATAAAACAGGCTGGGTATGATAGACCCAGCCTGTTATGGAGTAGAAGGAGAATTTATCTGATAAATCTAGCTGTTCTTTATATTGTCTGGTATCGTGATAGGAGTGGAGTAACTGTTTAGTTCCACCTCTTGAACTCTATTAATCTTCTTGCCGTTTTCTTCTCCGCTTAGTTCAAAATAATATTTTTTTAATTCAAATGTTTTTGCATCGAAAGTTAGTTCCGATTTAGCAACATTAGCTAATTTTTGGACCGATGCAAATTCCTCATCTGAAAGATCAGGATCATGATAAACTTTTTTATCTACTGAAATGGTATAGGAGTCAGCTTCTTTTTTTAATGTGACACCATCAATTGTGTCTTTCCCACCCATGGATGTGATTAGTTGATTTGCAAGTTTCATGAAACCATTCGTAAGTAAGACTCCCCCACTTGAGTTAGCAGATTTTTCCCAAGTCTTCCCATCTGCAGAGCGATATATATTTTGCTTATCATAATAATATTCCATTCCTTCTGATGTCTTAAAATGAGCAATTTCTGGACTATACTGCTCTTCTCCAGTTTCTGTGAGCTGCTCAGAGCCTTCCTTTTTTGTACTTGTATATTTATAGCCCTTTACGTTTTTACTTACTTCTACTGCTTTCTTCAATACCTCTACAGGGGTTTCTTTTTTCAGTGTAATTTCTGATTGATTATTATTCGTCTTTGTGTCTGTACTTTGATTTTTATTTGACGATTGTGAACAACCAGCGAGTAGTGCAACAATTAGTACAAAGGCAGTAAGAAGGCTACTAATTTTTTTCATATGTAAGCACAAATCCTTTCTAATTTTTATAAAATTATTTTACTATAACATCGTGAGCGAGAAAACCCACGGTTTAAATCGTGGGATGAAAGCGAGCATCACTACAACGGGAGCACAAGTTTCGCCAATTCACTAAAGTGGCAAGTCTCACTTTGTAGACGAGGGAGGTTTCTACCTCTTGTAAATCTGACAAATTTTTCAAAAAACACGTTACAAACATACATTCTGTTGTTAGACTATCGACAGTTGCTCTTTGAAAAGTGGATAGTATATAGGGTTGTGCAAACCAATCGTTTTGCACGTAAAATGCTATGCGTACCGAAAAATGTCTAGACTGAAATGCGAAAACCAAGCAGTAAGTCTTTGCTATGACGTAGCAACAAAAACTCTGTCCAACCGTGGGGCTCACGGAGTTAGCTTGGTAATGAAGTAGTCAGAAGGCTACCGTCCCAAGAATCCCATGGCTTCAGCCATGTGGAGTGTCAAAGAGTTTACCTTCCATTCAATATTTTTTAATCATCTTTTAAATAACTAATAATTCATATAGTTAACCCAAATGTCTAATTTGCCAATATGAAAATTGTCCCAAACCTTTATATCCGAATACCTTCGAGATTTTTTTCAATATTCTTTAAAGACTTTTCTAAAATAGATCGTGGGCATGCAAAATTAATTCTTTGGAAACCTTCTCCTCCAGCACCAAAAATATATCCATCATCCAATGCAATTTTAGCCTTCTTCTGCATCAATTGCTGAAGTTCTACATCTGTAAGATTATAATCACTAAAATCAAGCCATGCCAAATATGTCCCTTCTGGACTAATTAACTTTACTCTTGGCATCCGTTCTTTTAAAAATGAATCAATGAAATCAAGATTACCTTGTAGATATAAAATAAGTTGCTCAAGCCAATCTTCTCCTTGATTGTATGCCGCTATCTGAGCAACAGATGCAAAAGATCCTGGGTCAATATCAATAGTTGTTAGTTTATGGTTTAATTCTGTCCTTAATTTTTCATTGGGTATAATAATGTTAGAGATATGAAGACCGGCAAGATTAAATGTCTTTGATGGCGACGTACATACAATGGAGTTCATCATCAATTCTTCGGAAATCTTGCCAAATGGAATATGGCGATTTGGCTGATATATTAAATCGGAGTGGATTTCATCGGAAACTACCAGCACATTGTTCGCTAAACAAATCTCACCTAACCGTTGCAGTTCTTCAGCAGTCCATACACGTCCAACTGGATTATGAGGACTACATAAAAACATGAGTTTTGTTCTGCTGTCCTGAGCAATTCTCTCCAGTTCAGAGAAGTTCATTTCATATTTGCCTTTATTCAATACCAATGGATTATTAGCAATGTGACAACCATTATTAGTAATAATGTTAGCAAATGGGTAGTAGACTGGACTTTGAATTATTACTTTATCGCCCGGATTGCAAAATGTTTCTACAATAAAGTTAAGCGCAGGTATTATACCTGGTGTAAAAAGTATCCATTCTTTTTCAATGTCCCATTCATTTCTTTTTTTATGCCAATTAACCGCAGCATCTAAAAATTCATCACTCTTATGACCATAACCAAAAATACCATGCTGTGCTCTCTCTGTTAATGCATCAATAATAGGCTGAGCTACTTTGAAATCCATATCTGCAATCCACATAGGAATGCTTTCCTCTGCTCCAAAATTTTCTTGAAGATGTTTTTTTGACCATTTGATAGAATCTGTTTCTCTTCTATCTATAATTTCATCAAAGTTATGTGTAATCATGATATCCTCTCCATATTTTTATTTTTTTGATTCTGCATCGTTCCATTTTAATCCTATTTTCTCTATAAGACAGGTCCTTTTTATCTTGATTCTTTTCATGTTCCTAATGCAAATCCAATTTATTACTCAATCAGGTAATAGCCTCTAATATCGTAGTATCAGGATTCTCTTTATTCTTTCACATAAAAAACCACTCTAGATTTTCTAGAAGCGGCTTTTTATAGTCTAAAATATTCTAAATAAAGGTACCCTGAGCGTTTTATGTTTAAGCAGATAATCGAAGCGTTTTGGGGTTGATTATCTCTATCCATTTTTTTATAGAAGTAATTAAAATAACTACCCCTAATACCAGCATTATAATAGACAGCGTTGCATTAAGCGGGCTATATCCAGCAGCTGCAGGGTTGAGATAAACATTTTTCACCATCCAATAACCAGCATAATTAACCGTAATATATAAATAAGCTAAAGGAATGAGACAAGTCAGCATATAACGTCGTTTACTACTCACTTTTAATATAACTGTCGCACCAATAATCAGACCAATCGAAGCCATCAATTGATTGGATACTCCAAAGAGTGCCCAAACGGAACCGATATCTCCAGAATAAAGCAAATATCCCCACATGAAACAAGCAAACGCACTAGCAAAAATCACACCAGGTGTCCAGTCAACCTTTTTTAAGGGTCGATATAGTTCTCCAAAAAAATCTTGTATTAGATAACGTGCAACTCTTGTACCAGCATCGATCGCCGTTAAAATAAACACTGCTTCAAACATAATTACAAACTGAAAGAAATAAGCAGATAAGTGACTAAACCATGGGATACCGGAAAAGATATAGGTCATCCCTACTGCAAGGGTAACTGCTCCACCCGTTCTCCCTGCAAGATCAAGTCCAATTTGCTGGCTTAACTCAGGCAAATGGATAACATTCATACCCAAAGTTTTAAAAACTTCTGGTGAAGAGTTTATGGCGAAATAATCGGCAGGTTGCAAAACTGTTGCAGCAATGAGAGCCATAATTCCTACCAAACATTCCACCAACATAGCACCAAAGCCAACAACCTTAATGTCGCTCCATTTTTGAATCATTTTTGGTGTGGTCCCTGATCCGACAAAAGCGTGAAAACCTGAGATTGCACCGCAAGCGATCGTAATCGAAATAAATGGCCATACTGGACCAGCGATAACAGGTCCGCCACCGCTCAGAAATTCTGTAAAAGCAGGAAATTGAATACTTGGATTAATAACGAAGACACCAATAATTAGTGCAATAAAGACACCAATCTTCATAAAACTGCTTAAATAATCACGCGGGCTTAATAATAACCAAACAGGCAGGGCTGAGGCAAAAAACGCGTATGTTGGTAAAATAAGACTCAATGTTTTTGTATCAAGCGTTAACCATTCACCAATAACTGTAGTTTGAATATAAGGGCCAATAAATACACCAACCATCAAGAGGAGAAAACCAACTGTTGATGCAAGTTTTAAGTTTCCTGTTTTTTTATAATAAATACCTACCGCTATTGCAATTGGAATCGTTATACCTACCGCAAATGTACCCCATGGATTTTTTTCCAGCGCATGCAAAACTACCATACTCAGTCCTGCCATCGTAATCGTGATAATAAAAAGCATGGCAAGACCTGTACAGAAAGCAGCAACAGGACCTAATTCATCTTTGGCTACTTCAGACAAAGATTTCCCTTGTTTTCGCATGGAAGCAAATAAAACCACAATATCGTGTACAGCTCCCCCAATAACTGCTCCAATTAATAACCATAATAATCCAGGAAGATATCCAAATTGAGCAGCTAAAATCGGTCCGACAAGAGGCCCTGCTGCTGCAATCGCTGCAAAATGATGTCCAAAAGTAACCCACTTATTAGTAGGAACATAATCTTTCCCATCATTTAATTCTTGTGCTGGTGTTGTTTTCGTATTATCGATTTTCAATACTTTTGCCATCATAAATGTTCCGTATAAACGATATGCTATCACCAAGATACAAATGGAACCGATTACAATTGAAATCGCATTCATTTTGATCTCTCCTTTGCTGTTGCTTCTTTCATTTTAATGTATTCCATCGAAAGCAAAGGTATTTACAGTTGAATTACAGAGATCAATGGGTGAAAGGAAAAAAATAGAGCATCAAATGCAAATTCGATACTATCGAATGTCTAGAAATCAAATTGTGTTCGCAGCTCTTTCACGAATGTTCGACTGACAGGTACCTTGGATTTATCCCTCATCATTAAAAGATAAGTAGAATGAAACCATGGTTGTATCTCTACAATCGCCTCCAAATTGACAAGAAAAGATCGATGAACACGTATGATAGAGGTATTAGACAATTTACGTTCTAGCTTTATGAGGGTTTCATTGATCTTATAGTGGCGTTCCGGTGTAACAATCAATGTTTTCCCTTCCGTTGAAGAAAGGTAATAAATTTGTTCGATGGGAATGGGATAGATTCGATCTTCTACTAAAATCGTTAATTTTTTCACTGCCTCCCCTATTTTGCCCCGATTACTTGTTATAACCGATTCATTCACTGTTCGTTGTCTCGTTTTTAACATTTTCTCAATGGTCTTCCGAATACGATCTTCCTCAAAAGGTTTTAAAATATAATCTATCGCATTTAGCTCAAATGCTTTTAATGCATATTCGTCATACGCGGTAGCGAAAACAATTTCTGGCTGAGGATGAAGAGTTAATATTTTTTCTGCTAAATCAATTCCACTTTCGTTCGCAAGCTGAATATCTAAAAAAACAACATCAGGTAATCTTTCTTGAATTTGCTCCCAGGCACATTCTAAATCCTCTGCTTCTCCAATTATTTTTACTTGATTGCTTTTTTGCAGCAAAAAAATCAGCTCATCCCGCGCCATCAGCTCATCATCAACTATAAATGCTGTCAACATGTCGATCTCTCCATTTTTTAGTATCCATCGGTATACGAATGATCACTTTTGTTCCAAGACTGGGTTGACTTTCAATCGAGAAAACTGCTTCTTCCCCATAAATCTCTTTCATTCGTTGCTTAATATTATAGATTGCACTCCCTGTTCCCTGAGTTGAATCGATTTCTTGATTTCCCAACTTGCTTCGTAATTCTTGCGAGATTCCTTTCCCGTTATCTTCAGTAATAAACACCATCTCTTTGTTTTCCGTAAAAGCGCGGATTGTCACATAACCTTTTTGTCCGGATCCCAACTTTGGAAAAGCATGACGAATCGCATTTTCTACGATTGGCTGGATGGTAAATGGAGGAATATATACTTTTTTAATTGCTGGTTCAATCTGATATTCAATGTAGTATTTATCAGGATAACGGGCTTGTTCAAGGGAAAGATATGCTTCAACATGTTCTAACTCTTGTTCTAGTGGAATCAACATTTGTCTAGCGCCCTGTAAATTTCTACGGAAAAAAGCACCTAACTTTATCAGCAGGTACCTTGCCTTTTCTGCATCTGTTCGGCAAAGCGCTGAGATTGTATTAATTGCGTTAAACAAGAAATGCGGATGAACTTGAGCTTGCAGTGCTTTAATCTCTGCATCTTTTAACAATTTGCTCTGTATTTCTGCTTCTGCTAGTTCTAACTGGGTTGAAAATAATTTACCTAATCCTTCAGAAAGTTCTTGTTCGATCTTATCCATTTGACTGGTTTTGGTGAAATACAGTTTTAAGGTGCCTATTGTTTTCTTATGGATTTGGAGCGGTATTACAATTGCCGCTTGCAAAGGGCAATTTGGATTGTAGCATTCAATCTCTTCTGACGAATACGCTTTCAGTATTCTTCCTTGGTCTATTACTTTTTGAGTTAATTTTGTAGACAGCTTTTTTTGTGATAGATGGTGATCTGCAGCTAAACCAACATGCGCCAATACTTGATACTGATCAGTAATCGCAACTGCATTCGCATTTGTAAGAGACAAAATTATTTCAGCTACGTTTTTACATGAATCAGTATTTAATCCTTTGCGAAAAAAAGGCAGTGTTTGATCAGCAATATAGAGCGCTTTGTTTGTTTGCAGCGCACGCATTCGTTCTTCTTCCTGTAAAATCGTTTGAATAATAAGCATAAATACCAACATTCCAAAACCATTTACGATTATCATCGGCAAGCCAATAATTTGCACCAATTGCCATGCAGCTGCAAATGGCTTGGCCACTACTAAGATGATTCCCATTTGTGCACATTCCATCAATATCCCAATGGTCACAACAAACCAAAGTCCTTTATTGGTTTGTTTATTAAATCGCTTTCCAATAAACCCGCTGACAATACCGGATAATATCGTAGAGATTCCACATGCAGCAGCTGTAAAACCCCCAAGTGTCAATCGATGAAAACCCGCTATCAGTCCGGCACCCAATCCCACAAGCGGTCCACCAAACAAACCGCCAATTGCCACTCCCATGATTCGTGTATTCGCAATCGCACTTTCTTCCCCCAAATTTCCTTGCCAAACCTGTGAAAGAATCAAATCATTTTCTCGAATGACAATACCAGTATAATTGCTGATTACACCAAAACCACCAAATAACAAAATTAAAAATAACTTCTCTTTCCAGCCATATTCGTTATGAAGAATCTGTCGAAATGAATTCATCCGTGAAAGCAGAAAAGCAACAATAATTAATAAACCAACACGCTCAAGCATGAGGAGTAATAAGTGAATCAATCTACCACCTCCATCACTTTGATTTTTTCTATTATAGCATCTTGAAATTAGAGAGAAGCAATCCGCTCTCTTCTCTATTAAAAAAGCGAGAAATGGTACTGTGTTTCTCGCTCTTATCCTCCCGCTGACTAGGTAACCCTCCTCGTCTGCGTAATATTATAAATTTTCAGGATAATTTGGTTGACACCGATGCTAGAACTGAAGTTGTCACAAGTGTCTTATAAAATAATACTTTTCCTACTTTGATTGAACGAAACGGCTTTTGATAAAATGTACGATCCATAAGAGCAATGGAATTCCGATAATGTCCACCATAAATATCCATCGATACCATATCGTATTCCAAAAAGTGAAATCTGTCATTCCTGTTTTGGGTACAGCAAAGAATCCAATGCTGATTAACAGAAGCACTACTATTAATACTTTTTTCCAATCTTTTAGATGGAAGAATTGAGCTATCCCATAGCTAAGCATAAACGTAAAAGTGGACAATAAGACCAGATATTGAAACATCCAAACGGAGAGGGTAAAACTATCTAGATTTTGAATAAAATCGAGGATGGAAATCATTTTAATATAATCAACAATGGGATAAGACAAGTTTCCTGTCACTTTAGGGCCAAAAGCAAGGAGACATACGAGTGTCCAGAGGACTAGTAAAACTGAACTAGAACTAATACTCCATAAAACGGAAGATGTCTCTTGCTTTGATTTTGAAAAGAAAGGGATCAGCATGAGTGGCAGGAAAGAAACAAGACTCATCATGGAAGTAGCGACGAGTGCCCCATAAAGAATATCCTTCCATCCTGACTCCGCATAGATCGGTAAGAGTTGTTGCCAATCCCATAACTTCATATTAGCAATCATAATGATGCTAATAATGACACTAAAGACTGGACCTGTCCACTCGCTAAACCGACAAATAGCAGTGATTCCGCCTTTAAACAGTATGTAGCCAGTAAATGAGAGGAGCAATAAAAGTATTATTGATATAGGTGTTTGTTTTAAAATAGCAAGATTTAGATACCCGATTACATCAAAGAGAAATGCTACTATTAGCAGGTACCAAGCAATGAAATATGGAAGAACAATTAACTTGCCAATCCATTTTCCTAAGATATCCTGACTAAATTCAACAATTGTTTTGGTTGGGTATAGCATGCTTAACCTTGCTAAGAAATAGGTAATGATAACTGTAAAACAAGCTGCTAACATCATGGACAACCAAGCATCTTGTTTTGCGTATAAAACGGCTGAATTAATAGCCCAATAGACTACATCTACTAAAAAAAAGAGCCAAAATATTTGCCACTTCGATATTTTCACCAGCTACTCTCCCCGCTTAAAAGGTATACTTGGTTTTGTAAAACCATGATTATGAATCGTTACATTAACTTTCAATTTTATGAATGCTTGTGGAAATAATATTGGCCATTTGGATCTAATTTTTTTCCAATCAGAGGGATGAAAACGACGCAAATTCTCACCGAATCCAAAGATATCCGTTTTGTACTGATGTTGTACCTTTTTGATTGTAAGTTCTGTTTCTTGTTGTAACTGTTTATTAAGTATTTTCTCTATCTTGCTCAGATTTTGATGAGTAGTTAGATCAAAATCTGATTGGTTTTCATGAATTTCTCCTATTCCAGAAAGGTTAATATTGATGTGAATTTGGTTTCCCTTTAATTTGGATGAAATGTTATGCTTCATTTTATACATGTCCACTGACAAATAACCCTTTCCATTCGGTATCCACTGCGTAAAAAATTTATGAGATATTTTTCCTGCAACCCATAGTGCTTCTGCTGCCTGATTGTCTTTTAAATATCCAACCAAAAATTGTTTTCGATTGAATAGTGCGATTTGATTCATCTGCACTGGCTGTTCTTTATTAAATTTATCTTTGGGGTGAATTTCAATCGTTTGCAGGATAGGACTTGTTCCCTGACTTATCGAATCTATAGAATATGTACGAAAATCAGTAAATCTTTCCTGCATCATACTAAATCTATTTCCTTTATCCACTGCATCTGTTGAGAATATTTCCAAAGGAAC
This sequence comes from Shimazuella sp. NTD247, assembly GCF_059510415.1. NCBI lineage: Bacteria > Bacillati > Bacillota > Bacilli > Caryophanales > Thermoactinomycetaceae > Shimazuella > Shimazuella sp. NTD247. The sequence continues at coordinate 322,438 of NZ_JCAJZU010000001.1, read as the reverse complement.
ATCCATTTTTAGAAAGTCTGCTGCATCCATCCCTTTTACCAAAAATATTTTCGTTTTAAAATTACTACCAGGGCTTCGCGATGCTGCATCCATCCACTTCCCAATCCCATGCTTACAGAATCGTTCACTTAAGAAAATATTGTCCCGGTAACCAAGAAATATCTTTCGTGGCAATTTCTCCTGAATATGTTGAAATGCCTCAGAGGCAGTCTTCCCAGCAGCGGAAATAACCGTATAGCCTTGCTTTTTGGCACCGCTTTCCGGCTGTCCGCCGATTCCTGCGGGGACAGCTATTTCTGCACTTAATTTTACCTGTCCGTCAGATGTTTCATCAAAAGAAGTTGATTCAAAGAGGGTTCGTTGATTTGGTTCTAACATATCCCAACAACCGGTTAAGGGAAAACAACATATGAAAATAGCAAATAAAATGGTGATTGCTTTCATTTTTGTTTGCCTCTGTATAAACTTCTATCCAAGATATCTTTCGAACGTCTTTTACTAAAAGGAGCAATAGGAGATAAATAAGGAACATCAAAAGGTTCCAACATCATCATGTGTACAAGAATCACACTGATGCCTAATACCAATCCAATTAAACCAAAACATCCAGTCAGAACAAGTAAGAAAAAACGAAGTAAACGTAATGGTGCACTAAAACTATAACGCGGGATTACATAAGAGGCGATCCCAGTAATTGCTACGACTATAACGATTGGAGCGGAAATAATACCAGCTTGCACAGCGGCTTGACCTATTACAATGGCTCCGACGATGGAAACAAGTGGACCAATTTGATTAGGAAGTCGTATTCCTGCTTCCTGTAAACCCTCAAAAACAAATTCCATCAGAGCTGTTTCGATTACAGTTGGAAAAGGGGAACGTTCTCGAGCAGTAGCAATACTGGTCATAAGAGATTCAGGCATCATTTCAGGATTATAGGTGCTTAAACCGACATAGATTGCTGGCAAAGTAAAAGCCAAACTAACAAAAATATACCGTACCCATCTTCTAGCAATGGAAAATAAATAACGGTCATAATAATCATCTGCCGCTTGTAATCCAGACCAGAAGGTAATAGGAAGAACAAGTACAGATGGACTCCCATCTACGATAACTACTATCCTGCCTTCTATTAGGTTAGCTGTTGCCACATCTGGTCTTTCTGTATTTTGAATTTGTGGAAATAGGCTGTAGGAATCATCTTGAATTTGCTGTTCTATCTGACCTGAATCAATCACATCATAGTCAGCCATTTGTTTTATTCGTTTTCGAAGCACTTCTAAAATAGATGGATCTGCAAGATTCTCAATATATGTCATCGATATTTGCGTTTGTGTTAACGACCCTACTTGGAATGATTCCATTTTTAACCTTGGAGATATAATTCGTCTACGCAGTAAGGAAGTATTTACACGGATACTTTCTGTAAAACCTTCTCTTGGCCCGCGAATAGCTGCTTCATTACGCGGCTCCTCTACTGATCGTTTTTCAAATTTATTTAAACTAGTAATAAATGCTGTTGCTTCATGATCGACTAAGACAGCCACTTTTGCTTTTAAAACAGATGTTACTAACTCTTTAAATTGGCTTGTTGAACTGACGTTAAGTAGAGGAAATAGTTCAAGTTCAGCAGCTTCAGCGAGATTCAACTGCTGTCTAAATCCCTTTGGAATACCTTCATATACAAGAGGTTTAACTAAGTTTTGTTCTAATAAGTTTGTATCAACCAACCCCTCAACATAAACAATCAACATGGATGTATCTTGATCAAGGCGAAGAGATCGAAAGACAATATCGGAACAGTTTTTAAAAGCTAATTTTAAATCATGCATATTTTGTTGTAAATTCGTGGACAGTGGATGATCTAACATATCTATTTTTTCAGTTGGTTTATGTTTTGTTTGTTTTTTCGAAAACCCTGTACTCATAGTAATGATCCCCCATGTATTGGTCTTATGTAGTATGATCCATTAATATGGTTTCATTCTTTCGTAATTATAGAAAAAAAACGCCATCTGTTTGGATGACGTCTCCTATAGTTAAATAGCGGTGTAACAGCAATGATCACCTCCATTTTGAGAGGAGGGTTAGACCCTTGATAAAAATTACTTTTGTTTTTCTTCCCATAAGACATGACAGTTTTACAATTAAAAATATACACATCCTATTCCAAACAGCCAAAAGCCTTAAGCTGCTTATATCGATTAACAGCAAGAATTCCTTTCCAATACCTCCTTGCAACTACAAATTCTTCTGGATAGCTCCCCCAGTTCCACGAAATGTCCCATACCCCTTCATCAGACATTTGTTCAATCAAAAAATTCAAATTTTGTTCGACTAATAAACCCAACCGATCACAAAGAGGGTGTTTCGGACTATCAATGAAATCGAGAGGAAGCGTTTTATAGCCTTTCTCCCAAGTAGTAATATCTTTATCCATGCATCGCTCGGCTAACATCAAAACTTTTTCTGAAACGCTATTTAATGAATTAGGGAATTTAGCATCAAATGTGGATTCATTTTGTTTTATTATTTTAATCAACTGCAAATAGTTGTTGATTTCATGCCTGTCCATTTCCGTCTGAATCATGACATAGTGTGTTGCTTTTTCGATACAATTCCAACCTATTTCCGCAGCTTTGCTTCGCTCGGAAGACCAATGTACAAGAAATGCAGCCAATTCTACACTAGGATTGAACATCCATCTCTCTTGAACACCTTCCTGCCAATGCCACCAAGGTGCGTGTGAATAATCATTATTTTCAGGCAGAACAGAAGCCCACATCCCTGTCTGCCTATCATTTGTATTTAACAAATAAGAAATCATTGACTGAACCATTGGTTCGTTGGCATCTGCACCTATTTCCATCAAAATTTGCCCTGCTGCCCATGTAGCCATTGGAGATGAGTTAGGCAGCCAAAAGTCGGGCTCTAAGCCATTCCCAAAGCCGCCATCCTCGTTTTGATATGTTTTTAACTGCTTTATAACATTTTCTTTGCTTCCATTTCCAAATAAAAATCCAAATCGAGCAAATTCTAATTCTCGGCCTTGTGAAGTTAAGAATATTCCCAATTTTACTAAGTTATTTTTCGGAATTTTATTCACTAAAGAACTCTCCTCATCCTATCACGTGTCACTCTAGTAGGAATGAATACAACATTATACGAGCGATGATGCGTTTGGAATAGCTTACACCCCTACTAATCCAACGGATTGATCACCTCCTGTTCCCGCAACGGTTCAAGAAGCATTAGATCGAATAGCAGCTAAAATTGCACCAATTTAACAAGAGTGAAGTGTTTTATTTCTTTTTAATAATACACACAAACTTGCTTTGGGTTTTAGAGCAAAAATACGTATGAGAGGGAAACACGGAACATTCAGTCTGTCTTTTAATTAGTCGCCTCATATCCTCTTGATTTAATACAATACACCCCAGAAAATAACGCGGCGGATGATGATCCTTAGACTTATGCCTCTAAGGATCATCATCCGCCTTTAATCAGTCGCAGTCGTCGTGGCCGCCTTTCTTCTTTTTCTTCTTCTTTCCGCCAGCAACCAGAGCAGCCGTCTGAACACTGGTCTGCTCACTTTGCTGTACAGAAGCAGACTTGCCCTTTGACTCACAGTCTCCACCACTAACCTCATTGCATGCAGTGAGACCAGAAGCCAGACAAGCACAAGCTGCAACGACCACAAGGCCCTTCTTGACATTTGCCATGAAAGTTCCCTTCTTAAGACTGATATCTTCTAAATCATATTATATTCTTTCACCTCAAACAAGAAAAACGTGGCTAATTCAGTTTAAATACGGAATTCATCAGTGCAAGTAAATGCGGGAATCATATTTTTGAAAAATGAGGAATTTCAGCATAAAAAAACAGCTATGCTTGCACGACTTAGCTGTCTAATTCTTATTTTTCGGTTTCATCAGTCTAGATCGCTTTTCCCACAGCCATTGAGTCATTAGACCTAAAGATAACCAATGCAGTCCTAGTAACAAAATCCATCCGAAAAGCGGGAAGTTTATCACAGATGCTAGGATAGCAGAACCAACTGCTACCATTAGCCATTTTTCCCGTCCTGCTGTAAGTGAAAACTTTTCCCCAATCATCATGGAGACAGCAGTTAAACTAATCACACTAAAAACGATGAGTAACAGCGATAAAAGAATTAACAATGGAATTCCAATAACACTAATGATCAGAAGGCAGCTGATCGCAAGAAATAGTAAACTTGCTGCCACTCCGATTAGCATCATTCGTTTTATCTCAAATTGAATCTTTGTCATAAATGGATCAATTCGATGCTTCGCAAGCAGAACAGCCCCTATTGGCAGTAAGAAAAATAAAAGGCTAAAGGATAACCGAAAAACCCATAATCCAAATAAAAAACTGCCAGTAACAAGCAAATTGTTTGCCATCTGCTGATCAAAAGCGATATGAAATACTTCGTCCGTTACTTTTGCACCTGGTTCTTGTGTGATTGAACCTCCAATCACTAGAACCATATCACGAACATGAGCACTTTTCTTAATATGAAGATTGCCACCAACTACGATAATCTCATGTACCGATCCGGATAAGGTAACATCTCCGCCGATTTCAACGATATGATCGATCGTTTCATGATTCGGAATAACCATATTCTGGTGAGAAAATACCGTCTTATCACCGGATAAGGAGAAAGCAGCACTGTTACTAGCAGCATAAACGGATTCTGAAAAAAATCCTCCCCAGCAGAAAAAACTAATTATGGTTATGAATAATACTAGCTTTCGATTCATCATGTAACTTCCACCTTTTTCGATCTCAACAAACAGCGCAAAGACCAGAGAGAAATTCCTATGAATAGGATAGAAACAAAAGACATAGCTAAGCTTAAATAGGGAACAGCAGAAAGAACAGTAAAAAATCCATGAATAAGACGGTAAACGATTCGAATGGGTGTAAAAGAAAAGAATGCACCAATGGTAAATAGCAAAGATATATTTATAAATAGCAACAGAAAAATACTACTGATTGTGCTCCAACGAAGTGTACGATAAGACAGAAAAGGCATTCGTTGATCCTCAACAGATTGTTGATTAATTGCAGTCATCACCTGATCCGTCAAACGTTCAGGTATGGAAATATGCTCATAAGTAGTTAAGAATCGATGACTCATTGTAGAAAAATCATTATAAAGTTCAAGGCAATCGGAACAAGTTTGCAAATGCTTCTCTACTATAACTCTTTCACTCTCACTACATTCATTATCTATATAAGCGGAAAGCAAATGTTCAACATGTTTCATCAAAATCACCTCTCTTTTTCAACTCATTCCGTAAGATTAGCCTAGCAGTATGTATCCTTGATTTTACGGTTCCTTCCGGGATGTTCATGATTTTTGCTATCTCTTGGTAAGAAAATCCCTGTAATTCTCGAAGGTGAAGAATAGCACGATGTTCGGGTGATAAAGATTGCATTGCCTGATATAAATCCATCTGTAACTGTTTTTGTTCAATAGGACGATGAGAATCACGAATATCTTCTTTCATATCTAACCAATCGCTGACCATCGTTTTTTCTTTTTCTTGCTTTTTTAGACGATCCAAACAGAGATGATGCACAATACGACTCAACCAAGAAGTAAAAGCAAATGCACTCTCTAATTTTTTTAAGGAAAAATAGGCCTTGATAAATGCATCTTGCGATACATCTTCTGCTTCCATGGAATCATTTAACATTGTCATAGCTTGATAATACACTTGTTTTTTATATCGCTCCACAAGAGATTCAAATGCACTTTTGTCACCTTGTTTCGCCCTCATTATGAGGTCATAAAGCTCTTGATCCACACCCTACTCACACCTACTTCCACTTCGCTAATTGGCATATACCTAAAGGACAGCAATAGAGATAAAAAAGTTCAAAGGGTTTAATGAAAAGCAAAGACCCTTGAAATGAACCCCAAGGATCTCTGTCATTACAATGATTGAGATATATTCTTTTCTTTTTTTCCAAAAGTAAACTCTTTTAGTATTTTTCTTAGTTGTAGTCTATATACAATGAATACAGAAACGATCCCTATTAGAATGCCTCCTACTACATCTGTCGGATAATGATGTCCAACAATACGAGAAAAACCAATGAGTAAAGAAATCAGCACTAGTGAAGTACCCAATTTTCGATTGTAGTTCCAAAGTTCTAAAGCAATTGCCATCAATCCAGCAGTGTGATCACTAGGGAATGATGAATCCTCCACATGGGGCAGTAATAAAAATGAACTTGATGAATTACAAACGGAGGTGGGTGAAAATATCTGCTAAATGAGCGAAATACCAGTATAAGCAAAATCATCATATATAGATAAGGACCATAGAAAGTCAATGCTTCAAAAAAAACCACCCAACATATTGTTCCGAAAACCGTTAATCCATTGAAAAGTTGATAATCCAAGGTATTTCTATTTCTTTCTTCGATCTTTAATACATATTTAAAGACTGTTTCTAGGATGGAGAGTTCATTTTTTATATTGTAAAATTATGGATTATAAAAAACTACAAACATACCTTTAGATATGTTTGTAGTCAGGAAGAAACAGTCAGGATAAAGTGATTGATACTCCACTATCTTTCCAATTTGGATTTTCTTTATAAAAACCGCGAATAATGGGAATAATCAATTAGACTGTTACAGGTAGAAGTGATCATCCACTCACAATTTATAATCTTGTCAAGGTAAACTTAGTAAATACCCTGTGATGTTATCTTCTTGTCTTTCTTTACTTATGGGATAGTTCACTTTCTGTCACCCATTTATGATTTTTCACTTTTTCTTCTCTATTGGTAGAAGTGTAATCGACCATATAAACGGTCGTTTTTTCACTTGATACAATGATCGCAGTTGCGCCCTTCATTCCCGGCATATGGTCTGCTGCTAATGTAACTTCTGTCCCTGGTTTTAGCGGTTGATTTTTTGTATTTTTTATCTCTTCTTGGATTACCCACTTATGATTCTTCACTCTTTCTCCCCCTGTTATGGGAGTATAGGAAACTACATAAGCTGTCGTATCATATGCACCTACAATGGTCGCAATTGCACCTTTCATCCCTGGCATGTGGTCTGCTTGTATAATCGCTTGACTTCCCATTTTATATTTTGGATTCGTTTCTTTCTTTAGCCCTGAAGGTAATTCAGCCGAACTCGAATGATTCATTTCTGAATGATTCATTTCTGAATGATTCATTTCTGAATGATTCATTCCTGACATTTGAGAATCCATATTTTTATTGTCTTTTGTTGCATTGTTTCCACATCCACTTAAAACAACAATTACCACAAGAGAAAGAACGAAAAATAATTTTTTCATTTTCCCATTCACTCCTTAGATTTTTTTCAGTACTCACAAAATAGATTGAATTATTTTTGGGTGCATTCAATTATTTTGATATGAAGATAGATACCATTGTCCCTATTCCTTTCGTACTTTCTATGTGAATAGTGCCATCATGTGTTTCTACTAACTTTTTAACAATCGTTAACCCAATCCCACTTCCACCTAGTTCTCTGCTTCTCGATTTTTCTACACGATAAAATCTTTCAAATACCTTGGGTAACTCCGTAACTGGAATCCCAATTCCTGTATCTTGTACTGTGATAATTGCATCTCTACTAAAAAAATAAAGCTAGCTAAACCTACCATTCCAGATGCTACTACAATAAACATAATCGCTAATTGTTTTTTCATCGTGATTGAGAATTATCTCCTGCAAAACGATAACCAAATCCATAGACAGTAAGTAAGCAGGTAGGCTTTTTGGGGCAGGCCTCTATTTTTTGACGGAGATTTTTCACATGTTAATCGATCGTACGATCATCTCCCATATAATGAAAACCAATCACTTTTTCTATTAGTTCTTCTCGTGAAAACGTCCGGTCGGGATGGCGTGCCAGCACCAGCAATAATTTGAATTCGGCTGGAGTGAGGTGTACCTCTTTTCCCTTTTTCACTACCATCTTATTATCCTGATCAATCACTAAATCTCCATTTTGAATGGGTACTCTCGATGGGAGGAGATCATGATTGGTTCTCCGGAGAATTACCTTCACTCGTGCAATCACTTCCTTTGGACTAAATGGTTTGATCACATAATCATCTGCTCCTATGGTTAATCCTTTTAGTCGATCTCTTTCTGTAACTTTTGCTGTTAGCATTAGAGAGGTAAGGGCGAATGTTCACGTATCCTTTGGCAAATCGTTTCACCTGAAATATCGGGTAACATCAAATCGAGGATCACAAAACCGACTGCTTCTCGTTCGATTTTTCTTAATGCCTCTATACCATTGGTAGTTTCTATCGTTGTAAATCCTTCTTTTTGAAGATAAGAAGTCAATACCTCACGTATTTTCCTTCATCATCCACCATTAGTACTACTTTACTCATTACTTCACCTGCTTTTTGGGAAAGAGCTGGATGTTCCTGTATCTAACCCTATGAAAAGGATATATGTATCTACTAGAATGTAAGCTTTGAAACTTATTCTTCATCATATACCATATCCAATTAACGTTCTCCCCTATCATTCCTTTCCTGTACATAATCATATTAATGGAAGATTGTGAGGACTTTATGAGGATAAACGCTATTCACATTTTTTCACTGGATAAATCTGATAACCAGTTTCCAGTTGATATGATAACGAAATAAGCCAGCCTTAAAACGGCTGGCTATCAAACACACTAATTATTATTTATTCGAAGTACTCTCATCGCATTTAAAACAGCCAATAAAGTAACACCTACGTCAGAAAATACCGCCTCCCACATGGTCGCAATTCCAAATGCTCCAAGTAGAAGAAATACACCCTTAACTCCTAATGCAAATACAATATTTTGACAAACAATCCCACGTGTGCGCTTTGCGATACGAATGGCTGTTGGAATTTTAGATGGTTCGTCTGTCATAATCACGATATCTGCTGCTTCTATGGCTGCATCCGAGCCTAATCCACCCATTGCAATCCCCACATCTGCTCGTGCTAGAACTGGTGTATCGTTAATACCATCACCAACAAACACCATTTTTTCCTTTGGGGCTTTTTGGACCTCTAGCCGCTCTATTGCTTCTACTTTATCCTGTGGTAACAACTCAGCATGTACTTCATCCAATCCAAGCTGTTTCCCGACTGAATCTCCAACTATTTTCGCATCTCCAGTTAACATAACTGTCTTTCTTATACCTAATTCTTTTAATGAACAAATCGCCTGTTCTGAATCCTCTTTTACTTCATCTGAAATAACAATATAGCCAGCATATTGTTTATTTACTGCAATATGAACAATCGTTCCAACTTCATTTGGTTGTGGAAATATAATTTGCTCTTTGCTCATAAGCTTAGCGTTTCCAGCTAAAATATACTTGCCATCCACTGTTACTTGAATTCCATGACCAGTGATTTCGTTATATTCTTCTATTATTTCTTGTTTCAGTTCTTTCCCATATGCTTTCCGAATCGATTGAGCAATCGGATGATTGGAATGAACTTCTGCAAAAGCTGCATATTCCAACAATTCTTCTTTAGAGATCAAACCAATGGAATGGATACTTGTCACTTCAAAAGCACCTTTGGTCAGCGTTCCTGTTTTGTCAAATACAACATATTTTACATCATTTAAAGCTTCTAGATAGTTACTACCTTTCACAAGAATCCCAGCTTTTGAAGCAGCTCCAATTCCACCAAAAAATCCTAGTGGAATAGAAACCACAAGCGCACAGGGACAAGAGATAACCAAGAATATCAATGAACGATAAATCCAATCAGAAAATGTTGCTCCATTTATGAGTAATGGCGGAATAACCGCTAGTATCAGTGCGACCATTACTACAACAGGCGTATAATAACGCGCAAATTTGGTAATAAAGTTTTCCGTCGGTGCTTTTCGACTGCTTGCATTCTGAACTAAATCTAAAATTTTGGAAACGGTGGACTCCTCAAATTCTTTTGTAACCTCTATTGTTAAAACACCATTTTTATTAATGAATCCACTTAACACATCACTACCTGTTTCTACTTCTCGTGGTATGGACTCTCCAGTTAAAACAGAAGTATCTACCATCGAACTACCTTTAATCACTTTTCCGTCTAACGGAATTTTTTCACCCGATTTTACAATGATAAGATCGCCTATACTTACATCTTCAGGTGAAACTTGTTTGGTATCATTCCCCACTTTTATATTGGCATAATCGGGACGGATATCCATTAGTGCACTGATGGACTTACGAGAACGGTTGACCGCAATTCCTTGAAACAGTTCTCCTACTTGGTAGAATAGCATTACAGCTACTCCTTCGGGAAACTGCTTAATGGCAAATGCCCCAATTGTTGCAAGAGCCATTAAAAAATTCTCATCAAAAACTCGACCGCTTAGGATATTTCGAAAAGCTCTTAAAACTATATCTCCTCCAACAATAAGATAAGCAGTGAGAAATAGTCCTAACTCTACAATTCCTGAAATAGGTAAAAACATTCCCAGACCAGCTAAGACAGCACCAATCCCTAATCGAACCAGCATTTTTTTCGTTTTATTACTTCCATCTTCTTGACTATCCCCATGGTTATGTGACTCAGGTAAAACTTCTACATTTGGTTCTAATTGTTTGATTATATTTGTTGCTGCTGTTTCTAAACGAGCAATTTCACTCGGATTAGCAATTTCCATAATCAACTTTTTGGAAACAAAATCGACGGTAGAAGATGTAACTCCGTCTAAACGTCCTACACCTTGTTCAATTTTCATTGCACAGTTGGCACAATCCAATCCTTCTAATAAAAATTTCTGTTTTATCTTCTTTTTTTGTACTCCCATCCCGTTTCTCGTCCCTTTTCAATCTTTATTTTTACTCTGTCACATGTTAACGTTTGTTCAAACGTATTTCGATTTTGAAGGAAATTACATCCTAATGATTCAAACCAGATATTTCGAGATCAATGAATGACTGCATTTTTTTATATTTAAATTAGATTACAATCCGTTACATCATTTAACACATGAGCAAATGTTCATATATTTTTTACCATTATATGCTTCGTTTTGAAATATGTCCTTTATAACAGCCTTGTGAATCGTAAATTTCTTCTATTTACGAAAGATGGTCATGGAAATGAAATTTATGTATTGTTGAAGTCCAATTTCCATTAAACTTGATACATGTTCGTCATCGATGCTTTGACACTCCCACGGCTAAAGCTGTGGGATTCTTGGGTAGTTCACGCACGCAGTCCATTTCTGTTTTGTACAACTCCCAAGTTCAGGGGTGTGCCATCACCCCATCCCATGCAGTTATGATGTACCTCCATGGGCGGCGTACCTGTTACCAGTACGCTAGGCTGCTAAACCGGATATCGCTTTAGCGATATTGATTGCGCCATTGAGATCTGCATGGCTACGATATCCACATTCCTTACAACAAAAATGAAGTCCCTTGCGATTTGCTTTATAGCGATGACCATTTTTGCATGTTTGGCTGGTATATTCCGGATTTACCAATTCAAAACGAATTCCAGCCATCTCGGATTTGTAGCGAATGTATTCTCGTAATTGATAAAATGACCATGTTGATTTTAATAAATCGACATGGTCATCAGAATGTCTAAACAATATCCTAATTCTCCTTTCGACAACTCCATACGGCTAAAGCCGTTGGATTCTTGGGACTACAGCCTCATGACTATTTCATTACCAAGCTAACCCCATATGCCCCACGGTTTATGTTTGTTGATTTTTCTTCACCTCGAGCAAACTTAGTTTTCGCCTGGTCTCGATTATACATATATTACCACGGGAATATATGTTTGTAAACTTACTGTTTCCAAAGGTTGAACGGATGAAGGAAAATTCTTCATCCTCGTTCAACGCTCGCTTTCATCCCATGATTTAAAACATGAGTTTCTCGCTCACAATGCTATAAAAATAACTTACACCTTGGATTTATTCTTCTAATTGATAAGGCACAATCGTAATGATAATTTTTTTGACTCGAAGCAAATTTGCTAGGATGAGGAATCCTGTTTGACCATGCAAGAAACTATGCCACCACTTTTTTGCAATGAATTGAGGCATCATCACAGTTATTTGAGAATGAGACTGATCTGCTTTCTTTTTCACTTTGTCAATAAATCGAGTTAATGGCAATAAAACAATTCGATAAGGAGAATGAATCGTCACTAACTCTACATCTGTCTGCCATTCATCCCAATTCTTTCTTAATGTATCAATCGATTCACTTGAACCCACATAAACTGCAACAACATGATTGGATATGGATTTGGCATAAACAAGCGATTGTTTTACTACTTTCGTTATCCCAGCTACTGGAACAATCACCACTCCTTCAGCAGGTTTGATTTCTCTTAGCTTAAGAGACAGATCAACTTGTAATTGTTCGTCTACCCTAACGTAATGGCGATGTATTCGATAAAAAATAAAAACGGCTAATGGAAGAAAGATAAGACTCATCCAAATCTGGTCGAACTTAGTGATAAAAAAGATGAGAACAATTAAATAACAAATGAAAGCTCCTACTAGGTTTATAGAAAATTTGATTATCCAGTCCTTCGGCTTGGACCTTATCCATTTGACAACCATTCCTGTTTGAGACAATGAAAATGGAATAAACACTCCTATTGCATAGAGAGGAATTAGATTTTCTGTATTCCCTTTGAAAAGAATGATCAATAGAATAGATGCTGCGCCTAGCGTCAGAATTCCATTCGAGTAACCTAGCCGATCTCCTCTCACTTTAAAGGCTTTTGGCATATAATTATCTTTAGCAAGATTATATGCCAACAAAGGAAAAGCTGCGAAACCAGTATTAGCAGCTAACACTAAGATCAAGGCTGTGGTAGTTTGAATAAAATAATAAAAAAAATCACGCCCAAAAATAGATGAACTCAGTTTGGATAATACAGTCTCTTTCTCCATAGGAGCAATCCCATACCAATAAGACAAAAAAACGATCCCAGTGAAAAGTATTCCCAAAATAACACCCATAATCGCTAGAGTAAAGGCAGCATTTTTAGATGTAGGATCTTTAAAATTAGGTATCGCGTTGGAGATTGCTTCCACTCCAGTAAGAGCAGAACAACCGGAGGAAAAAGCTTTTAATATAAGAAACAGACCAACTCCCATAACTGGCGTACCAATCACAGAGTGGGCTTGTAAAGAAACTTGTCCACTCCCTATACGATAAAAACCAGCACCAATCAAAAAGAGAAGCGCTACTATAAAGGCATAGACTGGATAAGCGAGAATGGAAGCTGATTCAGTTAAACCTCTTAAATTCAACAATGTAATCAATGCCACTAGTCCCACAGCAATAACTATTTGATGGGAATGAAGAAAAGGAAAAGCAGAGGTAATCGCATCTGTACCTGCCGAAACACTCACTGCAACAGTCAAAATATAATCAATTAGTAAAGATCCTCCAGCAACCAAACCAAAAGGTATCCCTAAATTTTCTTTTGACACTATATAGGCTCCGCCACCATTGGGATAGGCATGGATAATTTGTCGATAGGACAGAACTAACGCTGTTAATAAGATTAATACACCAACAGCAATGGGAAGAGAGTACCAAAAGGCTAAAATTCCAACTGTGGCAAGTACAATTAGAATTTGTTCCGGACCATATGCAACCGAAGATAATGCATCCGAAGATAGTATGGCTAGTGCCTTTAGATTATTTAATTTTTCATTCTGTATCTCATTGGATTTCATCGGTCTTCCAATCAAGACTCTTTTTAATTTCCGAAACATAAAACTTCCCCTTTATAAAATAATGAAAATTCAAATAACTCACAAAATAAAATCCTTACCTGCCCCTCAAGTGCATCACATCAGTACCATCTGAGAAGATACCTACAAAGATTTTATAAATGGATTCATTACCTCTTCCCCTTATGAAAATTTTATCAATATCAAAGTACGAATTGTATTAAATTACTATTAAGATTCAATTTATTTAGACTAATTAGTCTGCCATGTCCTATTTTCATCATTCAATAATTCATTTTGAATAAAAATAATATATACTGAAATAGTACTGTCCGATAAAGGAGAATATGATATGTTTTTTGATGATGATGAGATTAAAATCGAAATTGAGATTAACGAAAATCGAGAAGTTGAAATAGAATTTGAAAATTAAGGTATAAATGTAGTATTCCACTGTATCAACAATAAAACTATGTCCATTGGTTTCACTGTTTGATAACTTCTCCTTTCTTTTTATATACATAAACATGAAAGCATTTTAACGCTCTTTAATCCATAAAAAAATGGCTGATAATCACATCGATGAATCAGCCATTTTTTTATGGATTAAACAAAAAACATTGCAAGTTATTCATCATTTCCTTTATCGATACTTCTGAAGACTTTCTGTTGTTTTAAGACCGAGCAATTTCGATATGCTGGAAAGACCCATCCCATCATTCAAACATCGTTTAATAAATGTATTTCGTAAAGATTGGGCACTATGTTGGCTGTTTCCAGAAGATTGAAGATACTTTTTCACAATATAATGCAGTGCCTGTCGAGTCATCTGCCTGCCCTCTATACCAGATGGAAAAAGAAAGAAAGAAGGACTAGAAAAAGTGATCCAATCGGATAATAAGTTGGATAGAAAAGGAGTGAGCGAAAGATTCCTTACATTTCCATCCTCATCTTCTACTTTTAATATCTGCTGCTTGGCCAAAAAATCATTTCTTTTTAATTGAATAACTTCTGATACTCGTAACCCTAAACCCAGCATCACATATATCATGCAGATATTTCTTGTTCTTTTCCATTCGTTTTTTTCTTTCTCCACTTCGTTAATCAAACATTGTTCTTCTTCGACAGATAAAGATAGAACTGATTTTGATGAAGATAAAGAACGTGGCAAACCAATGGTTTTCATCGGATTCGTTTTGGAATATCCCTCCATTTCGATGAAATTCCAATATGTTTTCAACGCCGCTAATTTTTTATGAATGGTAGTAGGCGCTAGATTAAAGGTTCCTAAATACGCTAGCCATTTAATAATATGCACTATGGTAATTTGACTTGGGCTTATTAAATCATCGTATTCTTCTTGGATCCATAGCAAAAATGAATTAACAATATGAAGATATTCACTAATCGTCCGAGATTTCTTATTACGAAAAAGCAACCATTCCGTAAATTCATTTTTTAGCTGTTGATAGCTAATCACATAGAATCAACCCTCTCTTCTTTGGTTTCTTCTGCATGCTCCAATTTTACTTACTAATTATTACATATTTCGATAGAAAAAGAGATTACATTATTGTACATACACGCTGTCTGTTGAAACGATTATGTTCAACAAGTAATAGGAGGAATTTAACAATACTATATTTCGGGAATTTTACAACTATTTTTTTGCTTCCTTGAGAAAAAATGTCTTCACAATGATTACAAATAGATTGCTTTTCTGTTACGAAATATAACGTTTTGTATGAATACATAAAATCTATTGATATTTTTTACCGAACTCGTATACTAGTGACTAGTATGATCAAAAGTAAGACACATCTTATTGTATTGAGAAAGGTGAACAAATTGAAACCAAAACCCCGTTTTATCCCGATTGCTACCGTTTTTCTAGCATCTCTTCTTCTATCTGCTTGTGGAAATCAAGATTCAGCAGATAACAAAAAAGTAGAAATTCCTTCATCTGGCGTTACTGTTATCGACGGAGACACCATTAAGGTGAAAATGAAGAAGAAAACCGAAACTGTTCGTCTGTTGTTAGTGGATGCCCCAGAATTAAACGATCCAAAAGATGGGAAACAACCTTTTGCAGATGAAGCAACCACCTTTCTTACCCATCTGATTCAGTCATCCAAAACGGTGACATTAGAAAAAGACACCTCTTTTCGAGATCCTTATAAACGATTTTTAGCTTATGTTTATGTTGATGGAAAAAGTGTAGAGCAAAGCCTGCTGGAAAATGGATTGGTTCGTGTCTATCAAGATCCAAAAAATCAAAAATACATAGACACCTATAAACAAATGGAAACAAAGGCAAAACAACAAAAAATCGGAATCTGGTCATTGAATAACTATGTGCAATCTGATGGATTTCATCCAGAGGCTGTAAAATCCGACAAAATAAAAATTACGGTGAACAAAAACGGATTTATAGCAAGCTCAAACAGTGATGTGTATCATCCTGCTAGTTGTAAACAAGTAGCAGATACCATCAAAGAAGAAAATCGAATCTATTTTAAAACCGAAGAAGATGCAAAAGCTAGTGGTCGTCATCGCAGTCAGGTTCAAGACTGTTGGAACTAGAAGCTCTTTTTTTTATGCTGCGAAATGACTATCAACTCTACAAATAGAAAGGAACTGAAATATAGAATATGGACCCTGCCCTTTCCGATCAACCCAATATTATCAAGCAGCTAAATGAAATACGAATCCAGCTTGGAGACGAGACAAGGATACAACTTTCACAAATCCCTTCTTCTTTTCGACTAATTGGAATAGGAACAGATGCAATTGTAGTCCAACATCAGGCAGATACTTCTTCTGTTTATAAAGTCTATACAGAAGAAGCCAAATGGAAATGCAGTCAAGAATTTCTGATCTATCAGCAATTGAAAACCAATCGTTTCTTTGCAACTTGTTATGAACAAGGACCCCATTATTTAAAATTATCTTACGAAAGGGGTCCAACTTTATATCAATGTCTGGAAAGAGGAATAGACATCCCTATCCAAATAATAGACAAGGTAGAGGAAGCAAGAGAATACATTCGGCAGCAAGGATTAAATCCAAGAGATATCCATTTAAAAAACGTTATCCTTCAAGATAATCACGTTAAAATTGTGGATGTCTCAGAATATGCAAAATCGGGAAATGATCATCGCTGGGAGCATCTTGTCGAAGGCTATCATCGCTTCTATCCATTGATACGAAAGAAAAAAATTCCATCCAATTTACTAGAAAGAGTAAAAGAGAAGTATCAAACGGATCAGCATGTTTCTCACCTATTCTCTCAATTGCAAAACTTTATATCACTTTAATCCAAAGAAATTTCACATCTAATGGAGCTGAATGTCATGATTTGGTTAGGGATTGGACTATTTGTTGCAGCGATTATCTTAGGAATTTTCAAGTTAGGAAGTCAGTTTCTAGATATTTTAAAGCTGGACTTCTCAGAGGTTGGTGGGAATATTTTATGGTTGATATTCTCTCTATTTTTAGCAGGTATTGGGATCATCGTTTTTATCATTGGCGTCGTAAAACTAATTTTCTAACAGACTCTGTCTCTACATTTAGAATAGATCAAAAAATCAGGAGGAGATTGGATTGTTTAAAAAGTTAATGGCTAGTCTGGGACAAGGCGGAGCTAAGGTAGATCTTGTGCTTTACCAGGATCACTTTTCTCCAGGGGAAGAAGTAAAGGGAGAATTAAATGTCTACGGGGGATCGGTAGAGCAATCAGTTGATAAAATAGATGTAAAATTGCAGTTAGAAATACATGATCACGAACATCATTTTCATCAAACGGTAAGTCGAGTTCCATTTCATACAACTTTTGTCATTCACCCTAACGAACAAAAAACTTTTCCATTTGATTTCCGACTTCCAACAAATCTGCCGATATCCGGTCATACTGTTTCCTACTTCTTTGAAACCGAATTGGATATCATCGGTGGAAAAGATCATACAGATCGTGATTTTATTTCTATCGTTCCTCCTCATGAACTGCAAAATGTGCTTACTGCACTGCAAGGCCTTGGTTTTCATGAAAAACATGATTCACGCTCCTTTAATGGACAGGTTCAAGAATTTGAACTCTATCCAACGAGTTATTTTAGAGGGCAGATCGAAGAAGTAGAATTTACGGTTGCCGTGTTGCCAGATGGATTGGATTTGCTTCTAGAAGTAGACGTTTTATCCTCCTATGGACATGAAAAAGAAATCAAACATCATGTATTTTTAGACCATCATTTACTCCATGACACCTATCGATTGGAATCGTATTTTAAAGATTTGTTAGAAGAGTTGATTTATTCCTATGGATCTGGTTCTCATTCCAGTCATCATGAGCACTATGAACACCATGAACATCATTATTACGAAGATCATGAGCATAAACATCATGGAAGCGGAGTTGGAGCTGCTGTAGGTGGATTTGCTGCGGGAGCAATCGGTGGTTACGTTCTATCTGAAATGTTAGACAATGATGATGACGACGATGATGATGATGATAACAGTGGTTTTTTTGGTGAAGACGATAATGATGTGGAAGACTTTTTCGATGAAGAAGACTAAAAAATAAAAAACGCCTAGCAGGCGTTTTTTTCATTCTTATCAAGGTTATTTAAAATTTATGATTCTAATTCACTTTCATCTCTTAAGCAGCTTCCCTATCAATCATCATCGGATTGAAAGAAAAGAAACACAAATTGCAACAATTCAGTGACAGCATATAATGCAGCTGCTACATACGTGAAGGCTGCAGCACTCAGTACTTTATTCATTCCATGTTCTTCATCTCTATGAATAAAACCGTTTCGTATAAGAATTTGTTTCGCTCTGCTACTGGCATTAAATTCTACTGGTAATGTTACCAATTGAAAAGCAACAGCTATCGAGAAGAAAAGAACCCCTAAAAGAAGCAAACCGGACAATTTGAGAAAAATACCTGCCAAAAGTAGAATAGGTGCAATTCCAGAAGTTAAGTTCACTAATGGAAACATACGATGTCGTACGGAGAGAGCTCTATAAGACTCTTTATGTTGAATCGCATGACCGCATTCATGTGCTGCTACCGAAATGGATGCGATGGAAGAACCTGCATATACACCTTCTGATAAACGAACAACACGAGTTGTTGGATCATAGTGATCTGTCAACTGTCCATGAACCATTTCAACAGGAACGCCATGTAAACTGTTTTGATCTAGAATCCTTCTCGCAACCTCAGCACCCGTTATTCCTGAATGCGTTTGATAGTGAGACCACTTGCTGAAATTCCCTTTCACCTTGAACTGTGCCCATATCGTAAGACCAAATGCTAGGATAGAAACAATGTATAGAAGAATTGACATGTCAAACCTCCTGGAGTAAAACAATCGATTATTGATCTTTTTAGGGAAATGAACCTTTTATTGTAAATCCATTATACGATATAACATTGTTTTATTTATAAATAAAATGTTACTGAATTATGAATCTGAAATTTAGCGATCTCTAAAAATACATATATATGCTATTAGGTCGAGTTTCTCGTAACCAGTATCCGTGCCAAGCATGTCTTGGGCAAGCAGTACACCCACTGTAATTCCTGCAGCCAAGCCTGCCCCGCCAAAAATTTGAGAAGTAATGACGATTTTCATCGTTCTCTTATACAACTGTTGCTGCTTCTTTGGAGATGACATGTATTCTTTTATTGAGTCAGGGAGACTTTCCATTTTTTCCTGAAATGCTAAATTTCCATCTGACATGTATTTCTCCTCTTATTTCAAACAAAATATTGGAACTTTGCTTTTTAAGAGATATGATCGTATGGAATCGAACACATCATCCATTCGTTTTATTTATCTTCATGAGTTCTGATACTGCGCATTTGGCTGATCGGAGTGCGCCTTCAAGGTGTCCTCCCTGTCCAAAAGCAGTATCTGCGCCTGCAAAGATTATCTTTTTTTAAAAAATATCCCTTTTTCCATCCTCATTGAAAATCGGCAACAACCTACTTGATCGTAGTGTCACCGATTTTTCCTCCAAATCGCTTTATTTGCCAGCAACCTTTAAGATTTTTGATTTAAGGACAGATTTTTGATTTAATCCAACTATAGTCTCGATCAGTTTTCCGTCTTTAAACAACAGCAATGTTGGGATGCTCCGAACGCCAAATTGTGAAGCCAATTCTGTCTCTTCGTCGACATTGACTTTGGCTAGTGTTGCATGCCCTTTCAGTTCATTCGCTAATTCCTCTACAATCGGGAGTTGAATTCTGCAAGGACCACACCAGGGCGCCCAAAAATCAATCAAAGTTACGCCGGACTTGATATAACTTGAAAATGTCTTTTTTGTCAGTTTTATTGCACCCATCGCGAGTACCACCTCTTTGTGACAATGATAATCAAACTTTATATCATAATATTATTATTCAATCGATTATTTGATTAATAAAGGCTATATACCTGATTGCGTCAAGTTCCTGAATAGTTTGTTCTCTGCATCTCCAGATATATTGCGTGATTCAATAGGCTCAGCTGATTTTCTATCCATCTAGAATTGGTTTACTCATGTTGGTAATTTATAAATTTGCGAATGAGAAAACCCACGGTTTGAATCGTGGGATGATAACGAGCGTTGAACTAGAGAGGGTCTATCCCTCTCAAAGGTCCAACACTTTTTTCAGAAAATATCTTTTCGAACATATATTCATATGATAAAATATTTCCAATTACATTTAATGGATAGTCTAAAATACGAAAACCAAGCAGTAGGTCTATTCCATGTTGTAATAAAATAATCCTGTTCAACCGTGGGGCTCACGGGGTTAGCTTGGTAATGAAGCAGTCACAAGACTGCCGTCCCAAGAATCCTACGGCTTTATGAACTAGCTACAATAATGAGCTCGCCTTCTAAATCCAACCCATGAATCAAAGATGAAACTACTTTCGCATTTGGCGCAGTAGCGAGAATGACTTTGGCTCCGCCTGTGGATTAATCCCACCATCACTTTCTCATATGACTAAGCGAATAGCCTCTTAATTAGTGTCCTTTCACTTTGACTGAGGCTCTTTTTTTGTTTTGTAAAATTCCTAAGTTCGGGATGTCTCATCAACCCATACCATGCAGTTAGAAATGTACCCACATGATGGAACACCGGTTACCAGTGTTCTAGTAGTTAAGTTTCGATAGCATTATGATCAAACCAGTGATGAATTGGTATGAAATCCAAAGAGCATCTTGTAAACATTCATAAAATATCCAATCTGTCATTTTCTCCATTGTTATGTAAATGGTAAGAACCATATTGTATGATAACAAAAGTTATAAACAAACATAAAAAGCCAAAAACCCTTGTATATCAAGGGTTTTTGGCTTTTGTTTCGTGAGTTTCGGTGTATCAGTTATACTTTCATATTTATTACACTTGATTGGATCGACTTACTCTGTATTGAAAAAATAAAGTAACTTGAATGATCCATAATTCCAAACAACACAGCGTTCTAAGCCTTAGTTTATTGACAACTCCATATGGCTAAAGCTATTGGATTTTTGGAACTATATCATGACTATTTCATTGCCAAAACTAACCCCGTGCGCCCCATGGTTTGTATTTATTGATTTCTTTGCTTCGAACAAGCTTGGTTTTCTCACTCGCAAGCTATAATAACGAAGAAGAACTAAATAATCATTCAGCAGGTACAAGGAAAAACTTTTCTGGTGTTTGGGAGACTACTACCCATTCTCTTGAATCATTTGACCAACCACTTCCAACAATGTTTAGATACCAAGCATTGTTTTCATGTTCTATCTTATAACCGTCTTGATATGGTTTAAATGTCCATTTTTGTGCACTTGATTCTCGATCCAAATAAATGTAATTGTGCCAAGCACTCCAATTGCTATGGTTAATTGTAAAGGAATTGTATCCTCCATGTGTCGATTGCTGCATTTGAATGACATATTGATTGTCACCTTTATCAATCAAGCGAACAGAAGTACCTACTGGATATTTTTCGCTTGATCCATCTCTACCAGATACACGGACATAATCCCAATTACTTGCACTTACTTGATAAGTTAACGCACGTTTAAGATTGTGTTCTGGAACTAGGTAATAAAGTTTATTTGTATCAATTTGCGTTCCTTCTGCATGTACAGTTTTTGTAGTTGGAGTTACAAGTAATAAAGAGAAACTAAAGACAAAAGACAAAAGCCAATAACATAGAAAAGTATTTTTTCAAATTCATATCATCTTAATTAATATTTTCCATCTACTAATATTTTATCAAATAGGGATTAAATGCAAACAAAAAATGTGAAATATTCTCTTTTTTCATAAGAAAACCAATGATTCTCATTTTAATAGAAACAGGAGATAAAAACTATACTCCTGTTTCTTAAAATATCCTATTTAAGTCTCCATTTTTTATCATTTGCTCAATATATTTTTGTGTTTGAAGTCCTTCCCATCCATTGACCACGGGTTCCTTGTCACCTATCAAACATTCTATAAAGTGATCAACTGCTCCTTCAAATCCTCTACGTTTAAGAATAGAATCCCAAGGATTTGAGAGTTTCATAGTAACAACATCGTTTTCTTCTATTTCCATTACATCTAGATTCTTCACTCGTAAGATGGAACCATTTGAAACAATTTCTACTTGCTCTAAATTTGTTCCAGAATTTCGATGCATAGCAGTTGTAACCCAATGTTTATCTGATCCCCACAAATGATGCGTATGAATTAGCTCATGCTGCTCTGTAGTCGAAATAATGCCACTTGCGATAGTAGTTGCTCCTAGCCATCTAGCAGTATCTACTAAGTGAATATAATCATCAAGTAAAGTAAAATCATACTTGAAGTTCGGATTTATTCCATTTACACGATGTTTTTCAATACGAATCCATGCTACTTCATTCATCCTTTTTTTTGCTTGTACATAAAATGGCGCGAATCGTCTATTAAACCCAACCATCAGTTTTCGTTTATTTTTCCTGCATAAATCTACCAAACGTTCTGATTGTTCGATGGTGGATGCTAATGGCTTATCTACATAGACATCTTTTCCATTTTCAAGAGCTGTATGAACAACTTCATAGTGTGTATCTGTTGAGGTATGCACAAATAAAGCATCACATTCTGATAATAGTGACTGCATATCAGAAAACGATTTCATTCGATATTGTCTACATAGTTTATCCCTTTTCGTTTTCGTTGGTGAATAAGCACCAATCAATTTCCAATTCTTTTCTATACTCAATAGCGGAAGATAAGCTTTTTGTGCGATCGAACCTAATCCTACTATTGCAACTTTAGGGAGTCTCATTTTTTTACTCCATTCTTCTAATATCTACCACACACATTTTTCCCATCTATTAACAATTTGATAAGTAGTAAATAAAATGTTACTTCTACTTTTCCAAATAGTGATAAACAGTGGTATGAGAAATCTTCATCGTTTCAACAGTATTTTTAAAGGGGATTTATGTTTTAAACTTGTATCTTCCTTGAACCCCTAGTTTAGCTTTCATTTAACTTGAAATTTATTTATACTACACTTGTAAGCTGAAGAACCAATGCTATGGAATAAGGAGATTTAATGTCTGTTACGTCCATTACAGTTGTGGCCATCGTAGATGAAAAACGTTGTCGAGTTACGTTTTTCCCTGACGATAAACCCATTGTCCGTTTCGACGGAGAGGAGATCGAAGGTCAAGCAGCATCGACTTTGGCAACTAGGATTGAGCAAAAGCTAGACGAGCCCAGCAACGAGCCCAACGTCAAGATTCAGTCAGTCAAGACGAAGGGATCAGGAGTTTCTCAGGTGGTTAACCTAAGTGCTAATGGTGGCAGTATTGCTGCTCTCTTCATCGGAGATGTTCATCTGTAATCAATGGTAGCTTCAGATTGATTCAACTCTCTGTCAGCACCACTATTTGGCGCTGGCAGAGATCGATTAGATAAAATCCTATATTCTATAAATAAGAGAATAAGCCATTACATGTTAAAAAATGTTCTGTGATGGCTTGTTTGATTTGACAGGTTCTCCAAATACATTTATGTGGTTCCGCTATCCATTAATGAAACTGTCGATTACGTGTGTAGGAGAAAAATCCCTCTGTAAAACTTCTTATTTTTGTTCCAGACGACCTTATAATACGAAAATACCACTCGTCTGAGTGGCACTTTTTATTGGATTAATTCTTTCTTTTAAAATAATGTTATATATTTCTGATTTTTTGTCTAGATGAAAAATAAAAATCTATGGTCGGTTAAATTTTACATAACCACCATCACGATCAAACCAGCCTCTAAAAGCCCAATTTATCCATCCCCCGTCTCCTTTATTGGTAAATTCTCCATCATCGAAAGCCCAAATTCCATAAACGACACTATCATATGTTGCTGAAGCATAAAATTTAACACCGTTAAAATGATCTTCATACTCTTGGCTCAAGTTAAAAACCATTACATTGTACTGTTGACCCGCAGCATAAAATGTTTGTTCCATTAAATTTTTCACAAATCCCGCTCGATTATCATCCGATTTAATTGCATCTTTAATGGCATTCGCTATTCCAAGAACATCAATGCTAACATCTAGTCCTACATCTGCAGACATAACTTTCACCCCTTGATAAATTAGTAGACAAAAGAGAGAACTGCATCCCCATTTCAAATATTATCAATATAACTAAAAAATGTAAAATTTAGAATAAGTAGGATTATTTAGGAAAAAGAGTGATGTTTGAGATACTCTATATCAAAACAAGTTCTCATAGAAGAAAAGCTTTTTTTAAAGTTTGACAATTCGGTGAATTAACGATTCCCACTGAGTTGATCAAGCTGGGAACCTGATCCCTCTGATATCTATCGTGGCATGAAATCGTGATCAAAAAGAAATCCGCCCTCCTATCTCTCATTGAAAATAGAAAAAAACTTGAGAACCACATGGGAACTCAAGTCATTTCGTGTTATACACTCAGAGATACTTTATATTCGTCCTGAGCAAAAGTAATGATCAACTCAAGGATTTATTTACAACTTGTTATTTTTTCTCGTTTTTCAGCAAAAAAAGAAGGGATGGCATGCGAAAACTATCACGAAAACGAGAAATTATCAGCAAATTAAGCTACCTGAGCTCGTTGTTTAGCTGCTTTTTGTTTTGTTAAGTATCGAGCGAGTAAATATGAACCAAGGACATAAATCACAGCTATAGCTTGAGACGATAAAGTCTGCACTGTAGGAAAAATGCAGAACCAAGTGCCCATCCACTCAGGAAAATGGAGAGGGATAGTGGTTGTACCAATCCAGCCTGCTAGTTGCATCTCTTGAACCGTTTCTCCCACCATTACAGCTAAAACTACGACTAAAAGACCGCCTGTAAATACTAACATTTTTTTATAGGGGAGACGACGATGCCCTAAAAAGGTAAGAACACCTACTATCATCGTTAAAGCTAATCCAATTAGTGCTCCTTTTAAAATAACACCAGAGCCAACTTTTAATCGTAAATTTTGTAGAAAAAGAACGACTTCAAATCCTTCACGATAAACAGATGTAAGCCCCAATATAAAAAGAGACCAAAAAGTGCTCCTCTCTACTAATTCCTTACTATTGTCGGTGATTTTGATCTTTTTTCGATTATGAAGGTTAATCCACCCTTGCCAATATATCTTATGAAAAAACCAGTTCATAATAATACATAAAACGATAACTGCTAACAAGCCTGTAGCAGCTTGAATATTTAGTTCTGATGCGTTCACAGAAGCAATTATCCCAACTACAATAAACCATGTAGCAAGTGTTGCCAAGAAAGATACCCCTGCTCCTGCCGAAATAGGTTTCCAATAATTATCTTGCTTTTTCCGAACTAAGCCAGAGATGATAGCGGATAATACTAAAATCGCCTCTAATCCCTCTCGAAAAATAAGAATAGCTGTATTTATAATAGCCGAACCTGGCGTGATGTTTCTAGCAGCAGGATCAGGATTTCCGTGATAATTTACACCCTGCCAGATGATCACGCCAATCACTAATAGTAAAGAAACGGAAATGAGAATCGTTTTTACGTTAAATAACCTTCTTATCACTACATTCTCCCCCAAAATAAAACATTTGAAAATGATAATCTTTATCAATGAATGTCCTGCATAATTTTATTTTTTTATCTCTTGTGTGTCAAGGTAATTGGGTCATTTACCTGTTTTTTCTATTATAATTCTACAAACATTTCCTTTTGTTTCTATACAAAAAAGACACCTTATAGGTATTATACGAAAAACGGTGAAACGTAATTACACTAATATTATCATATTGCGCATAGCTATAATTCCTTATTTTTCTTCCTCCGCTCCAATACAAACCTCAGTCCCATTAAGCAAACAGTTAACCAAGCTCCTCCAGCTGCATATCCAGCAAAAACATCGCTTGGATAGTGGACTCCCAAATAAATTCTACTTAAACCAATCATTATGATGACAAACATGGTAGTCAAAATGACTACTAGTTTTGCTTTTCGTGAATTTAAGAATACCATCAGTAACATACATAACATCCCATAAAAAATGATGGAACTCATGGAATGACCACTTGGAAAACTATATCCCTTTTCCGAAATTAACCGATGTAAAGTTGGTCTTTGACGGTGAAAGACCCATTTCAAGAATAAGTTAAATATTCCTCCTCCTGATACTCCGATCACTAAAAATAAAGCTTCCCAACGTTTTTTCTGCCAAGTCATCCACGATGCAGAAATCAGCAAGAGTAAACTTAGAGCAATGGGTGACCCGAAAAAAGTAAACATTTTCATGATAGAAGTAAGCTGTGGGTTTACGAACGATTCAATTCTGTCGATAATTATTTGATCAAAGTGATATAACTCTGATTCAACCAATTCATCAGCAAATTTTGCAAAGACAAATGTGAATAAGGACAACACACATACAGAAATAAGCATATATCTTTTGATAGGTGACAAGATATTGAATGATTTCATAGATTTCATCCTTATATTCAAATTGTATAAAGTTATTTATTTTGTATTTTGTTTTTCCGTTTGACTAGTATGAACCTTTTCTCTCATAACCATGTAGTCAATTTCGTTTTTTAAGACGATCATTATACAGATGATACACAATACGACTTAACCAAGAAGGAAAAGCAAAACATTTTCCAGAAATATAGAAAAAAATTCTTGTTGTGAACTTTCCATCCATCGTAGAAGTCCCTTTTATTGGTTCTATTTTTTCTTTATATCCTTCCCTAAGAGATAAAGTGGTTACTTCTTATCTTAGAGTCAAGGAAAGAAAAAATCAAAAAAGGAAGGTAATTTACCGGTATCCTTCCATGACTTACTAATGAAAGATATTGTTCTTATCTTTTCACTGACAATCAGAAGACAAAAAATGTTGATTAATGAAAATGAACTTTTTTGACATGGAGCTAGTCCTTCTTTTATGTAACATGTGAACAAAACTTTAGAACCACAAGAAGGAGGATTTCATATTGGATTATCAGCTTTTTCAATGGATCAATCATTTTGCAGGACAACATTTTTGGTGGGATCATTTTTTTGAAAGTTTAACTTCGTATGGTCCTTATCTATATATTGCAGTTCTCCTTATTCTAGCAATTCGTCCGTCCAGTAGATTGGCTACTGTAAATGGTTTTTTAACAGCATCATTAGCCATAGGAGTAAATTTCTTAATTGGATTAATATCTTATCGCCCACGGCCTTTTGTAGCACACCATGTACACATGCTGTTACCACATGTTGCTGATTCCTCATTCCCTAGTGATCACACTACTGGATCAATGGCAATTGCTTTGGCGCTATGGTTTTACAATCGAAAATTAGGCATTTCACTTATTCTAGTCGCATTGTTTATTGGTTTTTCTCGAATCTATGTAGGGCACCATTACCCTACAGATGTATTAGGAGGTATTTTGATAGGAACAGTAGTAGCATTTTTAGTTAATAAACTAGGCATTGGACAAAAGATTCTAAACAAAATCCCTTTTGGTCAAAAGCAAAACCCTTCCGAATCTTTATAAAGAACTTTGAACATTTGTCAGGTCTATTCATTCTATACGCAATCCAAACTATAACTGGATTCAGGTTGGAGTAATTATAGGAAATGGGAACAACTCCTATGATTGCTGCCAATATTACAGCAGATAACCAGTATCCTAGATTAAGCCCTTCTGCTATAAGGTCGCCGCCTGCTGTTCCTAAAGCGAATGTAAATAGAATGGTCAGCCAATGACTTAATAGAAATACTACAATAGAAACTCACCCTTGATTAGGATGAGTTTCTAAATAGTTTATTTGCTTATATGGAGATGCAAATAAATAAAAGGCTTTCTTTGCTATTTTTCATTTTCACACAAAGAAGGATAGAAATAATGATCATGCTCTTTCGTGAATCTTCCATACTTTTGCTCTTATCGGGTTTTATTGGAGGGTATCTAGGATCATGTAGCGGGCTATCCATAGGTTGGCTTATCGGGGCTTTTTCTTGTTCCATGGCATTATCTTTGTGGAATCCAAAATGGTCTAATCTTGAAAATAAAAGACCTATGTGTTCAGATTTCCGAAAAATGGGACAATTTATATTAGGTGTGCAATTAGGTCAGCAAGTTACTTTTGCTATATTAGATACAATTGAAGATAATTCCTATGTTATTGTTTCCATGTTTCTTTTCTCTATTTTTCTAGCTTTATTATCTGGCTGGGTTTTAAAACGATATAGTAACGTTAATCTAATCACTAGTTTGTTTGCAACAACTCCAGGTGGTACAACTGCAATGGCGTCAATTGAAGATGAAGCCGGTGCTAACATCATGAGGTCAGCCCTTTTCCGGTTGCTTGATACGCTTTATTCCATTCACCAAGAAAATGATTGAATACAAAACGGCTACAACCGATGGATTTATGGATCATTGTCGCCTGTGCTTTGGTAGGTCGAAGACGGTAAGAAAAAGCTTTATGCATGGAATCACCCCCTTGTTGGAATTTTGCAAACATTATAGATAGTATGTTCGCCATTTGTCAAGCTTATCTGAAAAATAGTCAAACTTACGAAAGAACAAAAAAGTATCTTCTTCTGATGCTCGCTTTCATCCCACGAGTTAAACCGTGGGTTTTCTCGCTCGAAATGTTATAAGAAGTAATTTTTCTGAAACTCAAGTGAAATGCAGTAGAAAATGCAAGTTTACTTAAAAATGGATAGTTTATGCTTATAGAGATGGAAATTCAGCTTAACTAGACATCCGGAACAGGCCCTAAACTTGGCTGATCTTTCCATTGGAATGTTGGCCTTCGTAACCTTCTCCATGGAGACGGCGTTTCTGTTGTTGAAACAAAAACAAAAAGACCCCGATCAAAACGAGAATACCTCCTATAATCTGCCAACCTGCGATGAGCTCTCCCAATAAAATGGCCGCCAACGCTGATGCTCCCACGGGTTCACCCAAAATGCTCATCGAGATCGTCGTCGCGTTCACATAGTTTAAGAGCCAATTAAAAATCACATGAGAGATGGTGGGAACGACCGCCAGCAAAAGAAAGATCCCCCATTCCTTCGCGGCATATCCGCCGAGAGAGACCCCCATACCAATGTTATAAACGGTCAACGCCAGTGATGCGAAGAAAAAAACGCAAAAGCTGTAAATCCAGTGAGACACTTTTTTGACAGTTCTTTGCCCAATCATCAAGTAACAGACAACGGCCACGACACTGAGGAAAGAGAGGATATCGCCGAAAATTGCTTTTCCGCTCAATCCAAAATCTCCCCAGCCAACCATCACGGCGCCAATCACAGCGATCCCCATTGTCATCAACGCTGATGCCGTTGTCCGCTCTCCATATAGAAAAAAACCGCCCACTAAGGCGACAATGGGTTGCAAGGCTAGAATGATGGTGGAACTAGCTACGGTCGTCAATTGGAGAGAACCAAACCAAAGTGCGAAGTGAATGCCTAAAAACAAACCCGAGAAAAACAAAGAGAACCAATCTTTTCTGGTTACTTTCCGGAATTCAGATCGATGCATCCAAACGATCGGCATCAACAGAATAAAGGCAAACCACATGCGATACATACTCAAAATTGTTACCGGTGCCGCCGA
This sequence comes from Shimazuella sp. NTD247, assembly GCF_059510415.1. Lineage (NCBI taxonomy): Bacteria > Bacillati > Bacillota > Bacilli > Caryophanales > Thermoactinomycetaceae > Shimazuella > Shimazuella sp. NTD247. Next base: position 292,563 of record NZ_JCAJZU010000001.1, on the reverse strand, counting down.
CCATTTGACGAAAATTGCTGAGAAAGATATGGCAATGATAGAAATAACCAATGGAAAGCCGATTGCCTTCGAACGATCTTCCAGTTTCATGATACTCCCCCGTCTTTTTGTGATTTTTTATCTCAACCCTTCTTATTTATGTAGTCAAAAGGGAGGGTAAGGGAAAGATTTTTCCTAGCTATTAAGATGCAAGATATCATTCTTTCTCATTTTCTGCAATCAACGACTACTCTGAGATACACATAAACTGTAATTTCCTTTCATATGAAGCTTTTTCAATATTCGATAGAAAATAATAGCACGGATGCTAATTCACTAGAAACAGAGTAGTACACTAACGAATTTCGAAGTGGTTACTTCCCTTGATGTCTTTTCCTAGGTTGAGTTCTCAAACAAATCAAGCACATGTTTGGATAAAAGAAGTAGCCTTATCCTGTATTCTAGTTTTCACTCTATTTTTGAGTTTTGCTATATATTCTATTCGCATGAAAGTGTAGAAAAACTCATATAACAATAGTCCCATTTATGTTGGGGGTACATACTATGCAAATTTGTTCCTTCGCACGAGAATTGGAGATCGATAAGCTTTTTGTCAAGCTAGAGTGTAAATAAACTTGGCAGCGTTTCTATCACTACCCCACCTAACACATCCATTGGATGGTTTCCTGCGCAAATGCGGTGACAAACCCATAAATATCGCTATCACGAACAGAGAATTCAATTTTCGTTCTGTATATGAATGGCTGCCATTGAATGGAAGGCAGCTGTTTTTTCATTTGATTAAGATCCGAGGTGACATTACACCTCTGTTAAAATGAGCGGCTTATCTTTGGTAATGACAATCGTGTGCTCAAACTGTGCGACGTAGTGATCGTCCGGTAGCAGCAGCCCCCAACCGTCAGCACTCTCTTCTACAAATTCTGCGCCGTCCGATACGAAGGTTTCCACCGCAAGCACCAGTCCGTTCGTGAGCAGCCTAGTGTCCCGCGGATCATAGTAATTCAGAATGTTATCCGGCATCTCATGCAGTTCGCGGCCAATGCCGTGCCCAGACAAATTGTGGATCACGGTGAAACCGTCCTTGCGGGCTTCATTGTGAATCGCCCGTCCGATGCCGCTGATCTTTGCACCCGCCCTAGCATTCTGAATTCCTTGATGCAATGCGCGAAGCGAGCTCTGACACAGCTTTTCCTTGTGCAGCGAACCAGTTCCTACCACTATCGTTGCCCCAGTATCAGCATAATATCCTCCCAGCTCCGCCGACACATCAATATTAACGACATCCCCTTCCTCCAGTATCCGAGGGCCTGGAATGCCATGCGCAGCCACCTCATTCACGGAGATACAAGTTGTTCCCGGAAAACCGTAGGTGATAGCAGGTGCGGAGATAGCTCCGTGTTCATCCAGTACCCTTTTTCCGATACGGTCGAGCTCTGCCGTTGTGACTCCCGCCCGGACAGAAGACAGCATCTCTTCACGGGCCATTGCGACGATACGGCCAATCTTCTGCAGGGCGATGAGATCATGTTCTGATTCGATGGTCAAGTTTTTAAACCTCCAGTATTTGCAATCTAATCCACATTTCATTCCAGTATACTTGAAAAAGAGTTTCATGTCCCTTAGAGAACTTAAATATGTTTTTTTGACTAGAGACAATTTTTAATCCTATAAGTATGCACAGAAACCCTTGAATACAGTTAATTTATTTGATAATGTCGGATTTCAAGAAGAAAACAACCTACTTTTCCCAGCAAAAATACACTTATTAAAGAGAATTTTAAAGCGTATTATATGATGGACGTTCTTTATTATTGATATCACCAATCAATGGTAAGCGGGACAACATGTTCTGCAGAAAATATGCATCCCAAGGGAAATGTTCAGTGATGCCTAAGCCGATTACATCGTATGATTTTGCCACATCTTGTAGAACTCGAATAATGGTTTCCATACTTGATCCTTTGGGATACTTCTTCTTATATTCCTCATACGTTCCGGGATAAGCAAGCAAGAGAGAACGAAATTCTTTCATATCCAATACATCCAGATGCAGAACGAACGATAACTTTTGAAGAATTATTGTTTTTCATAACTTCCTCCTTTCTTATCTGGTTTCTGTGGTTTATATAGCATGTACATTGCTGCCAACCTATACACTTTGATAGACTGAATTCATGAAATCACTTTTGACAACCAGTTAAATCTATTTTTTCAGCTTTGGGATAATACCAGAACGATCATGACCCACAAAATACATAATAAGTACAAACATAGAATTAGTTTATATTGTTAAAATTATCCCATAATTAGAAAACATCTGAATTAATGGAGGGCTTTACAAATGGAAAAATGGAAAAATCGATTGATTGTATTTAGCACAGTTGCCTGTCTTTCTATTTCTATGATTGCTATTCCTACAGGTAACGGTGCATCTGCTCAGTCAGATCCAGATCTATACGTAGAAACAGAACAGGACCTAACCACTTATACTGATTACATACCGGAAGAAGTAAAACCTTCCAATAATGACTGCGATAAACTTAAGATTAAAGTTTATAAGCATAAAGGCAAGGAAAAGATTAAGTATTATTGTAAGCATAGGCATGATAAGAAACATTAAAGAAAGGGGCTTTTTATAAACCTCTTTCTTTTTTGGGTACTTTCCTCTTTGCGAGTAATGACATGTTCTCTGGTACTCTACCCTACAGGGGGTAGAACCAGCATCCGGCGACTAAGGGGTAACGTAACCATATAATGAAAAATGAACCGATCAAAAAAGGGATGGTTCATTTTATTAGGTCAATAAAGCTAAACGCTGATCGAGATCCATACGGAATTCACCATACGGATTGATGTGGTTGTAAATAGGAGGAGTGAGAGCTCGATAATCTTCTGATGGCATTTTGTCCGCCCATTCTTTTTCTTGCAATGTTGGATTTTAAGCGTGTTGATATAGACCAAGCAATTTTACAGTAAGTGGAGACTTAGGATGGCAATTTCCTGTTCTTAAGGTTGATTTTTTTGGATTTCTCCCCCTTTTCCATAAAAGATAAAGTCACTGCCTGAATGCCAATTTTCCACGACATTTTGTCCAGCATGGATTTCGATACGCACTTCTTCCACATGAAGGTATTCGTATAAAAAGATCGTTTTTAAAACTTTCCCTAACTCCTGTAAGGCTTTATAGGTAGGATGGGAGGTGTTTTCGAAAATTGCTTCAGGATGGACTCGGTGTCTGCTAGTATAATCGTAAGGCGGTTGCATATTTTACCATTTCATCATACTGCCTGCGAATGAGATCCCAGTCAATGGGCTTTTGTACGAGAACCGGCTGCAAATGGGGATATTGCACTCCAGTTTTAGGTTTGTACAGTTTCTTAGAATGAATATTTTTCAGTCGTGGCATGAGTTTGAACCTTAGTAAATAGCAAAAGGCAAAACCTACTTCACTTTGTCCATGTATGTCCACAAAGTCTTGTCTATTTCATTATTGGTGTTATGGGTTAACAATCCATGGAGCATGGCGATGACTTCAGATGAATTGGGTGTGTTGACAGATGAATGGACACACATCGATTTTTCTTCCACATGCCAATACACAGAGATTCCGGATCCGCGATGACGCGGAAACCATTGTGTTCGTAAATTTTGATCATATGTAGAATCGGATGCACAAGTCGTTCTTTTCCCCAAATCTCTTCTTGGCGATCAGCTAAGATGGCATTTACTAATAATTCGTTTGCTGCTTTTAAACTACTTTGTAGATGTATTTTCGCTTGATATACAGCAGGTCTTTATAAGTTACATCTAAATTGCCAGAGGAGACCCGTTTCAATCCTGTGTTGGTTCCTAATCCATACAGACAAAGAAGCAACCGTTTTTGAATGGTTTTTCGATCCAATCACTCATAGGTAGCCAAGGTTTGAAAGAGATTAGTAAAACCTATTCGTAAGTCTGTTTCTTTTAATATATCAATGAGATTAATCATCCACCATCGGTTCACAATCTCTTTTTTGAGATAAGCTAACCGTTTGGGTTCGCCTCGTATGTCGTAATCCGCAACAGAAATCCATCCGCCTTTATAGTCGGTAATGGATTTCTTTTTGTTTTTGGGGAGTCCTTGATCTAGCATCGTTAGCTTTTCATGCATCTCTTGTTGTAACTCGGCGATTTTTTCTTCTGCATCTAAAAGAACTGACAATGTTGATTCACATAATGCAAAACACTTCTAATCTCAATAGCTTTAGTGTCTCGAAAAATAAATGATTCGTTGACTCATTGTCACGAGTATAGGGGAGTGTCCAACGGCTATGTGAACCACGTTTTTTGACTTAAATATGTTTATTTTCTCCAGATTCAATACGCTGGTTTACCTCTATAATACGAGTTTCAAGTTCCTTTTCAAAAAGGATATTGTCCTAATGGCTTATTCTTCTTAAAAGCTCTCTTCATTAAATGAACCGCTTCGATCAGCGGATCATGAGGAGAAGGAGCTGCAAAGTCAACCATCAAAAATATAGAGCGAAGAGACCGCTTAAATTGACGAGCTAACTGATCAATGTGTTTCCAACTCAAATCAGCCATTTTTCTGTTATTGAAATGTTGCTTCAAAATGTGTTGTAAGTCTTCCTTCACTTCGTAGAGGTCAAATGTAAAAAATAGGTGTTTGGCCTTGAAGTAACCAAGTTGCAAAACTAAATAAGCCTTAGACTTGACAGAATGCAGTCTTTGCAGCAACTCTTTCTCGGGTTGCGAAAGCGAAAAATAATAGCAACGATCTTCATATGTAAAGTTCGGCCTACCAAAAATCTCTTTGAAATCATCCTCGCTCAGAATTCTTAAACGTTTTTGATTGCTTTCAGTCATATTTCCCCCTTATCGGCCTAAAACCAGCAAACGCCCGACGAAGTGTAATTCGTCCAGCAAATGGATATTAGACATGGTTTGGGGAGAATTGATGCGCTACTGGCGTTTGGCTCCTACTTCAACTGGTTCTAGGTATCTAAGTTAGATTTTTGAGTTTAACTTTTGGGGGTGCACATCACACAGTCACTTTTCTTATCCCTCGTAAGGTCGTTCTTGGTAAAAATAGTTTGGCTTTAGGATGCTATTTTTGTATGGTTTATGAAAAATATGCGTTGTTGCAGGTGACATAGGAGGAATTAACCAAGCCCATTCTCCTGTAATATCTCGCCCATTTTTTTGTTCTGTTCGTTCAAACGTTTTAAACTGCTGTGCTGCAGTGTGGTGGTCTATGATGCTGACACCCGTTTTTTTAAAGGAATCTAACACAGCGATATTTAACTCCACCAATGCGCGATCTTTCCAGAGGGTTGCATTGCTTTCGCGATTTAGCCCTATGATGTCCGCAACTGCTGGAAGCAAATTATACCTATCTTCGTCTGCTAAATTTCTAGCTCCGATCTCTGTTCCCATATACCAACCGTTAAAAGGTGCTGCCACATAGTTAATTCCACCGATTTCTAAACGCATATCAGAAATGATGGGAACAGCATACCATTTTATCTCTAGCTCACTTATCTTGGGATAAGAAGAGTGATGAATAAGAACCTCACATACTAACTCCTGAGGAATTGGGATATAAACAGGATTATCACCATTGATTTGGATGACAAGTGGGAGGATATCAAAAGCTGTCCCTTCCCCCTTCCATCCTAGGTCCAGACATGCCTTTGTAAAAGATAGGGAAGAAGGGTCACCTACCACTCCATGTGCAGTTTCATACCCTGCATAGCGTAGGAGTTGTTGATTCCAGATACGCACAGGTTGAAATTCATTTTGTTCTGCTGGAAAAATGGTGATAGTAGGTTGGATTTCCCCGTTATTGGTAGCAAAAGAGATGTGTTCAAAAAGAGCATTTGACACATCTTCAATGGTAAATTTATCTCTAGCATCAAAGACATGAAGTCGGTTCCAAAACAATCTTCCAATACATCGATTGGAGTTACGCCAAGCCATTTGGGCTCCATAAACTAATTCTTCATATGTATGATGATAGAAGTCTGACACGGTAACTTCTTTTTTTATATCTTCTATTCGTTGATGTGCAGTTTTGCTGCTTTTTCCTAGTTCTTGATAACAGGTTAGAATGAAGTTTTCTGCTTCTTGTAATACCATGTTTTCTGTCATGGTGTCCTCCTAGTCTAGAACAGAGCTGGAAACTTTCTTACATATTCTCTATGGTACTTAAAACAATGGATACATAAAATGTAGAAAATTGTATTTTTCGTTACAATGATCAACGTTATAGGGATCACGATAATACGGCGACCTGGGTTTTTCATGTTTGTCAAATAAAACACTCATTCAGTCGTTTTTCCCACTAGGGGGAAAACAGTTGAATTCTCAGAAAACAGAGCTTTCAACAATTGTGGCACTCTGTCGTGTTTCAGGATCATTGGGATTATCAGCAAAAAACTCCATACCCCACTTCGTAACAAGACTAGACTAGAGTTCGATCTCTCCATTGGTCACTGGGCCAAATAAAAAAAGATGACTTCTGTTCAATTAGGAAGCCATCAATCTAGCGTAAAAAAATACTTCTTAGTGAATGAGAGTCTGGGTTTATTCAGTCATATTAGTCGGGCTGTTCTCCTACATAAATGGAAAACAGCCCGTTTAGAGATAACTCTATTTCCAGCTACCTCTTGGAATGCATTTTCTCCTCGATCCAATTGATCATCGTGGGTGTGACTGGCGTAATGATCGCTTTACGAACAGCCAGAATGTTACCTGGTAGAGGATCTCCAGATGCGCCTTGAATCATGCTATATGCCTTGTTCTTGGAAAAGCATGGACCTCCTGACATGCCAAGGTAAATATAGGAATCACAAAACACTCCCTCAGAACTACTGACTACATCGGTGGTCAGACCATAGAGCTCTTGCTCTGGCTTGTCCAATGGATAACCTACCATTTCCAAATGAAGGTTCCTATTCTGAAAACAAGCAAGCTCAAAGAACTTGGAAGTAGCCTTGACGGGCAGGGTGATAAGTCCAAAGTCTTTATCAGGATTGACATATTCCTTATGGAAGCAATATCCATTGGCTTGATAAAGGACACCTGATGAAGTTCGAACATATACCTTCTTAGCGTCCTTGAGTGTGTGACCAGATGTAAGCACTGTTATTGGATCAAGGAAAAGCCCTGTACCAGCTCCAAAACTTGAGAACCCTTTTCCCAGATCTACGAGAATCTCGCAAACTCGAGGGTCACCCTTAACCTTCTTACGGCGATCAAAATCAGGAGTGAATGGAATAATCTTCTTGGTTTCCACGTTAATCCTTATGGAGAGAAGTTGTATGCAACTTAGTGTTCTTTATTTTATACCAAATTGGCTATTTTTTCCCGATGCCCAGTCTTCCAAATAAAGCAAGTGTGTATCACTTGTTATAAGATTTTGTGTATTCAAAGAAACGATCACAAACCGCAGGGTAATCCATTATGTGGTTCGGTTACCTCTCAGTCGCCGGATGCTAGTTCTAGGCCTACTAGGAGATCTATTTGAACCAATTACTCACTTTAATGTGTAGATAACCAAAAGAACGCTTTGTTGAATATGGGTTTATACAAGTAAGGTATATGGGGATCTGATTTATAGACAAACATAAGGAGAGAGAATCATTGAAAGAAAATGAGAAAACACAGTGGATTCGATATTTCCAAGGAAAGAAGCTTGATGTGTTCGATACAAGAGCTCCATTGCCTCAATTTTGTATTTACAAAAAATGGGACAGCGATTGGTTTACTCATGCAACAATTGATATCAAAGAATTTCTAAAACCATATTTGGGTCAGACAGATTATATTCGTGGTTTGCAATTATATTTGTTCCAGAAATTGTGTGTTATCAAAAGGGGGGAGATTATCAAACAATGGGATGAAGATAACCTAGAACAGTATAATCCGGATATTAATAATAAAATACGCACCATTCCTAGATTCAATAGAGTTTACGAGTCCAATGAAGGGACATATATGATTTTTCAGAATGAGGAACCGCATCTAGTTGAAAAGGATGTTTATAAATATGAGGTGGCATGTCAATTGGCATTAAATGAATCTTTCCAAAACGCAGATAAATTATATTTCGTGTCTAGACTTATTAAAGAAGAGGATTTTAATTAGATGAGAATGATACTATCAGGCCTAGAACCCAGCAAACGCCTTCTGTTATTTACTTTGGGATTAACTATAATACAGTGGTGATGATCATCCAATCGCTAGGAAAGGCTTTTCATGAGCGTCTGGTCCGTCGATGGCACCTACAAGGATGAACCTTTCATGGTCATCCTGAAGACGAATCGGTTCAGCGAAACCGGTCTGCTCGATGTGGCTTCAAAGGCTCTCGGGTTCTACTGAGAAAATGGGAAACCGATGCCTCAAGAGGTACGCGAGTTCGTGGGCCTCTCAAACACGCATACAACGGAGAGGAGATCGCCGATCTAGTGATCAATCATTGAGTCCAACTGTATAACAGGGCTCATGGGACACCAGCTCTGGCTGAGCTGGTGTCCCGCCTTCTGATAGTAGCCCCCTTTCAAAAATTGGTGATATGTCTTCCATACTTTTTTGTGTATTAAATTCCATCACACCAAAAGGTATACTTAATAAAAAAATACTTGCACAGCCAATATAGAGCAAATGGAATACTAGTAGGTTGTTTTTCCCTACTTTTTTGACTAAAATCATAGTCAATAGAAAGGAGAATAAACTGAAATGTCCCCTCGTTCCAAAGAACAATATGAAGAAATTCGAAATCAACGAAGAAAAGAAATTTTACAGGCAGCGATCCATGTTTATGTCCATAAAGGCTACTCTGCTTCTGAAATGAGTGCTATTGCTGATCAGGCTGGACTAGCACATGGGCTAGTTTACTACTATTTCAAAAATAAGAAGACTTTGTTCCATGAACTATATGAATATATGATGGAGGAGTTCAATCGTTTCACGAAAGCTCATTTCGAGCAAGAAATATCCGTGTTTGCATTGTTTAAAAGTTATGCACAATTCTTTTGTGAGCGTATTATAGAAAATCCCATCACACCACGGTTTTACATGCGAATTGGATTAGATTTACATCATTTATACAAGCCAGATGAGCTTTCTCCATTCGAGTGGGTAAATAGTTTTACATCTCCGATGACACAAGCTATTGAAAAAGGAATTGTACAGGGTACCATTCAAAAGGGAGATGCAAATTTGATAGCTATGCAATTTTGGGGGTCCATATCCCAAGGAATGAATTATATAGATCACATTCAGCAAGAACTTATCACACAAGGAATAGTGAAAGAAGATTTGAAAAAGAAGTTAAAAAAGTATTTGGATCAAGTGGTCGAATCATCCATCTCGCTATTAAAGCCGTAATAATTTTTAGTTTTTGATTGACTATTATATCAATCAAAAATATGATTGATTATAAGGAGGAGAAATAATTGGCTACTATTCGTAAAGAAATCATAATCGAGGCAAAACCTGAACAAGTATGGGACGCAGTGAGAGATGTCGGATCGGTACATCGGCGATTCGTGCCAGGATATACTTTGGATACCCAGTTGGACGGTAATAATAGAACTCTTATCTTTCCACATGGAGGCGTAGTACGTGAACGGATTGTTTCTATCGACGATGAAGCATATCGGTTTGCTTATGCGGTAGTGGAAGGAAGTAATCCACCCTTAATCCACCATCATGCTTCTTTTCAAGTTTTTGCCGAGGGTGATAACAAAAGCACACTTGTATGGATCTCTGATTTTCTACCCGATAATACAGAACCTGAAATGCGAGTGCGTATTGATCGAGGAGCACAAGTGATAAAGCAAACCATAGAGAATGAAGTAAAGAATGATAATCATCAATAAGAGGAGAGTTACAGAAAAGTTGAAAAAGATATTAGGCATCATCACTCACCCAAATGTACAACAATCTCGCGTCAATAAACGTTGGATGGCAGAATTGAACCAACATCCCGACAAAGTAACAGTACATGATTTATACGCTGAATATCCTGAGAAAACAATTGACATCGCACATGAGCAAACATTACTAGCAGAACATGAACGTATTATCCTTCAATTTCCATTTCAATGGTACAGCATTCCACCTCTACTAAAACAATGGTTGGATGAAGTTTTCACAACTACATGGCTGTTTCGTTCTGGAGGCAAAGCAGTAGCAGGCAAAGAACTTGTACTTGCCATCTCCATTGGTGGTGTAGAAACATCTTACCAAGCTGGAGGAATGGTTGGTTATACCATCAGCGAACTAACTCGCCCTTTGCAAGCTTTTGCCAACCAAATAGGTATGAGAATACTTCCATATTTCAAACTCTATGACGCGAATCAAGTAACGGATGAACAGATCGATATCAGTGCCAAGCAATACATCCAGCATATTTTGAACCCTGAACTTGATTCTCGCATTGTACAGCAACGAATGCTAGATGAGATGCAACAAAAAATGAAGACAGTTCAAAAGTGATTTTTACCCTATTAGCCCAACGGTTGTAGGTCTTTCTATGCTATTGGTAAATATTCTTAGGTTAGTCCTGTTTTCACATGTATCTCCCCAGTCCCCCCCTTAATAAGTTGCAACAGTATTTGTAACCGTAAATTCAATAGGTCCGCTTCCATCTTGATAGAAAAGTTTTCAATAAACGCTGATTCATCAACGCCGGAAATACTTGCAGTTACTTGATGAGGGGCATATATGGTTCCCTGAGTAAAGCTAGGATTCGAATTCAATGAACCTTTTTGGTCTGCTTATGCTCCCTGTCAGGAAATCATCATCCAGTTCAATCGTTAAGGTATCCACTACACAACCACTGAATATATGCTCGAACACATCTTTCCCCACTCTAGCCGTAAAGGATTTCATCAATGCTGAATCTTGTGGGAAGAAGCTGTGTGCATACGGTGCTTCTGTTCCTGTTACGGAATGTCCACCTAACGCCCATTTCAAGAACCAAGGGAACGCTTCCAGATCGAATGGTGTTTCAATACTTCCTTCACTTGTGTATTGTCCGGCTGCTACTGTTCTGTCTTGACGTAAAATTCCTTCATAAATTAAAACTTGATCTCCACTTGGATCAAGTTCCGCACTTGCTGGATCAATGGTTTCTACTGCGGTAGCAGCAGTACCAAAGGTTGTTTCTTCTGCTGCTAGATATCTAGTAACTCCTATAATAAAACCCCTCTCAATAAAAAATGACCAGTATCTCTACTAGTCATTGGATCTATTTGATATGATTTATATTCGATTGAGGTCTGCACAGATGATCATGTGCAGACTGGCTCTTTTCAGAACCAACTGATAGATAGAGTGTTGAAGTTCTACCAGTCTCATGAAGAATATACGGAAGACGGCACTGGTTAGTTACCTTCACTCCACTGAAGTTCTTGGACTGTCCAGGACGAACCCAACCGCCCCTGTAATCCCAAGGCTCACCATTCTTAGCCTGTCCTACAGAGATGTTGTGCTTATCAGGATACGAAAAGCCAAAGCGAAGTAATTGATACCATTAGTATCAATTACTTCATTATCGTTCGCCCAATCATTAATCCAAACGTCAAGGTTGGCATCTGTGAAGATGACCTCACAACCCTGCCGTCCTTCTCAACCTTCTCCATGATAGAGGGACTCCTACTCTTGAGGAAACATGTCTATTCTAAATAATAGAACTAAAGTCGATCTATTCCCTCCTTTGAATTCTGAATGCAAATTCGCATGATGCCCAATAGATGTTACTGTTCTGTACAGCTTCATACGATGGATCAAAGATTTGTGGGCGTACATCATATACTTTGTTGTTTAAAGTTCGATCAGAAATGATAACATCATAAACCTTTGCGGCTAAATCCTCGGCTAAGTCTTTTCCTGTTTCATTATCAAATTCATGGATCATAACAATGAAATTGAAAAGAAAGTCATGTATTGCAGTGTGGCCGCTTATCAAATCTGGCTGATGTGGAGAAGGTAACAACCAAACCACAGGCATATTATCAATGTCCCCTACATCCGCTTGATCTCCATAAACAATAGAAGCGACAGCAGATAATATATCTAATCTCGCCCCTTCTAGCTTTTCTATAATAGAATCTTTTATCTCTTTCCTGATGGTTGCTAGATTCCTAGAATATAACCTTTGGACCAATTCGAAACTGATCAGAATTATTGTTACCAAAGTACATAGGATATGCATTTTTGAAAGAATAGCAGTGCCAATCAAATGTGGTATTATTAAGATTATTTGTAAATATTCCTAAGATCAACATGTAGGCGGTGAACAACACGAACGGTGAATAATATGAACAGTAATTTTGATCGATTGACAGGCAGATGGCAGTCGCTTGGTAAATTTGGACAGGAAGCAGAACAATACGTGACCAGTGATCCTAGTGTGGCACTATTTAAACTGCGTTTATTTGCAGAAAAAATGACAGATGAGATTCTCCATTTAGAGGGAATCAATCCTCTAGAGATGGAGAATCAAGTAGATAAACTAAGTAAACTAGAGGAAACACAACTATTATCAGAAGAAATATTGAAGATATTCCACAATATCCGTAAAGCAGGCAATCGAGCAGCACATCTAGGAGAAGGTACGAGCGAAGAAGCGAGTATACTGCTGAGGCAGGCATCTCGTCTTGGTTCTTGGTTTGTAGAGCGCTATGTAGAAAATAATGGCGGCGAACAGCAAAAACCGCTTACGCATCAATACACCTCGCCGAGTTCACATGATTTCCAGCGAACAACAGAAAGTGTTATCAGTAAGTTATTTTTTCGATCTCTAGGTTTATTTGGACGAATTCTCTCCCTGATTCTTATTGGAATTATTGCTGGCGTCGGAACGGCGTTCTGTGTTGCGATTTTCTATATCATGCAAATGTGGTTACATAGAAAGTTACATAGAAATGGGTATCGTACAGCTGGTTGGACGAAACTGACTTTGTTTTGTGTTTTGCTTATAAGTGTGATTGGTGGAGTAATTCATTACACTAATACAAGCACAGGGACAGAAACTGAAACTTCAAAATACACAAACGCTGTGCCAAGTGAAGATATCTCAATCAATTTATCTCTAAAAAATTATGATGCAAAAATTTATATCAACGATAAACCCGTTGATACCGATACTACAGATGATTATCTTGTTATCACGACCAATGTTGGATCTAAAGTTCATGCAGAATGGACATTTCCCTGGGGGAAAATGAAAAGCGATACACAGCAAGTAAAAGAAGGGTCTGAATCAATGGAATTTCAACCAAAGGCAGATCCGCAGTTGCGAAAACAACTGACCAAATTTTTTAATGAATTCGCCAAACAATGCGTACAGTCAAAAATAGAAGATAACCGTGATGATGATCACGTCACACTTGTTTCTGGAAACGTTGATTTTACTTGTTTGGATATTAGTCAAGATAAAAATGAAAAGTTAATAGAAACAGGAATCGATTTTAAAAATTCAAAACCCGAGATAGAAGAACCTGCCTTTTACGACCCTTATCTTATGTTTATGTTAAAGGCTTATTTCCAATACGAGGTGAATGGAGAAACAGAAACTCATCACGGTGGTTTTCGACTCGTTTATGATGAAACAAAAAAGAGGTGGTCTATAAAAAATGAGAAAATTGATTGGGGAGAATTCGAAGGAAATTCAGAGGCTGTTATCACCAAATTCGAATGATTGCTACGATGGACTGAGACTGAAAGAAAACGAAAACCCCTGTCACGGCAGGTCATGGTGTTGATTCTATCTTGAAATGGAAATTTTTAAAATTGAATCAAAAAGACCACTCAAAGAGTGGCCTTTTTCTTAGGACTCGGATTAGCCAAGTCAGAATATATATACTTTGGACCGGCACGAAACCGATCAGAATTATTGTTACCCTTAACATACAAGATATGCATTTTGTTTTGTAAAAGGTTAGAGATGTATAGTACAAAATACTAATCCTATTGTTTGAAAATCTGACGCACTAGTGACAGCTACGCTGGTGTTACCCATATAAAAATGACTTGAGGTGTTATTTGGACTCAAGTCATTTTTCCATTTATTCGCCAACTTGCGTTCGTGACATGGTTGTCGATTCTATGCCATTTAGGAGTACATGATTAGTCAAAAATGTTTATAGTGAAACGTAAAGATAAAAAGCAATAAAAATCAACAGGCACTTGTCCATTACATTAATCAATAGAATCGTTATGTTCCATTCTAATCCTTTTCGCATCTCGATCATAGGATTTAGCTAATTCAATAAGGGATTCAGCAAAACGATAAAACTTACGAAAGGATGAACGCATCAAAGCCATTGACTAGATGCGTTCATTTTATAATTTTTATACCATTTATCATCGACTAGGTTAAAACCAATCTGGTTCTACTGGTGTAATGGCTAAATGTACAAACCAACAAACTTTTGTCGAAAGACTGATAGATATTAAACTTCGTTCAAACATCTCGAAAACAGATTTTTTAAGTAAGCTAACGACAGTTGTGCATATTTAACAGGCGGATAAATAAGTGAATCCTGTTCTCCTTCAATCATCAACCAACCTGAATACTTATCTGCGATCAATTGTCGAATCAGTGGTTCAAAATCAAATGCCCCTGTTCCAGGTACTGTGAACACTCCACGACGAATACATGTAAGGAAATCAGCTTCATCTTGTTGGGATTGAAGCAATAATTCATGACGGATATCTTTCAAATGAATGTAAGTGATCCGATCATGGTATTTTTGATATAAAACCATCGGATCAATTCCACCATAAATGGCATGTCCAGTATCAAGAAGAAGCGTAACAAGCTCTGGATCGGTCATTTCCATTAACCGATCTACTTCTGCCTCCTTCTCTATTACGGTGCCACCATGATGATGATATGCTAACTGTAATCCAAGTTCTCGTGCAATCTCTCCAGCTTGATTTAATCCTGCAGTCAGTGCTTCCCATTTTTCTTCTGTAAGCGTTTCTACTTTCTTCTCCTGTTTACTGCGAATTGGGTCCCAATGAAGAGATCCACCTATTTCTGCTGTACTGATCACTTTGCTTCCCATCTGTTGAAGAAACTGAGCATGTTCCCGATAAGCCTGAAGCTCTTGTTTACGAACGTCTGGATCAGAATTGGAAAACCATACTGATTTCCATTGACTAACCAATTGTATATTACGCTTTTGTAGTTCTTTGCGGAGTAAAATCGGATCTGTCGGAAACTTACGGCTCATTTCCGTGCCTCTCAAGCCCAAAGCATTCATCTCATCTAGTACTTGTTCATAGAGATAGTGCTCTCCATGTTCCCGAACATCCTCACCAATCCAATTGATAGGATGTATTCCAATCTGAAAAGGATATTCTCGTTGTCTCATGTTCTCACCTTCAGTTGTTATACTCTATCTGCACATCCAAATTGGCGCATTTTCTGCATTACATTTTGTTGAATTGCATCCCGAGCTGGAACAAGATATTTTCTAGGGTCATAAACTTCTGTATTATTTTGTAACGTTTTTCGAATGGCGTTTGTCCAAGCAATTTGATTATCAGCATTTACATTTATTTTTGCGGTTCCATAAGAAATAGCTCTTTGTATATCTGAATCTGGTATCCCCGTACCCCCATGTAAGACCAATGGGACGCCTGTTAATTGCTGGATTTCCTGCATCTGAGTAAACCCTAGTTTTGGTTCCCCTTTGTAAGGACCATGAACCGAACCTAATGCTGGAGCAAGACAATCGATATTCGTCGCCTGTACCAATAATTCACAATGAGCGGGAACTGCATAGGATGCCTCTGCTTCTGAAAGGACAGTATCATCTTCTTGGCCGCCAATTCTCCCAAGTTCTGCTTCTACTGTCACTCCTACAGCATGAGCAGCTTCCACCACTTGAGATGTAATCGTTATATTTTCTTCCAATGAACGTGAGGAAGCATCAATCATAACAGAAGAAAAACCAGCTTGAATCGCTTGTATACAAGCTTCATAAGATGTCCCATGATCCAAATGCAAAGCTACTGGAACAGTTATCTTCAACTCTGTAACCAATGTAGAAACAAGAGATGAAACTACTCGATAGCCGCCGAAATAAGGAATATAAGGCTCACTTACGCCAAGAATAACAGGAGCTTGTTCTTCCTCCGCAGCACGGAGAATAGCTTGGGTAAATTCCAGATTAGTCAGGTTAAAATGCCCAACTGCATATCGATGGTTTTTTGCATCTTTTAACATTTCTTTCATCGAAGTTAGTAATCCATCATGCTTTGATGTATGAATTACCATCTGGCAGTCACCATCTTTTTCCTAGTATAAAATTCTACACCGTCGGTTCCATTAGCATGAAGATCTCCATAAAAAGAATCTTTCCACCCTGAAAACGGAAAGAATGCCATAGGCGCAGGGACACCTAAGTTTACTCCAAGCATTCCAGCATCAATGGTGTCTCGAAATTGGCGAACGGCTTGTCCGCTATCAGTGAAAATACAAGCACCATTGGCGAATAGCGATTTATTTGCTAAGGAAATCGCTTCTTCTAATGTGTCTACTTCTATGACGGAAAGAACAGGCGCAAAAATTTCCTCTTTCCAGATTGTCATCTCTGGCATCACATCAGTAAAAATCGTTGGCCCAACAAAATAGCCGTCTAAATTCGATGCAGCATCTTTTCGGCCATCTCGTAATAAAAAAGCACCTTCTTTTTCTCCTGTTTCTATATAAGAAATCGTCCGTTCTTTGTGCCCATCTCGAATTACAGGCCCTAAGAAAACATGTTCATCCAGACCATTTCCAATCTCTATTTTCTCTGTTGCTTCTACTAGTTTTGCTTTAAAAGCAGAACCAATCCCGCCAACTGTAACAACAACAGCACATGCCATACAACGCTCTCCAGCAGAACCAAATGCAGCCCCTATAATCTGTGAAACTGCTTGTTCCAAATCAGCATCCGGCATTACAATCGTATGATTTTTTGCCCCTGCAAGTGCTTGCACTCGTTTCCCATGCATTGTACCTGTTTGGTAAACATATTTGGCAACCGGTTGCGAACCTACAAAGGAAATAGCCGTTATATCGGCATGCTCGAGTAGTCCGTTTACGACATCATGTGCACCATGCACCACATTCAAAACCCCTGCTGGTAACCCTGCTTCGTGAAACAATTCAGCTAAGCGATTTGCTAGTAATGGAGTTCTCTCGGATGGTTTGAGCACAAATGTGTTCCCACAAGCAATCGCCAACGGAAACATCCAGCAAGGTACCATCATTGGAAAGTTAAATGGAGTGATTCCTCCAACAACTCCAACCGGATATCGATACATCCCTGACTCAATTCCTGTTGCAATATCGGGCAATTGTTTTCCCATCATCAAGGAAGGAGCACCTGCTGCAAACTCGACACACTCAATGCCGCGTTGTACTTCTCCATAAGCTTCTTTGTAACTTTTTCCATTTTCTTGGGTAATCAATCGTGCTAATTCATCCCAATGGACAACCAACAATTGTTGATAACGAAATAGAATTCGAGCTCGTCTTGGAACTGGTACTCGACTCCAACTCACAAATGTCTGTTTGGCTGCAGCTACAGCAACGTCTAAGTCTTGGCGATTCGACAATGGGACATAAGCAATTGTCTCGCCCGTAGCTGGATTAGGGACTACTTCTGATTGATCGGAGGTAGATGCTTGCCATTTCCCACCAATCCAATTTTTTAATTTTTCCACTGTAGTCATTTGCTCATCTCCTCTGCTGCATACTTTTGGATATAATTTTTTACTTGTTTTTCGGTTGGCATTGCATCGGAAGAACTATGACTTGATACGACGATCGCTGCTGCGGCACTCCCAAAATTCATACTAACGGTCAACTCCCAGCCAGAAAGGAGTCCAAATAAGAGTCCAGCTGCATATGAATCGCCTGCACCAAAGGTTTTGATCACCTTAGCAGGAAAGGATCTCCCTTGATGTTTGACACCATCAGGTGTATAGGCAATAGATCCTGATTTTCCATGTTTGATAATCACTATTTTTGCCTGATGTTCAAACCAATGAGAGGCTGTTTGTTCATCTGTTGCTGTTTGATCCACAACTGTCTCCATCTGATCAAACTCTTCTCGTGTCCCTAGAATCAAATCGCTTTTTTCCGCAATCAAACGATAATAAATTCCTGTTTCGATCGTTGATTTCCAAGTATATGGACGATAATCCAGATCAAAAACGACCATTGTACGGTGTTTTTTGGCGTACTCCACTGCCAAAAACACTGCTTCTCTAGAAGGACTTGCAGCGAGTGCAGTACCGGAAATAAGCAAAATTTTCGCTTGTTTGATATAGTTCTCATCCACTTCAGACGGGGCTAATCGCAAATCTGCCACATTATCTCGATACATCAAAATACTGCAATTTTCCGGGCTTTTGATCTCGGTAAAAGCAAGTCCTGTAACAGCTCCAGTATAATCCGTCACTACTCTAGAATGATCAATGTGATTATGGTTCAAATACTCACGAATAAAACGCCCCATCTGATCATCAGCGATTTTTCCTATAAAACCTGTTTTCACTCCCAAGCGAGATAAACCGATCGTAATATTTGCAGGGGAGCCACCAACATATTTGGTAAACGTGATTGTTTTTTCCATTGGGCGATTGATTTCATTTGCATTTAAATCAATCGCCAATCTGCCTAATCCAATAAAATCTATAGCTGTATCATCTTTAAAAGTCAGATAGTTCATTGATGATCCACCTCTTTTCCTCGCTCTAACAACCACTGATGATCCGGATCATTTTTAAACTTCCATGTTCGAACTGGTCCTGCCATTACATTCAAATAGTAAAGATCATACCCTGGAGGAGCAGATACAGGGTGATAACCTCTTGGAACAAGTACAACGTCTCGATCAGAAACAGTTAATGTCTCATTAAGCGTACGATCATCTGAATATACGCGTTGGACAGCAAACCCATTTTTAGATGAGATACGATGATAATAGGTTTCTTCCAAATAAGATTCTTCTGGCAGCTTATCCTCATCGTGCTTATGAGGTGGATAACTCGACCAGTTCCCTTCTGGTGTAAATACCTCAACGACTAATAAAGAATCTGCTTTTTCTCCTTCAGGTAAAATATTATGAATCAATCGCTCTGTATTTCCAGATCCCCGTACTTCTATGCCAACTTCCTCTGGAGGGATTAATCGAGTGGCAAAAGTTCCTTTCCCTGGAGCATAGCAAACCGCTACTTCAAGCGAAGTGATTGCCTCTATTTCAATTTGATCATTTGTTGTTAAATAAATAGAAAACGGAGGTATTCTTTCAAAAGGAGTGGCTCGCTTCCCTATATTCCTCCATTGAAATGCGCGGGTCGACACATGGGCTTGACCACTTAGAAGAACAAAGCAAAACTCCTGATTTCCTGATATCTGTTGTATTTTTTCTCCAGACCGCAGTGTGTACACTTCAAAACCTATATATTTCCAATTTGCTAAAGCTGGGGAAATGGCTACGGTCTTCCCATTTTTATCAGGAGACGTACTGGGAATAATCAAATTCGACATGTCTCTCCCCTCCCTTTTTTCCTAACTGTCTCTGTTTTCATCTTACAGCTTTCTCGCTTGTTGAATTGCAGCTTCTGTTTCTGCATATGATTGCTGCACTTTAACATTATTTGATACTTCCGCTACCCCTACTTGCCACCAAGCATCATACCCATCTGAATTTGTTCCAGGTAAAACCTTTACTTCTATCAGTGTAGAACGCTCTTCTTTTCGTGCTTCCTGCATTGCTTGATGAAGTTCTCCCAAATTTTGCACCCGAAATGTTCGAGCTCCTAGCGCTGCTGCATATTGAGCAAAATCCACATTCAATATTTCTCCGGTCAGTTGTCTTGTCACTTCTGATCGTTTTCGAAACTCGTTGCCGAATCCTGCACTTCCGTGTTCACGTTGTAAATTATGAATACATTGAAAGCCATGGTTATCCAAAAGAACGATATTTATCTTTTTATTTTCTTGAATACTTGTCAAAAGTTCGGAATGAAGCATCAAAAAGCTGCCATCCCCTACTACAGCAAATACTTCTCGTGAAGGTTCTGCTAATTTCACACCAAAAGCACCACTAACTTCGTAACCCATGCAAGAAAAACCATATTCCAAATGATATGTTTTTGGCTCATAGCTCCTCCAGAGACGATGAAAATCGCCAGGGAGGCTTCCTGCTGCACAAACAACTACATCCTTAGGAGATAACAAGCGATTTAATTCACCTAAGACACGAGTCTGAGATAATCCCTCTGGTACTTCCATGGAATACAATCGATCCACTTCTTGATTCCATTTTCGTTGTAATTCTTGGATTTCTTGATCCTTATAGGCAGTCTGATAGCCTAAGTCATCTAGTTTTTTATGCAAATAAATCAATGATTCTTTTATATCTGCCACAACTGGTTTTCCATTTAATTTCAAAGCATCTGCCCGGTTGATATTTATGTTGAGAAACTCCGCTTCCGGGTTAGCAAATGCAGTTTTGGAGGCAGTAGTAAAGTCGGAATAACGTGTTCCGATTCCGATAATGAGATCTGCTTTTTTAGCAAGTTTATTGGCTGCTGAAGAACCAGTCACCCCAATTGCCCCTACATAAAAAGGATGATCAGCGGCTAATGAACTTTTCCCCGCCTGTGTCTCTGCAACTGGTATGCCAAAATGCGCTGCAAACTGGCTTAATTCACTAGTTGCCAGAGAATAGTGAACGCCGCCGCCTGCGATAATCAGCGGTCGTTTTTTGTGGCGAAATAAATCCAATGCACCCTCCGCTGCAACAGTTGTCATCGATCTTCGTTCCATCACATGAACTTGTTTTTGGAAAAAGGATAATGGGTAGTCATATGCTTCACCCTGTACATCTTGTGGCAAAGCCAAGGTCACTGCACCCGTATTTTCCATATCCGTTAAAACCCTTATCGCTTGCTGAGCTGCACGAATTAATTGTTCCGGCCGTTCGATGCGGTCCCAATAACGGCTAACGGAACGAAACGCATCCGTTGCGGCTATCGTATAATTTGTGGGATCTTCTACTTGCTGCAGCACTGGGTCTGGATGACGTGAAGCAAAGTGATCACCTGGCAGCAGCAATACAGGTATCCGATTCACTGTTGCCGTTGCTGCTCCTGTCACCATGTTTAGAGCACCTGGTCCAATAGAAGAGGTACAAGCATAAATCCCTAAACGATTCGATTGTTTCGCAAATGCAGTTGCAGCATGAACCATTCCTTGTTCATTTTTCCCTTGGATAAAAGGCAAGTTATAGGAGTCATTCTCCAATGCCTCTCCGATCCCTGTCACATTTCCATGCCCAAATATCCCCATCACACCGTGTACAAATTTATACTCCACACTGTCTAATGAAACATATTGCTGATCTAAAAAACGAAGCAGTGCTTGTGCCATTGTCAAACTAACTGTCTCTTGCATATCTTCCTCTCCGATCCAAAAAGCATTATTTACTACCGATGGATACAGGTTTTCCTTCTCGTAACGATTGTTTCGCAGCATGGGCAATTACCTCTGCATGCCAAGCATCAGAGCCATCTACTAATACGGCTTGATCTTCTTGGATAGCTCTAATGAATTGGCGCAATTCTTCAATGTAAGCCTCACGATAGCGTTCCAAAAAGAAAAATTTTGGTTTATCTTGATATACACCCTTTGATGTAAGAAGCTGAGCGGTATTGGGATAATCATTTTCAATCCGAATACATCCGTCTGAACCAAAAATTTCTACTCGTTGATCATATCCGTATACTGCTTTGCGACTGTTATCGATCACTCCAAGCGCACCATTGGCAAATTTAAGCGAAATGATAGCAGTATCTACGTCATCATACTCAGCAAAAACAGAATTTATCAGAGTCGCTCCTTGGACATAGACTTCCACTACTTCACTTCCAGCAAGATAGCGAGCTATATCAAAATCATGGATCGACATGTCCATAAACATTCCGCCAGAATGTGCAATATAATCACTGGAAGGCGGCTCGGGATCACGAGATGTAATTTTGATGAGATGAGGTGCTCCAATTTCATTTGCTTCCACCATGGCTCGAGCACGCTGAAAATTGTGATCAAAACGTCGATTAAATCCAACTTGCAGTTTAATTCCGAACTCAGAAGCTCTTTGTAAAGCTCTCTCTGATTCAATCAAGGAAAAACTTACTGGTTTTTCACAAAAAATATGTTTGCCAGCTTTCGCTGCTTCCATCAATATTTGTGGATGGGTATCCGTCGGGGAGCAAATCAGCACGGCATCAATGTGTGGATCTGCTAGTATGTGATGATAGTCGTCGGTAACCATAGAAATCCCTATTTCATTTGCCCATTCCTGCACACTTGCAGCAAATAAGTCCGATACACTCTTCACTTCTACATCCGAAAAAGTCTGGAGATTCTCAGCATGCAAACGGCCGATACGACCTGCACCTATCACTCCAATCGTCACTTTTTTCATTTGGATGATCCCTTTCTTTCCACATGAACTTTAAGTGTTAGAAACTCCGAAGAATGTAAACGAGGTAACAAAAATTGATCCTCTTGTTTTTCTAATTCTTGACCTGTCTCTTCTTCGCGAAGATTGACTACCGTTACCTTCGTTGCATCAACTATTAAACGTCCAACTCGGCTGGATTGTCGTCCGCTGTTGTATATTCGAATAATGATATTGTCATCTCTGTCTGCTTTCTTGAAAGCACTTAACACGAGATTATCTCCATCCACTTTTACAAAAGACTGCGTTAATGGAAGTTTTCCACCTTCGGATGGTTCCATCATTTGCTCGGAAACAGTTGGATTGATAAATTGATGCGCTTGTGAAACAACATTCCCCTCATCATAGTTTCCTTGATGAGGATAAATGGCATAGGAACAAATGAAACTCCCTTTCATTTGCGCAGCAGGTGCCGATAATTCAATCCCACTCACCCTGCCGGGACGGATTGCTAAATTTGGTTTTCCCACATGTCCCACCGAGCGCAGCAAGGTAAGAGCGATGGTAGAATCATTGATAATTTCGTATTCTGGTAAACCATTATTAAAAACAGCTAATCCCGTATTCCCATCATTTAGATCCACAAATGATTGCTGCGGGTAAATGGGAAGTGGTTTTTCGTTATAGCCTTCTTCTTTCCATGTATCTGGAAAATCTAATTGATTGGAACGAGAGAGAACGCCAAAATGATCTTCAGCATGAGATTGAGATGCTGCTACTCCCGTTGGAAAAAGAACTCGCAGCCGGTGATTTTCAGACTGATTAAGAATCGTAGTCTTAACGTCTACTTGTTTCATCCCCTCTTTTAAGGAAACGAATGAACGAATTGTAAAAGGGAGTTTTTTCTCACTCCGAGTATTTGTACTCGTAAGATGTGCAGGTAACTCCAGTTGATGATCAATTTGATACACAATCTCTAATTTACCATCGCGAATCAATTGAATAGACGCTTGATTATTTGCTGTTGTGACGACTTGGTCTTGATCAAGCGGAGAAAAATTATACTCATCTCCAGCATCCCCATGATCTTCAAACAGCAATAGGTTAGAGATGGTTTTGTTTGTTTGCTTATCTGTTATGACAAGAGTACCGTTATCTGCAATTGAAACAGCAAGAAATTCATTTTCCATGCCCTTTTCTAAACGTTTTAGATGACTGTTGATGGATAAAGAAGATGACTGCCCTTCGATTGCTTGTAAAACTGCATATCCACCAGCTGGCATGATCTTAGCTGAGATTAGAATGACACTCTCTTTCACCCAAATACGTGAGCCTTTCATCGCCATATTGATACTTAAAGAGGCTAGGTCAAAGTCTCGTACACTCACTACTTCAAACGGTATCTCATTGCCTGATGGATCATATAACTGAAACTCTCCCTTTTCGGTATAGACACGCAGCTCAACCGTATCCGTTCGCTTCGCAGGAAGTGTGTTGTATACGAGAATCGGTTTTCCTTTTAAATTGGAAGCATCCAAATTGGCCTCCATGAATTTTGTTGTTGTTCGCAATAACGCCTTGCTAATTTGGTCGATCTTATCAAAACGAGACAGGATATCCTGATGAACTCCATCTATACAGCAAGAACAGATACTATCGTGCGAATGATTTTGCAATAAATATTTCCAAGCCTGCTGAATTTGTCCATTCGCATCCCGTCCACCAAACAAGTATTGATTTGAATATTGATTGGCCAATAAGTATTCAAATGTTTTAATTGGCTCTACTACTTTCTCTAATTTCACTTCTGTTTGTTTATTTTTGGCTTTAATATCCATCCGTGATGAAGTAATACCTGCATGGATCCTCATATCTTTGGGATTCCGTAATTCACCCCTGAGCAAATCATATTTTTTTGGTTCTTGTGCAATCGCCTCAAACACTTTTTCCGGATGACTAAACTCTACTCGAAACTCTTTCTTCTCTTTTTCCCATCTCGCATTTATCTCTTTTACCAGTTTTGTCATCATTGGATGAGGAGCTGCATGATCAGAACCACTCATCAGCAAAATATCCTCACCTGGAAACCGTGCCGCTATTTTTTCTGTCGTTTCTAACAGATGAGCTTCCGCTTGATCATCGTCAAAGGGAAGATATCGATTATAGCCATATCCCAGTGGCAGATGAAGGGTCAATATTTTTGTGCCGTTTGGTGATTCCCACATAAATAGCGTATCAGGTGTATCCTCCCATGAAACCCCGCGCCAAATAATCACTCGCTCTAGTCCCATTTGCGCCAAGATTTGTGGAATTTGAGCAGCTTGCCCAAAGGAATCCGGCAAATAGCCTACTTTCATCGAGTACCCAAATCGTTCAGCCATTTCTGTTCCAATCTGCAAGTTACGGATAATGGACTCACCACTGACTAAAAATTCATCTGGTTGTGTATACCAAGGACCAACGAAAATTCTTTTATCCGCAATTAATTTTTTCAATCGACCTTCGTTTTCTGGGCGAACTTGTAAATAATCTTCTAAAATAACCGTTTGTCCATCAAAAGTAAAAAATAAAAAGTCCTCCTTTGTTTCCAACAGATCAAGTAATTGATCCATTACATATACAAGACGTACACGAAATTCTTCGAAGGTCTTATGCCATTCTCGATCCCAATGGGTATGATTAATCAAGTGTAACCGTTTCAAACTGATCGCCTCACTTCAAAAGAGAACAGTGCATAGAATCCCATGCACCGTTTATATTTTTAAGCCTTTGCATTCACTTCTTCGTCCCATGCAGCATCTAGATCATCATCAAAATTTTCATCTGACTGTGCTTGTTCTTTCCGCAGCAAGGCAGTTGTTACACCGATAAAGAAGGCTCCTATCGCAATGGAGAGAACATATAATGGCCATTGATGTACCGTAAGCCATCCATAAAACCCACTGATAGGTGCTTCGTTTACCGTACCGATTCCTACTGCAAGTGCAGCGGCTAATGCCGAACCAATCACGTTGATCGGTATGACTTTCCCAGGTGATTCTACTGCAAAAGGAATTGCTCCTTCACTGATACCGACAAGACCCATAATGAGCGAAGAACGACCTGCTTCTCGCAACTCTCGATTATACTTACGTTTAGCGATAAGGGTAGCAATTCCCATTCCGAGTGGAGGAACGATGATCGCTACTTGAGCTGCTGTGTTTGGTTCAAATACTCCAGATGTTAGTAACGCCATTGCAGTGGTAACAGCAGCTTTGTTTACTGGTCCACCTAAGTCAAATCCAACCATAGCTCCAACAACCAATGCCATTACGATTTTGTTTCCTCCAGACATCCCTTTGAGCCAAGCTTCCAGCCAGTGGTTTAAATCAGCAAGTGGGATTCCTACAACATAATTAATTAATAAGACCGAAATTAAAGTACCAAATACAGGGATAAGAAAAACAGGGACAATCGATGAAGCAACAGCCGGTAATTTTACATATTTTTTGATCAAGAGACAGCTATAACCCGCGATTAGACCTGCAACGAGTGCTCCAAGAAATCCCGATCCTAAATCTCTGGCAAGCAGTCCTGCAACTAAACCTGGGGCAATACCGAGCTTGTCCGAAATGGAAAACGCAATGAACGCTGCAATCGTTGGCAGCATCATACTGAGCGCCGATCCACCAAAACCATCTAAACTGTGGAGAAGTTTGATGAAACCGCTTGCATTTTGAGCATATGAAGCATCCCATATATCTTTTATTCCGTAGAAACTAGCACCCACACGTGCAAAAGCCATGATCACTGCTCCGGCGATTACAAGTGGAATCATATAAGACACACCTGTGAGCAAATGACGCTTCAATTCAGAACCTAATGTTTTGATTGACATGGTAAACCCTCCCATTTATCTAGGTGATTATGATATTAGATTCAAAGCATCTTCAATTACTTTTTTTGCATCTTTAATTGGAGCACTAACAGAAACATGATGTACTGTTTTTCCTTCAAAACGTTGATCTTCCCGGACTTTTGTATCCACTGCCATGATTACCACATCCGCAATTTCTAAATCTTTGGAAGTAATCTTATTCTCAATCCCAAGTGCGCCTTGTGTTTCCACTTTTATCAGATGCCCTAATGTTTTAGCACCCTTCTTCAATGCAGTTGCTGCCATAAATGTATGAGCAACTCCAGTAGCACAAGCAGTCACTGCAACAATTTTTTTACGCATCTGAACTCTCCACCTTTTGTTGTTTGGTCAATAACGAGATTAATTCTTCCATTGATTCAGAACGAATTAATGCTTTCACATAACGTTCTTCCATCAGAAGCTCTGCTAGTTGTGCTAACATTCGCAAGTGTACATCGTTTTGATCTTCTTCTCTTACTGCTAACAAGAAAATCAAATCAACCGGTCTCTCATCCAGTGATTCCCATTCGACAGATGTCTCACATTTTCCAACAACCAAACATGTTTCCTTCACAGCAGCGGATTTTCCATGTGGGATAGCTATCCCGTTTCCCACTCCCGTTGTTCCATCTGCTTCACGCTCTAACACAGCGGATTGATAAGCTTGCTTGTTTAGTAATTTTCCATTTTTGTCTAATAAATCAACCAATTGACTTATGGCTTCTTGTTTTGTTTGTGCTCTCAAATGCATATTTATGAGGTTTTTTTTAAATAATCGTTCTATATTCATAACTGCTCTCATCCATTCATCTGAGATTTGATCTAGTCAGACCGGAAAGAAATTGTTCTAAGTTTTCTTCGTCTTGTGTGAAATCATAGAAGGCATCGAAAATGGTCGGTAATTGCTCCATTATCTCAGAACCCATAGCTAACAGAAAAACCGTCTTTACCTCTTGTCCATCCCAATCTACCGTTTTCTTTAACTTTGCTACTGCGATGACAGAACGCTTCACATAAAGAGGATCACCATGTGGTGTTGCAAAACTTCCTATTGCAGTAGAAGCTACTGTCTCTCTTTTTAAAGCGCTTTCTATATACTCAGCAGTGGTATATCCTTGATGAACCAAAAGACTCCCCATTTGCTGGATCACTTCTTCTTTCGTTGATGCATCTAATTCCTCCCAAATGGTCTTTGGATCAATCAAAGCAAGAAACTTTTGCATCGCTTGTTTTCTCTCTGAATTTGCTTGAATACTTTTAGCCGTTTTCTCAATCTGTTGAAACTCATCTTCTGTAAGTAAAGGTGAAATCTGCACGATCGGGATAGCATCTAATTCCAATGGAATAGTTGAAATGACAAGATCTACTTGATGGTGTTCCTGCATAACTTTTGGCAAATTTGACATAGATACAATTGCAATAATTTTTAGAGCTGGTTGGAAATGTCGACGCAATTTCGCTGCTAAAAACTGGGAACTCCCCACTCCAGTACTACAGACTACAATTACTTGTAAAACGGGGTCCTTCTCTTTTAAGCGCTCTAATGAAGCAGCAAAATGCATAGCGATGTAAGCAATTTCATTACGGTCTACTGTTAAATCCCATTTCTTTTCTAAGATGGAACAAGCCGCGACAGCTGCTTCAAAGGAAATGCGATATTGCTCATAAATTTTTCTGGTATAAGGATTATGAATCGGCATTTGATGCCTCAAACGATTGATTGCAGAGCGCATGTGGATTAACAATCCATTCAACAAAGAGGGATCATCTGAAAAATTGATCTGAATACGCTCGGAAGCAGCTTCGATCATCTCCATTACAATCGAGTAGTAAGGTGAAATTACTGGATTAACGAAAACATCAGCCTGAATTTTCGCTCCAAGTAAATGTATGGTCACATAATCTACTTCGGCATCCGGAAAATGAATCTCATAATCGCTAGACAACTTCTCAATTAGTTGTATCGCTATTTCATATTCCCGCTCTTGTTTTAACTTGGCTGACTCACTTTGTTCAATAACGACTTGATTTCCTTCGCGAATCCGACTGATTGCAATAGCCAGGTGAATGAGAAGAGCATGAAAAGCAAAATCAGAAAATCGATAGCCAAGTTCATCTTCACATTCTCGAATACGATTCTCTAAAATATCTAAATTAATATTTTGAAACAAATTTTTTATATTGGTATGACTATAGGCAGTATTCTCCCCTAATGATGAATCATCTTCATCATGACCAGATATCAGAGCAGAAAACAATTCTCGGCGCATTTTTTCAGCACCTAAAAGATGCAGACCGCGATTTGGCCGTTTCTCTAACTGTAATCCATACGACTTGAGTTTTTTTTCTACTTCTGGGATATCTCTCTCAATCGTTGCTCGGCTTACAAAAAGTTCATCTGCAAACCAATTCATCGTTAGGTATTCTTTCGTTTCCAGCAGTCGCAGTATAATAAAAGTTTGCCGTTCTTGAGCAGTATTTGGAATCGAACTCCATGTTACAGGAAGCTCCCGCTGAAGATTTAATTTGGCTTTATCATCTCCCTCAATCCATATGCCAACTTTGGGTTTACGCTTTAAGATCAAACCATAATCTTGAATATAATCTGAAATAATGTCCAACTCTTTGGAGATGGTTCTTTCAGAAACCTTCACCTGTTTGGTTAATTCTTTCACTGTAGTATGGGGATTGGATTGTAACAAACAGTAAATAATTTGTTTGCCTCTATCAGAAAGTGTGCTCATGTATAACACCATCTTTGATTATATTGTAACGAACATTCTCCATTGGAAATACCACATGATGTAAGGGATTCATTCCTGCAGAACAAGGTCATATTCTATAAGTATTATCCATAAAAAAAGATTAGTAACACGCTGGAGGAGTTGCGGCAATAATATCTAATTTTCCTTCCAAAGTGAATTCTCCATAACCATAAGGGAGAATAAAATGATCTCCTCTTTTAACTGGATACGACTCTTTCCCTTGTCTGAGTATCCCTTCACCCTTCACTACACTTGCTAATATATATTGATTATGTGCAGATAGTTTTAGAGAATGATGTACTCCCCACTTATAAACAGAAAAAAATTCACCTTGTAACAAAGTCTGCACCCGTCCACCCGATTCAAAATTTGTTTTAATCGATGATTTTACATCTGGATTTGGGACCGTGATAACATCTAGCGCTTTTTGGATATGCAGCTCCCTAGTATGACCGTTTTGATCCATACGATCATAGTCATACAGCCGATATGTCACATCTGAACTCTGCTGTACTTCTAATACAATTGTCCCCGCACATAGTGCATGTATCGTACCACTTGGCACATAAAAAAAGTCTCCTGGTTGAATAGGAATTTCTCGAATGAGATCTTTCCATTCTTTATTATTTATCATCTGCAATAAGTCCAACTTTGTTTTCGCATGGTGTCCATAAACCAATTTCGCATCATCTTCACAATCAATTACATACCAACATTCTGTTTTCCCTAAATCATTTTCTATTTTTTGAGCATATACATTATCAGGATGCACTTGAATCGAAAGATCCTCATGTGCATCTAATATTTTCACTAAAAGTGGAAAATCTTTTATTTTTGGTGAACCAAATATTTCTTGATGATTATCCCAGAGTTCGCGTAATGTTATTCCGCTAAATATCCCGTTTCTCACTACATTACTCCCGTGTAAATGAGCTGAAATCCCCCAGCATTCTCCTACTTTTGATGACTTTAGGGGATAATCAAAAAGTTTTGCCAGACTACGACCACCCCAAATCCGCTCTTGAAAAATAGGCTCTAGAAATATTGGTTGTGAATGCAACATGCTCCCTTCTTCCTACTGGTGTGATAGTCTTCTATACTTTGAAGTATAAAAGAGTTGATATGGGAGATTGTCAGCAAGAATAAAGGGATTAAAAACTGCAAATTGTTTCTTACCATTTACCCCTCCTAATAATCGTTTCAAATTCAAATGGAGTTAAACAAAAACAAAAAGCCAACCCCCCTTGTATATCAAGGGAAATCGGCTCTTTTTTATGAATAATTTCTTACGTTCACAAAGTTTTAAGCTTGCTGTTTTCAATAACAGGATTAGAATAACCGTTTCTGGCTACTCGTATCATGGCTTTTCCCACTTGTTCTGATGTAATAACACCATTAAACTTTAAAAATAGTGAATAAAAAGGCTTCATAATATCATAACCGAATTGGTACAACTTTGTTTTTGATTTCACACCATTCATTGGAATGACGGCACCTATGCGAAACATGTAGGCAGCTTTAAAAGGTAGACGCAGTAAATCATTCTCTGTCTTTCCCTTCACTCTTGCCCACATCGAACGTCCTTTTTCAGAACTATCTGTTCCGCTTCCAGAAACATAAATAAATGTCATTTGAGGATTCAATCTTGCTAATGTGTTTGCTGCGGACAGCGTAATATCATATGTAATTCTTTTATATTCCTCTTCTTTCATCCCGACAGAAGATACCCCAAGGCAGAAAAAACAAGCATCAAATCCTGTTAATTCCTGTTCTATTTCCGATAGATCTGCAACGTTTTCAAGTTCAATCTGTCTTAATTTTTTATGCTGTTGATCCGTGCGCTTACGACTGACAGTAAGTATCTCTTGAACCTTGTCATCCAGTAAACATTCACGTAACGCACTTTGACCAATCATACCTGTAGCCCCAAAAATAATAACCTTCATTTCTCTTAGCTCCAATCTTATAAAAAAGCCAATTCCCTGTGCGATAAGAAATTTCGCCTCTCCTGTTAATGCCTCTGTTAAAACGATCGTGACAATTCGATCCATGTAACATTCTAACCAAACCCTGCTACCCAAACTATGCCCATAAAGGGCAATGCAACTAAAGCCTTTGGATTTTATGAATAAAATAGCAGCATGTAGATCATCGATCCGTGTCGCCATGGTTAATCTTTCATTATCACTTTCCCCGCAGCCACTAAAATCAAAAGCTAAGACACTGTACCCTAACTGCTGAAAAGCATTAGCGAATCTTATCAAACCTCCCTTAGAGAATTTGTCAGAAGTAAAACCATGACACAAGATAATAATGTTTTCGGGAGAGGATGGATAAAAGTTACCTACCAATGTTAGATTGCGTAAAATTTTTAAAGGTTACTTTTTCCATACTTTATTCCTCCGCTCTTTTTGTACAAGATATTGATTTTCGTTCACTTCAAGGAGTGATTTAACACAGAGTATAACGAACTAATAACCGGCACATATATAATTTTACAAATAAAGATAATTATCCTATCTTAAAAAATAATATTATCTATATTCTCTTTTATATATACGGAAAAAAGAAGTAAAAATTCTTTTACTTGAACTTCAAACTAGTAATATATCATAACAAAAAAGAGACTTATAAAATACCTATAAGTCCCTCTTTGTGTACTATGAATTGATTACTAATTTTTTCTCTTCCCAACCAGATCTGGTTTCCTCGTGCCTTCCTATTCATTGGATTCTGCAATGAAAGATGCTATACTGGAAAAAGAAATAACCGTCACCAACACAAGGAACTACCATGATTTCTACGCCCTTTGGTCAGAAGGACCCGACCGAGATCATCAAGGAGAAGGCGACCAAGATCATCACAGAGATTCAGGAGGATAAATGGAAGTACAGTGGGAACTACACCTACCTTCATCGGGTCACTCACATCCTCACGGACTTTGCCTGGTATAATCTCAACGATGAGCACATTTTCAAATCCCCTCGGGAGAGGTTCCCCATTAATGTGCGCGATCACTTTGGCGGAGAACTGCCAGAGATCGTCCAGATCTCTGTCTCAAGGAATGATCAGAAGCACAACTGGTACGACGCCACCCAAATCCAGGATGGCAAATGCTTCTGGTACTACTCGTCGAAGGATGACACGCTGTATGTCTTCTGTCGGGATGATGATTTCTGGATGTACACCTTTCAGGACTTCACCAAGGACTAAGTTACCTTCACTCCCATCGAGAGGTTGAGTGAGACTTGGTGATGGTATGCCCCCATTTATAACATATCCTACTAAGGATGATCGAATAATATGGGGGCACTGTATTGTAATACCATTTTATTCACTAACTAACTCGATTAACCAATACCGTGATTTTCTTTAATAATATTTTCCTTGCTTCTAGTCTCCACAGGTTTACTGTCTTTATCTGTAACCTCGTGTTGCGTCTTCCTGCCCCAACTAACCGTATACTTCCATTCTAGCCACCACGCAGCCGCTTGTCAGTTCTCTTTTGCTGATTGTGCAATAAGAGCTGCAACTCGTATTTCAGCTTCTGTCATCGCATTTTCTACTGCGTTGGAAAATGCCCTTGGGACATGCTGATGTAGGGATTACATTAAGTATGTCCAGCCATGTACTCCCAGATATGCAAAAAGATCTTGCTAGAAATTTTGATCAAGCTATGAACAAATCAGAGTCAAAAAGAAAGGGTTTTAAAAGCGTATAAATCTTATGTAGTCAAATGAGGTTTTAAACAAAATGAAAAGACAAAAGTTCTTATATATGGCTTAAATATGGTATGGAAAAACATAAAGTTTATTCTGCTGCTGCAAATATGTATTTAAAAGAAATCACAGCGAAATTTTCAAGTTCTTTATCAGTTATATAGATTCTAGAACTTACACCTCAACAATATGCACTATTCAGATTTCTGATATAAGGGGTTCTTTCCAAGAGTACTTTTTTATCCCATAAGAGATTTTTTTCATTAACTTGTATTTGAAAAAAATTAAAAGGCTGTCGAGAAGATCTCAACAGCCTGAGCTTTTAAAATTTGACAGCTTCGTTTTTATCTGATCTTGTAATTATTACCAAGGTTGACTTGTTGGTCCAATTGTAAACTCATTCACGTTCGTATCTTCTGGTTGATCAATCGCAAATGCAACAACATTGGCAACTCGATCAGGTGAAATACCATATTGTTCATACAACGCAGTCATACCTTTTGAAACATTCTCATCCGTAATCGTATCCAACAATTCCGTGTTGATCGGGGATGTAGTAAATATACCGTCACATGTAAAGCATTGGCATGGTGCAACAAAAGATAGTTGGTTTGTTCACTTAGCCATAACACCAGGAGAAAAACGGATTGGTTAGAACCAGTCGATGATAAATGGTATAGTAAATTATAAAAATAAGGCATCGAATTAATCGATTCGATGCCTTATTAAACCTTTCATTTTTATATCTGTTCTCTGGTTTTTCCTATCGCCATACTCACCAAAAGAAAAAGAAAATATTTTTCTACTATCTATCTTAATTTATCAAATCTGTTACTACTGCTTAATCCAATTTCCTCTTTGAGACTCTCCACGACTAAAGTCGTGGAGAGTCTCAATTATGTTATCAATAGTGTGTGACCAGAGATGTGACCAGACTCCCTAAATATTATTAGCTAATTTTAAGGATCGCGAGACCCCAATAAAATAATTTAACTACTATTATCAATTTATCTTCGTCAATAATTTAGTTGTAGTTGCTCATTAAGACTATCCACTACTTTTGGCAGCTCTCTTACTGAACGAGCACCGCCAAAAATATAAAAGTCAGGACGAATCAAGATTGCTTCCAGATTATGCTCATTTAGAAACTGGGTATAAATATTTTCCTTATCCGTTACTGCAGATGTATTCTCTTCTGATGTAACATGTACAAATTGCATATCTAGTTTTTTCACTATTTCCTGTTGCTTCGACGAAAATAAATTTGTTGGTATGGGAGTTGAAGTGATAACCATCCATCCGCAACCTACTATATCATCAAATAATCCTGTCTTTCCCCTATAAGAAACATTTCCTTGAACGGAAAATATACCAGCTGGAACGATTGGAATCTGTTTATCCTCGCGATATAACATTCCTTGTTTAAGAGTAAATAGATCAACCATGGTTTGTTCAGTAAATCCAAATTTAGGTATGGGAGACTTTGATAGAAAGTCATTCTCCAAAGATTGTAGACAAATCAACTTTCCAATCTCTATAGCAGTTTTTATAATGTCTCGAACGTGGGATTTGCGTTCTAAGGTATAGAGTTTAAACAGTGATTCATCTCCCTTTCCTTGTAGGATAAGGTCTAGTTTCCAGGCTAAATTCATTGCATCTCTTACCCCGGCACAAAGCCCTTGTCCCAAAAATGGTGGCGTTAAATGGGCGGAGTCGCCCGCAATAATCAGTCGATTTCGATACCATTCGCCAGCTAGCATCGATCGGAAGGTATAAATACTTTGACGGATGATTTCTCCATCTGTTGGTCTCAGCCGAT
Organism: Shimazuella sp. NTD247; assembly: GCF_059510415.1. NCBI lineage: Bacteria > Bacillati > Bacillota > Bacilli > Caryophanales > Thermoactinomycetaceae > Shimazuella > Shimazuella sp. NTD247. The sequence continues at coordinate 257,875 of NZ_JCAJZU010000001.1, read as the reverse complement.
CGGCCACTAACTCCCATGCTGTTTCTTTGGTACTCATCACTTCAGATGATTCATCGGGAAACAGCATAAATTCAAAACGAACATGTTCTACACCCAATCTTCGGATAAACGTATAAGGTCGTTGAGGATTGATAAATTGATAAGCACCCCAAAGATCATCAATGTTCATATCAGGATCATTGGGCTTAAAGTCTATTACCAACCATCTTGCCTCAAAACCCAAGTCCTCCAACTCCGTTCCAATTGCTTTTCTTACAAGGCTGTTGGCACCGTCTGCTCCCACCACATACTTTGCTTGAAGCGTAACAAATTCGTCTTCCCTTTCTAATTCTCCGATTCTAACTTGCTTCATTTTTTGAAGCCTTACACTAATCGAGTCTTTATGCTCTGTAAGATTAACAGCTTCCCAACTCTGATATATGTCGACGTTAGGTAATGTTCGAATGATTTGATCCGTCGCATTATCTACATCGGGTTGATACATACAATAATTGGGGTACCAACCAGTAGGGCTAACCTTATCTAAATTCACTTGGAATAATGTTTCGTTTTCTGGGCCTATCCCTTTATACCTTTTTGTTGGAAATAATTTGTCCTTAATCGTGTCTGTAATCCCAAGTGCTTGAAATATACGCATAACTTCACCGTCAAACACAGCAGCTCTAGGGAGCGGAAAGATGCTTGGCCATCTTTCGACCACAGCTACTCGATGACCCATTTTTCCCAGCAAAGTGCTTAAAGTTTGTCCTGTAGGTCCATAACCAATAATCAAAACATCATACTCTTGATTATGCATCTTGATTCACCCCTTCGGAAAGTGTATTTCAGCAAATATTAAACGTCTCCTAAATCAACTTTAAATTCAGTACCCCAAGTAGTTATTCCGGTCCAATTTTTAGGTTTCTGAGGTAAATCGGTATGCCATGGGCGCGGTTCAAAGATACCAAGCTCTGGAATATAGACATCCATATCGGTATATAGTTCAATAACATTGCTATCTGTGTCTAAATGGTAGGTTGCTATATTGTGTCCAGCTGTATGACGGTTTGGTCCCCAAAGAATGGGATATCCGTTTTTAGCAAGCCAGTCTGAACTGTTGTATTGATGGCTTGCATCTTTCAGTTGGAAAGCAACATGATGTAATTTTGTTTCCTTCCCTGCAACAATGTTTACAACATGATGATCTTGATTGCAGGTAAGAAAATTGGCCAATCCTGCGATTTGATCGGTCAGCCAAAAGCCTAGTACCTCTTGATAAAAAGCTAGTGTTTTCTTTAGATCCTTGGCAAGAAATGCCACATGACCTAGTTTCAATGGAACAATACCTGTGTTTCCAAATCCAGGTGAGACATACTCTAATTGATGGAATAGATGAATCGTATGCCCTTCGGGATCTTTCAGCTCCAGCAACTCCTTGACCCCAGGTATACTATCTTTTTTGATTTCAGATAAAATACCATGCTTTGCTAACTCTTTTTGAACTTCTTCTAGAGAATATTCTCCCTGTAATTGATAGCCAAAAGTGCGGACACCTTTTGCATCAGATGGTGTAATGACTACATTGTGATGATCTAACCCGTTGCTAATGTAAGCGGTACCATTTTCCTTGTGAGTAAGATGATACCCCATAATATCTTGATAATAAGCGATTAATCTCTCTGCATCAGTACTAGCGAAATCCACATAAGCTAATCGAAATACCTTAATCATCTGTAATCACCTCATCGAAGTATTTGATTTGATTTTTACGCAAAAACCACTCGATTAATTTGCTCTCCCAAATAAATCGTTCCATCGGCGCTTCTGATCTGAGAGCGGATTAAATCTCCATCTTTTAAATATCGATTATTTTCCAATTGACTTTGCATAAAGATCTTCCATTTTTCTTTATCGGAAAGAGTTGGATTTGCTAATTGAGAGACTGTCTCTTTTCCAAGTTTCATTGCTACACCACCTGGTGTTCCGGTGAGAACCAAATCCCCTATTGACACATCTTGAATCTCGGATATTTCTTGTAAGGTTTCAGCTGGCTTATACAATAATTGACCTGTATTTGCAGATTGGCGCAGTTCATTATTCACCCATAAATTTAGCTCTAGGTCGTGTATTTGTTGAATCTCATCTTGATCAAACAGATACAAGATGGGACCTGTAGGGCAGAAAGTGCGATAGCTTTTTCCTTTCATCCATTGGCCCTGAGAAATTTGAACATCACGTGCAGAAATATCATTTGCTATCACCAAACCAGCTACATACTCAGCTAAATTATCATCTGTTATTTTTTCGCTAGCTGAAATATCTTTTCCAATGACCAAACCAAGTTCGATTTCATAGTCTAACAGTTTTACATGTGGAGGTTTAATAATCGTTGAATATGCCCCAATTAGCGAACTATCTGCTTTATTGAAAAGTAAATTAAAAGGTGGGCGGTCCGCATTTATTCCTGATTCTTCTCGATGCGATGAATAGTTGGCACCCTGACAAATAACACGAGCTGGTGTTGTAACTGGACTCAGTAAGGTGATTTTCTCCGTTGATTCTTCAAATAAAATCGATTCTAGTTCGTTTGTGTTCTCTGGGTTGTAAATTGTTCTCGCTTCCTTTACACCTTCTTTTAAAAAGCTAGCTAAGGAATCGTATTGTCCTGTTAGAACTCTGATATCTCTATTTTTTATGACACCCCATTTTATTTCTTGCTCACGTCTAAATCGAACAATCTGTAGTCCCATGTCAACCATTCCTTTCTTTTTTCTTGTTTTAACGGAATGAATGTTCATTCCGTTTGCTAGATAAAAAAATCCATTCTATTTAAGGTGAAAAATGAATAGATTCTTTTCTTTAATAAAGGACATTAAATCGCTATTGAACAACCTAGCTAAACCTCATGTTTCCGAACCGCATCCCAGCAAGCAGCCTCTACATCAGCAAACAGTTCAGGTGTTCCCTCCAGTTTACCAATACGTATCAACTTATATAGACCGACAATAGTCGAAAAAACAATTATATTTAAAGCATCAGATGGAAGTGGACGAATAACGCCTTGTTTTTTTCCTCTATCATAAAATTCATACATAATATTTAATATCTCTTGAAAAATTGTTTTGCTTTTCTCATCTAAATAATGCGCATTATTTTGTGTCTCAATAAAGTAAAGTGCATGAATGTTTTCCTCCGCAAATTTAACCATGCTATAAAACAAGTACTGAAATTGTTCTTGTATATTTTCGGTTAACGTAGGATTACCACCTTTTAAAGCTTGAATGAAACGCTTTACACAATCTTGAAAAAGGACATTCACTAGATTTTCTTTACTTTCAAAGTATCTATATATGGTTCCTGCCCCAACTTCCGCTTTCTTGGCAATCATAGGGACAGCAGTTCCATCGAAGCCGCGCTCCGTAAATAGAATCAGGGCTACATCCATAATTTTGCTTCGTTTATCCGTATTTGAACCCATCACCTCACTCCTTTACGGAATGAATATTCATTCCGGTAATTTTTATTATACTGAAATGATTTTACATGTCAAGATTAGCGATGATTCACTGGAGATAAACAAAAATTAAATTTGGTATTCGAGATTGCTATGCGTACTATTTATACTTCATCTTATATTTTTCCGTTGAGGTAATTTTAACATCAATATGAACAGATCCGAGTGAAGAAGGGGTCAGTTTAAGACCTTCGCCATCTTTCGCCTGTGCATGCCAAACCTTTGGATGTTTCCGATAGAGTGAATTACCTAACTGTAAAATATCCGCACCTATGGATAATCCATTGTGAAAGGACTGATAAACCTGTTTTTGAATTTCTTGTTCAGTCTTATCTCGTAAACCATCCTCCGTTAGTTTTTGAAAGTTATGTACTACCATCGCTTTGACCTTTACTTGTACGTCAAATTTAAGTTGATGACTTGTGATACGGGGCTGGATTTTAACATCAGGTTGTTGTACTTCTAGCATTGCCAACGTTTTCTCTTTATTTTTTGGATAAACACGTACTCTTTCTGTCTCCTCTTGTACCCATGAAATGCCTTTTATTTTCGAAACAGGTAAGAACCCTTTATATTCTTTGTTTTGGAAAGCATAAACACCATTTGGCGCTAATGCAGGGGTTTCTTTTGTATCTTGTGACCATGTCTGCTGTGTGATCGTTAATGCAGGAAGAAGAGTACAACGTCCATGGTCATAAAAATCAGCTAAAAAATCGCGAAGAGACAGCGGACGAATAAAAGATAACTGATGGAAGTTGTCCTTCGGATGATGAAGAAGAGCCAGCAACTGAGACTGTGTGAGTGGTGGAACAATTTTAAAAATAGAATCAATCGTCTCTCTTGTTCCAAAAGTCCAAACGGCGTAACGAGTCATCGCATGTCTATTAATATCATCCAGAAATTGTGGAAATACAGATGAATTAAGCAATTTTTCACTAAAAACTAACGCGTTAATATGTCCCCAAAATAGATGCTTGGCAGAGGCAGTTAAAATTTGATCAATTGCCTCTCCGATATCGTTTCCTTTCCCTTTTCCAATCCAAACGGGTGTTTGTTTATCGCTTCCGCCTCCTTCCGTTTTCGCAATACCCTTAAAATTAACCAATTGTAAGGTAACAATGTATTTACCATCTTCATAGTCAATTCCAACCGCATTTACATAATCTTGCATATTTACATCTTTCTGATCCCAGCAACCTGTCAATAGGAAAATGGAAAAAAATATCAGCAATTTTATTTTTCCTCTACTCACTCTTCCTGTTCTCCTTTACTTGCATCTTGTACGTGTAACATGTGAGGTCTCTCCTTCTTATTCCATGGCAAGCTGATCTGGGAGGCGAGTATATCTTTAAAAACAGGTGGAGAAAGCGGAGCCAAGTAAGGAATGCCAAATGATTTCAGATTAGCCAAATAAAGCTGAATCGAAAATAACCCGAAAAAGAAACCAAATAAACCTAAAAAGGAACTTAAAAAAAGGATGTAATATCTAAAAAAGGGAATCGACGTTCCTAATGTCTGACCAATGGTAGTAAAGCCAGCCGTTGTTGAAATAGCTACAATAATAAGGGTGCTTGGAGATGCTAACCCTGATTGGATAGACGCTTCACCAATGATTAATCCACCAATAACAGTAACCCCTTGACCGATTGATTGCGGAAATCTAGCCCCTGCTTCAATGAGGATATCAAATAATACTGCCACAATAAAAAATTCTAGCACGATGGGGGTGGGAATCCCTTGCCTTGATATCGTTAAACTCGCAAGGAACGGCAAAGGAATCTGTTCTAAGTGATAGGCGGATATGGCCATCCAAAAGCCAGGTGAAAGCACGGATATAAGCATCCCTATCCTCCTTAGCAAACGAATTATTGAAACCATGTACGTAGGAAAATGTACATCCTCAGCAGCATGTAACAAGGATGGTAAAGTCATGGGACAGATCAGAGCTGATGGAAACCCTTCTACCAACAGAGCGAATCTACCACTAAGTAAACTATTCATCACAAGATCTGGACGAGTAGTGTTGCTATACAAAGGTACTACAATACTAGAAGATTGGGTGATCAAATGTCCTAGTTGATTGATACTGGATAAAGCATCAATGTTTATCTTCGATAAACGTTTTTTCACTTCTTTGATGATATCAAGTGAGATGATATCGTCCACATAAAATAATCCCACTTTTGCTTGACTTCTCTTTCCAATTGTAAACTCTTCATATTTTAGTGAGTTGGTTTTCAGTCGTTTGCGGATAATCGCTCGATTGATGGTTAGATTTTCCACAAAAGAGTCTCCTGGACCAAAGATAGGAGGTTCTGTTTTGGATGCGGTTGGTTGACGTTCTGGAGGTTTTGCTAGATCCACCGAAAAAACACAGGAAGAATCCGGAAAAAATAGAGCTAATTTTCCGCTGAAGACAGCATTTTCTACCTCTTTTAACGATTTTTGTTCTATCCATAAATGTTCCTGTTCTAATGAACTTTTCTCAAATCCTGACTGCTGAAGAAGTTGCTGAAGACTTGGTAATACAGATTGATAGATTTGCTTGGTATCACAAAGTCCGCTTGAATAAATGAATAAGACTGATGATTGTATGCCCTCACTGGTAAAATTGTATGATTGCATGGTTATATCTTGACATAATCGAAATATTTCCCGTATTTGTTGTTCCGTAATTTTAGTCATGCTGGGGTACTCCTTTGATTTTTACTAAACTTAAAAGAAAAAAGATTAAGGTTAGAAGAGTCAAGATAGCAAATGTAACAGGGAAATAATAATAGGTTAAAATGAAATATAACTGCGAAATACTTATAGGAATGAAATAGCAGATCAAAAGCAATACAGAAATAACAAGTAAAAAAGTAGTCGAGGATTTCTTATTATTCTTTTTGTATAGTTCACTCATTAAGTACAAGGTTACGGAAACTCGTATATAAGCTGTGATCAGCCATAAATAGATAAAGATAAAATCAAAATGTGGAACATATAATCCAATCCGAGCTAATCTCCATTGTTCAAGGTAGGGATATAGTTGTTTCGTTGCTTCCGTTGGACCGAACTCGGCAATGGAACTTGAAACCGATTCGAAAGTAAGAAGGAGAATTACCACCGCCGTGAGAAGGAGATGCCAAAAACGAACTTTGGAAGCGAGATGATGCTGCATCCATACAATGATTATCATCTCCATCAAACCTGTAACTGCAATGAACATCCCATTCCAAATGGGATCAACATCATACTCTAGGAGGGGAAGTAATCTTGAATAATCCTTATTAGGAATATTGGCGAACAGAATAAACAGATATGCGATGATCATAAAGGGAAAAGATAAACCCACAGTAATCGCGATGCTTTGGATGCCAGACTTTGCTGTAAGAAAGCAGAGTGTTAATGCTAATAGGACTAACACAATCGGCGGAGTTTCTATAAAATAATTAGAAAAGGACGAGACCATATGCTTTAAAGTGAAAAAGTTCATGCCAAATAAGTAGAAACCACTTACAATTGTTACAACCCATGCTAAAAATGAGCCATATTTGCTTTTCAGCCATGTTCCAATATGCTGCTGATTGCTTTTTCTAATAATAGTAAAGAGAAGAAAAAGCCAGAGGACACAAGGGATAATCGCAAATAAAATCGCAAGCCAAGCATCTCTGCCAGAAGCAGATAAGATAACTGGAGTAATAAAAAAGTGGCTCATAAAGATTACACTTGTAATGGTAACCATGGAAGACTGAAGAATGCTGATTTTGCTCATTTTATCCTCCAGTTTGTTTATTTGATACATAATATTTTCCATTTAGAGGGGTTTTATACATACAGAATCCTCAGTTCATTTAGAAAAAAGAAGCCGTCCAAAAGTTAGGACGACTTCCTCTGTGAGAGGTATTGTCAGTTGTCTGGAGATAGCTAGAGCTGCTCCTTCTAGACAACTTTTTGTACTATTCTATGTATACTGCATCGTAACAACGCCAGCATATTGAGCAAGGTTATCATTAGACAAGTGCAATGTCTTCACATCTGTTGTCTGTGTCTTGACAGCATCTAGGAACTTATCGACTTTAGCGAAGATAATTCTTCCAAGGATGCCCAATGCTTTCGTGCTATAATGCATTGGTATCGTTACCGTCGGCTGTAATTGATCCATTAATTGAACGGCCTCACTCGCGTTGATCGTCGTCGCTCCTCCAACCGGTACAATGAGAACATCCACTTTACCGATGGCATTGACTTGCTCCTGCGAAAGCAAATGCCCCAGGTCCCCGCAATGGCAGATCGTCAGTTCATCCATCTGGAATCGAAAAATAATGTTAGGTCCTCTTTTTTTACCACTTACCTTATCGTGAAAAGTTTTGAACCCACTGATATGCACATCATTGCAAGTATATTCTCTTGGCTCGTTCACAAGCAAATAATTCCCAGAGGCGGCTTGAATTTTATTATGATCACCATGATCATGAGTAATAGCAACTACATCCGATTCAACCGGAACGGGCATTCGGTAACCGAAAAACTTATTATAAGGATCGATGAGGATTCTCGTACCGGCTTCCGATGTTAGCAAAAAAGAAGAGTGACCAAACCATTTGATCTGCATGAAAATTTCTCCTTAAATTATCTACTGTACAACAGATAGAAGAATCATAATATGAACGATTATGGGCCTATCTGAAACTGCTAATCTACAAAAGTTTGGAGGTCTTAATAACTTAGGTATCTCGTTTCACATTATACATGAAAGTTGTACTATCAAAATTGGTGACTTATCAGTTCTTACTAAGCTAAATACCATTGTTGGTATGTAATTCATGTACTTTCATTACAATAATGTTTAAAATTTTTTTTCGTAATAACTCTTCTTGAACAATAATAGATACAAAAATGCCCCCAGCGAAGATATGTACGGCTGTAGCGTCCTTTGCTCTCTTTACAACAGACGCGGAAGACGTACATATCAAGCGGATTTGACTCATATAACATTTACTGCAAACTTAAAGGACCAGAACCCAAACACATAATAATTAATGATGCCCCCATGAGAGCGAGGTTCTTGAAAAAATGTACCATTTGAATTTCCTTTTGATGTTCATCTGATAACCCCCAAAAACGATGGACGATAAAGGTTGTTGGTATAAGAAAAATAACAAGAAGAAGTGCACCGATTTTTGAATAGAAGCCAAGAGCAACACTTGAGCCACCAACAAGGGCAAAGAGACTCGTAACAGCAGCTGACAATGAAGGGAAAAGAGAGCATTAAATTTCTTCACCCCCTCAACGGTCTTAGAGAAATTTTTTAAATGATTAAATCCTGCCGTAATAAAAATAAATGCAAATAAAATTCTTCCGACTAGAAGTACAAAATCCATAAATAACTTCCTCTCCGTTGTCCCACAGTTTTAATCTTTTACAGCAGGTGGTCCAAATTTCCCAGATTGATAATCTTGAAATGCTTGTCTGATTTCTTCCTGCGTATTCATAACAAACGGTCCGCCAAAAGCGACTTCTTCCCGAATAGGAACTCCGGAATACACCAGCACTTTCGAACGGGATAAGGCCTTTATTCTTAACTCACTTGAATTAGCCTCTTCACCTTTTTCATGGAATGACAAGGTAGCTGCTCCAGTTTTCCCTATCTTCGTCAGGCTTTCCCCAAACTCCATTTCACCCATCAACACATACAAGAATGCGTTATGATTCTCAGGTAAAATATGTTTATAAGCAGTGCCTTCTTTAAGGGTAATTTCTGACATCGTAATGGGAACCAAGCTGTCCATAGGTCCTGTTATCCCAGCAATATCACCTGAATACACTCGAATGAATCCTCCTTCAAACGTCACAACTGGAGCATCTTCTACAAAAATATTTTGGTAACTCGATTTTGTGTGTTTCAAACTTTTGGGGAGATTCAGCCATACTTGCAAGGTGTGAATCAAGTCATCATCATAAGCATCTTCCGCATGGCGGGCAGCCCAACCTGCATTCATGTATTGAACATCACCTGCGTGCAATATGCCGTAACCTCCGCCATTATCAATATGTTCAAGTCGTCCATCAACAACATAAGTTACTGTTTGAAATCCGCGATGAGGATGATCAGGAAAGGTTCCCCGTTTGTACCAATCCTCAGCCATTAACAGGAAGGGATCTACATCATGTTTCCCAGGATAAACAATGGCTCCTTGCTGGACATGCGGGTAACCATTTTTGTTATATTCCGGATACCAATATTCCCTTATATCTCTTCTGAAATTTGCTGCATTTGACATAGTAAACCCTCCTTTTGCAAATCCAACTCCTGTTATATATGGAACAGATGTTGTATAATTGGATTATAGACCTAGTTAAATTTCCACTCAAGTAACAGAATCTTGCTTTTGTTGCATAAGCCACAGTCTATGTAAAATGTCTAATGTTATTCAAGAATGGAGATATCTGTATGATTGAGCAAAACACAGACTTGCGTTTGATTCGAACAAGGAAATTCATTATTGATTCCTTTATCGAACTTTTGGAAAAAAAGGATTTCAATAGTATTAAGATTAGCGATATTACATCAGGAGCCATGATTAATCGAGCTACCTTTTATCATCATTTCGTCGATAAATATGATTTACTTGAAAAAGTGATAAAAGAAAATTTAATGGAGAATGTACTTCAGGAACTGAGAATTAATGATGAGTTTAATGAAGGAATGCCAAAGAGTTTATTTTTATCCATTACGAAATTTCACATGAGTCTTTCCGCACGTTGTCAAAGAAGTTATCATGATATGACCGTGAATATAGAAGCTATATTAAAGAAGGAACTGGAACAGATCATCTTTCAATCACTATTAAAAAAATATCAAGACGAAAGTAATGAAAAGCTAAAAATGATAGCTACCATTTTAAGTTGGATGATTTACGGAGCCTCCATTGATTGGAAACAGAACAGCAGTAAATCACCCGAAGAGTATCTAGACTTTGTAAGTTTATCTTTTAAACAATTGTTAAAGAATGAAATATCTTAAAGAGTGTCAGAGAAAGCAAAATCCATCATAGTTTGTCCATAAAAAAAGAAGCCGTACAAGAGTTGACGACTTTCTGTTAAAAGAGAATATTTCCCGATGGCATCATTCGACCAAAATCATGGATACTCAGGTATCTTACATATCGAAACAAGTCTCTGGCTAGTCATGACTTATTTAAATGATATGGAACTGTCGTAACAACGACATCTTTATGCTTTAAAAGCCAAGCATGTATCAACAAAGCGCTTTGATTATGCAGAAGGTTATGCCACCACTTTTTTGTAATAAATTGTGGCAAAATAATATGAATTCGATCAGGCTTCCCTTCTGCTAGTTCCATTGTTTGAATAAACTGTGCCAACGGATTAAGAATCGATCGGAATTCATTCTTAATCGTGACCAACAGACACGGTTCCCCCCATTCTTCCCATCTCTTGTTCATTTCTTCGATAGAATCATCGTCAAATCCGATATAAAGAGCAAGTACTTCTGTTCCTAGATTTTCGGCAAAAGAAATCGTATTATGAACGACACGATGAATTCCGGAGACCAGAACAATCGAAACAATACGATAGGAATCAGGTTTTATCCGTTTTGATTCAACCTTTAATTCCTCTTTCATTTTGAAATAATGACGGTGGATCGATAATGAAAACAAAATCATCAATGGTAATCCCACTATTACAATCCATGCCCCATCCAAAAATTTGGTAATAGCAAAGACGATCACTACCAAAACCGAGACAATAGCTCCAATAAAATTAATCACAAATTTCAATTGCCAGCGGTGCCCTTTTATTCTACGCCAACGAACTAATAACCCCAGTTGGGCTACCGTAAAAGAAAGAAAAACACCAATTGCAAATAACGGGATAAGTGCATTGGTCTGGGCATGAAATACGAGAATCAAAAAAGAAGAAATCCCTGCTAACAACATTATTGCATTCGAATAACCTAACCGATCTCCCTGATTAGCTAAAGCACGCGGTAAAAATCCATCTTTCGCTACCAGTGCCGCCAGATGAGAAAATCCTGTAAAAACAGAATTTGCCGCTAAAATAAGTACGATAAAAATCGACCACATCATAATTTGATAAATCACACCATGCCCAAAATAAACATCGATTAACTGGGAAATCATTGTATTGTTTGGATTGACTGAAATACCTTTTACATACAGTTGATAACTGATCCCTAAAAGAATGATTCCTGTGAGCAGACTCAAGGCAATATAAGCCTTTATAGCATTTTTTTGCCTTGGTTCCCTAAAAATAGGAACCGCATTGGAAATGGTTTCAATTCCTGTTAAAGAGGAACAAGCAGCACTAAATGCCTTTAAAATAAGCAGTATGGTTAAACCTCGTGAAAACGTTCCAAATGGAGGAGTTGATGTTTGGACAAATCCATATCGAAATTCATTTACAAAACCAGCAATAATCAGGAGAACCATACTTGCTATAAAAATGAATGTAGGCCAAGAGAAAATACGCGCTGTTTCTGCCACCCCACGTAAATTGACCAATACTAAAATTAAGATGCAGATAATAGCCAAGGTTACTGCATATGGCTTCAGCATTGGATAAGCAGACACCATATTTTGGATACCAGATGATACAGATACTGCAACGGTCAGTATATAATCAACGAGTAAGGAACTGGATGCTAATAGAGAGGGCCATGATCTTTTAAAATTATCTTTTGCTATGGTGTATGCTCCCCCTCCATTTGGATAAGCAGTGACTCCCATAATATAAGACAGAATTAAAATAAATAACAGTAAAACAGTTGCAGCTGTAATGGGTAAGATTAGCCACTTTGCAGTTGATCCAAGACCGACCAGTTCCGTCATACCAGCTTCAGGGCCATAGGCGATTGATGATAATAGGTCAGTTGAAAGAATAGCAAGTGCAATAACCCAAAACAATTTATTATGTTTTGCATGCAATTCACTGGTGCGCATGGGACGGCCAATAAAAATTCTTTTTAGATTACCAAAGTTAGCGATGGAATAGTATATAGCCAGTGCGATAATTATAAATTCAATCCATCTCAATAGTTGATGCATGTTATCATTCCTTTAACCTTACTTATTAGTTTAAGTGCATTATTAAATGAACTTACTCGATGGAGAATTGCAAGTACTTAATCCCAATTCCAAACACTTTATCAAGAAGATATAAAAGTTATATTTTATTTATTGTGCAAAGGTGACCATATTGATGGTAAGAAGATCAACATGGTCACTAAAATATCCATTAAATGAAACTGAGAGTGATCCTTTTTACTCATTTCCGGGCAGGTGCGGTAGATCAAACATATTTTCCCCTGAAAACTTGGAGAAAGAGATATCTAATCAAGTATTGACTTTAAATGAGAGCTTTTTTATGGGAACCCTTTAGGAAAGTAAATCTAAACCAACAAATAACTGCATACTTGCTCCAATCCCGGAGGCTGAGAACAAATGCAGATGCCATTATTATCGGCGGAAGTACCCAACAGCTGCTTCTCTATCTTGGACATATTCTAAAGAATGATATTTCTAGTGTTATCGTAGAGAACCCTGGATATGATGACACTTGGGAAGCTTTTCAATTAAATTGTTTTATTCTTGAAACTTTACCTGTTTATGAAACGGGTGCTGATTTTTCATCGTTAGATCAAATGAAATCACGAGTCATCTATGTAGCCCCTTCCCATCATAGTCCTTATGGAGTTAGCATGCCCATTCAGCACCGTCATGCGCTTATGCATTGGTCTAACAAAAGCATGAGTACATTATCGAAGACGATTATGATAGTGAATTTCGCTATATTCCAACTATTTCCAACTCTAGCATTCATTGATTCCACAAGAGTGATTTATCTAAGACAGCAATTCAATCGTAGAGCTTGTTTTTTTGACTGTAATTTCCCAGCTTTCACAGCATAGCTATATTCCAAACCTACAACTTACCAGTTAAAAATTGAGCCTCACCTAATCCAAAACTCCAATCAGCATCATTATTTTCCACAATAGATACTATTAAATCAGTTGAGGCAATTCCACATTCCGATTCCAATCTCTTGGCAAGAATGGAATAAAGTTTTTGTTTTTTTTCTTTAGGACGGGCTTTACTTACAATGGAAAGAACAACAATATTATTAGTACGATTAATCTCTAAGCCAGTATCCTGGATAATCATATTGTCTTCTGAATGTTCGTGAACAATTTGATATCGATCTCGTTGGGGAACGTCAAAAGCCTCTACTACAGCAGAATGTACGACATCTAAAAGTTTCTTTAAACTTTCCTTATCTCTCCCTTTTACAAGGTCAAAACGAAGTAACGGCATAAATCCTCCTCCTTCTAATTAGCGTACTTATTACATCTAAGGTCTTAACCTAACTAGGTTCTTCTATCTTTTCCAATCGCTTTTATATCTTTAAACTTTGATTTAATTCGTTAAATGTCGTTATTCTTTAAGAAATTTAAAATCAATTCACCTATTTCATTGGCATGTGTTTCCAATGCAAAATGACCAGTATCTAATAAATGAATCTCAGCATTTGGTAAATCTTTCAAAAATGCTTTAGCACCCTCTGGAATAAATGAAACATCATTTTCACCCCAAGTTGCCAATAATGGTGGTTGATATTCGCGAAGATACTGTTGAAATTGCGGGTACATCTTCACATTATTTTGGTAATCAAATATTAAATCTAATTGCTTTTCGTCATTTCCCGGTCGAGACATATATGCAATATCAAGAGTATAACCATCAGGAGAAACCTGATTATGTTTTGTTCCATCAAGATATTGGCTCTTAATCGTGTCTGGTTCAAAAGCTGTCCGATAACTTTCTCTTTTTTCTTGTGTTGGATTTCGCCAGTATTCTGCTCGAGCAGCCCATTTTTTGCCCAAGCCTTCATGATAGATGTTCCCATTCTGACTAATTATTGCTGTTATACGTTCTGGATGGTGCATAGCTAATCGAAAGCCAATAGGCGCCCCATAATCAAAGGCATATATTGCATACCTAGTAAGCCCTAGTCGGTCAATGAAAGCTTCAACAATTTCAGTAATACGGTCAAATGTATAAGCAAAATCCGCTCTATCAGGTGATGATGTTTGCCCGAAGCCGGGATAATCAGGGGCAATCACATGATAGTCTTCTGCTAGAATAGGTATCAGATCTCGAAACATGTGACTTGCGGATGGAAAACCATGAAGTAATAAAATCACAGGTTTATTTGGGTCACCAGCCTCACGATAAAAAACATTTAATCCCTTCATTTCTAAAAAATGGTATGTCAACATGTTAAAACCTCCCATAAAGAATCTCACGTATATACCTAATTTTTTTGACTCTATTACTTTGTTGAGACCCAACTTAGTTTCTTCGGGATTTACAACTTTATTCAGTCGTTAATCATTCCGAGAATAGAAATCCTTTTAATTAGAACATTTGCTTCCTCGATGGTCTGTTTAACAATTGCAGTAGCAGAGTGATCCTTGACTAACCTAAGGCCTTGCCCTGCCCATAGTGACATGAACTCAGGGTTGTTCGCTTTTGCAGCTGCTTGGCGAATGTCTCTTGTCATTACATTTTGAATTGGGTAAGCTGGAATTATACCAGGATAATGATTCATGTCGTTCATAAATTCGGTTCGAATGCCTCGTGAGGCTCTACCTGAATATGCTCGAGTGATTTCAGTAGCATCCTCATTCTCCAAAAGAATTTTCTGTTTGTATGCTGCATGGGCGCCGCTTTCGGGGCACGCCAAAAACGCAGTACCCATTTGTACGGCTGCTGCACCCAATACGAGGCTTGCTACAAGGCTCCTTCCATCCATGATGCCTCCTGATGCAATAACCGGAAGCGAAACATTGTCCACAATCTGAGGAACAAGAGCCATAGTGCCAATTTGAGAGTCGGAACAGCCCTTTAAAAATGTACCCCGGTGTCCTCCTGCTTCACTTCCTTGGGCTACAATAGCGTCTACGCCCGCTTCTTCCAATTGTTTGGATTCTTCAACTGTTGTTGCAGTGCCTATAACGACTGTTCCACGCTGCTTCATGGCTTGGATCACGTCTTGTGACGGTATACCAAAGGTGAAACTAAATACGGGAATTCTCTCATCCAGTAATACTTGCACCTGTTCATCAAACGATTCCGAAAACTTCTGGATCAATGGATTTTGTGTTATGCCGAGTTTGACACGATATTTATTGAGGTAATCTGTCATTTGATCGATATTTTCTTTTGATTCCATTGGTTGCTCCGGTACAAACAGGTTAACTCCAAATGGCTGATCTGTTAATTGTCTGATCTCTTGAATCGAACTACGGAGTTTCTCTGGGGTCAAATATCCTGCGCCTAGGTTACCAAGGCCACCAGCGTTTGAAACTGCTGCTATTAATTCAGGAGTGGTAGGTCCACCTGCCATCGGTGCTTGGAATATCGGATAACGAATTTTGAGAATACGTGTTAATTCAGTCTCAAGCATTTTTAAAAACCTCCTGTGTTATGGAACCTTTGTTGAATTATCATGATTTGGAATAAAGGTATATGTCTGTTTTATAAAAAGTGATATTAAACAATTGTTTATATCGGTTCTATCCATGTTTCATAGCTTATTAGTCTTAAGAATTGTATCCATATCACCTAGCAATGATGAGCATAACAAACCCGCCAATCATCGTCTTTGTGGAACTATTTTTGTATTTTTGTTTTCCGAATTTGTCACGATCTCACTCATCCTTTCCGAATTCATTGTAACTCCACGAATACATTGTGTAAAATGAATCTATATGATGGTTCGCATTAAAAAAATCAATATCTTAATGGAGAAATGAAATGGACATCAGAGATATGAGGATTTTTTTGGCAGTAGCAAATGAAGGCAGCATTACCAAGGCAGCCGAAAAGTTGGAATATGTACAGTCAAGTATCAGCATCCGTATCCAGCAACTCGAAAGTGAATTGAAAACGGAGCTGTTTCATCGCCAAAGGCAAGGAGTTCGACTCACAACATCTGGAGAGGTTCTTAAGTCCTATGCTGAGAAAATTCTTTTTCTTACTCAAGAGGCAGAACGAGTCGTAACAGATACCTCGGTTCCAAGAGGGCCGCTTCGGATCGGATCTCTTGAAACCACGGCAGCGATTTATCTACCATCTATCCTCCTCAATTATCATAACTCTTATCCAGAGGTAGATTTATCACTGAAAACAGGATCGACGGATGAACTCGTCAATTTAGTGTTGAAGTATGAATTGGACGGAGCTTTCGTAGCAGCACCAGTTGAACACATGGATCTTGATGTTACCGAAGTTGGAGTTGAGGAACTTGTACTCGTATTTGGAGGACAATTCCCCTCTGTTGATCGATCTGAGGATTTGCAAAATCTGACTTTGCTGGTATTACGGATTGGTTGCTCTTACCGTCGAAAACTGGAGGATTGGTTACACTGGGAAGGCATCATACCTGCCAAGATCATGGAGTTTGGAACGATTGAGGGAATTCTCGGATGTATTCATGCTGGTCTTGGCGTCTCTCTTCTGCCTCGCTCGGTGGTTGAAAGATCCAAGGGTCTATACAACTTGCAATTTCAAAAAATCTCGAAGTTCTACAAAACACCGACTCTATTCATTCGTCGTAAAGATACCTATAGAACTGCAGCTGTATCAGAGTTCATTCAGATTGCTAAACAATGTTTTTATGAGATAAGGAATAAAAACTTTTTACTTTAAAAAAACACCTTTGAGGCGTGTGCTGCAAAGATCCATTTATAACAATAAACGCAAAAATAGGGTTAGCTGTATTATCAGTAGTAGTTAACCCTTTTTATTCTTTTCACAAAAGGAAGTCCATTTTACCTAAATTTTATCTTCTAGCTATCATCTCTATTTCAATCTGCGCACCTAGAGGTAAAGATGACACTCCAATAGTTGTACGGGCCGGATATGGAGTAGAAAATTGTTTTGAATAAACTTCATTCATTGCTGCAAAATTATTCATATCAGTTAAGAATACATTCACTTTTTCAATATTATCAGGGGTTAAACCTGCTGCTTCCAATACATTGAAAAGATTCTTAAAACATTGCTTCGTTTGTTCAACAATATCACCTTCCACAAGCTTTCCAGTCTGTGAGTCTACTGGAGTTTGTCCGGATAAAAATATTAAATCTCCTGATTCAATAGCATGTGAATACGGACCAACAGCTACAGCTCCAGATGCATTAAAAGCCTTTCTTGACAAATAAAATTCCTCCTTTTAGATATAAAGTAATAAAAATAGTTATGATGAATTGTAAGATAACTGGCATATATTAGCAAGGAAAAATTACAGAATGTGCATTTTGAAGAAATGAATGAAATCATCTGAGTTGTAGTGAACGATTGAGGCATGCCAATGCAAGGATTACATTAGATACGTATAGCCATGTGCTTCCTGATATGCAAAAAGATCTTGCTAAAAATTTTTATCAGGCTATGAAAACATTAAAGTTAAAAAAGGAATTTGTGTGAAAGCATCGATTTTCAAGGCAACACTTACTTGATGCATTACACTCGTTTCGGATGTAAAGAAATGTGCCGCCCATGCTCCTCCTGTAAATAAGAAGATTCCGATGACTCCCATAAATAGAATGGCTAATCCCGTAGCAATCCAACCATATTAATTTGCATCTTTCCATCGATTTGCCCCTAAACTTTGTCCAACTAGAGTGCTAGCTGCTATGGCAAAACCATAGCCAGGCAAATGGGAAAAAGATTCAATATTTCCGGCCTTGTTTTGGGATGGTAATAAATACAATTGTCCCTTTCCCTTCCGTACTTTCTATTCGAATAAAACCATCGTGTGCTTCCACCAATTTTTTGACAATCGTTAATCCAATTCCACTTCCTCCTGATGTACGGCTCCTTGACTTATCTACGCGATAAAGTCGTTCAAATACTTTGGATATCTCCGCAGAAGGTATACCAATACCTGTATCTTTTACTATAATCTGCGCCTCTTTGTTCTCTTCTGTTACTTCTACTGCAACCCGTCCACCTGATGGTGTAAATTTAAGGGCATTGGACAGCAAATTGATTAAAATTTGTGCGATGCGATTTCGATCTACCAACACGGAAACATATGGTGGAGTTGAAACAACCAATTCTACTTCTTTTACTTTGAAATTTGTTTCCATCGCTCGAGTACTCTGTTGTACGATCTCCACCAAATTTTCTTTTTGTATTTGAAGGGTGAATCCTGGGGACTCTAGATTGGTTAATTGTTCTAGGTCTCCTACTAAATGAATGAGGCGTTCTAGCTCTTCTTGACACGATCGAATTCGTTCTAGAGTGGGTTCCCACACTCCATCCTCAAAAGCCTCCATATGACTTTTCAAGGTAGCCAAAGGTGTTCGAAGCTCATGGGCAATATCGTAAGTGAGATGTTTTCGGAGTATTTCCTGCTCTTGTAATTGTCCTGTTAAATGATTGAATGCCTGACCTAAATGAGCTACCTCGTCTGTTCCTTCCACCTTTACCCGAGACTCCAAATTTCCTTGTGTTATTTGCTCTGTTATTTTTCTCATCTCAATGAGTGGAGCAGTTATCCGTTTTGCCATAAAAAAGCTGATAAGGATAGCAAGCAAAACGGTTCCTATCACCGTCCATAAGGTAGACTCGATCAGTGCTTGTTCAAAATGATAATCATAATAAACAAGGTGAAGATCGGGTAATGGAAATTTTTTTTGATACAATGAAATATGATAATGCATTTCGATCAGAAAAATAATACTAGCTAAAGCTACCATCCCAGATGCGACAGCTACAAACATGATTATTAATCGTTTTTTCATCGTTTTTGTGATTTCCCTCCAGTAAAACGATAACCAAAGCCATAAACAGTGTTCAAGTACATGGGCTTTTTGGGATCAGTTTCTATTTTTTGACGTAGATTTTTTACATGTTGATCGATCGTACGATCATCCCCCATGTAATCAAAACCAAAAACTTTTTCGATTAATTCTTCTCGTGAAAACGGTCGGTCAGGATGACGTGCCAATACCAGTAATAATTTGAATTCTGCTGGCGTAAGACGTACCTCTTCTCCCTTTTTTAAAACGATTTGCTTGTCCACTTCGATCACTAAATCCTCATTTTGAAAGGTTACTCTTGATGTAAGAACATCATGGTTTGCTCGTCGGAGAATAACTTTCACTCGTGCGACCACTTCTCTAGGACTAAATGGCTTGATCACATAATCATCAGCTCCTATTGATAATCCTTTGAGTCGATCCCTTTCTGTAACCTTTGCTGTTAACATAAGAATTGGTACCGTTGATTGTTCACGTATTTGCTGACAAATCGTTTCTCCCGTAATATCTGGCAACATCAAATCAAGAATAACAAAGTCCAAAACTTCTCGTTCGAAAATTTTTAATGCTTCTGTACCATTGGCAGCTTCTATGGTTGTAAAACCTTCTTTATGAAGATACGAAGTTAATACGTCACGTATTTTTTCTTCATCATCCACGATAAGTACTACTTTACTCATTTTCTGCACCTACTTCTTCATCGTTACATACAGGGAAAGAGCTGAATGAGGCTTCATTCAACTCCAACAAAGTAAGAATAATATGTATTGTCTTTAGGACTTAAGTCTTGAAATCCATTCCTCGTCATATACCATATCCAAATAACGATCCCCTCTATCTGATAAAATGGTAACAATGTTGGTTGGCGATTGCAAAGAGGAAATAATCTTTTGAATCGCGGCAATCACAGATCCGGAAGAACCCCCGGCAAAGATCTCTTCTTTTTGTAATAAGTCCTTACAGGCTTGTACTGAATCATAATCATTGACCCAGATTACTTCATCTATTTCATCGGCTCGAAAGATTTCGGGAACACGACTTGACCCAATTCCCGGTAACTCTCTGGAAGCAGGTGGAGCATTAAAGATAACCGAACCTACTGCATCTACCGCGATTACTTTCATCTTGGGATGCTTCTCCCGAAGTTTTCTTGCTGTCCCTAATATGCTTCCATTGGATTGTGGGGAAAGTTTTTCCAACCGAACAACAGGGGTATTTCCAATGCAATCTTTAATCGAACTGGGAATCGTTGCAGGATTTGCTTTGCCGTACAACGACCATATTAACGGAAGATTATGAGGAATTTATGAGGATAAACACTATTCACACATTTTTCATACATATAGAAAAATAAATATAACGATTGAACACTCACACATAAAATTCAAAAGGCCAATGAATCCCTTACAAAGAAAGGAGAATCATTGGCCTTTTGTGAAAAAGATCATGAACAAGTCATATCCAAAATAAATTTTAAACATCTATTTTGGAGGGTTCCATTCGAAGAGAATGCAAATTCTGAGCAAACACTTTCCTCGTTCTAAATTGCTTCTTGAATAGCCTTAATAAGAGTCTCCTCCACATTTTGAGCTATTTCTTTCAAATCTGAATCGCTCACGATATCCACAAGCACGGATGGTTTAGGTAAACCAATTTTGGTCTTTTCGTTCTCCCTATATACGACAACCTTACAAGGAAGAAAATATCCCATTAAACTATTTTTGGAGAGTACTTGTGCCGCTTCTATGGGATTACACACTTCCAAAACACGATAAGGTTGATGAAAATCAATCCCCTTTTCTTGGAGTTTAGAAGTGATATCGAATTGCCATAATACCCCAAACTTATATCGATTCAGACTTTCTTCCACCGATTCAACTGCTTCATCCATATTTTTGCTTGTTTCTACCGTATAATGAAACACATTACTCACCTCTATTCTTCATTATTGTATCCAAGTAAACATCCTTACATCCAAGTGACGATTCCCTTAAACTGCTTAGAATGAAAGATTTACTCAACTCGTATGTATAACCAAAAATAGTAAAGACTTCACAAAACCAAAATCGTACTTTTTCTATTTGATTTCATGCTCATAATATGATTGATACGTTTTACTATGTTTCAGATCGCTATGATCCAATTGATATCCATCCATTCCACTTTGAACTTGCTTCTCTTGAGAAGAAGAACATTGATTCATGCCGTTAACCATAAAAAAACTAAGGCAAAATGCTCTCGTCTTTTTCAAAGGAACTTACCTCCTTTACTATTTCAAATTCACAACTCTTTTAGAGTAAAGAGCCAATACACCTCACAAAATGGAAGAATGAGGTTCATTGGCTCTTTAGGAACGTACATCATTAACTAATTACATATTTCTCTTTTACTCATGCGCTTTTGTTCGGTTGGATTGATATTTTCCTTGATAATCAAGATACTTCACATCTGTCATCATTCCTGCAGCTGCGTGATGTAAATCATGACAATGAAACATCCAAGTACCTGCATTGTTTGCAATAAAACCGATTTCATACCTTTCTCCTGGTTTTATTACTAAGGTATCCTTGTTCAATTGTTCGGTAATAGGTTTCCCGTTTTTACTTAATACTTGGAAGGTATGACCATGAAGGTGCATCGGATGATCTGATTTTCCATCATTGATCAACGTGATTTTTACTTTTTCGCCGGTTTTTACATCGATCTCTTCCGTATTTGGCCATGTTTTTCCGTTGATTGTATATACTTGTTCACCTTTTTCCATTTTTGAATTCAAATGAAAGGTAAAAGTCGATTGGTATCCGCTTAATTTACTTGCTGCATTTTTACTATACTGAGTGATATCCAATAGAGGAAGTTTGGAGGTATCGGCTTGATATGGTCCCTCTTCATCCCCTTCCACTTCTACAGGTATTACCAACGATTTTGCTGCGTTTGTCCCATCATGAAGATCAATGGCAAAACTTTTATCACCAGCAACAAAGCTAATATCGTATCTTTCCGAAGCCCCAATGGGTATAAGTTGATTTTTGATTACTGGTGGATTAGAGATCGCATTTCCGTCGCTCGCTATAACCTGAAAAGATTGATCTTGCAAATGAACCTGATGAGTTAAATACCCTGCGTTTACTAATCGAAGCCGAATACGTTCCCCTTTTTTTACTTTTAGCGGTTGAATCGAAGAACCCGTTTTCCCATTCACGGAGTAGACATTATACATTTGCTTCATCATCTGGTCGTGATCCATATTCGTTGTAGAGGAATGATCCATTTTCATATCAGAAGAACTCATATTGGAATGATCCATGTTCATATCCATTGAACTCATATCGTTATTGGAGTGATCCATCTCTTCACTAGAATTATTGGTTATAGCCCACTCATCTAAAACAAGCGTATAGTCTTTGTCATATTTCACTGTTTCTTTTTTTGGTTGGACAATCAATACACCATATAGACCACGATCTACTTGATTGGCACTATCATAGTGCGAATGATAATAGTAAGTACCTGGAACCGTTGCAATAAAATCATACGTAAAGCTTTTGCCAGGTGCGACCGCATCTTGTGTCATACTAGCAACGCCATCCATCCCGTTTGGCACTGGATAACCATGCCAGTGAATCGTAACAGGCTGTTTCATGTTATTTTTTAACTGTACCTGCACATGATCTCCCTGCGTCACCTTTATGGTATTACCGGGAACAGTACCATCATAAGTCAGGGCATCTACTTTGTATCCATTTCCTAATTCCCAATTTGTTTCTTTTGCAACAACAGTAAATTGTTTCAATGTCCTGCCTTGTTTATCGGTAGAAACTTTTGGAGTGGCAATTTGACCACCTTCCTTACCACCCGATTGCGCTCGATATATAAATACTTCTGCCAGAACAATAGCAATTACGAATATGACAATAGCAGAAATAATTCTCCATTTTGCTGATTTACTCATGTTGTTTCTCTCCTTCATTAAAAATACAATCCTATTTTAATGAAAGATTATGTAGATCATATGAGGATACATTTCTCCAGAACATCTGAAAGTATCTTTGAAAGATACCTTTTTCAAGCATTACATTTATTAGGCAGCTGTTTTTTGCTATTATCCAGTTATATTGAGTCAAAGGAAACTACAAAAAATAGAGTCCCTTAAATCGAACATCGTTTGCATTTTTTAGACTAGAAGAGTATAAGGAACCTGAATACCGAAGATTTAATAGATGGAGGAATTTATGACACAACCAATTGTACAAGTCTTTTCCGAACTAGGCTTTTGGGCTATTCCAGTTAGTTTATTATTAAATGGGATAATCAACCTGATTGGCTTTATTCCTTCTATATTTGTAACAACTGCAAATGTTCTCATGTGGGGACCATGGTGGGGAGGTACATTATCATGGCTAGGAGAAGTAATTGGATCAACTGCTGCTTTTTGGTTCTATCATAAGGGAATTCAAGTGGCAAAAGTGCAACGGCATAGAAATTGGAAATGGATTCAGTCCTTGAACAGGCTTACTCCTTTTCGGCAATTCCTTGCATTACTTGCCATCAGAATCACTCCCTTTATTCCTTCTGGATTGATTAATTTAGTTGGAGCGTTAACCACCATTTCTTTTTTTCCTTTTTTCTTATCCACCTTGATTGGAAAAGTTCCATCTATTGCCCTTGAAACATGGATAAGCTATGGTTTCCTTCATATCAAAGAGTATTATATCCAACTCATCCTTACTCTCCTTTCATTAAGTCTAGTATATGTCGTGCTAAAAAAGAGCGGAGCAAACAGTAGCGATTGGTAGTTACTTGATCGATTCCTTTTGCTAATAACTCCACTATAAATGAAGATTCCTAATTTTATAGATATCAATATTATAGGTAAGTTTTAGATTCATGGATTCAGTCATTAAAGCCGCATAAAGAATAGCCAGTCTAGAAACTGGCATTCTACAATGAAATATATTTATTTCCGTGTTTAGTTTGTTATCCTTATTAGAATCATTTTTACTAATTCCTTAGTTCTTATGATTCATCTGAGAATGGTCCATATTGTTCATATTTTTCATATCTTGTTTGTCATTTTTTGAAGAACAACCACCCATTGACAACTCCATACGGCTAAAGCCGTTGGATTCTTGGGACGATAGCCTCATGACTATTTCATTACCAAGCTAACCCCGTGCGCCCCACGGTTTATGTTTGTTGATTTCTTCTTTGCCGCGAGCAAACTTGGTTTTCGTCTGTCACGACTATACATCTATTACCATGGGAATGTTTGTTTGTAAACTTGCTTTTTTCCAAAGATTGAACTAGTGAAGGAAAATTCCTTACCCTGGTTCAACGCTCGCTTTCATGCCACGATTTAAACCGTGGGTTTTCTCGCTCGCAATGTTATAATAAACCCTATGAAACTTGAATCACGAAAGGTGCGATGAATACTTTCCCTTGATACTGAAACTCACCTCAAATTTTATAAATTCCACTTTTCGGGAATGTGGATGGATTTGAGGTTTCCAGTGAATCTCTACTTATATATGGAATGAAATAACGAAACAGAAAAGGAACAACCTCTGTAAAACAGATCGTTGTTCCTTTTAGATGTTATCACTTCATCAACTTATGCATCGTTGTCAAAAGCTCATCAATGACATCTTGATCCCCTTCTTGAAAACGTTCAATTACACAACTTTTCATATGATGCTCCAATAATAATTTCCCTACACTGTTTAAAGAGGATTGAATAGAGGAGATTTGATTTAATACATCATCACAATACGTATCCTTTTCAATAAGTCCTTTTACCCCTCGTACCTGTCCCTCAATGCGGCTGAGTCGATTCATTAAATTTTTCTTTATTTTTTCGGAATGATGGCTTTTTCGCTCCTGATGGCACGATTCAAGAGATTGAGTTTCCAATAGCTGTTCTCCCATCGAAATTCACTCCTTTCTAGTTCGTATTCAATTTTAAGATATACTTTATTATAACCTACTCCCCTATCCTATATAAAGGATAAATAAAAACAGTCAAAATTTCGTACCAAGCACTTACTGCTGACGATCACTCACTACTTCTCTGAGTGTTTCCATAGATATACGTTTGACAAACCTCGAAAACTTCTCTTTCTTTTTCCCGTTTTCTTGATAGTATTGGATCAATCCAGTGAGTATTGGAATCAATTGTACTTTTTGTAGTCCTGAGAGCAACTGTTGACCAAGTGCGGCTTTTAACCCTTTTGGTTCTCCACCCACATAGATGTCAAACGTATCTCTCATTTTCACTACCCCGATGTCTTTCAACAGAGGTTCACTGGTTCCAAGTGCACATCCAGCATAGCCAATCTTTAAGGGGCTTGGTGTTGGATGTCCTGCAATGGCTCCATCTAGCTTTCTGGCTACGTCTAATCCTGCTTCTTTCGCCCCTCTGCAAAAATTACAGGCAATTAAGTTCTTGCTATAAAAACCAGTAGAATGAATCTTCAATCCCATTTCTCGTAATTTTTCTTTTACTTCTTCCATCTGTTGCTCATCCATCGCTACATATAGCTGACCAAAATTAGTCATTTCAATATTAGCGTCTTCCCCTACGATAGAACCAAGTACAGCTAATTGCTCGGGTTTAAACAAGAATCCACCTACGTCAAAGCCTGGTGTCACCGCGAACTTTTTTAAAGCCATCCATACTCCCCCTATTTCGTCTAAACCCTTGATTAAACAACTTCGTACCCTTGATCTTCGATTGCTTCTTTGATCTGGTTCAAAGACAATTTCTTTTCGTCATAATCTACAGACACCGTGTCATTAGCCAAATCCACTTTTCCTTTTGAACCAATTTCCTGTAATACTCCTTCAATGGCAACTACACAATGATTGCAACTCATACCTTCTACTTTTAACTTTACTTGCGACATCTTTTAACTCTCCTTTGTATTTGATTTCTTCATCTTACTCTTTCCAAAACTTATCGTTGGATAAGCTGGTGAATAGCGTCATAGTTATCGGAAAAACCAACAAAAACTTGATCATCGATAATGATAGTAGGTACTACTTGCTTTCCAGTCAAATCATATACCTCCTGAGGGTAGTCAGGATTGGTGGTACAATCTTTTTCTTGGAAAGGCACATCATTCTCCTGGAAATAGCGCTTGGCCTGATGGCAATCTGGACAAGTTGGAATGGTATACACCACTACATTCATTTGTTTCTCCTCCTCATTGTTTCACTCGTTGTAGGCGTAGGGCATTTAGTACGACAGATACGGAACTGAGTGCCATTGCTGCTCCTGCTAACCATGGAGCAAGGAAACCAAATGCAGCAATTGGGATACCAATGACGTTATAAGCAAGTGCCCAGAATAGATTTTGTTTGATGTTGCCCATCGTTTTACGACTCATAAAGATGGCATCAGCAATACTTTTTAAATCTCCCCGCATGAGTGTCACATCAGCTGCTTCCATTGCTACATCAGTTCCAGTACCAATTGCCATCCCAATATCTGCTGTTGCCAGTGCTGGTGCATCATTGATCCCATCTCCAACCATCGCCACTTTCTTGCCTTCTGCTTGCAGTTTTTTCACTTCTTCCGCTTTTCCTTCTGGCAGTACTTCTGCCAGCACTCGATCCACTCCGACTTCTCGACCAATTGCCTCAGCGGTTCGCTTATTATCCCCTGTGATCATGATTACTTCTAGACCTAAATCTTTCAGACGACGAATGGCCTCCGAAGAAGTATCTTTCACCGTATCGGCAACTGCTACTAACCCTGCATATTGCCCATCGATAGCTACTAACATCGCTGTTTCACCAGATTCCTCTAGTTCAGCCATAACAGTTTGAACTGCTTCTACTTCAATGTTGTGTTTTGCCATTAGTTTTCGTGTCCCAATGAACAACTCTTTGTTCTCGACTACCGAACGAACTCCATAACCGGGAATTGCCTCAAATTCCGTAGCATTTGGTAGAGCAATCCCTTTTTCTTGAATGCCTTCTACGATTGCTTCTGCTAATGGATGCTCTGAGTTTTTCTCTGCTGCACCAACTAGCGTTAAGAAATGGGTTTCTTCAACTGCATCTGTCACTAACACATCGGTTAATACCGGTTTACCATTGGTAATCGTACCGGTTTTATCTAATACAACAGTGTTGATTCGGTGAGTAGATTCTAGATGTTCTCCTCCTTTGAATAAAACGCCCCATTCCGCTGCCCGACCAGATCCTGCCATGATCGAGGTTGGAGTAGCTAATCCCAAAGCACAAGGACAAGCAATGACCAATACCGCAATTCCTTTTTCTAATGCACTAGCAAATTGTCCAGGATCAACTGCAAAATACCAGATAAAAAAAGTTACAACTGCAATCCCTACAACAATGGGTACAAATACGCCTGAAATTTGATCCGCTACCCGTTGAATCGGAGCTTTGAAACCTTGAGCTTCTTCTACTACTTTAATAATTTGGGCTAGAGCAGTATCTTTTCCTACTTTGGTAGCTTTGACCAAGAGACGACCATTTTTGTTGATCGTTGCACCAATTACGGAATCTCCAATCCGCTTCTCAATCGGAATACTTTCTCCAGTCAACATGGATTCATCTACTGCGGAAGTTCCTTCGATGACTTTCCCATCAACTGGAATCTTCTCTCCAGGTTTCACAATCAATACATCATCCGTTTCTACTTCTTCAATCGGAATTTGAACTTCTTGTCCCTCTCGAACTACTAAGGCAGTTTTGGCTTGTAATCCCATCAGTTTCTTAATCGCTTCAGAGGAACGTCCCTTTGCACGTACTTCAAACAATTTTCCAAGAAGAATCAAGGTGATCAGTACGGAGCTGGTTTCATAATAAAGTTCTACTTGATGGTGTCCATGTTGACCAATATTTAGGATACTGAGATATAAACTGTAGAAATAAGCTGCAGATGTCCCTAAGGCTACTAGCACATCCATATTCGCACTTTTGTTTCGTAACGCTTTATATGCTCCCACATAGAAATGTCTACCAATAATAAATTGAACAGGTGTTGCTAGTGCAAACTGAAACCAAGGATTCATAAAGATTTCTGGTACCCAAATAAACGAAGTAAAGGAAAAGTGACTCACCATCGCCCATAGTAGCGGCAAAGATAACAAGGCAGAAAAGAAAAACTTTCTTGTCTGTTTTTGGATTTCTTTTTGGCGATGATCAGTATCGCTTCCTGCTTCTTGTTTTGCCTCTGCTTTATACCCTAATTTTTCTACTTTTTGAACCATCTCTTTGGTCGTTACTTCTTCTGAAGAATATTCCACTCGTGCTGTTTCCAAAGCAAAGTTAACGGTTGCTTTCGATACTCCTGGAAGTTTGTTTAACCCTTTTTCAATTCGGTTGGCACAAGCCGCACAGGTCATTCCAATTAATTTAAACTCTGCTGTTTCTTTAATCGTTCCATAACCCAGAGAAGAAATTTTTGCTTCTAGTTCGGATACATTGGTTTGTGATGCATCATAGGAAACGGTAGCCGTTTCGAGAGCAAAATTTACATTCGCATCGGATACCCCTGGAACTTTTTTTAACCCTTTTTCGATTCGATTGGCACAGGCGGCACAAGTCATTCCTGTAATTTTCATCTTTTGCTGTGTTGTCATCATGTGAACTCCTTCCATTTATATACCCTATATGGGTATAATGGACACAAAAATTTTTTATCCCTCTAAGGTATATATCCTTAACCTACATCATAACCTTGATTTTCAATCGCTTCTTTCATTGCATCTAAACTTACTTGTCCTTCCTCATCATTCTATTGTTACTGTTTTCGTTGGCAAATCTACTTATACTTTCGCGTTGAATTGCTTTAATGCCCCTTTAACGATCATGGCACAATATTCGGAACCCATCCCTTGTACCTGTAATACTTCTTTTTTCATTATTCTTTCCTCCATAAAGATGAATTATATTATCATTAACTTCCTTATCTTCTAAGTATTTGAAGGACTTTTTTCTATGTCCTCCTGACTGTTTTAAATATAGCATACCCCTCTACCCTATGTAAAGTGTTTTTTTCAAGCTTGCGGAAACCCCTTTCTTCGCTAATGCTTTACGTTATAAGAATTGTACTTTTTTAGCAGTGTGCACCACTGAGATACACACTGCTAAATGACGAACCACTATTAAGCTCACCAAATTTACATTCATAACTACTGCCACTGGATATTGTCGAACTCAATCATCTAGCAAGGCTGTATTATGCACTGAACTTTTTACATAAAAATCGCCGTGGGATTACTGTAATAAAAGCTATTGTCGTCTGCGGGGCAGTTCAGAACAAACGTCTTCCCTTTATATGTCAGGGCTCCAGTCATTCCCATCGTCTTGGACACTTTTTTCTCTTTTCTCGAACTTCTTTGGTATTAGTTCCTTTATTTACTTAATTAAAAAACCACTTGCAAAGGGACTGGCTCCTTGTTTTCTTTATAAAAAGTTATTATGCATCATTGGTCAATAAACTGGTTGTAAATAAAGGTTATGTTAAATATCCTACCCGATCTCCAAAACAAGTTAAAACAAGTATGGTGTTTGATTACATACTTTTCCAATTTCTTATGTCTTTTATAAACAACTGACTAAGGATTCTCGCATCCTTCAGTGCCTTTTCATATTTCAGTGTACAGATGACTATTACTAAGCTATGGCTAGAAAAAATACACAGCTTGTTAAGAAAACTACTTTTTATTCTCTTTCTTTTTCCTTTTTATTGGTCAGATTTTCAATGTCTGTTATAAGACGGCTCTTCAATAATAAATACGATTTTCCTTGAGGTTCTTAATCAAGAATAAGGGTAAAAAGGATGGAGGCATTTCTTCTTTCGTATTATAAGTTTCAACCAGAAACATCTGGTTGAACATTTTTTAGCTACAAGAAAAAGACCGCTGCAGTAATCATCCTCAGCCATCACAATAAATGAATTTTCCCATCTTATGAGTATTCCAACCATTTAAGATGATTTATCCAATTTATGAAAAAACTTTAAAGAATAATTACCCTCCTATTTTTGGAACAATACAATTGATTGTATTAATGAATAAGGAGGTTAATTAGAAATGGATAATCAAAAATTAGCCGATCATGAATCATTGGATTTACATGAAGTTATTAATTTCAAAACCCT
Organism: Shimazuella sp. NTD247; assembly: GCF_059510415.1. Taxonomy (NCBI): domain Bacteria; kingdom Bacillati; phylum Bacillota; class Bacilli; order Caryophanales; family Thermoactinomycetaceae; genus Shimazuella; species Shimazuella sp. NTD247. The sequence continues at coordinate 227,389 of NZ_JCAJZU010000001.1, read as the reverse complement.
TTGCTTAGCGAAATCAAAACTAATGCAAGGACTCGTATTTGATCATGATTTGAGAGCATTAATGCAAAAAGATGTTGAACAATCCATGCAAGCGCTTGGAGAATTACAGGCAGTTTATCAACGCGCCCCTTTTGAAGCTCCAGTTCCTCAAAACCGTCCAACACCAATAATAAATTGAAAAGGAGGCAAATTCATTGAACCAGGACTATTTAGACCCTATAAACGCGCTATATGTACCAGAGCTAGCAGATACCACATTTGCGATGGATTTACTTCTTCGTGCCAAAGAAGGTGTGCGCAATATTGCTGTCGCATTAACGGAGTCTGCATCACCTGATGTGAGAACTCTCTTACGAAACCAGTTAATGCAAGGGATTGCCATGCACCAAGAAATTACAGAACTAATGATTGGTAAAAAATGGTTCCATCCATACGAACTAAATGAACAATATCAATTAGACCAACTCTCTGCCAACAATACATTGATGATTGGCAAAATGAATCTATTCCCTGTTGAGACCAATAGAAAAGGTATGTTTGACCGGACACCTGATGAACACTAACACTGGAGGCTGTAACAAATGAAGGCAGTAACATATCAAGGTATTAAAAATGTGGTAGTCAAAGAAGTTCCAGATCCAAAGATTGAAAAACCAGATGACATGATTATTAAAGTAACGAGCACAGCTATATGCGGGTCTGATTTACATTTAATTCACGGCATGATTCCTAACCTGCAAGAAAACTATGTTATTGGCCATGAACCAATGGGAATCGTCGAAGAAGTTGGTCCAAGTGTGACTAAACTAAAAAAGGGAGATCGAGTAATTATTCCCTTTAATATAGCATGCGGTGAATGCTTTTTTTGTAAAAACCATTTGGAAAGCCAATGTGATAATTCTAATGATAATGGTGATATGGGTGCCTATTTCGGATATTCTGGTACGACGGGGGGCTATCCAGGTGGGCAAGCGGAATATTTAAGAGTGCCTTTTGCCAACTTTACTCATTTCAAAATTCCAGAGACTTGTGAAGAACCAGATGAAAAGTTAGCGGTTATTGCCGATGCGATGACTACTGGTTTTTGGAGTGTTGACAATGCAGGCGTAAAGGATGGAGATACAGTTATTGTTCTTGGCTGTGGTCCGGTTGGTCTTTTTGCTCAAAAATTCTGTTGGCTAAAAGGAGCAAAGCGTGTCATTGCCGTAGATTATGTAGACTATCGTTTGCAACACGCCAAACGTACCAACAAAGTTGAAATTGTAAATTTCGAGCACTTTGAAAATGTGGGAATGCATTTGAAAGAAATAACGAAGGGCGGCGCTGATGTTGTCATTGATGCAGTTGGTATGGACGGTAAAATGACTGATATAGAGTTCCTGGCGAGCGGAATGAAACTTCAAGGCGGAGCATTCAGTGCGTTTATCATGGCTTCACAAGCAGTGCGTAAAGGCGGAACAATTCAAGTTACAGGCGTTTACGGTGGTAGATATAATGGATTCCCAATGGGAGATATTATGAACAGAAACGTCAATATTCGATCTGGACAAGCACCTGTGATTCATTATATGCCATATATGTTTGAATTAGTTTCGACCGGAAAAATTGATCCAGGAGATATCGTAAGTCATGTACTTCCACTTAGTGAGGCAAAGCGTGGCTATGAGATTTTTGACACAAAAATGGATAATTGTATAAAAGTCGTGTTGAAACCTTGAGGAAAGGAGGTTAAAAAATGAACTACGCCTTACATGAAGTTCTAGAGGTCCATGAGATGGCTGCATTTAAGACCACTTGTTTAACTAAATCCAAAACGATGAAAGCGTTAGTTACAGATCAGCTATTAAAAGATATTATGCAGCAAGACATTGATGTATCTACGAGGCAATTACAAGAATATGCTTCTATCCTTACCAATGCTAAGCAGTAATAGGAGATGAATGAACATGAATCCAATTATTGAAACTTTAACTGGCATGGACGCACTATCGGATCAAGTAGTTGCAATGGATCTACTCATTTCAGCTAAAAGTGGAATTAGAAATTATTCCATGGCAGTTACGGAGGCAGGAACACCAGAAATTAAAGAAATGCTCACTCGCCATTTAGTGGAAGCTCTTGATATGCATGAACAAATATCCGCATATATGGTGGAAAAAGGATGGTACCATGCTTGGGATACAAACGAACAGATCAGTTTGGATTTAAATAATATCAATACAGCATTGAACTTACCGACATTTTGACAACTCCTCACGGCTAAAGCCGTGGGATTCTTGGGTAATCCTCGGTAATCCAAGGAAGTTTACCAAGCTTAGACCGTGAGCCCCACGGCAAGTAACCTTCTACCTTCTTTCAATATGTTTTTGGCTGCATTGATATCTCGATCATGGGAAATGCCACATTCTGGGCATGTCCATTCTCGCAGCTGGAGTTTCTTCACTTCTTTGTTTTTATAGCCACAACTCGAACAACGCTGGCTGGATGGGAAAGATTTTCCTACTCTCACCAATTTTCTTCCGTATTCTTTTGCTTTGTATTCCAACATCGTAACAAATTCCGACCATGAAGCATCGGTGATCGATTTCGACAGCTTATGATTTTTCACCATGTTTTTCACTTGTAGGTTTTCAATACTGATGACTTGGTTTTCGTACACCAGTTTCGTGGATAGTTTATGTAAAAAATCATGGCGGGCATGAGTGATCTTCTCATGAATGCGGGTCACTTGGATGCGGGCTTTGTGCCAATTGGAGCCGTCTTTTTTTCTTCGTGCCATCGTTTGCTGCGCTTTTGCAAGCTTTTGTTCGTAATGGCGAAAAAATCGGTTCGCATTTATTTTCGTTCCATCATCGAAAATAGCAAATTCCTTCAGCCCTAAATCGATGCCAATGGCTTCTTTTCTCGCAGGAACGGATCGCAAGTAGCATCCCTCACAAAGGATGGATATTTTGTATTTTCCCGCCTGTGTACGACGAATCGTAGCAGACAAAATACGACCACTTATTTCTCGCGATGGGACAAACCTTACCCAACCTAATTTTGGCAATTTGATTTTGTTCCCCTCGATTTCGATAGATGGTCTGCTATTTTTGGGATAGTTACACTGACTGGTATAGGCTTGTACCCGATTTTTCCTGCTTTTGAAACGCGGAGCATCGTTTTGTTTTTGAAAAAAGCGCTGGAAAGCATCTGCAAGGTGTTTGAGGGTGTTTTGCAGGGAAGTAGAATCGACTTCTTTCAGCCATGCTAACTCCCGTTTTTTCTCGGTCAGAACACGGGAACAGGTGGAATAGGCCAGCCCTTTCCCGGTTTTTTGATACACTCTGTTCCATTCCCCAAGAAAATGATTGAATACAAAACGGCTACAGCCAATGGATTTGTGGATCAGGATTGCTTGTGCTTTGGTCGGTTGAAGACGGTAGGAAAATGCTTTATGCATCGGATCACCTCTTCGTTCAAAATCTTGCGAATATTATAGATCGTATGTTTGCTTTTTGTCAAGTATATCCAAAAAATAGTCAGGCTTGTGTGAGGACACAAAGTTACCCTTTGTCTGATGCTCGCTTTTATCCCACGATTAAAATCGTGGGTTTTCTCGCTCGCAATGTTATAAAAACAATTAATTGACTATTTTTATTATGAAAAAGTCGAAGCAGGAAATTCATCAATTTTTATACGGAGTAAACTATAAGGTTTCTGTCGTAAGTCTTTTCCATAATGAAATCTAGGCTGCCGATGTAATTGGTTCACAATGAAATACAAATATTGATCCGGACCAATTGAAAAAGTATCCGCCCACAAAATTCTCGGATCATGTGCGATAGTTTCCATCATGCCATTTGGCAATATTTTACGAATGCTGTTGTTTTCGTAATCTCCAGCATAAACAGTTCCCTTTGCATCCGTGATCATTCCATCAGACGCACCTTTTTCTCCCCAATACTCCACATGATAAGGTAGATCCATGTCCGGTATCGTTCTGTCTCTCAGGGCTTCTGTTGAGATGGAGAACAAATGACGACTGGTTAGTGGAGCAAAATATAATATCTTTCCATCGGGAGAAATCGCAAGACTATCAGACGCCAATCTAAATGGAGAAGTTGAACCATCTTTGTTTCGATTCATTAAAATTTGACCTTCTACTTTCGGTAAAAAATAGGGATCGGGTGAAGTTGAATTTGCCCCATTTAACCGTCTAAACGCGTTTCCATCTGATAAATCTACAACGATAATAGCTCCTGGTCCTCTTGAAGAAGAATCCGTTATATAGGCATAACCTGCTTTTCCAACACGAAAATCAAAACGGACATCATTCAGATAAGTTGTAGGCAGGACAACATCTTCTGTAAAGGTATATACTTTTCTTATTGTATTGGTTTCTAAATCAACAGCGACTAACTTTGCCCCTCCTTTAATAGGTTCAGAAAAATTGGGTGCCGCTGTATCTAATATCCAAAGCGTTCCCTTTCCATCAGCAACTACACTTTGGATACTGATGAAAGTCATTGTGATATTCTCGGGGTTAAACAAATTGGTTTGTAAATTAGGATAAGGCTGCAACTTATCCTGAACAATTTCCGCCACCGTAAATTTAACATCGTCTCCCCATTTCGGAAAGCAAATGAAAATACGACCGGTTTCTGAAACAGTAACACCTGTAGGCATAGCCCCATAAAATGCATATACTAGCTCTAATTTACCAAAATATTTTTCACTAGGTAACATAAGTTTCACATAATATCCTCCTCAAGCATTCAAATGGGATATCATCTATATATGATTTATATTTTTTCCAGTGCATGTTTCTTATAACATTGCGAGCGAGAAAACCCACGGGGAGTTCCATATTCCCTAATCAACGTTGCTGTTATAAACAAAAATTAGGAAAATTTCCTTTTTATACTTTGTTTTCACAATCTATATTTTAATTTACTATATATAAACCTTTGAAATTTGGTGTTGATCTTGGGCGAACATGAATCCGCTAACCCCAAGAATTTATTATCATTGAGAAATTTCTGTACAAAAATATTTGCTCTCATCCATTATATGATACAATTTCAAGTTTCGAACTATAAATCGAAATAATTAGAATAATCATTCCCAATCAAAAAAAGCCCAGTTTTTCACTGGACTAATCTCTTTTCTTCTGTTTCGTTTTCTCTTGTAAAACCCTTCTTAATATTTTGCCTATCGCTGACTTGGGCAATTCCTCACGAAATTCATACAATCGAGAAACTTTTAAAACTAGCTGAGTTTTCACGGCAATACTTATCCAACTCTGATGAAATTACAGACATACCTTTTTTGCGCACAATATAAGCCTTTGGAGTTTCTTCGCGATAAGCTTGTTGTCAAAAATGTTAACAGAAATTAAAGGAAAGCGAAAAAAATAGAACTCAAGCACTATCCCGATAGGATTATCGAATATTCTGTAATATTGATTGAATATAAATCTATTGTACACCGAACAATATTTATGATCTGATTTAACTCAGGAACATTTAGCGGTAAAATCGTAAATTCATCGCATTTGTGCTGCTCTAGATTCTGAATTTCTCTTTGTAAATCGCTACTTTCTCAAGTATGCCTTTTTTGAAATTAGAGAGCTAGTCCCTGATCCTTACCAACCGAACACAAAAAAAAGAAGCCCAATAGCGGCTGATCCCTAATTTTACATATCATGAAGATATACCCTTCGTACAGAGGTGATAATCCTTCTTGATATGTAAACGATCCTCCTCAAATGAACAGATCTAATACCATTAAAGAATATACCTTCGTTGACCAAGATTCCAAAAAATTATCCCCAGATCACATTCTGAAATGTCACCTTCACAAAGTAATTTCTCACTAATTATAAACAATTTGATTTAATAAACTGGTTGCTTGTTCCTCATCGATGTCCTTCACCAGAACAAGTTCACTGATCAAAATTTGCATAGCGCTATCCAGCATTTTCCTTTCATTTAATCCAAGTGTTCTTTTTTTGTTTAATTTGGTTAAATCACGGATGACTTCAGTCCCTTTACCAATATCACCTGTTCTCATCTTATCCGCGTTGACACGATATCTATGATTCCAAGCAATAGATGAATCAAAATCATTGTCATGTAAAGTGAGTAATACATTATCCATCGTATCGATATCGACAGCTAAACGTATACCAACTTGGGTTGTTTTCTCTACAGGAATCATAATTTGTACTTTTCCCATTGCCATCTTCATGATGTAATAATTTTGTATCTCTCCAAGAATCTCTTTCTCTTCAATGGCATGAATCACAGCCGCTCCATGTAAAGGGTAAACAATTTTATCACCAACTTGAAACATATACATACCCCCTTTACTTAATACTATCATAGTTGAATCAAAAACACAAAAATATTTATTTTATTATATTCAATAAAATTTGTCAATACAATAAAAGTGTTGAATCTTAAAATTGTGCGAGAAAATATTTCGCGAAATTCCTTTAAAAAGCTTATTTGATATGATATAATATTTTTAGTTGTATATATGGAGTATATAATTCATACATTAAAAAGGGTTATAATCTCTTACGGATAACTCTTTTTAATGTATGAATTTTTTATGTAAATATTGCCAACTCATTTTACTTTTGGAGGTATTATATCTATGATTCAAGGTACAGTTAAATGGTTTAATTCAGAAAAAGGATTTGGATTTATCGAAGCGGAAGGAAGAGATGATGTTTTTGTTCATTTCTCAGCAATCAGTACAGACGGATTTAAGTCTCTTGAGGACGGAGATAAAGTAAGCTTTGAAATCACAAAAGGAAACCGTGGTGACCAAGCTGCGAACGTTGTCAAGCTGTAATATATAGTATATTTGACCATGTAAGCTGTTGACAAAATAGTATTAATTACATCTCCTAATAGTTGACAATGGAAAAAGGCTATCTGACACGATAGACCTACTATTGTTGAGTAGAAGGGGATTTTTTTATGTCTGAAAGAGACAGGATAACCTAACAACCTATTCAATAGTAATGTTGAAATCTACCAATAAGGATGCCTTTTACGATGGATAAAAGATGAAAGATCACGATCAAAATCTACAAGCAAACGTTATATATTCATATTCTAAAAACGGATGCTATCTCCTAAAGAGGGCATGTATTCCGTTCCTTAAACCATTACGAAATTTCAAATGAGCCTGTCAGAACGCTGTCAAAAAAGTTATCTTGATATGACCATGAATATAGAAGCCTTATTAAAAAGGTATCAAGCTGAAAGTAATAAAAAGCTAAAAATGATAGCCACCATTTTAAGTTGGATGATTTTTGGAGCTTCAATTGATTGGAAACAGAACAGTAGTAAATCACCAGAAGAATATTTAGAATCTGCAAGTTTGTCTTTTAGACAATTATTTAAGAATGAAATATCTCAAACCAAGCATGTGAGAAAAGTCCACACACATCAAGCGACCTTTGCTCACTGTTATTACCCTTTCTCATATCTCTAAGACAGCAGGATAATACTATTTTACACTTTTTCTTTTGAGGTAAAAAATTATGAAATAATTTGATTGATTTTGTAATTGCTTTTTATTTTATTTGATTTACAATTAGTTTCAAGAGAAATATGGCTCCAATTATACTTTTTTGGTTTTGCAAACGCATACAGTTCAAACAACTGGGAGGTAGACAAAATGAGTTTAAAAAAGACCGTACTACCATTTCTTATTTCCATTTTCACGCTATTGTTACCGGTTTCATCCGCATTTGCAGATTCTGCAGGATGGCAGTTAGTGGAGAATGATATTACACATTGGAACTCCACTCTTAATGCTTGGATTACCGATGTAGATGGCGCACATGTTTCAGGATATGTAAGAATATGCAATGAAGACAATAATGGTAGATTATTCACTATCAAGGAATATGATCCTGATAATGCAGATGATGTAGTAGCCTCCAATAAATATCTAGATGGAAGAACATGTCTCTCCTATTATATTCAACCTTGGGTAGATGGGTCTAATGGACAAGCCGAAATTTATGTTCAAACGCAAAATAGCTATAGCCATTGGACAATTTGGGATTGATCACAAAGACTCTGTTTCTTATGAATCCCCCCTAAAATTGATATGGCTTATTGCACTCATGTAGATAAGATAAAATTTTCACGTTATCATCTACTAAAATAAGGATAGATAAAATAAACTATACCACCAACCATAAGCATCCATAATAGAATCACAATAAAACCAGCAATCCAACTCTTCGGTTTTTGTTTAGATAGAATAGATTCAGCTTTATCTCTACTCTCTTCTACTACTTGGATAGGAATGAGTTTAATCACCAATGCAATCCCTAGTGGTAACAAGATCAAATCATCCAGATACCCTAACAGAGGAATAAAATCGGGAATAAAATCAATCGGGCTAAATGCATAAGCTACTACAACCACCGTGACCACTTTCGCCCAAAAAGGTGTCCGATGATCTTGATAAGCCAAGTACAACGTAAACACCTCTTTTTTCAGCTTTTTTGCCCATTTTTTCCATGATTGTAGGTTCATTTTTGCTTCTCCCCTAGTTTCTCTTTCCTGTCCTATCTTAGACTAAAAAGGTAGAAAACGCGAAAAAACAATTTACCTAAAAATCACTTAATAAGGACTAATATAAAAAGATGGCCTTCTAGTACAACCAGAAAGCCATCTTTCTTCATTTTATTCCATACATATTGCAAGATTTACCTAATACAGTTGATTGAATGAAACTACTTTAAAAATACTCCTAGAATAGTAGAAACAGATGAAGGTTTAGGCGATGAAATATTAGGAATGATCCTAATAGCAAAGATAGACTTGAACACTCTTCTATCTGAGACTGGCTCCATTATTGTCGCACTTAGCTTGACGATCTATCATATTATAAAAATTACTCCTTATTTCACTCTGATCTTAGACCATACCAATAGATTTTATTTGAATAAAATAATAGAGAAGTCTGATAAAAGGAGGATGGAATAGTGGGGGAAAAAGGAAAGCAGAAGAAGGATCAAATAAAAAAAGGGAAGAAATCTAATGATCCAATGGGAGTTTGTGAAATTGGACCACAAACACCACTTGATCGAAATCAGCGTGCATTCCATCTGCGTCGAAATACAGCTATTGCTAATAAAAAGCTTCCTCTTCCTGATCATCCATGTAACAATGATGAAAATATATTTCCAACCAAAATTGGTAACTTCTCAAAAGCCTTACCACATAACAATTTGGGAGAAGTAAATATTCCAACATACCATACTCTCATCCAAGCTCTTGAAACGGGAAATCCGCAATTGTTTGAATCTATTTCACTAAGAGGAGTCGTAAAACTCGTTAATCCACAATCATCTTATGCGTTTGATTTGGTTGCTCCTGATTCTCATCAACCCAAAATCGCTGTTCCTCCTGCACTTAGTAGTGCATGGGCAGCAGGTGAAATGATTGAATTATATTGGCAAGCATTGACTCGAGACATTCCTTTTATAGAATATGGAAGTAATCCCCTCACACTTGCAGCAGCAGCTGAATTATCTACTCTTCATGATTTTCGCGGACCTAAAGTAAATGGAATGGTTACATCAAACACGCTATTTCGTGGTAATTTATCAGGAGATCTAGCAGGTCCATATATTTCTCAATTTCTTCTGATGGACATTCCCTATGGGACAATTCCTATCGCGCAAAGAAATCGAACACCTATAGCAAAGACTGATTTTATGACTCAATATAAAGAATGGCTAAGTATTCAAAATGGAGATCTTCCAACTTCGACTATCGCATATGATCCAGTTAGACGATACATTCGTAATGGTCGTGATTTAGGAGGATGGGTCCATGTTGACTTCGCCTTTCAAGCTGTATTAAATGCTTGTCTGATCCTTCTTGGACTTGGTCCTAAAGCACTAGCGGCAAGTAATCCTTATCTTCATTCATTAACGCAAACTGGCTTTGTTACCTTTGGTCAAGTTCACATACTTGACTTTGCAACAAGAGTAGCGCGTCTTGCTCTTGAAGCTTGTTGGTTCCAAAAATGGTTAGTCCATCGGAAACTACGACCAGAAGCTTTTGGAGGAGCTGTTCAAAACATTCTTAGCAAAGCAACCGATTATCGTATTAATTCAGAACTACTCCATTCTCGAGCAGTTAGTAGGGTTTTTAGTAAATTCGGAACCTATCTTTTGCCTCAAGCTTACCCTGAAGGGTCTCCAGCTCATCCAAGTTATCCTGCTGGCCATGCCTGCATTGTTGGTGCGGGAGTAACGATCCTTAAAGCTTTTTTCAATGAATCTTTTGTTTTTCCTGATCCTGTCCAAGCAAGTGCAGATGGTTTATCCCTACTTCCTATCTCAGGGACATCTTTAACAGTAGGTGGAGAATTAAATAAACTTGTATCTAATATTTCTATCGGTCGTAATTTCGCAGGAATTCACTACCGCTCAGATGCACTAGAAGGATTAAAACTTGGGGAAAATCTAGCTATTGGTCTTCTGAAAGACTATTGTTCGACCTATAACGAAATATTTAGTGGTTTTAATCTTACTAAATTTGATGGTACAGCAATTACAATTCCTTGTTAGTCCATCAAAGTCAAATGGGCCTATTTTTATGCAGAACACATTCAACTGTTTGTATTTGAACCAGAAGTTTTGAAAGATAGAATTTGGTATCATTAAATAATATAGAGCGTGTAAATCTTATGCTGTCAAATGAGGTTTTAAACAAAAACGTAAAGCCAAATCCTTTATATATAGGAAAATTGGCTCTCGTTTAGTGAGTGTCGATTATACTTCCATATTAAATATAAGTGTTTCCTTGGGTTTCCTCTAGGTTACGTAGGTGCATGAAGTCCCGTGTATCAAGGGGTTATATACACTTGTATGTATGTAGGGTAGCCCAAGGATTTTTAGTGTGTGGGCAAAATGTGGTGAATTGGGTTGGCATGATTTCTAGAGAATACATATTTTTATATCGATATCAATAAAAATACATTTAAGATATCTATTTTTTTAAAAGAAACAAATTTGAATAGCCCCTTTTGCTTCAACTAAAAATTGAAGTATAATGATTAATTTTGTGTCTTTTCTACATTCAGTCTCATTTGCCAAGGGAATATCTTTTAAACTCATCTAGATCTTTTATTAGGTCATTTATGTTTTTATATCTATTTTCTCTTTTATTCAAGCATTTTAATATCATCTCATAGTATGATTCATCCAAATTTAGAGATTGTAATTCTTCTTTAATATACCCACCAGCAGGTGGGTGACCCATTAACAATGTAAACCAAATAGCGCCTAAAGAGCAAATATCAGTACAAGGGTCCGACAACTTTGGATTCGTTAATAACTCTGGAGCAGTCCAGTGACCTCCCGGAATATTCTGACCAGTTCTTGTTATTCTAGATACAAGCTCTTCCTCTAAAAAAATTCCTAGACCAAAATCAATAATACGAAATTGATTGGGTTTAGAAACCAAAATGTTACTTGGTCTCAAATCACGATGAACAACTTTGACTTCATTATGAGCAAAATAAAGAGCATCACTTATTTCATTAACCAAAATTAAAGTTTTTCCGGAGTGATTACTCCAAAAAATTTAATAGTTCATTTATATTATAATCCTCTAACAACTCCAGTTAATTCTAGATCGTGTCTGAAAACTTGTAATATGGTATTTTTTTTATAAGAACGCATCAAAGATTTCTTTCCCCCTTATACAACCGATCATCCATCAAAAAGAAACAATCGTATCATGTTTAACGCAATTCTATGGTTTGTGTAAAACCATAAAAATCCATGCGATTGTTGATGGTTTAGAATCCAAATTCTTTTGCAATTGACAAGAGGGAATGTTCATGACTCCCTTCCTGTTTGTGATATGCTAAGCCATTTGAATATTGCTGAAAGCAATACAAAGCTTATGGTGCTCAATAGAGGTCTAGATTAATATATCTATAAAGAACCACATCTCATTGAATGTTTCTTCAATAACTTAAAAATGGAAGCAATATAAACAAACGCCAAAAAATAAATAGCCAACTAGTCATAGCGAGTGGCGACTCTACGGAAATGTTTAGATTGACTCAATAATCGACTTTCAGACACTCCCTAGTAATACTGCTCAATATATTTATAGGCCTTATCAAAAACCTCTTTATCTTTTATTTTGTACTTAATCCAGACCACACTCCTAAGTGCTTTCTTGACCTCCTGCTTTCCAGCAGTAGTACTCTGCCAACCTTCGAATCGCACAATTTTAACAATATCATCTATATCAGCAACAATCCGCTCGACAATAATTGGAGTCTTAGAATCCCTCACACCATCAAAAAGTTCTGTCAATGCCGCTCTACCTTTGTCCACTTCTTCCTCAGGCACTACTTCTTTCTCTGCTTCTGCAGCTTCTCGTGCAAGTTCTAAAAGCAGTTTCAAAAATTCGATACTGGTTATTAACCCTTGTTCATGTTTTTCACGGAGATTCTCAAGTTTTTCACCTAACTTGACAAATTTGACATCGTTACTGTGCTTTCTAATTTTTGCAACCAAGTCAATTTCAACTTTTATCGTTGTTTTTCTTAAGTCTTTTTGCTTTTCAATGAACCCATCAATTAAATCAGCATCTAACGTAAGAATTTCCAAATCATCTCTTACTTCACCAATATGCAAATTCTCATGAACCAGATCTAATGTTTTTGCTCCGAGAGTAGCCCATATTAGGCCGCCTCTTCCATCGGTAGGTTTCACCGATTCGAATACTTTTGTAAGCCATTGAAAATCATATTTCATTGTATTTAGAAACGGATCTGGAGAAATCGCATCCCAGGCTCTATTTAATACTTTGTAATCAGCTCCGAATTCGTCTTTGACTTTATTATTTGGCAAACATTCTTGTGCTGCAATCAAGCCTTCCCATCCGTCTATGGTACGATCTACTCCCATAAAATAGCTCAAACACTTACGTATTAATGCAGGAATCTTCTTTTTGACCTCTACAATATTCGAAATAACCTTTTTCATGCTTGATTCATCGAAGTCCAAAGCCGTTGCCACGTTATCAAAAATACCGATATAGTCAACAATCAAACCGTGAGTCTTTCCTTCATCATAGGTTCTGTTCGTACGGCAGATGGCCTGCAGCAAATTATGATCTTTCATTGGCTTATCGAGATACATAGCTTGCAATATTGGTGCATCAAAACCAGTAAGTAGCTTAGACGTAACTATTACTAGTTTCAGCGGATCATTAGGCTCTCTGAATCTATCTAGAACCTTACCTTCTGCGTCCTTATCACGTCTGAACGCTTTATATTTATCTTCCTTGTCATTGTTGGTGTCCATAACGATTGTAGTTGCATCAGGTCCCAGCAATTTATCAAGTTCTTCTTTATACATAAGACAGCACTTTCTGTCATAGCATACAACTTGTCCTTTATATCCATTAGGTTCGATTTTTTCTTTGAAGTGTTTTGTTATATGTTCACAAACTTTTTTAATACGTTTACGATCATACATGATTGCTTTCATATTAACTCTACGAGATAACTCTGCTTTATCTTCTTTAGATAAATGCTCTGTCAATGACTCAAATGCAGCATCAAGCTTTTCTCTGTCAACATGAAGAGCTACCGGTACCGGCTCAAAATTCAATGGTAGAGTCGCATTGTCACGAATAGAATCTGCAAATGAATATTTACTCATATATCCACTCTTATCTTCAAGTGCCCCAAATGTATTAAAGGTATTCTTATCAATACGATTAATAGGTGTCCCTGTTAAACCGAAGAAAAACGCATTAGGAAGAGCAAGTCTCATCTTACTGCCCAAATCACCTTCCTGAGTTCTATGGGCCTCATCAACCATAAGAATAATATTATCTCTGGGGTTTAGTTCTTTATTAACATCACCGAATTTGAAGATTGTTGTTATTGCTATCTTTCTCTGATCTCCTAAAAAGAATGATTCTAAATCATCTTTCGAACCAAGATTCACTAAATTAGGAATATCTGATGCATTAAATGTTGCTGTTATCTGAGTTTCTAAATCAATTCTATCATCAACAATTACAATCGTTGGGTTATTCAGTTCTGGAATCATTCTAAGTTTCTGTGCTGCAAAAACCATTAACAATGACTTTCCAGAACCCTGAAAATGCCAAATTAATCCTTGCTTTGGATACCCCGCCTTAACACGTTCAACAATTAGATTTGCACCTTCATATTGCTGGTAACGGCATATTACTTTATACTTGCGGTATTTTTTATCAGTTGCAAATACAGTGAAAAACTGAAATATATCCATTACCTTTTCAGGTGTAATCATATCTTCAACACTGATTTTCACATCCGCAAGACTTCCTTCACTTTTATGATCCGAAGTATGCCAAGGACCCCACATCCCGATTGGCATACAAACGGAACCATATCTATAACATTTTCCTTCTGTAGCAAAATTGAATATGTTAGTTACAAACATGCCTGGTATGCTTTTTTCATATGCAGCTATATCTCCAGCAGCATCCAACCATGTTATAGAATTACGAACCGGCGTCTTTAACTCACCAATTGCCACAGGAAATCCGTTAATCAATAGAACAATATCTAGTCTTTTGCCATTTTCTTTTTGTGGATATACCCATTGGTTAGTGACAATATATTCATTCAACTTTAGGTCTTCTTTAGTCATTGTTCCAAAGAACCGAATAGGAATCATACGGCCATCTTTGCCGAACGGGTAGGAGTTCTCCTCAAAAACCATCTTCTTGAACATTTCATTCTGCGTTACTAGATTGTGCGGCTGAACCGTCAATATTAACGTCCGCAGTTTATAGATAACTTCATCTGCGCGGGATGGTTCTTCAGCAATTTCAGGATTAAGGCGGATGAGAGCCTCCTTAACCATAGACTCAACCATTACATCAGAGTAATCTCGTGGTAGTTCTTCGGCAGGTATGAACTTCCAGCCATTGCTTTTGAGCGTTGTCAGTGTCATTTGCTCAATAGTATTGTCTTCATTAAACATCCAGTGGCCCTCCGATCTTAAAAACAATTTCGATATTGATTACACGAAAAATCATTGCATTCGTAGTAAACGTCTCCTACGAGTTGTTCAACGACATTGGTTCTGAAATTTTTGCTATACTCTATGGTCATTCAGATTGCAGCAATGAACACCGACAGCAACTTGTTTTCACTTTTCAGTTGTCGCTTGTTCACTGCCTACAACTATTGCTAAGTGTTTATTCAACACCTTTTCCAATATTCCAAGTTAATCGGAACTCAGTGTTCCGATCTTAATGTTGCAATAACATGAATCAGGAGGAAATCAATAAATTACATGTCAGCCGAGATTCTCGGAAATGATTTTCCTGTAAGTGGAATCCAGCTCCTTAAGTGCTTGTTCCAGTTCAATTTTTGATTTATCGCTCTGTTCAACAAACTCCACAAATTGTCTTTGCAATCCATTTGGAGGTAAATATACAGGTATACGTTTCAATCCTTTCAAGATTACCCTCTTGATCGCAGTTCCTGAAATATACTCCCTTTCAACCAATGACGTAATCTCATATGACTTCAAGTACTCACATAAAAAACGTGACATCAGCAATTTGAAGTTTGGTCTTAAAATTGCTATAGATGAAAGTATAGCTTGTTCTATCTCTTCCTCTAAAACAAAAATGTACTTAAAATAACTTCCATCTTTTGCAACTAAAACATCACCTTTCAGAGGTTTACAACCATTTGAAACTAGCCTTTCATATTCGTGAGAAGAAATAAGCTTACAATCGTTGTATGTGAAACCTCGATCAGTCATGTCTTTAACAGAAAGCATAGGAATTTCACCTAATTTATCTTTAGGTGGACTATAGTGAGAACCATCAGTTACATAACTACATGCTTCCTCCATCGTGGCCGTCGGCCAATTTTTATCATTTAATAAAGGCTTACCAAACATCTCGATAAATTGAGATTTTACCAACTCGTCTGTCTTCTGCAGCAGTTTTTGGTAAGTCTTTTTAGTTGTGTCGATAGCCCACAGGATCTTCGACAACTCACGTTGCTTGTCCATATCTGGCAGTTCAAATTCATAATTTTTAAGGTTCTCCCATTTGACACGCGGTGAAAGAGATCCAGCTGACTTACCAACCGCAAAGTCAAACAATTGATCGTTCTGAATTATGAATGGAAGCAATTCCGGAAGTATCTTTTCAGGCATTGCCTCGATAACAGTGATATCTCCTGAACATATTCCATCAAAAGAGGCACGCGCAGCCTTCTTGAGGTAAGCTCTACGACGTCCAAAAAGAATGTCTCCTTCACGAAACAATTTCGAAAAAGTATTCTCTTTACCTTCATCCCATTCCGTCAATGTAATTTCTTCTGGTGTCAAATGTTCAAGGCCTACAATCGGATATCCGTCTTTGCTGCCCTTACAGGTTTCTCTACGTTCTTTAGCAACATCACCCAAGAGCACTCTACTCATCACTTCCAACCTCCTTCCCGAGCATTCCATTTAATTTCATATAGCGTAATTTCATTATTTCTGAAGCGGTTCTCCAATCTTCATAGCATTCTTGCAGAGATCGCTCATCTACTTCAATATCCTTACCCGGATGCTTAACATATAGGGGGATGCTCAAAGAGAAGTTGTTTTCCTCCAAATCCTGAATTGTTACAATACGAGCGAAATCGCTATCCGATTTATAATCGTCATAAGCTTTAGCAATTTTTCGGATGTGCTTTTCTTCCAAAAAACTCTGCGCATTTTTTCGTTCAACTTCTTTGACTGCATTGATAAATAGAACTTGGCCGCGACGCTCTGGGCGCTTATTCATACGACAAATAATGATACAAGCTTCCATTGGAGAGTTATAGAACAGATTGGGGCCTAACCCTATAATGCAATCAAGCAAATCATTGCGAACGAGATTTTCGCGCATCACACTCTCTTCATTTCTAAATAACACGCCGTGCGGGAACAGAATTGCACACCGACCTGTTTCCTCATTAAGGCTCTTGATTATATGCTGCAAGAAAGCATAATCAGCACGCCCTTGTGGAGGTACGCCTAGGAAATTTCGACCGTATTTATCACGAGCGAATGCTTCACGATCCCACTGGCTGATAGAGTAAGGTGGATTAGCAAGGACTAAATCAAACTGCCTTAACTGGCCGTTTTCAATAAATGTAGGTGCTTTCAATGTATCACCGTTGACGATATCAAAATCTTTCACTCCATGGAGAAAGAGATTCATTTTCCCTATGGCGGACGTTAGAGCATTAATTTCTTGACCAAAAACCGCCACGTTACGCCACTCTTTTTTCTGATCCTTCAAGTATGCGATTGCTGAAATCAACATCCCAGCACTGCCGCATGTAGGATCATATATGGATTCGCTGGATTCAGGTTTTAGCATTTCCGTCATCAAGTGTACCACTGTGCGGTTTGTATAGAATTCCTGCGCGGTGTGGCCGCTGTCATCAGCAAATTTTTTTATCAGATACTCATATCCCTGACCAAGCTCATCTTCCGGACAGTTCTTGATAGAGAGTGTTTTAGTGCTGAAATGTTCAATTAACTCTTTCAGTAAACGATCAGGGAGACGATTTTTATTTGTCCATGTTCCATCGCCAAAGACGCCTTGCAGTTTGTCAGAGTTTGCATTTTCGACTTTTCGGAAAGCATTCACTATAGCAACGCCGACATTCTCAGATACTCCTCGAACATCACGCCAGTGAGCGCCTTCCGGCACGATGAAACGGTGGTTCTCTTCCCACTCTAGTGCTTCTTCGTCTCCATCGTATTCTTCAAGAATTTTTTCGCATTCCTCATCATAAACATCGCTGATACGCTTGAAGAACAACAGAGGAAATATATACTGCTTATAGGCTCCAGCATCAATATTTGTACGTAATAGAACAGCAGAGTTCCAAAGGTAGGACTGCAATTCTTCAATTGTAATACGATTACTCATTGACATATCCTCCTTCCAAGAGTAGTTTCATCATTTCTGTTTCGGCTTCAACCATCTTGTCAAAAGCTTTAAAATACTCTCTTCGAATCTCTGCGGGTGGTACAGTTTCTTGCTCTTTCTTTTCAATATAATTGTTGATTGCCAGTGTGTAATCTTTACTGCGGATATCATCTATATTGACGATCTTCACGTATTCAATTACATCCTCGTAATCAGTGTAGTAATCAAACACCTTCCGAATGTCATTTTCAGTCATAATGTTCTGTTTACGCTGAGGAGTGTAAATGCTTGAAGCATCAATCATGCATATACGACCTTTATGCTTATTCGGCTTTTTATTATTCAGAAGCAGGATACAGGCCGAGACACCCGTTGAATAGAATACGCCACCTACTAATGTAATAATGCATTCCAACTTATCGGATTCAACAAGTTCTTTTCGAATCTCGCTTTCTTTACCTCCACGGAACAATACACCTTGAGGAAGTACAACTGCACATCGTCCATTATTTGGATTCATGGATTTTACCATGTGCTGCAACCAAGCAAAGTCTCCATTAGAGTCCGTAGGGCATCCCCATAAATTGCGACCATATATATCCGAACTAAACTGTTGAGCACCCCAATTCTTTAAGGAAAATGGCGGGTTCGCAATGACACAATCGAAGGTTTTCAACATGCTACCTTCTAAGTAATTTGGTGATCGAAGCGTGTCACCTTGTGATACCTTAAAATCATGCGCTCCATGAAGGAACAGGTTCATTCTGGCAATGGCAGAAGTGGCGAGGTTCTTCTCTTGACCATAGATACGCCCATAAGTAAGTTTGTCACCTTTCATATATTGGATAGCTTCAATCAGCATCCCACCAGTGCCCGCCGCGGGATCGTATACGGACTCACCAACTTGAGGAGCCAATAGCCTAACCAAAAGCTTTACAATTGAGCGAGGGGTGTAAAATTCGCCAGCATTCTTCTTTGATAAGTCCGCGAATTTTTTTATCAAGAACTCATAGCTGTCTCCCATAACATCAGCAGAATAGTTGCTATTTCCGACCTTTACTTTCGACATATGTTCTACAAGGTCTTTCAATCGTTCATCCGACAACTTTGACTTGTCTGTCCAGTTTGCATCGTCGAAGCTACTAAATACACCGTAAAGTGTATCCGGATTTGCACGTTCAATGCCGTTCATAGCATTGACAATTGCTACTCCAACATTTTCACTCGCTCCACGAACATCCTGCCAGTGACAGCCAGCTGGAATAATAAAACGATGATTTTCTGGAAAACTAGCAAATTCTTCATCGCCACCAGACTCTTCCAATGCGGCTTGTGTTTCTTCATCATAAACATCTGATAACCGTTTGAAAAAAAGAATTGGCGTTACATAGCTTTTATACTCATCCTGATTAATTGGACCTCGTAAAATATTGCATGCCTCAAAAAGATGAGAGAATAGCTTTTGACTTGTTGTTTCTTCCGGCTGTGAGCTACTGTTTCGTAGTGCTTCTTCTGCAGCATCCATCGCGGATTCGATCATTTCTTCTCTACCTCCAATTTTTATTTTTGCTCTGCTAGGTTCTGCTTCAAAGCTAACACTCCCAGAGGACTGTACCTTTTCCAACTTTGTCGGATATAGATTTTCGAACTTCACTAATATCTTCATGAGTCGCTCATCAAGAAATGTCAGTGCATGTTTTCTAATATTTGTTGGCACTCCATAATAAGCTTCTGCTATTCCACCAGTTATGGCTGCCAATGTGTCACTATCTCCACCAATAGATATAGCGATCCTGATTGCATCCTCAAAATTTGAAGATTCAAAGAATGAAACAAGTGCTTGTGGAACTGTTTCTTGGCAAGTCTCGTTAAATTGATAAGTATCCCGGATGCCGTCGACTGAAAAGTTCATAGGATAGTAGTGCTTGTCTATGTAATCACGAATTTCTAAAATATTTTTCCCGCTACGAGCCAGAAAGATTGCAACTGCAGTAGCTTCAGCACCTTTTATCCCCTCTGGATGGTTATGCGTTACATCTGTCACCTTGTGCGAGAGCAATTTAGCTTCTTCGATGGAATTTGCTACAAAACCACAGCCACTTACTCTCATTGCTGCACCGTTTCCAAAACTGTTATAAGGTTCGGGCGAATCACTGTACATCCATTTATAGAATCTTCCTCCGTAACCGCAATTCGGATAGGGTCTTCCAATCTCCTGCATCCATTTAGATGCTTGCTCGCTCAAGTCACTATAATCTTGTTTGCAACTCATTAACGCTTCGCATATAGCTAATGACATTATCGAATCATCGGTGAAAAAACATTTATACGTTAAAAAATCAAAATCTTTAGAGCGATTATTATCCCATTCAAATCTAGAACCGACAATATCGCCAACAATTGCTCCAATCATTGCAATTTCCTCTCCTATTGCCCTGTTTTCAAAATATCATTTTGAAGGCGCGCTACCACTTCATCCCATCTTTCCTCAGCAAGGCGAATACTTTCAACATATTTGGAAAGTTCCTGTTCATATTCTTCTGCAATCACTTTTTGTTCTTCAATCCTAAGTAACGGAATTTCTAGCGTTTTCAAGTCTTTATAACTAATATTGATAACGACTGTTCCTTGTTGCTTTCCTGTTAAGACTTTGTTCCCTACCGAACTATCCAAGAAAACTTTTAAGTACGTCCCTAATAATAATTTTTCATTCGGTCTTATTACAATAATGTTTGATGACGCGATGCAAGGATACTTTTGCTCTTGAAAAACTGCTATTCTGATCGCTGTTCCTCGCGCTGGCAATAATAAATCACCGTTTTTAAGTAGGTAATTGGCTACTTTACGTTCTTCCTCTTCGATGTGATCAAGACCATCATAATCAATGTCAAAATCATTTAAGTTCGATATATTTACGACTCCAATGCTCCCATTAGGATCTTTTTTATTGATCGCCTTTCCACGAAAAACTTCAGCAATATTACCCAATTCTTCTTTCTTAATGTTTAAGTTCTGATAACGCTGCCAATCCTCATCTACCATCGCAAAAATATGATCGACATTCCAATAACCCATGTCCATCAACTCTTCCAACATAACAAACGTATCATCAACGAGAATTAGTTCATTGATTCCATTTTTTTTGATGTTGTTTGTATCAGCATCATATCTTTTAATCATTACATCTTCTGTTCTGCCTGTTGTGATCGTAAACATATAGGTCTTAATAGCAGTTGATTCAAATATCCCATTCGGTAGCTCAGCTATTTCTTTTAATTTATACATGCCTTGTATAAAATCTCTTAAGCCCTTAACCGAACCAGCGGCAAAAGTTATTCTTGCAGGAAGTACAATTACCAATATACCTGAGCTATTCAAGTGTAAAAGTAAGTTTTCTACAGCTATCATTTCATATTCCCTACAAATGAATTCTCCATTATCTTCTGCGCGTTCTCTCGCTCCAAATACAGGAACTGCCAAAATCAAATCAAACTTCCTTGCTGTAAATTCGTAATCATAAATACTTGTCTGTTCGACAATTACATTTACATGATCCTTAAACATTTCATCAAGAAGAAACTTACTCACGCTATTCATGGTAGTTATGAAGAATTCGCATTCAGGGTGCTGGTTTACTAATTCAGTAAGATAAGGTACGAATTTTTCAGCTTCAGGAATCAATACCACATTTGTGTTTGGATTAAAGTGTTTTTCAAATTCAGCAATCAGCACTTTTGGTATATAGAACATCTCTTTAGAATCTGCAGATGCAAGAGCCACTTCCCAATCAATTTCTTCATCGTCCATCGCCATAAAAGTACCATAAAACGCCTTTGAATCCGGATACGGATTTTTCATACCATAACTATCTGCTATCGAAAGCATCGCCTCATATACTTTGAGCTCGGTAGGTTTCTTTGAATTTGATACAAATTTCTCTTTTGTCTTTTTCAATAAAAACAATGCAACAGGCAGCTCTGACTGAACAGTATATCCTCTCAATGCATTATAACGTTTCCAAATATGTTTCAACCGCCTGTCACTAAGCATCTTCATACCCCTTTGCACATTAAATTCTTAATAATCATAAAAGAAGTATATCACCATGCAGCGTTTTTATCAATCACTATTTATTTTTGGTATTAAGATACCAAAAATATCGACTCTATCGTTATCTTTCTTTGATCTTTTGCAATATACGATCAAATTAAAAAATAAATTTAGCCCCACCTGTTTAACAGATGAAGCCAGTTACTAAGAGTTAAGGGCGGTTCTATACATCCGAATGCGGTACTAATAGGTAGCTCCATTCTTTACCATTATGTTTTAACCCATGTTCAGAAGCATACAGGCTTCACAAACTTTCCTTTACACACCTCCATGAAAGAAAAACAAAACTCCTTCTGGAGTAGTTAAAAAATATTCTCCATTCCAAGTGTAGGTTTTCGGGCAAACGATTCCTTGTTGCTGAACTTATTTTGGATCGCTAAAACATTTTGGACGTATGAAAGCTTTCCCTTGTATCGTTGTTGATCGTACTGTTTTACAAATAATTTTTCACCATTGGATAAGGTAACGATCCATTTTAAATTTTTACGTCTCCGAAAAATCGGTTGGGCAGACTTTATTTCTATTGATAGCATTGACTTCTATTGTTTAAAAAAATAGATTCTTGAATTGCTTTGATTTTACTCACCTCGACAATAATTTCCTGAGTGATTTAGTGTTGTTGGATGACAAGACTCGATCCTTCCTTCATCACCTTCATTTTTACTCTCCCACCAACTGGAAAAGTAAACAATGGGCTGGTATGACCAAAGTCCACATTTGCAAGTATTGGTAATCCCCTTAGCTCTTTCTTAGAAGCTATTATTTTTTGCAAGAGCTTATCTGTTACTCCACTTTTTCGTTGAAATCTGCCAATAAGGATACCTTTTACACCTTCAAAATCAGGCTGATGGATAAGAGATTGCAGATTTCGATCAAAATTGGCAGGGAAGCTTAGATAGTCATCTTCTAAAAAAAGGATGCTATTTTCTAAAGATGGCATATACTCCGTTCCTTGAAGTAAGTTTAATGTGCAGAGATTTCCTCCTATACTGATCCCTTCTGTTTCTCCTTCTTGAATAACAGTCCAACCTTTATTCTCATGAAAGTTTCTATTTTTTTGATCCAAATACCATGCATCATCACTCCAACTGGTAGATGGTTCTACGATAAATGAATCTTCCATCATGAAACATTTGCGAAAATAATCAAGTGTATAATCTAGACCTTTTTTCATACCAAACGAAGAAAAATTTGGACCAGAATAGGTGACGAGACCAGTTTTAGCATAAATTGCATTGGAAAGAGCTGTAATGTCTGAATATCCAACGAGTATCTTTGGATTTTGTTTGATCATGTTATAGTCCAAATATGTTAGTAATTGATTGCAGTTTTGCCCTCCAATCGTCGTTATTATGACATCTACTCTCTCATCTGCAAAAGCATCATGGATATCCTCAATCCTCGCTTTTATAGAAGAGGAATCAAATTCATCGATCAAAGATGCATGTTGTGATATCGAAACGGTAAACCCTAGATTTCTTAACTTTTGCAATGCAATGTCCACCGCTTCTTCCGATAAGATAGAAAAACTTTTAGATGGAGAAACAACTCGGATATGATCTCCTGATTTAATTTTTTTAGGAATTAACACAATCGAGCCAACCCTTCTTTTTTGTTGTGAGCAATGCAAACAAAATCTATCTCTGTTTATGCTTGTGCAACGATAATAGCTGCTTCTTCGTCTTCGTTATGATAAATTACATCCACTTTTGAAAATCCAGCATCTTGAAGTAAATTAATCTGAGTTTGCAAGGAACAAGGAATGTCGATGTGATACAATTCATTGGACGTTTCTTTTCCTATGATTTGTTGATAGTCTCCTAAAAGCTGTGCTTCCTTGTCAGCAGAAACTACACAATCTCCCTCAATATACATCCCTTCTGATTTGAGGGATTTTTTGATTTTTTTATATAAAGTATGCTTTACATCTTTTGTGAAGTGATGGAGACAGTAAACGGAAACCACATAATCATAGGAAAAATCAGAAAACGGAATAGTTAAATAGGAACCTTGTACTATCTCTATTTGCTTTAGATAGGATGGATACTTCTCTCTTAGTTTTCCTAACATCTCTTCTGAAAGATCAATTGCTGTTACTTGAGCATTTGGGAGTTTTTGAAAGATGCCTTTCAATTGATTCCCAGTACCACATCCAAGATCTAATACCTTTACGGGTTTCTCTGTTACTTTGATAGGTTTCGAGATTTGCATATAAAAGGAATCAAAATCCTGAAACAATCCATGCATATGTTCATCATATCCTGATGCACGATCGTCGAAAAACTTAGACATCTCTTCTGGTTTTTCGGACATACACATAACACCTGCTTCCTATTATTGAATAAGGTTTTATGGTAATAGTGATATTCCCGCTTAGAGTTAAAAGCCAAAAATAGATTCATATCGGTTATAATGCCGTCCTACTTCTTTTACAGCATGTGCATCGGAACCAAAAACAAAAGGAATTCCTAGCTTTTGAGCCTTCTTAACGATCCATTCGGATGGATAGGGTTCTGAGCAATATTTCTTATCGAATCCAGCCGTATTGAAATCTAGTGCTATACCTTTCTGTTTTAGCAACAATAGTATCTCTTGGATCTCCTTCACTACTTCTTCTGTAACTGAAGTTCTACCTTGGATATAGTGTTGAAATTTTTGACATAGGGAGAGGTGGCCTATTCGGGAAGGTTGGAACTGAAGGATAGCTTCTTTGATCGTTTCATAGTAAACCTTCTGTACGGTTTGAAAATCCCCATGGTATAAAACAATATTTTCTTCCAATTCCTCAGGAGTATAATCTATACAGCGCCATCCACCTGCTCCTTTGAGAAAATGTACAGATAGGACCGTTTCTTCTATATAACCCTGATATTCTCGAAGTAGATTTCGCGTCCAATCGATGTATTCCGGTAAATAATCGATTTCAAACCCTACTCGTATCTCAATTTTATCTTTGTATTTTTGTTTTAACGCATGCATTTCTTTTATATAGTCGTCAAGCTCTGTTTCTTCCATAGTAAAATATTGAACCAATTCTTGCTCATATGGCAAAGCATCGCAGAAAGAACGAGGTAATGGAGCATGTTCCGTTAAAACGTATCGATCAAATCCTAATTCAATCGCTCTTTCAATAAACTTTGCTGTCTCTTCTCCAGAACCATGCGGACAAAAGTGAGTATGGGTGTGCCCGTCTACTTTCATCTTCATACCTCCCATTATTTTATCTTTTCTAGCCAATAGAGTTACTTTCATATTTATTTTGAAAATACGATCCATTATTATTTCTTTAAAAGCGGAAAATGTTTTAAAAACCACTTTGTTGCCAATTTTTCAATAACAGATAAGTGATCTGTAAAGCCATGGGTAGCACCCTGAATCAATTCCAACTTAGAGTCTTTCGATAACCATTTCATTCCTTGTTGACTTAATCGGTATAAGTCCCTTTCTTCCTCATCTGCATCTCCGTTTATAATCAACACTGGACACTTTACATTTGTGAGTAATTTCTTTTGATCTACTAACTCAAAATCCAAAAGCATTTGCTTATCAATGATAACTTTTCTATGCTTTTGATTTTTTGTGATGTAGCCTTTTTCCTTTAGTTCTTGTAATTCTTCTTTTGTTAAAATATTGTTCCAATCGTATTTCATTGGACCTGTTAATGCGCCTGTCAAAACTATCGTGACAATCTGATCCGTGTAACATTCTAAGCACACCCTACTGCCAAGGCTATGACCATAAAGAGCAATCCGACTAAACCCTCTCGATTTTACAAAGGTAATAGCAGCATGTAGATCATCGACCCGTGTGGCCATGGTTAATCTTTCATTATCACTTTCCCCGCAGCCACTAAAGTCAAAAGCTAAAACACTGTATCCTAAATGATAAAAAGCATATGCAAACCTATCAAATCTTCCCCTAGAGGATTTATCTGAAGTAAAACCATGGCACATGATAATAATGTTTTCAGGAGATGATGGATAAAAGTTACCTACCAATGTTCGATTTCGGGAATTTTTAAAGGTTACTTTTTCCATGCTTTTACTTCTCCTTTCTTGTTTCTAGAGTTATAACTAATTCAGTAGTATCCATGAAATAAAACATTTCAATTTAAATTTAATTTCGAATCATTGGAGCAGGTTTCATTTCCTTTTTAGGGAATTTGAAAGAAATATATTACTAAATCAGTCCATTTCTTAGAGATTTTATGTGAAATTGATACCACTCCAAAACGGGTGAGAAAGTAGAAACCAACATACTAGGATCAGGTGAAATAACCATTCCAGGTGCTTCTGGATAGTGCTTTTGTAAAAATAAATGGATACAAATCAAACCATCAATCGTTATAAATTCTACAAGAGACATCCATTTATCTAACTCTTGTGCAGATGAAGTTCGAAGTAATGTATACAACCATGACTCCTTTACTCCAAAATCACTCTTTTCTTTATAAACTTTATTCCAATATTGGTTTCTTTCTAAATCACTTATTGGATCTCCCAAACCTTGTATAGCAACTTTTTTTACCATTGGAGATATATCATCTGTGTATTTCCATATCTCCTCTCTTTTCATTTGGTCATTTTTTAATAGGATAGTCAAAGCAAGTGATCTTTCCAATGGATCTTTTGATAGGATAGATAAATTTCCATTTGTAACCTTAACTAATGGATTTGATGATGGTGAAGTATTATTTCGGTAACCATTTTGTAAGGCATTTCGCGCTTTTTCCGCATGAAGAACAGGTGCTGAAAAACCATCTATATCACATCCAGTCTCTATCAACACGTTCCTTAGGGTATTCGATGTAATATCTGGAATGGCTGAAAGTAAAGAAGCACATAGCCCTGCAACTAAGGTAGCACTACCGCAAGTACCTCCAAAGTTATCAAAACCAGTTCCTGTTAGGCTTGGCAATGGTAAATACGTATAAGGGGAAAGAATATCTGGTCTCCAATAACCTTCAGCATTTAAACCACAGGCAGCAGATGGATGTTGCTCATAGTTTTTTGGATCATTTGATCCTTTGTCATTATATCCACTAACCACAAAAAATCGATTAGGATGCAAATTGTTATGGACTTTGGAGTTCCCTCCAGCAGCAATAACTAGTAACCCTGCATCAATAGCAGGCTGTAATGCTTGGACATATGGGTCTTCAGAAGCAGGCGACATCCATCCATATTCTTGAGGTACAAACAAATTCAATACAATTTTGAGATTCCAGTTTTGCTTTAAGATCCATGTTAAACCCACTTTTATACGTTCGGGATTAGAAGTTGGCAGGAATACAAAGTTTGCAGATGGTGATAATCCTTTGTGGACGTTAGCTTGACTATCTTCAAGAGGTTTGTGAGCCAGCAAATTCAGAACCATTAAACCATGGTTTAAATAATCATCGACTTCTGAAACAAGTGGTTCTTGAAATATATCATTACAAGTAACCGTGAGATCTTTATGAACTCTTACCTTCTTTACTCTACCTTTTAAATGACTAATGGTGTGATGTGGAATGATGTCATCGAGAATAACCATACAAACTTCTTGACCTGAGTTATCCGCAGGCGGCTCCAATAGACCTATACGTTTCCAAGTTGGTTTCATATTCATTACGAATCTACTCCTAATTTAATATCCTTGATGCCTAAGCCATATTTCTAAACCTAATGTCTTTGAAATTAACCCAAATTCGTCATTAAATCCATATTTAAATTTATCTATTGCATGCTGTAGCTTTTCTTTTTTTATCCATCCAAATGCATCCGCTCTAGACGTTTGAATGAGTTCGTTAATAAAGTTTGCTTCTTTGTAAAATCCTTTGCGAAATATCTCTACGAAGTTACTTTTATCTGGGTTAGTTAAAATTTCTTGTGGAACAACATTTTTAAAACCTTCACGGATACATCTCTTCTTATGACTAAAATCCAGCTGATCTAAAGAAGGAATCGAAAAAACAAACTCAATCATCCGCTGATCCCTAAATGGATAAACTCGGGTCATATCTAATGGTTTACTGATGTTAGTATCAATCCATGTACAAGGATTAATTAACAATAGTCTTTCAAAATTTTCTCGAAGATAGTTACTTCTTATTCTCGAATCTCTTATCCTCTTTCTTTCCGATTCAACTTCTTGATAACTTATTTCTTTTAGTTTTTCTCCAATCCAGGAGGGAGTATTGTACCAAGTTAGATAAAATCCAGTGTTTTGCCATGTTTGATTGTTAAATTCACTTTCAAATTTGTACTTTAATTTATTTGTCAGCAGGGATGGAAAGACGTGTGTCCCAAATGTTTTCCAGATAGGCTGTTTATGCTTTGCAGCCAACCTTAGCAAATCATAAAACATTCGTTTGTAATCTCCTTGGAACAATAGATCTCGAAGATAATGAGAACTCGAACATAGTAGTTCATCTCCTCCTTCTCCTGATAAAACAACGGTAGATCCATTCTGCTTAGCAGCTAAATGAAGATCTCGAAACATGGCATAGTTCAAGATTAGTTGGCTTGGCTCATCATAATAAACAATGTCTTTTTTTGTATCTTTAAATGACCAGTAGTTGGAAAGATTGAGGTAGTTGGGGATGAGATTTGTATTTTGATAGATGATATCGACTGTTTCTTTGTTGGATGAACCATCTGATAAACAATCAAAAATGTAAGTGTAACCATAAAATCTTGATTTTTCATTGCGTAATTGATCTGCCAAACAACAAATGCTAGATGAGTCTAAACCACCACTTAACTCACAAGCAAATGATTTTTGATCTCGTACATAATCTTGAAGAATCTCCTTCATCACTTCTGAAAATATTTCTATATATTCTTCAGAACTTCTACTTTCCATTAAACTCATTGACCAAAATCTATTTAGTTCTAGAGCGAAACCTTTTTTCTTTGAAAGCTGATGTCCTGGTAAAAGTCTTCTAACACCCTTATAAGGGGAATGTTCTGTTTCGGTTAACTCCGTATTTAGATATAACCTAAAATACTCTTCGTTAAGATCATTACTAAACCTTTTAAATGACTGTAATTTGTTCGAAATAATTAGCATTTCTGCATCTTGATAATAAAAGACTGGATTAGCAGTAAGACTCCGAAATAAGTTCAGTTCTTTGGTTTCCCTATTGTAAAGAAGAAAAGAAAACATACCTTTTTGATTGGTTATTGCCTTCTTATCAAATTTTAAATATGTTTGTATAAACTCGATAACACTGGTGTAAATGTTATGGCTATCTTCAAATACGACCAAAATATAATGATGGATCTGATGGAAATGCTGCTCGGGAGTGATAGCAAAAAAATCATCAAAAACAATGTGTTCTTGTGGGTGGTTTTTAGATCGAATTGGAGGATAAACGATATTCAACATCTTCAACCCCCTCTACTGGTAAAGTAAGAAACACATGGAATTTATTCCTGTTATCACTTTCATCGATTGTTTTAATTTTTGACTCCACCCAAGCATGGCTTAAAAATGGTTTATGCCTTATTCCAATACAGAATCGACTTTCATAACTATTAATAGACAGCAGTTGATATAAAGCAAGCGATCTCTCCAAACATTCCACATTTAAGAAGTGCATTTTACAAGCTAATTGATATCCGCTAACAATGGATGGTTCACTGATCCATCGTCTTTTTTTCCTCTGTCCTTTATCTTTCATTATATTTACAACAGCTGGAAGCCCTTTTCTTCTTACCTCTATATAAAAGTATATCAAGTACCAATAGCTAAGTAGGAATGAACAAAACTTACCCATAATTTTTCCTCCTCATTAAAGACTCTGTAATAGAGAATGAATAAGAGAGAATAGTTCCTCTGGTTTTGTTTTTGAATGTCTGTAAACCTTAAACATAGGGATGGTTGATGCAAGAAGTAAGAAACTTGTCATGATCCCTTTATAGGAAGAATCATAAAAGATATAATGTAGAGCTTCTTTATTGTAGACATTTTTCAATAAATCAATGATCTGTTCATTGCCTCTTAACTTATAAAGAGTAATTTATATTGCTTTTACTTGTGTTATCAATAGTGTGTGACCACAGATGTGACCAAACATACACGAAGAATTCCTATCTTTCCTGCTAAGTTGTGCCTTGTCCTTTCTGTTTGTCCATGCCTAACGATATAAATAGTGGTATCCAATAAAATCAGACCTTTCTTAAGGTTACAATTACCATGAGGGAAAATCGTGCTGTGATGAAATGCATCAAGAGTTTGATCATCACACTTAACATTTGCTGTATTCGTCAGCAAAAGCCATTGGCCAAAGACACCTAATTAAAATATACATATGGATCTTTTGGAGCAGTAATCATTTGCATCTTACTTTGGAGTATGATCGGTTCTACAGTTCCATCTTGTCCTACCGTTGTTTTCAACTTTCCAGTTACCTCTACCCACTTATTTTCTGGCAGTGGTTTCTGATGCTCTAAGTTTACGAGATATCCTGCTACCTCTGCATCTGCCACACAACAAACAATCAAATATCGGCCTGCAATAAACTGATTTTTCCCAGTGGTATCATCTCTGTATACAAAGCCTTTGACATGAATTTGCTTTCCTGAAAGTTCTTTTGGATGAATTTGGATCGTAGATAACACATCACCATAGTTGCTATCCGTAATTTTTATTATCTTTTGTTTTTTCAAAGCAGCAAATTCCGCTGCATAGGGGTCATCTGAAGGGCTTATTTCTGCTTCTTGTTGAGAGTTTGGCCTAGAATAATGCACTCCTTTTTTATTGGCAACACTAGCATCTAATACCTTTGGCGGAGCAAGGAGAAACAAGAAGATCGGAAACAACACCAACAAGTAGCCAGAAAAACCTAATCGATGTAATTCCTTTCCTTTCAATTGCCAAATTTGCACGAGACTAAAAACCATCAACACAAAAATACTAAATCCAACAAACCATACCATTTTAGGAGCGACCAATAAAGTTATTTCCTTTGTTACTATAAAACCAATTAACATTAAAGCGATTCCCATACAGATAAGAATCCGAATCCATGCTCTTACCATATAGATGCCACCTCCTTACATAATAACTAAAATAGAACTAAACGTGATGAGGGTAGTACCAAAGAAAAACAGAGCTACCACACGAGGACGAAAACTCCCCAACATCATACTAATATTTTTTAAATCCACCATCGGACCAAATACAAGAAAAGCAACAATGGATGAGGTCGGTAAAAAATTTCGAAAAGAAGCAGCGATAAACGCGTCTGCCGATGAGCAGACAGAGATACCGAAAGCAACCCCCATAACCAAAACCATCGTTAGCCAGTCTGCTGTGCTAAGGTGGGAAATACCTGATACACCAATGAATGTTTGAAAAAGAGCAGCAATGATCGCACCTAGCACAAAATATTTACCTGTACTAATGAACTCAAATACTCCATGATGCAGGGCATGGATTACTTTGTCTTCTTGTTCGTGTTTATGATGTTCATGATGTTCGTGAGAATGGTGGCTATGATCATGGTCATGATCACAACAATCGTGATTTGCTTTGCTACCATCTGTTTTTAAAATGGCATCTGCGGGTTTCTTTCCATAGACAAAAAAGAAGAGGATACCCATCAGAATAGCGATACCAGCAGCAAATAAAACCCGTGTGTAAACCATTTGCCATTGGTCTCCAAAGGCTAAATATGTAGAAAAAATCGTAACAGGGTTAATCACAGGTGTAGCAAGTAAAAAAGTAAACGCAATATAGGCTGGAAATCCTTTTTGGATGAGTCGTTTGGCAACAGGTACAATCCCACATTCACAAATCGGTAAAAAGAGGCCCAAGCAAGCAACCATTGGAATAGCTAGAAATGGATTACGCGGTAAGATACGCCACACCATATCTTCCTTCACATATACATGAATAAAACTAGAAACGAGGATACCAAGCAAGATAAAGGGCAATCCCTCTACGAAAATACTAAAAAAGATAGTAGAGAAATTTCGTACATTCCCTCCCTGAAAAAACTGCAATCCTTTTGTAATATCAAAGACAGAGCTAAGCCAAGTGACCCCATTTACGGTAAATATTATAAAGGCTAGCAAAACTATTAATCCTGTAAGTTCTATATATATACTACGAAAAAAACGAATCATCACAATCTTCCCTTCGTTTTTCTAGGCTAGCAAAATCTACTAATCAATATATGCTAGAATCAAAAATCTATGGTCATCTTTCCCTCTTTAATCAAAAAAAAAAAATCTACCTTGTTGGTAGGATGAAGTTGTGAACAACCAGCACCAAAAGGGGACTCTTTTACTACTATATTTTATTTTGAAATATAGTATAGAGCTAGTCATACTTCTAATTCGTATTTTACAATTCATTGAACATCATCATTTGAGTTTATAGATAGACCAAAATCAGAGATTTTTTGGTTTCATTTGTCTTCTCATAAATGTGATTGGATTACGTTTTGCTGTGAAACGTGCCAAACAATAAATTATAGCGGAAATAGCTGCAACAAAAAAACCAATGGGCCATCCTGTATCGTATGCAAAAGTTAGTGCTAACCACACGGTAAAAAGAGAGATACTAACAGATAGTCCAATACTGCGAAACGGATGGTGTGTCACATACTGCGTTGTTGCAGCTGGACCAATCATCAAACTAAAAGACAAGAGTGCCCCTACCACAGGAACCGTAATAGCCGTGGCAATTCCCACTATCATTAAAAATAATATTTCCAGCAGTCGCACAGGAACTCCCTGGGCTTCCGCCCCTTCTTGTAGAACGGTAGCAAACAAGAGGGGACGGTACAAAAAAGATAAGACTCCTATACAAATAACTCCTAAGACAACCATGTCCAGTACTTCCGAACCACTAACCCCGACCAGTTGACCAAATAACAATGCATATGCACCTGTGGCATAGTTATCGGCAAGCACTAAAAAGAGGGCTCCCGTACCAAGGGCTACCACTAATACAAGCGCAGTAATCACATCATGACGACCTCGTTTACCGAGTAGGCCAATGCTCCATGCACCACTAACAGCAAAAACTACTAAGCCGATGAGTGGATTTACCCCAAACATTACTGCTCCTGATGCACCTGCAAATCCAATCTTTGGTAAGGCATGAGCTGCAAAGGTATATCCCCGCAAAATCACAAAAAAGCCAACAAAAGCAGCGAGAACGGCCACAATAGAACCACTAAGAAATGCATTCACCATAAATGGTTGAGAAAACATACTGGGTTGGAAAATTTGGAACAAGAAACTCATTTTTCGTTCACCTCCCGAATTAGGAGCCATCGAGAACGTTTCGAAATAAAATGTGAAATTAAATAGAAAACGAGGATGAGAACCGCTGTAAAGAAACTGACTGGCCATCCACGACCATAAGGAGGCCATCCATAACTGTCATAGGCCAAAATAATTCCTAACCATGTCGCCAAGATTCCCATACCAGCCGCCCAAATCAATGCCAATCCCGTTCTCGAGGTCAACCGAACAGCTGCTGCTGCTGGACCAATCAACAATGCAGTACTTAGAAGTGCACCCAGTACCAATGCACCATCTTCCACAGCTGCTGCCAACAAAATCATAAATATCAATCCAACCAGACGGACTGGAACTCCACGAGTACGGGCGATCTCTGGATTTACAGAACTCAATATCAAAGGACGATATAAAACACCTAGTAGAACTATCGTTGCTAAGCCAACTCCTATTACAATCGGCGTCATGGTAGGGTCCATCACAAAAATAGATCCAAACAACACAAGCATCGACACAGTAGCATTATTGCTGGTGATGGTATCGAAATATAAAAAGAGAGCTCCAAGCCCCATCGCGAAGGAAAGGATAATTCCCGTAGCAATGTCACGACTTCGGTGGTTCTTATCCCCCATTAATTCAACACCTGCACCTGCTAGTAGCCCAAATGATAGAAAACCATACCATATATTCAGACCAATCAGGAATGCACCTGATGCACCCGTAGCACCGAGATCAGTCAATGCATGACCGACAAAGGACTGACCTCGAATAACGACAAATACCCCAATCATCCCTGACACAGCTGCAACAAAAGTTCCCACCCAGAGAGCATTGATCACTTGGCTGCTCGTGAAAAATCCAGGAGCAAAGAAGATAGGAAAGAAACCTCTCACTGGATCATCACATCCTCACCATTACAATGTGAACCTTCTGCCAAGTCCAAAACATCCAGATCGGTTTCTTCCCCTCCAACCACAAGAACACGCCCACGAACACGCAATACTTCCACCTCGTATCCATAAAGTTCACTTAATACGTCACTTTGGATGACATTCTCTACTTCTCCCATCACTGCATGTCCTTTTGCCAAATATAATACTTTATCCATACTAGAGAGTAGCGGATTCATATCATGAGCTACCATGATCACTGCTATCCCTTTTTCTTTGCCGATTCGCGATACCAATCGAACCACTTCATATGCACTGCGAATATCCAAATTGGAGAGTGGCTCATCTAAAAGCAAGATTTTAGGGTCGGTCAAAAGCGACTGAGCAATTAACAAACGCTGTTGTTCTCCACCAGAGAGACGTCCGACTGGAGCATCTGCAAAAGAAAGTGCATCCACAGCAGCTAGCACTTCGTCGATTTGTTGTCTTCTTTTCCGACTAGGAAGTGGAATTCCGAAACGATGACCATCAAGTCCAAGACCCACAAGATCTCTCGCACGTAATGGAGTATTTGGATCAAGATGAATCTTTTGAGGTACATAGCCAACTGCACGATTTCCATGAAGTACAGGTTTTCCTGAAATTTGGAGACTTCCTTTGGTAGGAGACAGTAAACCAAGAATGACACGTAATAGTGTCGTTTTTCCTGCTCCGTTCGGTCCAATCAAACCAATAAACTCCCCTGCTTTCACTTGAACATGGATGTCATCTAAAACTTTACGATTTCCAAATTGAACACCAATATGATTCAACTCCAAAACTGTCTCTCTATTCATTAGGAAATCGTCTCCGTTGAGCTACCATTTTGAATAGCGTTCTGTAAAGCTTTCGTTTCTTCTTCCATCCACTTCTGATAAGTGTGATTCGAAGGCATGGTTTCATACACCCCAACCACAGGTATATGATTTTCTTTTGCCAGTTTTAAAAGCGCAGTTGTTACATTATCTACCGCTTGTTGATTATAGAGAAGGGCTTTCACTTGATGATGCTTCAGCAAATTATCCTCCATTTGCACCACTTGTGGGGAAGGATCAATGCCATTCATGACTGCTGCTTGATAGGGCCATGGAGTTTTCACATCCAATCCAGCAGCTTCTAACAGATAATTCCCTACTGGTTCTGTTACCGCAACAGGAGCATTCGGGAAAGATTTTTTTAGGTTGGAAAGGGCCTGGTTCCATGCTTGCAAGGAACTATCAAACTTTTGTACATTCGCTTGAAAGTACTTTGCTTCGGATGGTTTTTGCTTAGATAGCTCATCCGCAATCAATTTTGCTATCCGTGGCATCGTATCTGGCTTGTACCATAAGTGTGGATTCAATGTATTTTTTCCATATCCCAAGGACGCTGCTACTTCGATAACTGCTCGCTTCTCATTTGGGGAAGCAGACTCCAGTTTGTTCATAAAATCATCGTAGCCAAGTCCGTTTTGGATCACTAACGCGGCACTGCTTATATCGCTAGCATTCTTGGTACTCGCTTCGTAGGTGTGAGGATCAGTACTTGGATTATCCATCATGCTAGTTACCGAAACATACTTTCCACCAATCTGTTTCACTACATTACCGTACTCATTTTCAGCAGCAACCACTTGGATTTGATTTGGGTTTGGATGATTCCCTATCGCTCCTAAACTACAACCACTGAGTCCTAACCCCAAGATTCCAATAGCAATACCACCTGAGAAAAATTTTCGATAATTTATCGATCTATCATACTTGCTGAATTTTAGTTTATTCCCTTGCACTTCTTGGCCCCCTTGGAGAGACTGACTATTCAATATTCAAATACAATTATATCAAAGCGTTATCTGGGTGTACATCGTAAATATTACGTTTTGACTCTGTTGAGTTAGTTCGTAATCAAAATAAACTTAATTTGATTGTTCCATATAACATCTTTACTTTTCAAAAGTAATGTTATGATCAATTTCATATGATCAGATGAATATATCTGCGTAATAATTACGATTTAAACAAAAAATTGATAATATCTTTATCGAAGACACCCATATAATATTTAGATATTTCTGAATTTAACTCTCTCTATCTGGTATAATAAAATAAAATCATTTTCTTAGATAAGAGGTGATTGATTTGCGCTATTGTAATGATCCTGATTGCAAACACTAAAGTTTCCTAACTGGTAATATCATTTTCCATAAAAAACAGCCTCTATCAAGCTGTATAAATAGTAATTCTTCATTTGTAACCCGATTAACGGATCAGAAACCTGTTAATCGGGTTTTGTTTTAAACATAAGTAACATCATCTGTGTCAAGACAAATTTTAATCATAATTAGTCACAGATGATGTAAATCCAATCAATAGTAATTCTTCATTTGTATATGGCTCATCAATTGAAAATAATAGAACTTGTCCATCAACAAAATCGCAAACACGGTATTACTGTCGATCATGATTCTCATCTATTTGAATCGTGCTTCCATCTATTCGGATCATGTGATTGTGATGAAAGAAGACACAATTTTGCAAGACGATTTCTTCCCAAAAAGTGATAGAAAAGAACTTAGAGGAAGTGTTTGGGGTAGAAGCAAAAATATCGGAACCGATTTCCAAATCCAATTCTCATTCATAAAGTCATGAAGGAAACTAGAAAGAAATACAGCAACAAAAACAAAGTAGATTGAAACTAAACTAAGAAAAATAGGATGATCGTGCTTAAAAAAACATGAAAAAAATTTCTTCAGAAAAACTTCTCACAAAACGAAGCATCATTCTTCTCAAACTATTCATTTTCTTTTGGTAGTGGATCAGGAAAAGTGTGCCATTCTTGTTTCATTTCCTCATCTGTTAACAGCAATTTGTCTAACTCTTCTACTATTTGCTCTTTCTCCATATCTACTCCAATCAAAACAAGTTCATTCATTCTATCCCCATATGGTTCATTCCATCTTTTAAGCAGTTCAGGATCTTCTTTCTTGTACCATTCTTGCTGGTTCGATGGCAAAGCAGCTACCCAATGGGATAATGCACCTAATTGGATCGATGGACCTGCTTGACTAAGGAGAAAGGCAACATCATTTCGTGTAGCTATCCAAACAATGCCCTTTGCACGCACAATCGATTCGGGCCAGTTGGAAAACCAGTCCATCATTCTAGCAGGATGAAAAGGGCGTCTTTGCCGATAAACCATCGAAGAAATACCGTATTCATCTGTTTCAGGAGTGTGTTCGGTTTGATTCAGTTCTTGAATCCATCCAGCAGAAAGGCTTGCATCTTCAAAATTAAACCTATTTGTATTTAAAATTTCGTTGTGATCCACTTTACCATATATAGTGTAAATGATTTTTGCCTTTGGTTGAATTTTTCGTAGTACATGCTCCAATTTTTTCAATTCAGATTCACTGATTAGATCACATTTATTGAGGATCAAAACATCACAAAATTCAATTTGGTCGATAAGTAAATCGACTACATCACGATGATCTTCCTCATCTAGTCCCTGCTTACGATCTACTAACGTTTCTCCGGAAGAAAAATCATGCCAAAAGCGATAAGCATCCACAACTGTGACCATGGTATCCAACCGGCAAAACTGACTGAGATCAATTCCAAGCTCTTCATCTATATAGGAAAAGGTTTGTGCTACAGGTATAGGTTCACTAATACCTGTGGATTCAATGAGGATATAATCAAATCTCCCATCCTTTGCTAATCGTTCCACCTCTACTAGTAAGTCCTCTCTTAATGTACAACAGATACATCCATTGGACATTTCCACAAGTTTTTCTTCGGTTCGGGATAGATTTGCTTCTTGATTTACTAATTTTCCATCTATATTAATCTCACTCATATCATTGACAATAACAGCTACCTTTTTGCCTTCTCGATTGTTTAACACATGATTTAAAATTGTAGTTTTTCCAGAACCTAAGTATCCACTTAAAACAGTAACAGGTATTTTGTTGGCAATCATTTTTTAATCCTCCTAAAGATGTTATCATCCACTTATATCGTAATGATTACTATTTGTAAATACTTAAATTCTTTTGTCTACTACGGAGCAATATGGTTATATATCCGAAATGAATTGAAATATATATAAAATAAAACACTATAAACATATTTTTATTCTTTTTTTAAAAATAAATAGACAAAAAGATGTCATATCAATATAATGAATAAGTCATTTCAAATAATAATAATTACGATTTAATGGGCATATCTTATGAGAAAATGGAACATCTTTTGTTTAATATTACTTCTTTCTATCTCAATGATTGGTTGTACGAACAACCATTTCGATCATTCTGGAAAAAAAGATGAATCAAAAACGCAAAAAATAGTTGTATATGCTAGTTTCTATCCCTTGGCTTTCTTTGCAAAAGAGATTGGCGGCAATCAAGTGGAGGTTCATAATATTACACCAGTGGGAGCAGAACCCCATGATTATGAGCCTACTCCGCAAGAGATGATCCAAATCAATCAATCCGATATTCTGATATATAACGGGGCAGGATTGGAAGGATGGATCGAGAAAATGAAAGACAATTTGGACCCACAAAAAACGCTAGTATTAGAAGCTTCCAAGAATATTACGCTGCATGTAAATGAGGAAAAAAAAGGAGATCATCCTGACGGAAAAGAAGCAGAAGGACATCAAGAACAAGAAGAAAACTTTGATCCACATGTATGGCTAGATCCTGTTTTAGCAAAACAACAAGCAAAGAATATTAAAGATGCCTTTATTCAAAAAAATCCACAACATAAGGAACTCTATGAGAAAAACTTTGCTAGTTTAACAAAACGTCTTGATCAATTGGATCAAGCGTATCAAAATTTAGCCGCTCAAATAAAAACAAAAGATGTCCTTACTTCTCATGCTGCTTTTGGATATTTAACTAAGCGATATGGGCTTAACCAAGTTTCCATTTCAGGATTATCTCCTGATGAAGAACCTAGCCCAAAAAGTTAAAAGAAGTGATCCAATTCGCACAACAAAAACATATTCGTTATATTTTCTTTGAAAAACTAGTTAATGCAAAGGTAGCAACGGTAATCACAAACGAAATTCACGCAAAACCTTTAATACTAGATCCCTTGGAAGGACTTACACTTGATGAATCCAGAAAGGGAGACGACTACTTTACTATTTCAATGAGAAACCTACAAAATTTGAAAATTGCTTTACAATAACACAAATAACTACCATTTCTATAAACAAAAAATGGACTCCTGTTCTCTT
Source organism: Shimazuella sp. NTD247 (assembly GCF_059510415.1). Classification (NCBI taxonomy): domain Bacteria; kingdom Bacillati; phylum Bacillota; class Bacilli; order Caryophanales; family Thermoactinomycetaceae; genus Shimazuella; species Shimazuella sp. NTD247. Next base: position 187,891 of record NZ_JCAJZU010000001.1, on the reverse strand, counting down.
TTACAGAAGTCCATCCTTTCACAAATAACACTACTCATCCAAATGATTCATGTGCATGTTAGAATGATCTATTTTCATATTGTCATGACTGCTACATTAAATGTTGGAAATCCGCTTATCATCCAAAACTAAGTCTTTATTAGACAGGCGAAGGGGTTCAAATCTGATCGCCGTAATAAGGATCCGAGGTAACATTACACCGCCGTTAAAATAGATTTAATTGGAGGTCTACCAGGACTATTAGTCTTATCCGCATATTATACAAAAATTTCTAGTATACTCGTATTTTGAATCGCCTTTGTCTTAACTCGTCCTTTTGGTGCACATTTGGAGACCTTCTTCATGCAAAAGGTGGATTAAACTTGGGAACACTTGGATCTTCTCTTGTCTTGATCATCATTCTTGTATGTTTTATTATTTACGATATTTTGAAAAATGTTAAATGGAATGTATCCTCTGACCCAGAACCGGTGATAGAAGGACAAAGTAACAATAGTATGTAAATATCTGACCTTATCTATCGGTAAATCGATCATTGAATCATTACATGACACGATTAAAAGTTTCGAGCAAAGTAAATATTGGAAGTACATTTATCATCATCCCACTTCAAAAACGGTGAGTTTCTCGGAACTAAGTTAGACGGTAGTTAAGTCTAACTTTTTTTGTTTTTTCATGTGTTTTTCAGTCTTCTGTTTTATAGTCTCTCAGTGGGAAATAACTGGTGATATAGGAATGAACAAAGGAGAATGACACAAAATGTCCAATGACATACAAACTAGCTCATCACGAATGCAGGAGATGTGGAACAAGGTACCAGAAGTTACTATTTTCTTCTGGATCATCAAAGTTTTATGTACAACCGTCGGAGAAACATTTGCCGATTTTTTGAATTTCAATCTTGGGTTTGGGTTAATGAATACTACCATCATTATGGGAGTCGCTTTTTTTGTTGTTTTGTATCTTCAATTTAGAGTAAAAAAATATGTTCCCGGCATTTATTGGTTAGCAGTTGTGCTTATAAGCGTATTTGGTACATTGGTAACGGATAACATGACAGATAATATTGGAATACGTCTTGAGGTTAGTACAATAGTTTTCTCCGTACTCCTTGGATTAACTTTTCTTTTTTGGTATCTTAGTGAAAAAACATTGTCGATCCACTCGATTTATACAAGAAAAAGAGAAGTTTTCTACTGGCTTACCATTCTTTTCACTTTTGCACTTGGAACAGCAGTTGGCGATTTATATTCTGAGCAATTAGGTTTTGGCTATCTTAAAACGGGATTAACAGTCATTGTCATCATTGCTTGTATATTCTTGGCATGGAAAATGAAATTAGATGGAATATTAGCGTTTTGGATTGCATATATTTTGACTCGTCCGCTTGGAGCATCCCTCGGAGATTACCTATCACAACCAAAAGCTAATGGAGGATTAGGTTTAGGAACAACGGTTACAAGTGTTATTTTTCTGGTAGCTATATTAGCAATCATCATCTATCTTGCTGTTTCAAAAATTGATATAACAGCAAAAAATGAAACCGTAGAGATAAATGGAAACAAGAAAAATGTTCTGGTACAAACCATTGCGGCATTGTGTATTTTCTTAGTTCTTGGAGCAGGCAGTTATATTTGGCGCAGTAACTATATCGCATCACAATCTAATACATCGCAAACGACTTTAGCTGGACAGTTACAAGGTTTTATCAAAATTGAAAATGACATGTTAAAAGCTGTAAACTCAAATGACTTTTCTACAGCAAAAAAAGATGCGGACAAATTGGAACACGATTGGGATACAGCAGAACCTAAACTTAGGGCAATTGATGGCACAACATGGACAAAAATCGATGGGACGATTGATGTTGTATTATCATCGGTGCGTTCATCTAGCCCCGATGTTAGCAAGTCTAAATCTGCACTTAAGGACTCGCTTAACGTCTTAGATGGTGCAAATAAATCAGCATCAAATAGTACTTCTTCCGCAACCACATTAAGTAGGCAATTAACGGATTTTGTTAAAATTGAAAATGATATGCTAAAAGCTGTAAACTCAAATGACTTTTCCACAGCAAAAAAAGATGCGGACGATCTGGAACATCAATGGGATACACAGGAACCTAGACTTAGGGCAATTGATGGCACAACATGGACAAAAATTGATGGAACGATTGACGTTGTATTAGCATCCATTCGTTCGTCAAACCCTGATGCCAGCAAGTGCAAGTCTGCTCTTAACCATTCACTTCGTGTTATAAACACTGCAAATAAATAAAATTTTGGGAATCGCAAATGGTGACAACGCTCAATCAGGGTAAACAAGGAAAAACAAGATGCTTTCCTTTGAGCTGGGAACGGTTTGGGCTATCTTCGGGGGAGATCATTTCCATCATGATCTCCGACACGGTTCAGGTGTACAACACCAAGAACCACACCGTCATCAGAAGGGCCAGTTCATAGTGTTCTGAACTGCACCCCAATTGCTAGACATTGGTATTATCCCCTTAAGGTAGACAGTTGTAGAAATGCCCCATAATGTAGTTATGAGGACATTAGAGTTTACTTGGAGGGGATTCTCTATGTTAAAAAAAGAAGGAAACTTCGCACTCCACTAAAATGATCACGCATTTTTTATTTCGTCCTTAATGAGTGAATCCCCTTTATTTACAAGGGTTTTAAGCAATACTGCACATCTTTTTAGTTAACATGCTCTAACGTGTATGCTCTGAATAATTAAATTTTTGAGAGATGCACATCATTGAAAAACAAAAAGAAAACAAATTAGTATTCTCAAAAATAACAATATCGGCACAAACAAAAAAAGGTAAATAATTCTATAAACAGGAATATTTTAAGAGAATAGCCAATTTTCATTTTTACTCGAAGAAGGGATAGAAATAATGATCATGCTTTTTCGTAAATCTTCCATACTTTTGCTCTTATCAGGTTTAATCGGGGGGTATCTAGGATCATGGAGCGGGCTATCCATTGGTTGGCTTATCGGGGCTTTTTCTTGTTCCATGGCATTATCTTTGTGGAATCCAAAATGGTTCGATCTTGAAAATAAAAAACCTATGACTCCTGATTTTCGAAAAATGGGACAATTTATATTAGGTGTGCAATTGGGTCAGCAAGTTACTTTTGCTATATTAGATACGATTGAAGATAATTCTTATGTCATTGCTTCCATGTTTCTTTTTTCGATATTTTTAGCTTTGTTATCTGGTTGGGTTTTAAAACGATACAGTAACGCTAATTTAATCACTAGTTTGTTTGCAACAACTCCAGGTGGTACAACTGCAATGGCGTCGATTGCAGATGAAGCCGGTGCTAACATCATGATTGTAAGTATCATCCAACTTATGCGAATGCTATGTGTCATTGTTGTTATTCCTGCTGTACTTCATTTTGTTCATCCAGTAAAATCAAGCATTTCTCATCTTGAAACAAGCACTTTGTCCTATGCATCACTGTCCTTCAGCATATTTCTCCTTGGCTGTGCTTGGTTTGGAGGGAAATTAGGAAAATACATTCGTTTACCTGCACCGTGGCTGTTTGGCAGCATGTTCATTGTCGCAATAATGGTTTCCTTGAGTTCACTCATTCATTTTCATATACATATCTGGTTTCCTTTATGGTTTCCTATTCTTGCCCAAATTTTAATTGGAATCAGTATAGGATCAAAAATAAGAAAAAATATGTTTCATGGAGTTGGAAAACCGGCAATGATAGGAACAATTTTATCTTTTTGTTTTGTCTGGGTCATGTGTTTTTGTTCTATTGTTCTGTCTAATCTCACTGGGATACCTTTTACTACTACTCTTCTAGCTTTTGCACCAGGTGGGGTTGCTGAAATGGCCACTACATCTCTAGCAGTAAAGGCTGATGTTACATTTGTAGTTGCTGTTCAACTTATGCGTCTTATTATTTCTCTCTTGCTCTTACCACTAGTATTTAAAATATTAGTAAAAAAGACTACATAAAGTTTATTTTCTGCAGGATGAAGACATCTATGTGATGCTAGTATTCATACTTCAATAAATTAAACACAAGTGAAATAAGAAGACACAAACCAGTAATTACATAAAACGAACTTAGTTACTTTCATATTTTAGAAACAAATTTACTCTCAGCGTAATTTACATTTTTTTTAATAGATAATGCACAGCGGTTCATTGGGCTCTTTTTTTCGTAAAAAAGACCATAAGAATGAGCAATCGGCATCCCTCCTATATCCCCATCACATTAAATAGTAGAAATTATTTAAAGTAAGAAATTGCATTGTATCCGAGTGCGTGGTCAAAACAGGTCAATTGGCATTTTTGCAGGTAATTTCCACTTCATTTCCCTATCCTAAAACCATCCAAAACCCTTGTGTTTACAGGGATTTTGGATGGTGCTTAATACACCTGCGGTCCCTTAACTACGGGGTAATGCGTCAGTTTATGTAGTTAACCTCAGTTCAGTAAAATTGCAGGTTTCCAAAGTTTCGACATTTATTTGATTCCCTCTAGTTTACCCTAGGTTATAGGTAAGTAGTCAATTTGTGGTATGTAGTCTCGCCATGATAATTGGGTGATACCTATAATAGGTATGCTATGTTATAGTCCTTTTGTTTTTTTCACCGTATCGTAAACGATAAAAACTACAAGAGTGAAAGCCAAAAACGATAGAAGAACCAATTGTACCTAAGTCTAGTCCCCCTTTTACATGTGACTTTGTAAGCATGTCTCCAAGGGTCGCTCCAAATCTAGATGATATTGTTTGACAAATAACTTGGGACCATCAGTAAATGTTAAGGATTTAATCTTCCTAAATGAATGGATTTTACTTCCTGTATCGATTTAGAAAGAGAGGTTTCTACCATTGAAAATATTTCATTTGTTGCATCCTGATCAGTCATTACTGCTTTCCTTCTGACAATATAAATTGTTCCTTTTCATTCCATCTTGGTGCAAAAAGATCTTGCTAAAAATTTTGATCAAGCTATGAAAAAATTAGAGTCAAAGAAAGAGGGTTTTAAAAGCGTGTAAATCTTATGTGGTCAAATGAGGTTTTAAACAAAAACGAAAAGCCAAAACCCCTGATATATCAAGGAAAATTGGCTCTCGTTTAGTGAGTGTCGATTATACTTCCATATTAAATATAGGTGTTTCCTTGGGTTTCCTCTGGGTCACATAGGTGCATGAAGTCCCGTGTTTCAAGGGTTTGTGTTCACTTGTGTGTATGTGGGGGAATTCAAGGATTTTTAGTGTGTGGGCAAAATGTGGTCAATTGGGGTGGGTTGTATTCTGAGAATATGATTTGAGTGTTATCTATTTTAATAAAACTTTAAGATCTAATCATTAACCTTAGATCAAAGCTTTTTAGCTTTTGAAGGCAAGTGAACAAGCAACACATAACATAGGATTGCCCCAACACCTGCAATTAAAATAACAGTAGCCATAGTTGTAGCACTCTGACCTCCACCTAAACCAACAAGAGGGGATATCGCTGCACCTAAAACAAATTGAAGAGACCCAAGTATTGCAGAAGCACTCCCTGCTGACCCGGCTTGTTTTTCCATCGCAAGCGTAAAACTAGCAGTACTTACAATACCCACACTGGATACCACAAAGAATAATGGTATTACTATCGCTACCAACCCACCAACAAAGAAAATAACCAAAAACAATATAAGTCCTGCAATTGCAGCCACAGATAGTCCAAAAACAAGTAACTTTGTTTCTCCTACTCGTTCTGCCAATCTGCCACTAATTTGACTAGCAAGTATAATACCTATACTATTCAAAGCAAAGAAGAAACTAAATCCTTGCGGAGATACTCCAAAAATAGTTTGTAATACAAATGGCGATCCAGCGATATAGGCAAACATTGCAGCCATAACCAATCCTTGTGCAAAGGCATACCCAATAAATTCTCGGTCTCTAATTAGACGATGAAAGGTAGATAATGTAGATTTTATACCACTTTGTGAACGTAGTTCATTTGGTAATGTTTCAGGTAATCCAAAAAATGTAGCCACAAACATTGCGAAACCAATCAAGCCAAGTAAAAAGAATATACCTTTCCAATCAATAAAAACCAACAATTGCCCACCAATAATCGGAGCCAGAACTGGCGCTGCACCATTTACCAACATTAAAAGAGAAAAAAATTTGGTTAACTCTGAACCCTGATACAAATCTCTGGCAACTGCCCTTGATATCACAATACCTGCAGAGCCAGCTAAACCTTGTAGAAACCGAAAAAAGATAAAGAGCCAGATATTTGATACAAATGCACAAGAAGCGGATGCAATAGCATAAACTACTAACCCAATCAAGAGTACCTTTCTTCTTCCTCTGCTATCACTTAGTGGTCCAATCCAAAGCTGACCTAATGCTAAACCTAATAAACAAGCAGTTAAGCTCAATTGCCCTAAAGAAACGCTCGTATGTAATTCTTTGGTCAAAATCGGAAGAGAAGGTAAATACATATCAAGCGATAGCGGGCCTATTGCAGTCATTGATCCCAAGAGACTAGCTATCCATAATCGTTTTGTACGAGAAAATTGAAAGGAATTTATATGATTATTCATAAACTCTTTTTAATCTCCTTGTAAAAATACTTTCTCAGATTAATTAATTCAAGCATCTTCTCAAAGTATATCCATTTAGTTTAGATAAAGTCATTACTAATATAGAACTTTAGCTTATTTTTAGGATCATGATAGTGTTTAAATTACAGCTTCTCTTAAGAAAACTGTATCAATGAGTACAGCACTGACTTTATTTCACAGTAACTTAGTTGGTTTTTCAAAAAAACAATAAAATTTTCTATTAGAAGATTAGTTCATTTCTTTGTTTAGTTTAAAATGCCCTTTGTCTATCCAAAGATTAATCAATTCATTAAGTGGCTTCACTTGATGGTAGGAAAGAGGAACACCTAATTCAAATTGAAAACTTAAGGCACGCTTGCTATAGTTTGCCGATCCCAGATAGCCTTTCTCGCCATCTACCAATAATAACTTCGCATGAAATATTAATTTTTCCGCTTCCGAACCATCAGGCTCAAAGATCCGAATCTTATTGCCATTGATTAAATTCAAATTTTTCGATAGGAATAACATAGCTTCAGCATTATTCCTTTCATGGACATCATTCAGTAAAAAGTCAATTATAATCCCACTTTTATTTTGGTTTATAGCTTTTAAACTAATCAATAGCTGTTTAATACCTGCCTCACTAAAATAAGGTGCAACAAAGATAATATGTTTGCTGGATTTCAATATTAATTCTTGAATCCAAGAGAGTAGGAAACGAAAATGTTTAGTTATTCCCTTTGGAAGTAAAGTTAAATGATCATTCGATATAGTCCAAAGTAAATCCGATTCCTTTCTTTCTATTTTAGAAAAGTCCATATTTACTATTTCATTAATTAATTCAAATGATCTTTGAAATTCCACCTCATTCCTTATTTTATACAATCCATTCTCCTTTTGAAAAATAAAATCACCTTTCAAAAGGATTCTAAAAATTGTTCTAGTTAATTCGTACTCAATTGGATTATTTAATTCAATCCATTTACTGATCTGAAATCCTTCAGGATAAGTTGCTTGTAAAAATCTAAAAGCACCTGCCCATTTTAAAAGATTTCCTTCGAGATTGTATTGTTTTATAAGTACCATTAGCTGTATCAATAATCTAACCACCTAATACGAAGAAACTACTGAAGCCAAATACTCGTCCACATCTTTTGTAAGATAACCTATTATTTTTTTAGAGCCGACTGAACCACCCACTAACAAGTTTCGACTAAGTCCACGGTTGAAATGTTGACAAGAGTATTTTAAATATGAACATGCATGACAAGCACCATGTTGACCTTTACATATAGGATCATAAATACATGTTTGTGTTTTTTCATAACTATTTCTTAACCATCTCGCCAGATCATTCTCGAAAGCCGCAATTAAGGTTCCCATGCCACCTCCTTGTAATTTGGAAACATAAATTGCACCTGATAATGATGAAGGAAATAAATATTCAGACATGCTATCTACGTCTAACCCCAATATTGATTTGCCCGAGCTCAACAACATATGCATCTGTGAATGTAGCAATTGAAATGTCAACACTGTTGTAAAAAGACTATTATGGTTATCAACAAAATTTATATCAATCTGTGATAAATCGTCAGAATCCCTATCTGACAATTCTAAATAATTGTACAGAAATGCATGTGCTTCTTGCTTATTTTTTACTACTACACCCTCCTTAATTAATCCATTTATTTGCAACCATGCAAAGACTCTTAACGGGTCTAACTTAAAAATGATAGCTTCATTTTCATTCTTTAACACTGGTATAATAGTATATTTCTTATTTCCACCAATCTTTTGCTGAAATGGATTTAATATTGCTTTTTTCCGATCGAATCTTTTTCTTGTAAAGCCTATTCCCATTGTTACTACGGGAAATTTTTCAAAAAGCATAGCTGTTTCAAAACCTAAATTCTTAATTTCTATTTGAGCATTTAAAAGAGTCGTTTCTTGTAAACTATCATCCATATCTTTTGACTCATTTAATTTTTCTTCAATTGTCTTTCCTTCACTCTCATAGCAAGTAAAAACATATTCATGAAGTAGACGATCATTTAAAACTTTTTCAGAATTAAATTCACTCCCCATGCTAAAATAAGACTCTATCTCTTCTTTAAATGATTTTTTTTCGATTTCTGATTCTAGGTTATTTTGCTTTATCAATTCTAAAAGCATTTTTCTTTGAACACCATCTTGAGTGTTCTGTAAAATTGTCAATAGGGAGTTCGAATTATTGTGTTCAACAAAATTTTCAGAAAAATTTCTTTTGTTTATTGAAGAGAGTCCTAAAAGAGCAGCAAACTGGATAAATGGAAAATCAGCTTGCCTTTGCCTGCTTAATAGTGTATCTTGTTTTAAATTTACGATTGATTTTATAGCGGGGTAATATACATCACCATCTGATAAATGAGTACCTCCTAAGAAACGCTTATTTTCTTTTTTCCATTCTTCAGTTAAAGGTAAATTTGTATTCTTAGTTCCTAATGATCCCAATTGCAAATTTGTATTTGAATTGTACCAAGTTGCAGTGGTGAATCTTCTTGTGTCATTCATTTTTATACCATTATACTTATCCTTCCAGCTTGTTGCCCTTGAATTAGTTTTTACTTTAATCGATTGTATATCTCCATTAGGATGAATTAATGCGTAGGTATATTGTTTTAGCGATCCTTTCTTACAAAATTTGCACTGCAATTCTGGATTTTTTGTTTGAAGATCTCTAAGACTATAATACTCGTGTACATTTTTACAAATCTCACAATAAAAAACATTAGGAAATAAGTTGTATGATACCTGTTGTATTTCTCCAAAATAATAGGACTCATCTTGATTCGGATACAAATTCTTCTCCAACTCATTATTTATTTTCCAATCCCCAATAAATTTTTTCACTTGTTGGAGTAAATGTTTTGTATCTTCATTAATTTTGTTGAGCATAATTTCGTCAACTTTATACCATCTATTTCCTTCTGAAAACACAGACCCAGGTAGAAAACGAAACATTACTTGACTCTTTCCACGTTTAAAATTGTTAAACATCATGTATATTCACCTCTTTTAATTCCTTGCTCCTTTTTGCATGGTTTAATACTATTGAGGTTTCCACACTGGCTTGAATTGGAATACCTTCTTCAATATCTCTAAAACTATTGATGGGGTTTAACCCATCTTCGGCTTTGATTTTTAAGGTACTGGAACTAACCTCAAGCATATGCTCTTTTTCATTGTATAGTTGATAAACAAATTCCTTCACTTTTTTACGAGCGGATAATGGAAATGAATCATTATAAACACCATATATTCTATACAATTGTTTTAAAACAATTTCACTCAGGTCTGTTCCTTTAGAAATCATTTGAGATTTGTATTCTTTAAAACTACCACAATTGTATATGGTGTTATTATCATTAAACTGAGAATGGATTCCCAATAATACTCCAGAAAGTATGCCAGGCAAAGTTCTTTCTATTGCCTTTAACGCCAATCTATTAATTGGTACTGGATCTACTAAAAAGTCCATAAACACATGATTTTGAACGAAAAACTGATATTGTGATCTTTCTCGTAAGTCAGTTGGCCTAAAACTCACAAAAACCAATCCAGCATGAGATCTTGCAGAACGGCTAGAAGCCTGTATGTATTCAGCTTGTTTTGAAGGCATTCCTGCCATGAAAAAGTTATTTATTCTCTCCAAGTCTACTCCATGGCTTATTAAGCTAGTTGCTATTAAAATTTGTAATTTGTTTTTATATTGAACATTTCCTCCTTCTGATTCAATACGGTCAATAACTTGGATTATTTTATCCATGTCATTTTCTCCAGTCAAAATTTCAGAGGTGATTTTTTGAGAAGATGATTTATGTTCTTCTATTCTTCTTTTAATATCGAAACCAGTATTTTTTGTATTAACATAGATAGTTGAAAGATCATAGAAGGATAGAAGCATTCTAAATTCTTCAATTGTTTTTATGCTTTCAAACTCAAACTCCTGTAACGCTTTTTCTAAATTTGCATACAATCTACTAATTTCTTTTTGATAAAGAAAAATTGCTCTACTAATAGTTTCTTCCTGAGACTTGGTATGCGGTAATACTCCTATATATAATCTTCTATCAACATTAGGAGTTGAAGTAGCGTAAAACGACTCACCTTTCTTGTATCCCATTGATGGATACCTTCTAGGTTCTCTCATGTAAAGATGTTTAATGTGATGCTCATATGACTCTATTGTAGCAGTTGCAGCAATTACTTTAGGAGTATGACTTGCTTCTCTGCCAAAATTTAATGAATACTCCAGTAAAACCCCTTCATAGTGACCATTAAAAGTTCCTAGTTCCTCTTTAAGTAAATGTAGCTCATCTTGAATCAGTAACAATGGGATTGGATCATATATTTTTTTTCTACTTATTTCTAGGGTGTTTCGATAATTGATACCCTTCCTTGACTTTTCTGAACACGAATTATACTCATCATATATTCCTACAATACAACGATCTGAGAAAAATCCATGTTTGGGACATCTTCCACCAATCTGACCAAAAATATGTGAGAACTCTCTATATCTGCCTAGAATAGCTAATTTATCAACTGTTCCGCAAATAACACTTGGTAAAAATCTATAAACTTCTGAGTCGGTTATATAAATTGGTAGAATTCCTTTCAAAATTTTACTATTAAATACAAAGCAATCAGTGTTTTTGCATATATGTGTAAATCTCCAAAGTGCTCGATCAAAACTTAGATCCAATTCTTTATTACAACTTGGACATTTATGAATGAGCATCTTATTCTTCTTAGTATGATCATTTTTAAAAGCTTGCTTAATAATTTTCTCACTAACAAAATTGTCAGTATTCCCACTCCCAGCAAAAAAACCGATAGAAAATGGTTTTCCTATATCATCAATATTAAGAGATTCTTGTCTAAACTTTTCTGCTGTAATAATTATTTTTGCTAATCTATCCAGTTGATTTTTCGATAGCATTCTTAATGGGAACCTTATCCAAGATGAACTACCAATTTTTTTCCCTCGTAATCTATCAAAAAATAAAGCAGTAACTATTAAACCAAAATATGCCTCAGTTTTACCACCACCTGTTGGGAACCATAAAACGTCAGCAATTTGTGCAGACTTTTCTATCTCTTCTTTTCTTATATCTGTAGGATCCATTTCTCGATTATAGAAGCTCGGGAGTATCCTAACTATAAAAATAATTTGGAATAAACGCCATGAAAAATACTTGTCTTTCCCTGAATATTTAAATATTTGATTCATAAATATAAAAGCAGACATCAATTTCGAGTTTTTCCTCAAAGAATAGATCCCCAACTCAAAAGAGTCAATTTCTTTTTCGAATTCCAACATATCGCTTATACATTGTTTAATTTCATCTTCATTAGTCAGTTGATGCTGTTCATCACCTCGACTATCGATAAACATTTTCCAATTAACAAGATACTCTTTCATTTTAATCAATACATGGTTAAGAGTTTTAATCGTACTTTCTGGAGAAAAAAGATCATCGAACGCTACAGAAAAATCCTCTCGTGTACGGTAATACTGTTGAAAAAACTCAGGTATTACTTCAGTACTCAACTGAATATTACCATTGTTTAGATAGTTACCAACACAATTAATACCTTTAACTGGATAACTCTTGTCATACTTGTAGTCATTTATGGCTCCATCAAAAATAAACGGATAATGTATTCCGTGATCTATGTTTATTTCAAAACCACAGTTAAACATTTGACTAGGATGCCCAGTCGGTCTCTCCTCATATAAAGGTGTGTCATTAACAAGTGTTACAACAAGCTTAATATACTCATTTTCATTTTTATCTTTGTAATGCATTGGATCAATTAGTAGATATGCGCTCCATCGGGGAATTTGGAACTCATCTGATTTTATTGACTCTAAAAACCTAAAATAGTCTTCTTCATCGGTAGGAATATTTGGCATCCCTATATATCCGGTTTTATGAATAGCCATTGGATCAACATTGAACAAATCCTGATCATTTAACGAATCCTTAACATTATTTTTAATATACGTGTTTAAAGAAATAGTAACAGGTTCCATTGATTCTGTATCAATTTCAAAATTAATGTTTTTAAATAGTACCGTATTTTTTTTATATTTTTCCAATAGAGTAATACCTTTTTGTTGTGAATTGCTTGAATCATCTTGTTCTTGATCTTGTACGATATCGTTCACTAGATAATCCAAGGAATTCATTTGCTCCTGGTATGTAGGAAACAATCGGGAATATAAATTAAATGTACCTGAGATTGTACCTTTTACTTTCTTTTCAGGCTTAACTAAGAATTCTAACCCCATATTATAATTCTTAGTTAAGCTTTTATACTGAATATCAGGGTCTTCTCCTTCTTTCAAGTCTACAACTGTATTAAATTGTTCACTAGAGAATAAAACTCCCGAAAAATACCTTCGTATTGGCTCCTCTCCTAATACAATAGTTTCATTGATCCCTAAAAAACCTTCTCTTAACTTATTTGCCATATGATTAATAAACATTATCTCATCATTACTGCTAATTTTTTTACTGTCTACATCCTTACTCATAAGTAATAAACCCTCTTTCTATGTTTGCATTATTTGCGTCTTCATCTAAAATCTTTTCAGTCAATATAGGATGAACATGATATACTGTTTTTTTTTCGACACTAAAAATTTGTATTAGTTCAATTGCATTCAACACATCATCAACTGGAATAACAATGTCTTTCCCTAAATTTATCCACTGTGAATTAGGGATATTACCTAACAAAGCTTGTTCTTCTATTAATCTAGCTAGAGATTTCCCCAGCTTTATATATATACTCCATAGTTCTTTCATTGATTGATAAATTATTTTTGCTCTATTTCTAAAATACTCATCATTAAGTACCTTAGTAAGTGCTTTTAAATTATCGAATGATCTTACTAATTCAACATTTCCATTAATCCAATTTGCAATTGTTAAGTAAGACTCAATTTTCCCACCATTATTATTAATGTCATTTTTGATTTTCTGGTAAATACTTTTCTTAGAAGTATTGGGAACATAATACTTTCGCCATAGTTCTTTAAGCATCAATCTCCATTCATTAACATTTGTATCTATCCATTTCATAAGCAAGGTATTAGAAGAAAGGCTCAAGATCTCGTTAAAAAGTTCCTTCTTTTTCTTCTCTCTTACTTTTATCCAAATATCATTTCTCATCAATTCTAAAGGAGAAAGACCTTCTACTTCTTGTTTATTAAATTTTTTTACCCTTAAATTCAAATCAATTGGTACATAAATAATCTTCTCAGTATCAACATCAACAGCAGTAATCTTAATGCATTCAACGTATTCTTCAGTAGAATCAATAATATATTTTTCATCTAATAAGACATCTTCTAATGGATTACCATCCATAGTGTTGATATCTAAGTCAGAACTTAGTAAATCAATAAGGGCCTGATCACTAAACAGATTATTTACAGGGTTGCTTTGTGAGTTTTCCGAGGTGAAATTATCTGATTTACTTTCTATCACTTCATATTCGATCACCTCAAAATCAAGAGATTTATTATATTGGTAACTATTGTTTAAAAAATTAGTATCAAATAATTCATCTATTGTTGACCATAAACTAGGTAAACCTTCTGGTTGATTAACATAATTCAACTGATATTTTATTAGTTTTGTTTCGTTGTATGCATCTATAAATACTACTTTAGTGTTACTTTTAGTATAAAAAGAATTAAGATATTTCTTATTCCAAGGACTTGAAATAATAATGGTATCCGGATCATGTTTACCAGTAAAATACACTTCTTTCCACTGATTTTTCGCCCATTCCATCTGTGTAATTACATTAATCTTGGCAATATCCGCTTTACTGTATATCTTTAATGATCTTATCCAAACATGAAATTCCTCAAATTCTATTTTGTCTGAAACAATTATTGTTAGCTTTTTTGCATTCTTAATTTCATCTCTAATAGTACGCAACATAAGTTGACTTCTGATATTTATATTTTCAGTTTTAATATACTCATATATTTTTAAAATGTTTTCGTAAATATGAGTCATTAAAGTATCATAATGGATTCGCTCTACTTGGTCATTAGGTTGTATTTTAGAATACCTCTTAATCAATTCTAATAATGTAGGTTCACCTTTTGACATTTTTGATCGCTCATACCAATCCAACGGAATACAAATAGCTAGTATTTTAAATAAAAGGGAGTTTAATCTAAAAAAACTTTTCGGCAATTCATTCCTGGTTATTGTAATATTTAATAAATTATGTATAAGATTTAGTGGCTCAATTACTTTATTGATTAATGATTTAGCTTTTACAACTGCTACATTTCTATTACCTAGTAAATAAGGTAGGGTTGATTGAATACTCCAAGATGCAGTGATAGGACTATAACAATCTTGGCTATCAATTTTAAAGACACTCTGTAACTCTATTATTGACAATCTATTGATTGGTAGATGGTAAGATATTGAATCACCTATACTCTGAATGACATCATCATAACTCGGCGCTATAACAATAACATGTTTTGAAATAGATTTAGCCCAGTTAATTATATTTGTAGACTGTTTTCTATGTTTAAAAGGAATTAGATCTAGAATAACTACATCTGGGACAAATTCAATAATCTCAGGTAATTGTTTTCGATATGCTCTGAAGATTGTTATCCAAGGAAGACTCCCATCAAAATTACTACTATTTTTGTTTGTTGATGTAGTTTTGTTATTAAAAGAAAAGGGTCTGTATTTTCCTGATTCCAATGTGAAGACTTGCAAAAAATCCCTTAGATAGTTGGTATTAATAGTAGTTCTCCATATATGAGAAAGGAGTTCAATGTTATCAGTTACTATTAATATTCCAGAGCCCTCTTTAAACTTTAGTGAATCTGCGTTAATAAGATTTGATGAAAGATGACTTAGGATAAGATGATATGAAAGAAGTAATGGATATGCAAAAGCAAATGGGGGTATTGAAAAAAGGATATCGCCAGTATGGCTATCCTTTTTTGATTTTTTATAAGCTGCCAATGACATTGTTAATAGTAGATTATCAATATTAGATGGTATAACTTTTGAAGCTTCAATCGATGATTTTTCTGTACTAATCGTTTCAACCAAACAATATTTATCATGATTAAGCATACCCCTAGCTAAATCCATGCTAGCTAAATTTATCATTTGTTCGATTTCATATGGCTTTATGTTATTTTCCTCTAATAATATTGGTTTAGGGAGTATAGAACTCAGTGCTCTCTGGCTTTCATATTGCGACAACTTTCTCATTATTGCTCCTCCGGAATTACCAAGCTTATTTTTTAATTAGGAAAATTGGCAGGATGGTTTATATGTAATTAAGATAATAATATTTATTAGTTGGAATATGTCGAATTTTATACCCATATCTTGATTATACCCTTCATATAAAATTACCACAATATGTTATTCAACTAATATCTTCAAGCTAAAATCAATATTCGAACACCTTAATATTATAAAATCCTTTCAATATAAAACTTCTAAAAATAAAGAACCCACTGTATTTTGTATCTGATGGAGTGTAGAACGTTTGCCTTTTTCACACCATGAAAAAACCTCTCCGAGTAGATTACATCATCATATGCACCTACCCGAACAGGATTTTTAACCACTATGGTTTTCCTAAAAGATCTGATTAGAATATTTCACTTTTAGATAAATTAACCGTTTCCCCTCGAAGGATTTTATAATATGTCTCTGTAGCATGTCTTTCACTCTCTGAAAATCGTAAAGATGAAGCTGCTACATAATCTAAGTTAATCTCGCAGCTAATCCAATTTCTCCCTTGTTCTTCGGCTATTTCCCCAGTAGTATTTGATCCTCCAAAAATATCTAATACAGTATCACCTGGATCAGTAAGGAACTTTATAAAGAACTCAGGTAATTTCCCTGGGAATCGTGCTGGATGTCCTTTTACACCAATTTGTTTACAAAGTTCTAAATACTTTGAGGTGCTTTCTGAATTAGGTATTTGCAGTAAATTTGAGGGAATTGCTCCTCCATTATCTTTACCAAAACCTCCAGAAATACTGTGCCCAGAAGGACGTTCTTTAGGAGTGTAGTACTTTTTACTATTTTCAAGTAATTTTTTCATTCGATTGGAATACGGAATTAAAACATTTCTAGCATCTGCTTTAGGAAACTCAGTTTTTGAGAGCCACCAAACAGTATTCACAGCATCTTTTGTTCGTATTTTTCTTTTGTTCACCCATTCAGTCGGTGAAGGTAATTTCGAAGGATTATACCAAAAAAATTCTTCTGCTAAATAAAAACCTAACTCTTCGACGAATTTAATTAATACTTTATAATTGTATAAAGATCTAACGGGAACACCTTTATTATAAGCACCTCCTAAATCAATTACAAAACTTCCATCATCAGTTAACTTATGTTTAATTTTTTTTGCAAAAGTAGCTAACCATTCTATGTAATCATCACCATTTTTATTTCCATATTCTTTTTGTCGTTGTAATGCAAATGGTGGAGAAGTAATCACTAAATTAATAGAACAATCTGGTAATGAATCAAGTAAATTCAATGAATCACCATGGTAAGCTTGTCCTCTACGAGTTACATAAGCAACATGAACAGAATTCATACATCACACTCCTAATGCACACTATAGTGTGCAGATCATCAAGAGTTATTATATTATAATTTCTCCAAAGATATCAAACACTTTCGGATTGAGGAATTAGCATGGAGTTTAAAGAGCAACAATTTTATTTAAATGAGCTGCGTAAACTGGGTGAAAGAATTCGTAATTTAAGGGAAGCTAAAGGTTACTCACAAGAAACATTAGCTTTTAAAGCAAATCTTCATAGAAATTATATAAGCAAATTGGAACTAGCTCAGAAAAACCCTACATACACTACTCTACTAAAATTAGCTAATGCATTATCAATCAACATCATTGAACTAATACCTAATGAGGAACAATTTTGATAAATGTAGAAACGAAGGAAATATATTGAAAAATCTATTTTCTATATTATCTGGGATTGATAAGTAAAAACACAACTCTTTATAAATACAATAAAATCGTTTTTTAATGAAATCATTTAAATCGATTGTTGATGAAAAAGTAGATCCCACATTGAAAAAACTCAATTAATCACTCTTTGTGGAACAACAAATTCATGAAGTAATATTTCTAATAAAAGTGCACCTTAGGAAAATGAAACATCTACTGATCTAATTGGCTCTTTTACCATCCTTTCATGTCTCTCCATCCATACTTTTTTAAAGTAGTTATCGAAAGAATCATTTGGATAGTAATCTGAACCAATCAAAGGTACTGGACCTAGATCAATTAAAAACCACCTACTTTTTGAAGAAGACCAAATGAAGTTCGCTGGGTGAATATCAAAAAATACATTATATATTTCTGATACTTTCATAATAGAGTGGTAAATATTTTTCAATAAATCAATTTGATAATCAGAGAATGGATGATTATCTCTGAGTAGATCATCACCTGTAAAACCATCAATGTATTCCCTTACAATGATCCCCCTATAATTATTAAAATCGATAATTTTCGGTATATGCTCTTCTAGATCTGTTCCTAATAATTTTTGTGTGAGCAATGCTTCTTGCTTATTAATAAAAGCTTTTGCTGCTAAATTCATAGGAATTTTATAAATTACTTCATTATCCCTATCCTTTTTGTAACCTATATAACAATAGGCACCTTTACTTCTAATAATCCCATCCAATTCTAAATCTATATCTAAGTTGATCTTCACAATACGATAAAGATATGTTGTACTAAGCTCAGCCAATGATAATACTGGATTATCTGTATTGGGTATAAGTAACCACTTACTAAAGGCAAAATTTAAGAATGGACATAGGCCTTGTTCGGATAACCAATAATTACGCATTATACTTTGATGAAACACATTGTTTGGAAAAATCTCCGTAATATATTTCATAATATCCGATAATTTTGTTTTCCAGTTGAGTTTGTTCAACCCATCATCCTTCTGAAAATGATCATCATTAAATTTGATTTTAAGTACCTCTTTAATGATTTGATTTATCATGATCTCCAAATCATTATTTTCTACAATTTGATCTAAGTAATTATGAATATATGAGTGATCAAGAGAGCTACTATTTTCTTCAAAGTAACGGATATCATTTTTTATTGTAGCGAAATTGGATTTGCCCTGCTGCTAAAAAACTAAATCCACCCGATGTTCCGCTTAGTTGTTCAACTGGTGTCTCATCATCTGCGAGCATCACAATGCTGTCATTGGCAGTAAGCGTCATCGTACCACCTGCGGTTCGATCCAATGGAAGACTGTTCGTTTTTACTTTTTGTCCATCAAGTACCACTTGTCCATTGGTATCGGTCGTTGCCCAAGCAGAAACTGTATCCCACTTGGTCTGGTTTTGTTGGATGATACTTTGGATTCGTTTGATTCCATCGAGAGAAGAAGGAGCTATAGGAATAAATTCTCCAAGTGTAACGCTATTTTGAGTGGGGTCGGATAAGCTCCTCTTTTTCTCGATTATTCTTGCTTCGAGTAATAAATCCGGTTGAAACGTGGTGTCTTGTACCCGAATGGTATCTCCCAATCGAACCCGATGTGCTTCATATCCGGTCAGTTGTTCCAATAACACCACATTAACTGTGTACGTGATTCTTGGATTAGATAGCTCATCCAACTTTTTGATCGAGTTGTTGTAAAGCTCAATCGCATTGGTGGCTTGGTCATCCTTATATACACCAAAGATGTGCTTCCCATTCTTCCCAAACTGTTGAAGGGCAACCGTACTTCCTACTCAGTCATTTATCTTCTCGTAATTCGTATTTGTTGGTGGAGTATAACTTGCAAATGTTAATGCATTTCCATTCGCATCTGCTGGACCTACTGCAACCAAAGCTGTCACCAAGTCTTTGGTATCCTCTACTCGTTCCACGTCCACCAAATCCAACCCATACACAAACATTTTCTTGGTATCCTGTCCTGTTCGTTGTACCACATCGATCCACTTCTGGCTTATCCGTAATCCATTGAAATCTACCCGAAAAACGATCTCCGCTCCAAACACATCTAAGATTTTATGGACAGCTTCGAGAGAGGAGAGATAGTCATCAAAATGAAAATCATTCACTCCTGCATAATCTGTCCTTCCCAATGACCAGCCTGTTCCTTGCAGGACATAGGTAAATATCTGCTCGATTGTCTGGCTATTTAACGAAGTGGGACGAACAATCTGACCCAATAAATCGGATACTGCCGCATTTTCACAAAAGACCTGCTTGGTATAAGTGTGGTTTTGGTTCTGATCGGTGATTTCCTTAATTTGTAACAGTTGCCACTGACCATCTTCGGTCGGAATCATCACATATCCTTCCGTTGTGAGAAGGGAAGCAGTAGAGTGATTGGCTGGAATCGTAAATTCCAACGTCAATAGTCCATGTTCCAATTGCTCGGTGTGTGTATCATCCCAAAATGGACAAGCATTGGGAATATCGTTACTGAGTATTCCTTGTGCCACTCCATCCGCATTCAACACATACATATTTGTCACTACAATCACCTCTCTCGAAAGGTGATCGTGCTATTAGTGATACTAGCTGGCAGGACAGAGATTCCACTTATTCCAGATGGAAGCTGAATGAAGGTACTAGATGGATTTAAATCAACAAAATAAGGCTCCCCGTTCTTCCAAATGGAACCTGTGCCACAATCGACTTCCAGCACATCTCCCGCAGAAAAGATATAGGGGATTTGGTTCGTAACCGGAACGTTTTCTTGGATAATCTTTACATTCGTAACATACAATCGATTGATAGGAATAACGGCATACGAAGCATAAGCCCCTACATGAATCTGTACCCCTGCGAGCTTGGCGGTATAGAGATTTTTGGTATCCACAAAGGAGTAGGTGAACTGCTTGATCCATTTACCATTGCTGTCTAAAATAGCGGCAAGGCAGGTCCACTTATTTCCGATCCGAGAAAAACGTAATATCCCACTAAAATCTTTCCAATATCCTTCCTTCTTTCCTCGATAGGCGACAAATAAGGTTCCCGATGCCAGATTCCCTGCTCGTGCTTCGAATTGTGGCGACTCCAGATTGACGGACATGTCTTTGATCGCAATCTTTCCGATGACCGCATTGTTCACATCCAATAAATAGACCTCTACTCGTCCGATTTGGTTATTGGCAGTAGGATTTAAGGAGACAGAAGCTTCCATCGTGAAATCTTGGATGGGTGTTGTGATGGTTTTCACAGCGGCTGCCCCATGCCAAGCGGACCCTGTTCCATAATTTCCTCCTGACTGGGAAAAACGAAATCCATCGGTAGCAAAAGACCCTGCAATCACTCCACCATCTACTCCAACACCGCTTGTCCAACCAGTGAGGGAAGACATATCATCATTGAGCATCGTAACTCTTGTCTGGGTTGCTGTTTGGGTATCCTGTTGCAAAGGTTGTCCAAAATATAAAAAGTCCTCACCCAATACCAGAGCAAACTCGGTTGTATTTTGCGTAAACTGCATCTGAAAACGAGGAGATGCTTCTCGATTGCCATTGTTCGTAATCATAATGGGTGTTTCATCCGTTGGATTCAAAGAGACAACTGTCTCTTGTATCGCATAAGAAAAAGGATCACTACACCAAAAGGTAATCGATCCTTGGGCCATACTAATATTTTGTTTGAGTTCGATCTCATCTGTTACTTTGGCTAGATAATACTTATCTGGTTCATCTAGTAGGATCAACTGTTTTGCATCCTCATAGTAAAGCCATGTTGCCAACTGCCTGAGATTGGAACGCAGTTCGGCAGATGTGCTTGCCTCAATGGTAATGTCTATCGTAATCTTCCGTTCTCCTAACTCATCACCGAAATCATACAATCCTGCACGTCCAGACACAGCAACCGTCGTTTGCTTCACAGGTGGGATAAGCGAGATATGGATGTCATTCACCAGCACAAAGGAAGGCAGATCAAGTCCATTAAATCGAATCGACATCTAACGCACACCTCCTGCTCTTGCTTGGATGTTTTGTAATCGATTAAGTTTCTGGGCCAGCTTTTGGATATCTGCTTCCTCTCGGATCGTTGCTTGAATATAAAACTGATTGGTAATAGGGCTTCCATTGTTCTGTCCACTAGGCAATTCTTTTGCAATCGCTTGTGCAAAAGGACGCATCCGGGATGAAGATAAGGGGACAATCGCCTCAGGACCTTGCTCCGCCAATCCAACGACACTCGGCTGATTAAAAATCCCACCTTTTGCAAACCAAGAGACACTAAAAGTAGGATGAGGGATACTGATTCCTCCTATGGAGGTAGAGCTGCTTCCAATATGAATCCTTGGCAATCTTGGCTTGGGGACGGTGATTCTCATACTTGCAAAAGCACTCCGGATGCTTGAAATAATACCGAGCAGCGTAGATTTGGCTGATTGAATCGGTTTAATGATGGCATTCTTCACTGCATTCCAGCTACTGGATGCCACAGATTTAATACCAGACCAAATTCCAGAAAGCACACTTTGCAAGCTACGAAAAGTGCCAGATATTCCGGTAAGAACTCCCCTTGCTAAAGAAAGGATCACATTCCAGCCACTAGAAGCAGTCGCTTGCATGGATCGAAGACCAGCAGAGAAAAAGGAACTCGCTATTCGTATCCCAGTAGTAACCGCATTTGCTATTCCACTCATGATTCCAAGGCTAAAGCTATAAATCGATTGAAAGATGCTCACAAAAAACTAGCCGTGGAGGATAGGATTGCGTTCACATTGACACCCATAGCCGTTAGCATGGACACTACTGTATCAACGATTCCCATCACAAACTCCGCTAGTACATTCCACAAGTTCATAAAAATATTTGCAAATTCCGTTGAGGCATTGTTTAAATATTGTAATCCTGCTTGCCAGTCCCCAACCAGAAAGGCGACGAGCATACTGAGTGTATTGATAGCTAACGAAATGACATTGACGATTAAAGCAGCAAGTGGACCTAATGCCCGAAATAATCCATTAATCAGGGGAAGGATAATGGCAATTGCTGATGCCACTAATACTCCAATACTCCCTAGTAACGGTTGTAGTCCTTGCCACAGTCGGGAAAAAGAACTTGAATCGGTTGAAGATAGGTTCCAAATTGACTGGCACTGTTCGAGATAGATGAAACAAAACTATCCCACAAAGCCGTTACGGTTTCTTGGAATCCCTTGACATAGTTCATCAGAAGGGTAAACACTCCTACTACTGCAACAATTCCTGCTACGACCAATCCTGCTGTTCCTCCAATCCCAGCAAACAGGGGAATCAAAGCGGATGCCGTCATAACCAAAGCTCCAAGGAACATCGTAATAAGGGGAAGCACCGCTAGTAATGCTGTAAATCCAATGATCGCTACCTGAGAAGATTTAGAAAGGGATGCAAACCATTGCCCGAATTCCTGTATCTTTTGGATGACTAGTGGAAGATACTGTTGGGATAAAGCCAGTAATTGTTCTCCAATAGGAGTTAAGGCTTCTTGTAGTTGTCGCCATTGAGCGATCAATTGAATATAAGGGGATGTCTGCATGGCTTTCGCCACTTCTTCTGTTCGCCCTTTTGTCTCCTGTAACTTTTGGTTTAGGTTTTTTGCTACGATAGCAGCTTTCTGTTTTTCTGTACTATTCTTTTTCAATCCCTCAGTTAACTTTTCAACGGACAAATCCGCTTCGGTATATCCTGCTGCCACTAAATCCATCGCCTGAGAAACAGACACTTTGTAGGTCTCCATGATGGCGATTACTTCATCTATCGCACCAACAGCATCTGTTCCCAAGGATTTTTCCAAAGACTCCGCTTGTACAATGATTTGTTGCAATTGAATGGTAGACAAACTACTTAATTTCATTCGAGCGTAGCCTGCCACATCAGCTACACTCGCCAAACTTTCCCCTAATCCTTGATCGAATACGCTTTTCACTATAGGGGTTACTTGTTGGATGCTTTGTTTCACTCCACCCACACGAGCAGAGAGAATCGCCAAGGCATGATCCACGTCTGCCGTAGCTTTAAACACTAATGCTCCCACTAACGCAATGGGAACCGTTAATCCTTGGGCTACATTTTCGGAGAAATCGATCATACCTTCCCCGACTTCTCGTCCACGCTCACCTACTTCCTTCATTTTTTCTTGGACACGTTGCAGGATCAGCAGTGCTTGTCCTGCTTTTGCCGTAATCGTCATGTGCCGATCTCTGGTGGCTACATCTGCTTCTCTTTGCAATTGATTTAGTTCTGCTTTCGCCCGTTCTTCTTGAATACGGATATCCAAATTGGGTTCAGGGAGTGTTCTGAGCTTGTCTTCTATTCGATCTACCGAATCCCCCACGTTAGCAAAGGAGTGTTCGGCGTTTTGGGAAACACGATCAAAAACTTTGGAGGCTTGGTCGATCCCTTTTACGACAATTTCGATGATATTATTTACTATAAAAACCTCCCAGTAGAATTAATTGTAAAAAAAAGGAAGGACAATAAGCTTCTAGGATAGAATTAATTAACCGAAATCAAAGTAAATTGGAGGATACACATGAAAAACGAATTTAAACATCTGAAAAACGGATTAACAAAAGTTATTTGTTTAAATGCTGATGGACAAAGGCAAAATGTTTACCTATACAAAAAAGACTTTGAAAAGATAGCTTTTCCACCTGGTCTTTGGAGAATTTATCTTAAAGAAAATAAATTTTATGTTCAAACTACTGATACTGGAACATGGAGTAAATACAACAAAGTTTATAAAATGCATCACTTGATTGCTGATTGTGGACCTAAAGAGATAGTCTGTTTTATTAATGACAATGGACTAGACTTACGAAGTGATAATCTCATCAAAGTCAAAATGGGAACTAACAACTCTGTTAAATTCAAAAAACTTAAAGAGAAAATGTTCAAAGAGCAACGTCCTCTTGAAGAACTAATTCAGGAAAATCATGACAAAAAAGACATTGAAATTAGCTTATTTAACTCGTTTAATGAGGTAGCTGTTACATGTGATGCAACACCAAAAGAACAACAAAAAGATCTCTCTCCAGCAAAAAAACACGCTATTACTATTGATACAAATTCCAGTAGAATTGTTGTTGCTAAAGAAAATGGCGTTCAACTTTACCTTCCTATTCCAGAAGAAATGATTAGAGAATTAGACCGTTTTATTGGTTCGTAATTAAAATATAAAAACTTATTAGTCAATAACCCATTTAAACTATGGGTTATTGATTTTTGGTTTCAATCTCATTAATTTCAGTTCATTTGCTTTCTGTTCCTCATTCCACTGGAATATAAGGACTTGCTTTTGTATCTCGGTTAACTGGAAGTAATCGCTAGGAGAAAAATGAAGATGTCGAATAAAAAAATAAAACTCCTTTGCTTCATGGCTGTTTACGAAAGGAGTCTGATTTGTTTCCCTTCAACCCTGAAATTTCGGCAATCCGTTGATAGACTAGATCTATCTATTCGGATTTCCATAACTGATTAATGGTGTTTTCGTTCCATTCCTTATCTATGGTTCCATATGCCACAGCTTTTAATTGGGCATTTCCCTGATCCTTTAATAATTCCCCTGCATTGGCTTCAATGGTCTGGGTGTTTAGTTTTCCTGTCGTTCCTGCATTTTTGGTGTTCACCTTCACTGATGCTTGTTCACAGGCTTCCACTTGCTTTTTCTCGATATGGGTGAGAGGTCGAATTTCCACTTCAAAGATTTGGTCATCTACTTGTATCGAAATCGTCTCGATATACGATTTTCCTGCAAGAATAGCAGGGGTTAATTTAGCTGTCATCTGTTTTCCTTCTTTCTATTATGGTCGGAAAGATTGCCGGAAGCATTGTGGGAAAGATTGTGAGCAATGATTACCGACAACATAGCCTAACTAGTTGGGCTATAACTTGTTTTATTATTGGTGATGGAAAACTCAATCGGACCTGTCCCATCCGCTTTCACCAACGCTCGGATGGTGGCAGACTGTTCAATCCGATCTCGACCACTGAGTGGCTGGGACATAGCAGTATAAACTGCCCTAGGAATTAAAATATCAATGTTGTTCCCCACATGAATGGTTGTATCAATCTCCGTTAATGTGTTGGTACTTGGACCCGTTGCCGTTCCCCAAAACCGCTCCAATTGTGTAGTAGAGAAAAAAGATAATCCCATTTCGATTTCCACCGAAAAAGCCCCTCGATAAGCTCTTCTTGGAAATCGAGAACCAATCGTGCGGCCAGCCTCGTTATCTGCTCCCGTCTCAATCTTGATGGAGAAACTTTCGATAGTTGCCGACTCATCCACTCCATTGATCTCCGCTGTAACTTGGTGAGGAGCATAGATTTCCCCTTGCGTAAACGTTGGATTGGCTAAAAGCGTTCCTTTCTGATCTGCTCCCCCAAGACATACCTAAGAATATTGCTCCACTTATCAAAGCCCCTCGTATCCCTACTCGAAATGTTACGGTTTGGTCAATGGAAGAGGCGAACCAATTTATAAACTTTGTACAAGGCAGGAGATTTTTTATCGCTTATATCCTTGCAATCTATACTGGGATGAGAAAAGGAGAAATACTTGGACTCAAATGGAAAAACTGCGATCTTGAAAATGCAAGATTAAGTGTAAGCCAGACATTATCCAAAGTAAAAGAAGGACTTGTATTTCAGGAGCCGAAAACAAAAGGATCGAAACGCACCATTTCATTGCCTAGTTTTGCTGTTCAGTGTCTAAAAAAACATAAAGCACTTCAAAATGAACTGAAGCTAAAATTCGGAAATGCATATGAGGATAATGATTTAGTTGTTGCAAGTGGTTTAGGGAGACCAATTGACCCCGCTGATATCAATCGTGACATGAAGTACGTGATCAAAAAGAATAACCTCCCTCCCATTTCTTTTCATGATCTGAGACATACTCATGCCACAACTTTGCTGTTACTTGGTGAGAATCCGAAAGTCGTTTCTGAACGCTTGGGGCATGCCAATGTAGGGATTACACTAGATACGTATAGCCATGTACTCCCTGATATGCAAAAAGATCTTGCTAAAAATTTTGATCAAGCTATGAAAAAATTAGAGTCAAAAAATGAGGGTTTTAAGAGCGTGTAAATCTAATGTGGTCAAAATGTGGTCAAATGAGGTTTTAAACAAAAACGAAAAGCCAAAACCCCTTATATATCAAGGAAAATTGGCTCTCGTTTAGTGAGTGTCGATTATACTTCCATAATAATTGGTAAGATCATAGGACGACGACGGGTGCGTTCGTATAAGAATTTACTCAATGAGTCACGAATGCTAGTCTTGAGTGAAGCCCATTCACTTACTTGATCTTTCATGCATTTTTCCATTGTCTGGTTGACGATATTGTTCGCATCATCCAGCAATCTTTCGGACTCTCGCACGTAAACGAATCCGCGGGAAATAATATCTGGACCAGATAAGATGGTTCCATTTGCTTTACTTAGGGTGAGAACAACAACTAATATACCGTCTTGGGAAAGCAGTTTACGATCTCTTAAGACGATGTTTCCTACATCACCAACACCAAGTCCATCGATGAGGACTTTGCCTGTTGATATTTTTGGACCGTATCTTGCTTTTCCACCTGAAAATTCTACTGTATCTCCATTATCACAAATAAAAATGTTTTCGGTTTTTACACCGACAGATTCGGCTAGTTGGGCATGAGCACGGAGCATCCGGTACTCACCATGGATCGGAATGAAAAATTTAGGACGAATGAGATTGAGCATTAATTTTAAATCTTCTTGTTGACCATGTCCGGACACGTGGACATGAGAAGTTGCACTATAAACTACATCTGCGCCAATACGGAATAACTGATCGACTGTACGACCAATCATTCTTTCGTTACCAGGAATAGGAGTTGCTGCAATCACAACGGTGTCTCCTGGCAAAATTTCGATTTTCCGGTGAGAAGCATTTGCCATTCTCGTAAGCGCTGACATGGCCTCTCCTTGGCTTCCAGTCGAAATTACTGCTACGCGATGAGCAGGCAAACGATTGATTTCATCTGGTTCAATGATCAAATCTTTTGGGACATCTAAGTAACCCAGATCAGATGCAATGTTTACCACGTTTACCATACTTCTTCCAACAACAGCAAGTTTCCGCCCATGTTGATAAGCAGCATCTATCACTTGCTGAATCCGATGGATATTTGAAGCAAAAGTAGCAACAATAACTCGTTGTTTCGCTTTGCGGAATACTTCCATCAAACTTTCCCCAACAGAGCGTTCCGTTCCTGTAAAACCAGGACGTTCTGCGTTGGTGCTGTCCGATAGAAGACAAAGTACACCTTTTTTTCCGATTTCCGCCATTTTATGAAAGTCGCATTGGCTTTCATTCACTGGTGTCATGTCAAATTTAAAGTCACCTGTATGTACTACCAAGCCTTCTGGCGTATCAATACATACTCCAACAGAATCAGGAATGCTATGATTCGTTTTAAAGAAACTTGCCTTCAAACGACCAAGTTGTATTTCCGAATGATTAGTTATAACAATCCGCTTCACATCATGTACATGTGCTTCCCGTAACTTATGTTCGATTAGACCCATGGTTAGTTGTGTCGCATATACAGGTACTTTGATTTGTTTTAAAATGTAGGCCAATCCACCAATATGATCTTCGTGTCCGTGTGTTAAAATAATTGCTCTTACTTTGTTTTGATTTTCGATGAGATAAGAAATGTCTGGAATAACGATGTCGATCCCCAGCATATCTTCCTCAGGAAACATTAGTCCTGAATCAATTACTACGATGTCATCTTCGTATTGGACAACATACATGTTTTTTCCGATTTCACCCAACCCACCGAGAGCAAATACATGCAACTTGCCTCGCTGGTTCTTTGTCAAAAAACTTACCTCCCAAATTTATTTTGTTGTTCACCCTATAACCGCACAAATCTCACTTGATATTCATTATATACGAATTGAAAAACGCTATGCAAGATAGAGGAGAGCAAAAATAAAAATGTCACAAATATATGGAGTAAAAAAACGACATACTCATTTTGATACACCCAGCATAAACGGATCAGCCTCCTCTCGTTTATAAGAAGGGCTGATGATCGCATCTCTATACTAAGCGATCCTACACCAAGAGAGCAGTGAAGCTTTCTTTTTCGTATGCTTTTGCTACACTTGAAGTGTCTACCACATTCAAAACCTGTACAGCCTGCAACAATTCGAGGACAGAATGCTTAGGGAAATGACAATAGCCCCTCATGTTACTTGGAGATTCATCTTCCAAAATTATTCCTGATTGTAAAACATAAGTTCAGCGTAATCACTTTTCCATTTTTATGTCATTTTTGACTGGCTTGAGATAGCTCATTCTCAAAGCATAGTCGCTCATTTCTTATGGGTTAAGCTTCTGCAAAGGTTTCA
This sequence comes from Shimazuella sp. NTD247, assembly GCF_059510415.1. NCBI lineage: Bacteria > Bacillati > Bacillota > Bacilli > Caryophanales > Thermoactinomycetaceae > Shimazuella > Shimazuella sp. NTD247. The sequence continues at coordinate 158,809 of NZ_JCAJZU010000001.1, read as the reverse complement.
AAAACAATTCCAGCAGTTGACAAATTGCACGTTCAACCGGCAAATCATTTGGGTACAACTTAATTATGTATAGATACTCAAGTGCCTGTTGAACATTTTTGATCAGAAACGCCTTTTCCATATCTGAAGATGACCTTGTGGCTTCGTATTCCACAGAAGCAGACAGGGAAGATTGGCTTTCAATGGTCTCATCTGTCCCTTCTTAATCTTCAGACTTTATTCAATTGGTACCCATAACGAATCGACCCCCTCTCAAAAATGAGAGGAGGCTAATGATCACTTGTTTGTCTATGCCGCGATCAATGTACCGGATATTCTTTCGTATGCTTTCATGATTCTCGAAATGTTGTCTACTACTCCCAATGCTTTAACTGCAAGCAGCAGATTCGGAGTTTGACTATAGTCGAATTCGGCTACATGCAGGTCTCTGTCGTAATGTTCATTAATCTGCTCGTACCTCCTGAATTCGTCTTCTTGAAGCCACTGAGCATGTTTTCTGATTTCTTCAAGTTTCGCCTCATGAAGAGCACGAACCTTCTTATCCTTAGTACTTCGGTCTGGGTACTCTTCATCTGGCGCTAGCTGCAACATAAGTTGCAGCTGCATCTCTTGCAGTCGAAAAATCGCACCAGCGACAGGGAGATGACTTTCCTGCAGCCCCGCCCATATCAAATAATTAAGCGCTTGCTCTACATTTTCTAGCAGATCCGACACTGTTTCAGACTCAGGCGAATATAGCGGCAGTGTGTCCAAATCGACTCCTTCTATGTTAAGAAAGTTGGAACATACCTTATAATCTCCCGCGGTTGCCAAGGAGGAAGCAACACCTGACCTATGGTGAGCGATCATCTTTGGCACTTGAGCCTCAGTGTCCTCTTCTGCTTTACTGCTACTCTTCTTCTGGATGAAAAATAGGTAGATAAGGCAGATCACCAGCAAGGGAATCATCAAGGGCCACATTACTGTAGCTCCCAATCGGGTCCAGATCGCACTGGACAATGCGACACCCGCAATGCCACTCAACTGCATGATGAATACAGTCATTGACGTTGCCGTACCGTGTTTCTCTTTTTCTATACGGTGGAGAGTCTCTTCAGTCATTGCATGGCTGTTGCCAGCTGTAGCGATGCCGACAACCAACCCCACAACAATCTGCAAAGGCCAACTCCCGCCGAAGTCAATCAGCAGAAGTGAGATCATCATCAGAAGATTACTCCCTACCATGGTGGGGAAGTAGCCAATTCTGACGAAGGTCGTGGGTAGCCACGTCAGAAGCGTAGCCCCACAGACCCAAGGAACTAGAAAGAGGATGACTTTCGCCATCCATGTGGTATTACCGACGAAATCAGCATACCATGTAAACACTGCTGCGTAGGCCGCAGTCACTCCCATCCCTGGGAGCGAGACTTTCAGAGCCCTCTGTTCAAAAAAGCTCCTCCAGTCAACTCGCGGCAGGTTCAGCGGTCGCCGCCAACCTCCCTGAAGCAGGGAGACTCCCATGTAGATCAAAACACAGGAGAAGATTACGAGAGCGACCACTACTGCAGACCATACATTCGTATTTCCTAGCCACAAACCAATAGGGCTGGCGAGGCTTACACCCATGTAGGTGCCTGCCTTAAACTTTGCCCCCAGCTTTGACTGAGAAAGCCGATCTTGCCCCACTAGCCTCCTCGTGAGGAGAATCACGTTGCTCCCAAGAGCTCCAAACAAGAGTCCTTGAGCCACCCTCACCAGCACAATGGCTTGAAGGGAAGAAGCTACCCCATACAATGCTAGTACGACGACTAGCATTGGAAAAACTCCAGCAGCCATCCTCTTTGGACCGATCTTGTCGGTCAACCTTCCAAAGAAAAGGCTCGACAAGGTACATGCCGCCATGTACGACGGCATAATCACGCCAACTTCCTCTTCAAATCGTACATGGAAGACTTGTGCGAGAAGGTCCTGAGTGGTGACTGTTACCGTCACTTGACCAGCGACGATCGCAAATACACCCACTCTTTCCCTAGTGGGCTTCCATCTGGACATCGCAATCTCCAATCGTTTGCAAACCTATGTGTCTTTTTATATTTTACAATATGCTTATATTCAATTCAAAATTTTTCATTTTTTAATCAAAAATAAGACCCTTAACAGATCTTATTGAATTGACTCATCGTACCAAGTATTCACTTTCTGTTTCTCTTTTCTTGTCATTTCTACAATCGGAAGCCGAACCGTCGGATGGATCAATCCTTTTGCGCTAATACATATTTGAGGGGTGTTGGGCTTGAATGGGGTCAATCCAAAAACTATGATAGACTTACGAAAATCTCCAATGGTTGATTGGTGGTTATGGTTCTTCCCATTCATTTTACTTAATATTCAGCATAAATACAAAGTAGCTCCGTTTGGAAGGAGCTACTTTCACTAATAAAAATAAGCTATTTTTCAAAATTACGCCAAGAAGCCAAATGGAGCGATTTTCCCCATAAATCTGAACAAAAATACTACATCTAAGCCCTTAGCGAACAGTAGTATACTCTTTCAACGCATCTTTCAATGTGTGCATATCCACTTGTAAGGTTTTCGTTGGTATATTGATTGGCAGTCTTTTTTTAGTTGTTTTTATTACTAATAATTTTCTACGTCCTATGAAATTAAATCTTACCCATTCTACCTCATTCCAAGGCAAAAAACTTTCTCCTTTCTTTCCTTGGAATATCATAAGAGCTTCAACGGATAATGATAAGATTGGTTCTGTTCGTTTCAAATAAGTAAAATGATCAGATGTTGTGAAAACCGCCACTGCCCCTAATACCGCAAAAAAAAGAAATGGGATAATCAATATGTACCGATTTTCTAAATCTGCATGAATCAACCCCAGTATAAGACTGAACAGGAATATAGCGATGACAATAAGCAGAATAGAAAAGAACAAGCTGATAATAAATGAACTCTGTCTTTTCCTTCTATTTTGATAGATTTCCATTCTGTATCCTCCTATAAGAAAAACTTATTTTCTCAGTATACTAAATCACCTCTGACTCCTTCAATGAAAAAGAATTCCCACATAATGAATGCGCCCTTATCTCTTTTACAGAGACAAGGGCGCTAAGCAGCTGTTTAAGCTGCTACCATCTGTAGTGCAGCGTTCCAATTATCTTCTACTCCACACTCATGAAAAGCAGAATCCAGATCAATTAGTTCAAGGGTTTGCACGGCACTGAGGAGACATTGGAACTCTTCTCGGGTCTTCGCAGGTTTCACTCTGTCTGTAATCATTTTCTTAAGTGAAGCCATAACTTTCTCGATACGATCTCCAAGAGCCCAATACGCATGTCCGTAGATCGTATCGTTATCCCAAGAAAAGCACTCTGTCCCCCACGAACCAACCAGAGCGTTGTAATATTTATGCGAATGGGAGACTTCAATTTTCTCCAAAAGCTCATACAACATCTTCTCGACTTGTCGAATTTCTTGGGTAAGAGAAAGTCCTGGAAAACCTTCAGCTGACTTCAAAGCAATCAGGGCATGACAGTGCTGTTTCACTCTCCATGCCAACAATCTCTCATTATCTCCGTCTTTCAATGGACGTACTTCCTCTTTCCCTGCTTGGAGTTTGGAGATATCCCTAGCATAATCCATAAGAGCAACTCCAATAGGCGGCGATGAAGTCCATCCACTTTCTGCAGCAAAAAAAGCTCCCATGCGTTTCCTAGCAAGGATAAACTCTACTGCCGTTGCTCGGCTCTCTTGCTTCTTCAGAAGAAACACAAACGAGACCAACAACAATGGAGTCAGAGCAAGCCACATATTTGATTTTCCCAAGACACTCCACATCAGCCAAGCATAGCTTGGACCAATAATAGTTCCGAGTTGCCGAAGAAAACTCGCGGTTGCATTTGCTGATCCTAGTCGTTTCTTATCGACTGAATGGTTTACTCTCTCCAGGATGCCAAGATTGGTGCCAGCCATAGCGATCCCGATCATCACTCCAGCTGTTAGAAGGAGCCAGTAAAAGCCATTGTCCCAGATTAGAATGAGCGCAAAAACAAGAGTTGCAATACTCCATCCGACAACCATCTTGTTATGATTGGTTACCAATATTGGCATCACGACGCTGGCAGAAACACCATACACCATTGTATGAATAAGCAAAATTATTTCTGCTCCCTGTCGCTCATACAAGGAGAAATACGTCAAGAAAGCCCAGTAAACTGCGCTAATTCCCACATCAGGAAGTGCCACAAAAAAAGCCTCTTTGACAAATAGACTCCGCGTAAAGACACAGATAGAGGTAGATACCTTGTTTAGCAGCTGCCATACAGTCATTTTGGAAAAACAATTGACAAGAATAGCCCAATACACCAAGATGACCACGATCCAGCCGATAAAAATCGTATAGATCCATAGCAAGGTAAGGTGATTCACAAGGAGTATGCCAACATACATAGCAATCCCCGATCCTACTGTATTGAGGGCGCTGATAACTCCATGAACTTTTGCTTGAACCTTATCACTAGAAGACAAAACTTTCTTTCTCACGAGAACGACAAATCCGTTTACAACAAATGCAAACAGGATTCCGTTTAGTGCCCGAACAGTCACCAGTTCACCAGAAGAGCGGACAATTGGATACAAGAAATAAATACCTGTCAGAAGCGGGACAAAAATCAATAGGATTCGTTCCGGTCCAAACCGGTCAACCGCTTTTCCGGAAAAAAGTCCACATGCCATTACGGTTGCCGAGTAGATACTTACAAAAAGTCCCACAGACAACCCTTGGTTGCTCACATGAATGTTCAATGGTTGGAAAACAAAGGATGGAATCACAGCAATCATGAGCATCTGACTGATAACGAGTGCAGTCAGTACTATTTCTGTTAGTTTAGATGAGTAGATCCTTTTCATGCAGAACTCCTACAAATAATAGCGACAGCTTTCTTTTTTATTATTTTACTCAATATTCCGGCTCTTACCAAGAGAATCCATAAAAAAAGACCCGTTATATACGGATCTCTTCATAATTATTGAACAAGTTCATCGAACCAAACATCTACTTTTTGTTTTTCTTCTTCTGTTAATTCAACTAAAGGCAAACGAACAGCAGGGCCTCCAATACCTTTTTTCGCCAAGGCATATTTTAAAGGAGAAGGGCTTGGTGCTAGAAATACTCCTTCAAATACAGGAAGGTATTGTTGATGAAGTTTAGCTGCATGCTTGACATCACCACGGAAATAAGCATTTATCATTTCTTTCATCTCAAGTCCGACCAAATGACTTGCAACACTAACGATTCCATCCCCGCCTGCTGCAAGCACAGGAAGCGTCAAAGCATCATCCCCACTGTATACAATAACATCCTCTGGAACACCAGCAATCACTTTTGTTATTTGGGATAAATTTCCGCTTGCTTCCTTTATAGCTACTATGTTGTCTAACGAAGACAGACGAATCATCGTCTCCGCAGTCATATTTACCCCTGTTCTTCCTGGGACATTGTAAAGCATGACTGGTAGCACGGTTGCATCGGCAACGGCCTTCATGTGCTGATAAATTCCCTCTTGGGATGGTTTATTGTAGTAAGGTGTTACAACCATTACTCCATCGACCCCTGATTCGGAAGCAAGACGGGTAAAAGTTATGGTTTCTGCTGTATTATTACTTCCTACACCTGCAATAATTTTCGCTCTGCCAGATGCTTGCTTGACCGCAAAGGAAAATAAAGCTAACTTTTCTTCTTTTGTAAGGGTCGGTGACTCTGCTGTTGTACCTGATACCACAATAGTATCTGTTCCTGTACGAATAAGATGTTCGATGAGTGAAGCTTGTGCTTCCCAATCAATCTCGCCATCTGGTGTAAATGGAGTACACATTGCAGTTAATAAGCGACCAAATATCATGATCCCAACCTCCATTAATATTTATGCAGCTCAAATTTACGATGGAGTGCACGCACTGCTTTAATCATATCTTCTCCAGAAACAAGAACCCAGATTGTCGTGTGTGAATCTGCTGACTGCAATACTTTTATATCTTCTTCCGTCAATGCCTCTAATATTCTAGCCATCACACCTGGAACGCCAGCTATACCAGCACCTACAACAGAAACCTTCGCACAACCTGGATATAGTTCAGGTTCTAAATCCATCTCTTCTAATAAAGCTTTCGCTGTTTCTGCAAGTGGATCACTTACAGTATAGGCGATACTGCTTGGCGTCACGCTAATAAAATCTACACTTATTCCTTGTGATGCCATTTTTCGAAAAACTTCTAGATGCAAATCAAGATAATCCGGATTGGTAGGAATGCGAATTTGAGTAACATTTGGCATCTGGGTTATTCCTGTGATCAGGCGATCGGATATTTCTCTGAGACCCGCACGCTCTGGTCTGCTGACAACAAGGGTACCAATGCCGTCAGATAAAGTGGAACGAACACGAATAGGAACATTAGTTTGCATTGCGATTTCTACAGCTCTTGGATGTACGACCTTTGCTCCTTGAAAAGCAAGATTGCACATTTCGGTATATGTTACCATCTCCAAAGAAATAGCTTCCTCTACGATTCGAGGATCTGCAGTCAATACTCCATCTACATCCGTAAAAATATCCACATATTCTGCTTGGAGTGCTACTCCTAATGCAGTAGCAGTCGTATCACTTCCACCTCTGCCTAACGTGGTAATCTCACCATCTGCAGTTTGTCCTTGAAACCCAGCAACAATAGCGACTTTGTCATTGTTTAACTCTTCCTGTAATCTTTTTGGGTTTAACGAAACAATTTGCGCGTTAGAATATTGACCATTTGTGATGATGCCCGCTTGTCCACCAGTGAGCACACTATTTCCAATACCATGATGGGTTAAAAGACTACTTAAGACACTAGCGGAAATTATTTCACCGCAACTAAGCAGCAAATCTTGCTCCCGTGATGAAAGGTTTTTTAATTGCTCTCCTCGAGTGAGTTCCAGTAATGTATCTGTCGCATATGGTTCCCCTCTTCTTCCCATTGCGGAAACAACAACAACAACTTTATATTCTTCTTCCAGCGCTGTTTGGATATGATGCAATACACGCTCTCTCATCTGTGGTGTTGCAACAGAAGTGCCTCCAAACTTCTGTACAATTATTTTCATCATGAACTCCTTCTTATTAAGCGATCCTCTACCAGAGCCTCAGCTATCTGTACTGCATTGGTAGCTGCTCCTTTTAACAAATTATCGGATACAACCCACATATTTAGTCCTTTGTCACTAGCTAAATCTCTTCGCAGTCTGCCGACAAAAACTTCATCGTGATCTGTTGCATCTAATGGCATTGGATACACTTGTTGCTCAATGTCGTCTTGCACGATAATTCCTGGAAAATTTTCCAATAAAGTGCGAACTTCTGATAATTGATAATCCCGTTTCAACTCTACATAAACCGCTTCACTATGACCACGGTATACAGGAATTCTTACACATGTAGGTGTAATTCCTAACTGATCATCACCAAGGATTTTTTTGGTTTCTTGTACCATTTTCATTTCTTCGAACGTAAATCCATTTTCTAATCCGACATCAATTTGAGGAATGGCATTAAAAGCAATCGGATAGTGTTGATCCAATTTTCCTACAGGCAGTAAATTGGACACTGGCTCTTCTCCTACCAACATTGCAGCTGCTTGTGCGCGAAGTTCTTCAATGGCTTGCGAACCTGCTCCAGAAACAGCTTGGTAAGTAGAGACAATAATTCTTTCCAGTCCATACGTATCTTGCAATGGTTTTAAAGCAACCACCATTTGAATGGTAGAACAATTCGGATTGGCAATGATGCCTTGGTGATCCGATAATGCTTCTCGGTTCACTTCAGGAACAACCAGAGGAACATTTTCATCCATTCGAAAAGCGCTAGAATTATCTATAACAATAGCACCATGTTTTACTGCTTCAGGAGCTAGAAACTTACTCACTCCACCACCAGCACTAAATAAGGCAATATCAACACCCTCAAATGCTTCTGGGGTAGCTTCCAATACAGTAACTGCCTTTCCTTGGAATTGAACCGTTCCACCAGCAGATCTTGAGGATGCTAGCGGTACTAATTTCTCTACTGGAAAATTACGTTTTTCCAAGGATTTTATCATCTGTTGCCCAACTGCTCCAGTCGCCCCTACTACAGCTACAGTATAAGTCAAAACTTTCTCCTCCTACAAATAAGGGTAAGTCCCCCTTTAGGGGACTAAAATTATAACTCTTCCTATTATGAAGGGAAATACCGATATTTTTCAACTAGTAATGGTTGAAGTTGTAATCCATTTATTGCAGCTTCACATGTATCAGCGATAAGATCCATCCGAGATACACATGATTTTGGTTTTTTTTCTGGCGCATCCTGACCAAAAGGAACAAAATAAATATCCTTCGCTGCAAGCAAGGTAGCAAGATTTGCTGCATTTAAACCTAGTGCATCATTGGTGGAAATCGCTAGAACAACCGGGCGATGATTGCGCATCATTGCCTTTGCAGCCATTAGAACAGGTCCATCTGTCATAGCGTTGGCAAGCCTTGCCATGCTGTTACCCGTACACGGTGCAACAACATAACAATCCAATAATCCGGAAGGACCAAGTGGTTCTACTTCTTGAATCGTTGTATAAGGTTCACGACCGGTAATGTTTGTTATTTTGTGTTTCCACTCTTCTGCTGTACCAAATCTACTATCTACTGTTGCAACGGTATGAGACATAATGGGAATGACATTTGCACCAAGTGAGACAAGATGTTCCATTTGCGGTAGCACTTCATCATGTGTACAATGAGACCCAGTTAAACCAAATCCAATTGTTTTTCCTTCTAAACTCATTGTCCTACCTCCTTGGCTATCTCTTCCATCATCAACTGGCGTATCGTGGAAGCTAATATTCGCCCAGCTGTCTTCGGTGCAACGATACCAGGTAAACTTGGGCATAAAATTGCTTTCAGCCCTCTTTTTTCTGCATATTGGTAATCAATTCCTCCGGGTTTTGAAGCAATATCGATCATCACAACATCATGTCGCACACGTGCCAACACAGAATTAGTAAGTACTTGAGCAGGTATAGTATTAAAAATGAGTTCTGCTTCTTCTACAAACTCTTCCAACTCATGCAAATAAAAAGGATGCAACCCCATCTCAAATGCCCGAGCATAATCGGCAGAATTAGAAATCCCCATTTTCACTTTTGCACCTATCGACTGTAATGTGCGAGCAAGGGTAATTCCGACTCTACCCAAACCCAGTACGATTGAATTAGAATCATGAATAGTGATATCCGTATTTTGAATAGCCATCATAATAGCGCCTTCTACTGTGGGAATAGAGTTATAAATGGCTACATCATCACGTTCCATTAACTCCACAATCGGTTTGTGGTATTTGGAACATAATTTTTTGAGATAGGGCCTAGCCAAACCTGTGAAAATAATTGCATGACTCGGTAATGCCTTCATATGCTCTTCTGTCAAAATGAGTGTCTTTGTGGTAAAAATACTACTTACTTCCCCTTTATCATCTGTCCCAATTACAGGAAGCACAAGGACATCTGCTTTCGTTAGTACAGTGGGATCAAATTCTTTTTGCATGGTTCCGCTCAGTGGAGTATGAAGATTATCAAACCCGATAAGGGTTATATTTGCTCGCATTTTTATGAAGCTTTTGATGACTTCCAACTGTCTAGCGTCTCCACCGATAAAAATAAAATGTTTATCTGTCAGCATCCGTTCAAACCCCTTTCCCCACATGGTTCACTATATTCCTTGGGGTCTTTGACGGTTACACATTTGCCTATTTTTTCATTGTTCTCCTTCCTGACTGTAAGAACGTTGTTGGATAATAATGATTTCTGGTCCTACTTTTTTAATCATCGACCATTTCAATGTTATTTCTGATCCTTTTCTTCGAAAAAGAGAATTCCCAACTGGCATTAAGATTGAATTTATTTCACCAGTTTCTTGATCAATCATAAGATCACAGCGATGAAACGTGCCTAATTTTTCTCCAGTATCCATGTTCACACATTCTTTTTCTATCCATTCACTCCAACGCATTTGCAATCACCTCTTACATATAAACATATGGGACAAAAGGTGATTCAGAAGTAGCCTAATACAAAAAAGCATACCAATAGGGATGCTTTCCATGAAGGGGGATTTCTTTTCTTTAAAATCAAATGCACAAACGTTCTTCAAATCGACTATTTCCGAAAGTATTTGCAGCAGTTGCTTTCGCATTTCAAATGATAAAGGTGCCAATAATTTTTCTGCCACATGATCCGCTTTAAAGCCAGCTTCCTCAAGAGTAGGCAAAGCATTCTCGGATAGTTCTATTAAAGTCGCACGACAATCACTTGGATCAGGAATTCGGACCACAAGATTTTCTTTTTCCAATGCATCTGCAAATTGAGTAACAGTAATTGATTTAATTCCTATCACTTTCGCTAACTCACTCATTCTCATTTTTCCTGTCTTAGAGAGAATAAGAAGCAGTCGAAGCCTTGGCCCTGTTAAATAAGCAGGTACTCTCGAAGCAGATAAACCTGATTCTAATTCATGGCGCAAATAATGTGCTGATTTAAAAGGTGAAAAAGAATTTCAAATCATCGCGGAAATGATTAAGAAAACCAATGAGGAAAGGTTTCGAGTTATTTCAAAGCAAGAATATGAGGATACTGTCGATGTGTTGACAAAGCTAATTCTTCATCTTAGTTAAAAGCATCTACACATTCTCTTCTCTTTACATAAATGGCTTGCATTTCACTCTAAAATGCAAGCCGCATGTATTTTTCTAGTGCATTTTCAACTTTTTCTCAGCTAAATACTGTTTCAGATACAATCGCTGAGGATTTACTAATTTTTTCCCCATCATTTCTGTCCAACGGTCCTCTCTTTTTCCAGCTGTCCGTTGTTTATAATACGCTGAGATAGCTTGATTATAAGTTTGCAGCTGTGTTTGCATTTCTTCGTCTGATCGATATTCATCTTCATGATAAATTGCTGCCAGAGGCAAACGCTGTTTTTTGTCTGTCTTCACATCAATATATCCGACACATAATCCAAACAGAGGAACAACGTAATCAGGAGTTTTTAAAAGATTAGATACTTCATGCAATTGATTGCGAATTCCACCAATATAACAAATACCTAATCCTAAAGATTCTGCAGCAAGAGCAGCATTTTGTGCTGCTAATGCTGTATCTACTACCCCAACGGTATAAAGCTCAGTAGAGAATAAACTTTCCTGTGTACTTTCTTCTGTAATTCCTTCCATATGGGCAGCTAATCGCAAACGATTTAAATCTAAGCAAAAAATAAAAAAATGTCCATTTTTAGCTACATACGCCTGATTTCCTGCTAGTCGTGCTAATTCAGCTTTTTTTGCTTTATCTTTAATTCCAATGATGCTATACGCTTGAACAAAACTAGAAGTGGATGCACATTGTGCGCTTTGTACAATAACTTGGATTTGCTCGTCACTTAGTGCCTTATCTTGAAAAGATCGAATAGAACGATGGTCAAAAATGGTTTTTATTGTTTCATTCATATATATCCCCCTTTTAAAGACCGAAAAAAACCACCTTGATAAGGTGGCCAACTTCACCTATAACAAATATTAATCTTCTTTTGATTCTAGGAGTTTATCTAACTCTCCTTTCATTTTCTCCATTCCATATGTGAAAACATACATGGTAAGGTGAAAATGAAAATCTTCCACTTCCTCTTCTTCTCCATGTTGGAGAATGGAAGTAATTTGATTCAGATGTGTTTGTGTAAGTAGTGTTTGAATTCGTTTTCCATTTTGTAAACACCATTGAATAAATTGGACGATTTGCTTTCGATCATTGGGAGGAAACGATGTTAATTTTTCATGGAGATTGGTATCTTCACACGAATGAAGCAAATGCCAAGCTAAATATTTTACAGCTTCCAAAATTTTTCCTCACTAGTATTTACACATATTTCATTTAAAGCCGAGACATCTGAATCCACTGTACTCCCAACTACAAAAGTTGTCCCATTGGCCATATCAAAGATTTCTGTATTTTGAAGAGTCAATTCGATGGTTTCCCCATTCATCAAATGCAATGCAATTTCTCTATTTTCTTGGTCTACCTTCAAAACTAACTGGAATTTTTCATATTGGCATCCCATTTTGTCTCACCCTTCTCTGTTGATTTGTAAAGTTAGCTTCAAATAACAGATATGTTCAATCGAAAATAAATACTGCACTTTCAAAAGAAAATACGGAATAAAAAAAATAAAAATAGAATAAATCCGTCTTCTAACTCTTCTTACCTTAAGTATAAAAGCTAGAATTAATAAATTCAATATATTACAAAAACAAGATAAAACTTTTATTTATTATTGTAATCCTAGAAGGATCTAGCAGAAAAGTAGTTTTTCTATGAAAAATTCTCATAATAAATGGGAATTCCCAAATTGACAACATAAAAGAATTTATAGATTATTAAAATAAATCGCTGAGGTGAACAAATGGATATTCCTAAAATCGGATCGTATATTCGTAAAGTTCGCAAAGAAAGAAGAATGACGTTGGATGATTTAGCTGATGAATACATTCCAAGAGCTACTTTATCTGCAATTGAGAGAGGGATATCCAAAAATCCAACAAAAATCAACTACTTATTACGAAAATTAGACATTCACCTATCTGAATTGACGCAAAAAGATCAAGAAGAAAAAGAAGAACGTTATTTAGAGATGTTATCATTAGAAAATAAAATAAATAGTAATCCATCTTTAGCTTTAAAACAATTACATCAACTTCCCGAAAAAAACTACGGTCCATTTCTCGATTTTTTAAAGGGTCGATGCTACTTTAAGCTAAATCAAGAAGAAAAATCAACTATTTATTTTAAATCATGTATCAAAAACTTAGAGAAAGAAATAGATAGCGAAAAAACAAATTTAAAACCTTATAGTTTAAATCACTTAGCAATCATGGCATTTCACAGAAACCAATATGAACAAGCACTTCAATTTACGAATGACGGGATTGCTTCCTTTGTTTTAAACGGAGAACGCAAGTACCTCTATACGACATTATTATCAAATCAATCCATCTACCTATACAATTTAGGAAGAACTGAAGAAGCTCTAAAAACCATTTCACAAATTAAAGTAGATTCCTTTGATTTAAACATGGATACGGTGATAGGTATATATGATTTTCAAGCCGTCTTAAACCTAGAGATCAAAATGGTTGATGAAGCTTATACTTGTGCCAAAAAAGGCTTAGAGTTAGCACATACCAATAATAACTATGAACGACAATTAGAGATTTATATTACACTTTCTGATATCTATAAACAAAAACAATATTTTCGACATGCAGAAAAATGCCTATTAACTGCCATTGAACTCGAAAACAGCATTACGAAAAGACATCAGTTGGTATTACAAGCCTACTTGCAACTTGGAATTCTTTATCAACAACAAGGCAAATATTCCAAATCGCAAAAAACACTACAAAAAGCCATTAGTATTGCGAAAAAACAAAATAACATGTTAGAATACACCAAAACCATGTCACAATTGGCGAAAACCTTTTATCTACATGGAGATTACGAGAAATCCATTTATTGTTACACTGATATCCTTCACCAAACATCAGATAATTCACTTCAATTACAATCCTACTCTGGACTAGCACAAGCATATCTTCAGTTAGAAGATCATGAAAACTATATGAAATATTCCAAACAATACTTTCATCATGCAACTTTATCCTGAAAGGAGGTCCTAGTATGCGTTTCGGGACTCATCCATCTGGGGATTAACCATAAATCTGCTATTTCCCTTCTTTGTGGAGCGGGAATAGCTTTTTGCTATATCAAATACAACGATATATATTTCTATCATTTTTCTTTCGGAGTATACTAGAATAGTTAATTCTTCTACATTTTTTTGGAGTTATGCAGATGCGTAGTAAAGAACAACTTCAAACACTGCTTGCAGAAATTAAGAAGCGACCGAGCTATAACTGTTTCGAAATTGTTCGTTTTACCTCCACTGCGGAAGTCTTTCTCCATCATCGGCAGATTAAAGAAGCTGATGAACTAATCTATTTGCTAGAGAAAGCTGATCCAGATGTCCTGAAGAAAGTCGATTATGGGAAGATGATCGAAATGATCAGATCTGGCTTGACTGTTTTCGACAGATTGACACCAAAAGACATAAACGAGCTACTAGCGTAGAAGAATTATGCAGTATGGAGTTTAACAAAACTTCATACTGCACCACTACTCAACACTATTGGTAAGATGTTTTAATGATGAGGTATGGTAAACTTCTTCACGAGGTACCATCAATTGCGATAATAAAGAAGGTGATACATACTTTCGCTGTTTTGCCACAAAATCAGAAATATCTTCTATTTCCAATATCCAATCTTCCACGTATTTTTGTAAGCTTTCCTCTCTCAATCCCAGCTGAATTGCTCTTCTTTCTAACTTCTTGCCAAACGGATCATGATCCGGATCCCATTGCAAACGGATAGAAGAGGATTTGACAGCTCGTTTCCAATTTTCTTTTGCTCCATAACGATCTCGATAGCTGCTGTCAACTGCATGCTGTAAAATATACTCAAAACCTTCACGCTTCAATTGAATAGCTAAAGTCACTTCTTGGTTGACTTTCGTCCCCCACCCAGAACGATACATCATCCAAAGAAAATTAGGCTTAATCCAACTCATTCGATTCATCGAGAAATCTCCACCAAATGTCTGTTTTTCAGCAGCAAACAAACCTATCCTATGGTTATATGCCTGATAAACGATAATCGATTTCTCATCATAAGTAGCTAAAATATGCTCTCCTTTGGTTGGCCACTGCTGAGAAGCCTGAAAGTATTTTATAGGTGTGATCAATCTCATGATGCTCCAGCTCCTACACTTATTTTTGCGTACTTCCCATTGTACCTCAACCATTTCAAAAGCGATATCTTTACCAATCTGTTTACTAGTTTAATACATGGAGCCGATGATCAAGTTCTCCAGTTGTTTCTTATATTCATTCATAAAGCAATGGACAGCCTCTCTTTGAAATATCTTTGTGGAAGTACGAACATTGACGACTAGTTGTTGATTTGAAACAAACGATTCAATGTCTAATACATAAGAACTAGTTTCATCATTGTGTACATCCAAACGATTGGATACAGCAACCAACTTCCAATCATCATCGTTAGGAAAGAAATCGATATTTCCGTTGTATCGAAAACGTATTTTTGGTTGTAACCCGCTTTCTGATGATTTACTGTTATATTTCCACAGACCATAGCCAAGACCATCATTGGGAACCAACTGTAAATATTGGTGAATTCTTTTGATATAACTATCCGCATCGCTTAGATCTTTTAGATCTATCATGACTGGATAAGTATAGGAAAAACGTCCCACCGTTCGATGAATAGGAACTCCTTCTAACTCCACTTTTCCTCTGCCATGATTGGTTAACATTAAAACAAACCGGGTAATATCTCCCCACTTTTTTAACGAAAGACTCAAAGCAGTCACTAAAAGTTCTTGCACGCCTGTACGATACAGAGATGGAATGCGACTAACGATCTCTTCTGTTTTGGTTTTGCTAAGAACAAAAGAGATCGTCTGTCTATCTTCTATGCTTTCTTTTTCCTCGTGTTCAATAGTAAATGCAGATAGTTGCTGGATTTGGGGAAAATGTTCCCAATAAGAAGCCTCATTGTCAATATGATACACTGGTGCATGAATTTCATATTGATTAGCCCAATCCAGATAAGAACAAGTTTTCGAAAATTGTAGAGTAGGCTCTTGTTCTTGTTCAACTATCACTTGCTTATACAAATGCAAAAAATCATCGCCTAAAACAAACCAAGAAACCTCATCTATCAGTAATTCATGAATAATCCATAAAATATAATCACCCTGATCAGTCTGAAAATGAGCGATACGAAGCAATGGACCTTGGTTGATATGTAGACTGTTTTTCATTCGATTTGCCCATCTTACAATCGTTTCTAATACATGAGACTGTTGCTGAAGATCAATAGTTACGAGTTGAAACATATTATTTTCGGTAGAGCGTCTGGATTGGACCCATTGATTATCCACCTGTGCAAAAGTCATCTGTAAAGTATCATGATATTCCACTAGTCTTTCGATTACTTCATATAAATCTGCTGCATGTATTTTCCCATTAAATAAAAATAACCGTGATTGACAATTAGCGTGTACATGCTGGAAACATTCACTGAAAAAAGCTTTTTGAGAAATAGTAATTGGTGCATCTTGTTTTACTGGCACATCTTGTTTCCAATTCGAAGTGTACAGTTTTGGAGCAATTTCTTGAATGGTAGAAGAATCTAAGAATTGTTGAAAATTTAGGTGGTATCCTTCCATATACAGCAGAGACATGGTCTGAATTATTTGTAAAATATCCCCGCCTAATTCGTGGAAATGGTCTGTAATTCCTATCTTTCCCCTGTGCAAAACTTGTTGCCAGATTTCTACCAACAGTTGTTCCTCTTTTGTAACGGGGGGAGAATACACACGCTTTGGAACTGGGCCTGTTATTGCAGGAAGTAGATTTCGATTTAATTTACCATTGCTGTTCAAAGGAAGCTGCTGCACATATTCAAAATAAGTCGGAATCATTTGAGGAGGTAACTTCTGTTTAAGAGAGTGTTTTAATTCAGGTATACAATCTTGTCCATCCCCCAAAATATACGCACACAAATATTGTGCACCAAGCTTATTTTTTTTGACGCAAACCGCTGCATCCCGCACATGATTATTCATGAGCAAAATAGATTCAATTTCATAGAGGTTAAAGTGAAAATCATCGATTGTTACTTGGGTATCTACTCTTCCACAAAAGACAATATTACCGTCTGGTAAATAATAGCCTAAATCACCTGTTTGAAATAAACGATCTTGTGGTGTAACTGGATGAAAATGAAACTTTTCTTCTGTGCTGGCCCATTTACCATAATACCCTTTGGCTAAACCGTCTCCACCTACAAAAATTTCCCCAATTACGCCAATTGGCACAGGATCTCCAAATGCATCGAGAATATACACTTTTGATCTGCTCAAAGGCCTTCCAATTGGCACAAGTAATGAGGTATTATAGGCTTTTGTAATCTGGTAACAGCAAGTAATAGAGGAATTTTCCAGCAAGCCATAACAGTTTGTTACCTTTACACTACTACGCTGAAAAAGTTTTTGGACATGCCGATTGGAGACGATGTCTCCAAAAATAAATAAATGCTCAAGCAATAAAAAGTTTGATAAATAAGTTTCGATGAAAGCGAGATACCTAGCAGGCAGCCATAAAACGGTGACTTTCTCTTCATAAATGATATCTGCTATGTCCGAAAGATTGCACCTATCATCAGCTAACAACACTAACTTTGCACCATGTAACAAACAACTCCAAATCTCTGTAAAAGCAATATCAGAAGCAATCGGTGAATTTTGCAAAAAAACGTCCTTTTCAGAAAAAGGGAAGCACTCCTCTTCTACAAAGCATATACCTCTTTGATGTAAAATCTCTACCGCTTTTGGCTTGCTAGTAGTTCCATTGGTATAGAGTACACAACACACTTGATCCACTTGTGAAACAGAATTAAAATATTCCTCCATTACTCTTTCATCCCTTGCTTGAAACGCTTCCTCCATATCCATCCATATCACGGATTGATTCAGAGTGAATGTCTCTTGCAAAGTTTTCGTACTCATCACATAACGAACATGACAATCTTCCAATATGTAATCAAACTGTTCTTGAGTGTTGTTTATCTCCAAAGGAACATAAATCGCTCCAGCCTTTAAAATACCTAATAAAATAGCGATTAGATCACATGATTTATGCAATAGAATCCCAACATGATCACCAGGATGAACTCCTTTATCTAAAAAATAATGTGCAAAAGTATTCATCTTTTTTTCTAGAACTTGATATGTCCATTCCTCTCCCGAATAGGAAATGGCAACATTATCAGGTGTTTTTTTTACTTGCTCATGAAACAACTCAACAAGCGTTCGCTTTTTATTAGGGGAAGTCTTATTTGTCTCCTGATACAAATTGGCTAAAAGGTTGAAATATGCAGTCATCTCCGTTTTTTCCTCCAACAAACATCTAATATTTAAAGAAGAAGTGACAAACACCAACAATCATTTACAATAAATTACATTATAAACAATAATATGTATTTTCTCAATTGGTATCAAGGACAGAAAAAAGAGAGTTTTTAACTCTCTTTTAAGTCGATAATTTCGGAGATATCTTTTTATCATTTTTTGAACTTTTTCTTTTAGCGAACAACAAGTAATAACTTATCAATACGATCAGATGTAGAAACGTTAGAACAAAATAAATGTTACTATAGACAAAACTATTAGATGGGATTTTCATCGGAATCCAATGAAAGCTAGAACCCATATCCAATACACTGCTATATACAGCTGTAGCGATAGCCTGTGCAATAAAATTCAGCATTTGTAACAATCCCATGCCCACACCAGCTTCATTTTTTGGTAATGTTTGTGAAATAGAATTATTCATAGCGATTTGCATAAAGGATTGTCCTACATTTCCTAGAATGAGAAAAAGACCTATCACATAAAAGGAACTTCCTGTGAAAATGGAGAGCAACAGAAAACAAGTAAATAACATACTTGATGCAACAAAGAATAGATACATGTTCCCTTTCTGATCAGCTAATCTTCCTCCCCTTCGTCCGAAAACTGCAGCAGCGATCGCTGCTGGTACCATCGCAAAACCAATCCAAGATGCAGGCAAATGTTGAACATCCGCAAACAACAATGGACTGAGTAAATAGAGCGAAGTCCCGATTCCATTAATAACAAAAGCAATCAATAAGCCGATGCTATACTTTTTATTTTGAAATAATGCTGGTTTGATAAAAGGATTTAGAGCCATTTGAATTCGCTTAATAAAAAGTATACCTATTAATAATGCACCTATCATAAATATTACACTTTTATTTGTGACTCCAAGTAAGAGCAACACTACGGAAACAGTAAGAAAGCCGCCACCTAACCAGTCAAATTTCTCGCTGTCTCTCTTAATCTCTTCATTCAAATATTTACGGTAAAATGGCAGTGTGATTAAAATGAGCAGCGGAATGGCAAACAACCAACGCCAATTAGCAAAACTAACAATAAATGATGATACTACTGGACCAAGAGCACCTCCTAATGCTAAACCAATAGCCATCATACCCAATGCTTTTCCTCTTTGTTCTAACGGAAAATAACGAACAGGAATGAGTACTGCGGTCGCAGGAATAGATGAAGCTCCGACTGCTTGAAGACATCTTCCTACTAATGCCACCCAAAAAGACTGGGATATGAAGCCGATGAAGGATCCAAAAGTAAAAATAAGCAAACCTATCGTTAACAAATTTTTCAGCTTATATTTGTCTGCTAATTTTCCATACGTAACGGTACCAATCGCATATATCAGACTATAAGCTGAAGTAAGCCAACTAACTTGTGCAATAGACAAATGAAACTCCTTACTAATTTGAGGTAAAACATAAATAAACATAAGAACACTCATAGACGAAAGCGTAACAGTAAACATTACGATACGCATTAAAATACTGCCAACTTTTTCAGATACATTATTATTAGGTTCCATCTCTGTAAACCTCCACGCCGTATTATAGTTGACTAATCAACACTACACAAAGTATACCTCTTCGTTGTTGATTAGTCAACTATACAGACAAAAAATCAAACTGCATTGTGAAAAGCAGTTTGATTTTTTTCTAGTCTTCTCTCTTCGTATACTTCAAGGCATGCAAGGAAACTTTTTTTATCATTTTTGCTAACATCTGTTCTTCATCCGATGTCAGATCAGCCGATAGTATCTGATTCCACTTAAGCAATTTTGATTTGATAAAACCTTGCATCTCTATACCTTTTGTTGTTAAAGTGACTAAATATGCTCTGCTGTCCAACGGATCACGGGTTCTTTTTACGTATCCAAGCTTTTCTAATCGTCCAATCGCTCGCGCAGTAGCTGCTTTATTAATATAAAGATTGGAGGATAGTTGTTCTTGGGATACACCATCCTTTTCATATAAGTTTACCAAATAAATATACTCGGAAGAATTAATATCATAATCCTTTAATTCTTGATTTAAATAAATTTGAAATTGACGATGTAATACAGATATCCATTTTGAAAAACTTTCTTTTTTCATCTTCTACCTTCTTTTCGTTTACTTATCAACTATATGAACAAGTATATTTCTCAAGCGAAAAGATGTCAATTTTTCCTAAACAAATAAAAAAGCACCTTATATAGGTGCCAGCGTTTGTGATTTTCGGTTTTGATACTCTACAATCAATAAATCTAATTCTCGACTAATGGGTAAAACGGTGGGATCCAATAATCTACTTGGTTCTCCTTTTACAGATTGGTGTAACTTTTTGCGTACGCGCTCCAACTCTTCTTCTAAACGCTTCAATGGACGTGCATCTTCCATGGAAAGATCCCCCTGCCCTAGCATAGAATAGGTAAATTGGTAGCTATACACTTCATCTCTAACATTTGACCCATATATCTCTTCTTTAACTTATACGCCAGTATGACCAAATCCACCTGCTCCACGAGCAGTGCCAATTAATTCATCTACTGTTTCTAAATTTACTTTTGCTACTTCTTGAAAAACAAGTTGGGCAATACGATCACCGCGATTTATGCGGAAAGGCTGATCTCCAAAGTTAACCATGATAACTTTAATTTCCCCACGGTAATCTGCATCAATCGTTCCAGGGGAATTGAGCATAGTGATACCATGTTTAAAAGCAAGACCACTTCGAGGGCGGACCTGAGCTTCTAAATTGTTAGGCATCGCAATAGAAACGCCTGTCGGGATTAGCTTCCACTCTCCTGGCTGCAACACCCATTCTTCTTTTACTGCGGCACGCAGATCAAAACCGCTAGCTCCTTCAGACATCTTCTCCGGCAATGGAATATCCTCATTACCTGCAATACGACAAATTTGAACAGTAAGCATTTATGTAAATTACTCCTTTATTGCAAAATAGGCAACTTGCCATCTGGTGAAAATAGGACAAAAGATTTTGGTGATTGGAAGATTTTTTTTGCTAATTGATTCACATCTGTAAGTGTAACTTTCTCTACTTGTCCAATAATTTCATCCAACGACATATGTTTTTTTAATAATAATTCATTTCTTCCCAAGCGGCTCATTCGGTTATTCGTACTCTCCAGTCCTAGCATCATGCTTCCCTTTAATTGTTCTTGCGCTTTTTTTAATTCTTGTTCTGTAATTCCCTGAACAGAAACCTGACCTAGTACATCTGTAATGACATTACAAACTTCTTGTTCTTGACCATGTTTTGTACCAGCATAAATAGCAAAAAGTCCATTTTGACGATGAGAGGAATGATACGAATAAACAGAGTAAGCAAGCCCTCGTTCTTCTCTCACTTCTTGAAATAAACGGGAACTCATATTGCCACCAAGTATATTATTCAAAAGTACAGTGGAATATATTTTTGAATCTGTTACTGATAACCCTTGAAACCCAATACATATATGAGATTGCTCAATTGTCTTTTGTCTCACTACTACTTTTGGTGTGAATAAAGGTACAGTAGTATCTTCCGGTATATATTTGCCTTGATAACCGGAAAAATAGTGATCCAGTTGCTCTAAGAAATCATCTGGTAAGTTCCCTGCTAAAGCAAGCACAACATTATGCGGATTATAATATAAATCTTGATAATCCAGAAGCTGATCTCTCGAAAAGGAAGAAACATTATCCAATGTACCTATGACAGGATATCCAAGAGAATGAGTGGAAAAAGATACTTCTGAAAGAACATCATGAATGAGATCATCTGGTGTATCTTCGACCATCGCTATTTCTTCTAGTACTACCTTCTTTTCTTTTTCTATCTCTTGTTTATCAAAAGTCGAATGAAAAAACATATCCGCAAGAAGTTCAAGAGACAATGAAAAATGCTGATCTAACACTTTTGCATAATAGCAAGTTACTTCTTTAGAAGTAAAAGCATTGACTTGGCCACCAAATTGGTCGAATCCTTCTGCGATCTCTCTTGCTGTACGGGTAGTAGTTCCTTTAAAAAGCATATGTTCCATAAAATGGGAAATCCCATTTAATGTTTTTGTTTCTTTTTCTGAACCTGCACCGATCCAAATACCGAATGCGATAGAACGGACATGTGGTATTTGCTCTGCTACGATGCGTACTCCATTGGGTAATGTGTGGGTAATGATGATAAAAAACCTCCTAGCACATATGCTGGATTCCAAATTCAAGAAGTATTTTCACTATATCAAATTAAGGAGATTCGCTCAACTTAGGTTGGATTCGGATGCTAGAAAGTACTTCTGAAACAGTAATGAGAGCTAGATTTTTTTGTTTGATAGCACGAATAATACCTGGTAAAGCTTTGACAGTTCGATCTGTTGGATGCATTAAAATTAAATTGCCAGGCTCTACTTTGTTCGCTATTTTTTGCACCATCGAAGAGGATGTAGTACTTTTCCGCCAATCAATTGTATCCAATGTCCATAAAACGGTGCCTAGATGATACTCCTTTGCTACTTTGACAACTCTATCATTAAAATCTCCCGCTGGGGGAGCAAACCATGTACTCGGATGATGAAATACTTGTTTGATCACTTCTTCCGTTCGATTGATTTCTCTTTGCATCCGATCAACTGGTACTTGACTCATCAACTGGTGTGTATAGCCATGATTTCCGATTTCATGTCCGTCTTTTTCCAAAGCTAGCCCTTCTTTACGGTGGCTATTTAACCATGTACCATCAAGAAAGAAAGTTACTTTCACATTTTCCTTTTTGAAAATACGCAGCATTTCAGGTAAATATTCTGTCCCCCATGCAACATTTACCATTAAACCCACTGCTTTTTGTTGCTCATTTCCCCGAAAAATGGGTCCACTTCCCAAGTCACTAAGATCAATTGCAGGTTTAACTATTTTATATACCCATTGTATCTGCTTGGAATGGAGCTTTTTGGTTTTCTCATATGTTTTTTCTTTATCTACTACCTGTCCGTCTAATCCAGGAATTAGGTTCCATACACGATCATTACGTGCATTAATAGGTGCTATTTCATGCTTCGCTGCTTCTTGGTTTATTTTAGCTTGAAGTTCCACATCAGTCGATAAAAAAGCAGGAATGACCGATTGACTGCGAATCGAAGATAAATAGAGAGATACTGGGGATGTAAAGCAAATAAAAGTAACGATGATAAGAACAAAAATACCTATAATATAATAATTCTTTTTCAACGGCTTGTTCATCTCCTCTCAACTTTACTCTATGAGTAAAAAAGAAAAAAATGAAACGTTTTTAATGAAATAGTTGTCATATATTTCGCTCAGTTTACCAATTTAAAGTTTCTTATTAAAATAAAACCATATTCAAATAGAGGAGATGCAAGCCAATGATTTTCTTTTCTTATTCGGCAAGGGTAGTTGAGGTGATAAATTTATAAAAAATGAGGAGAACAAATGACGCTAAAATATAAGCAATTTTTTCATGGGAAATTGGTGCGGTTGGCTTCGTTTCAGATGGACGATACTGTTGAGATGGTGCGCTGGTATGAAGATGCAGATCTATTGAGGAACTTGGACACAGATTTAGCTGTTCCGCGAACTTTACAGGAACTACAAACAGAAAGTAATTTAAAAAGCCGAAGCCCCAATGCTGTACAATTCAGCATTCGAACGTTAGCAGATAATATCTTTATTGGTTTTGTCGCATTGCATTCCATTGAATGGAATAATCAAACAGGGCTTTTGGCGATTGGCATAGGAGACCAACAGCATCACCATAAAGGATATGGAACAGATGCACTACAACTAATCCTGCGCTATGCGTTTCATGAATTAAATTTTAATCGTGTAGGATTAGATGTGATTGATTATAATCAAAATGCCATCAAATCTTATGAAAAAGTTGGATTTACGATAGAAGGAAGAATGCGTTCAGCTGTTCTTAGAGATGGAAACAGTTATGATCGTATCATTATGGGAATTTTACGACAAGAATGGAATCCCAAAAATAGCTTATTAGAAAAATACGAAATGAAATAAGATATTATGACTGGAACCCTCGATAAAACGGGGGTTATTTCATGTGAAATAAAAAACTTTTACTGTAAACACAAATAAAAAGAGACAGATTTACCATTCTTGGCATATCTGACTCTGCTGTTTACTTTTTCGATGCTTCTTTTTTCTTCGCTTCTTCTTCTTTTAGCAGCACCTTGCGTGAAAGGTTAACTCTGCCTTGATCATCTATTTCTGTCACTTTCACCATAATCTGATCCCCGATAGAAACTACATCCTGCACTTTTGCTACGCGTTCTAGTGCTAGTTGAGAAATATGTACCAAACCTTCTTTGCCTGGGAATAGTTCCACAAATGCACCAAACTTTTCAATGCGCTTCACATTGCCCAAGTATGTTTGTCCTACTTCTACCTCTCGCACAAGATCCTCAATGATCTTCTTCGCTTGTGCATTTTGGTCACTATCAGCTGATGCGATATAAATACGACCATCTTGTTCAATGTCAATTTTTACGCCTGTCTCTTCAATAATTTTGTTAATTACACGACCACTGGGTCCAATGACGTCGCGAATTTTATCAGGATGAATCCGCATGGTCACAATTTTTGGTGCAAACTTTGATAGTTTTTTACTAGGCTCTTTAATGGTGGCTTCCATATTATCTAGAAGCGCAATTCTAGCTCTACTTGCTTGTTGTAAAGCTTTTTCGAGAATAGGCCGGTCAATACCCGCAATTTTTATATCCATTTGCAGTGCAGTGACACCTTTGCGTGTACCTGCTACCTTGAAATCCATATCACCAAGATGGTCTTCCATCCCCTGAATATCCGTTAGTACACTAACTAGTTCTCCTTCTTTAACTAGACCCATTGCAATACCTGCTACAGGTGCTTTTATTGGTACACCCGCATGCATGAGTGCAAGCGTGGAAGCACAAATACTGGCTTGAGAAGTGGAACCATTGGATTCTAACACTTCAGATACTAAGCGAATGGTATATGGGAACTCATCTTCACTCGGAATTACTTGTTCTAAAGCACGTTCACCAAGTGCTCCATGTCCAATCTCTCTTCTTCCTGGAGAACGCATTGGTCTCGCTTCTCCAACACTAAAAGGAGGGAAATTGTAGTGATGCATAAAACGTTTGGATTCTTCTAAATCCAAACCGTCTAAAATCTGCACATCACCAAGTGCACCTAATGTACAAACACTTAATACTTGAGTCTGTCCTCGACGAAACAAACCTGATCCATGCGTACGAGGTAAGATGTTGATCTCACTGGATAGTGGACGGATTTCATCAGTAGTACGTCCATCTGGACGTTTACCCTCTTCTAAAATAAGACGCCTTACTTCTTCTTTCACCATCAAATCAAGTGTCTTATGGATATCTTTTTCCTTTTCTGCATACTCTTCTTCGGAATATTCATTTTGCAATGTTTCAATAACCATATTTTTCACTTCATCGATCGCATCTTGACGAGCTTGTTTCTCTACAACTTGAATCGCAGCTGTCATTTCTGTTAGTGCTAAAGCACGAACCCGATTTTGCACATCTTCATCAATGCTAGCTAGTTGTGGAACCATTTTCTCTTCTCCACACTTCGAAACAATCTCTTCTTGTACTGCAACTATCTTTTTGATTTCTTCATGCCCAAGTAAGATCGCTTCTAATACAATCGATTCTGGAATTTGTTTTGAACCTGCTTCCACCATATTGATTCCATCTTTTGTTCCGGCAACGACCAAATGCAAATCGGATTGTTCCATTTCTGCAACCGTTGGATTAATAATGAATTTCCCGTCTACACGACCAATGATTACACCTGCAATTGGTCCTGCAAAAGGAATAGATGAAATAGAAAGCGCAAGGGACGCTCCTATCATTGCAGCTATTTCTGTTGAACAGTCTTGATCAACCGACATTACTGTTGTCACAACTTGAACTTCATGACGAAATCCTTCTGGAAATAGAGGGCGGATAGGTCTATCAATCAAGCGGCTTGCCAAAATTGCCTTTTCACTTGGACGACCCTCTCTTTTGATAAAACCACCTGGTATCTTACCAACTGCATATAATCGTTCTTCGTAATTCACCGTAAGAGGGAAAAAATCGAGTTCTTTCGGTTCTTTTGACGCAACTACTGTAGCCAGTACAGCAGAATCTCCATATCTCACCATTACTGATGCATTCGCTAAAGCTGCATATTTTCCAATTTCAAATGAAAGTTTTCGTCCACCAAGCTCGGTTTCAATTAGTTGAGACTCCACTTCATATCCTCCTTTCAGACGTTTAACATTTTTCTATTCTCTTTTTAATTAGTATTTCCTGCTTTGTCAAATTTCAAAAGGTATAAAAAAACGGGGTGTAATACCCCGCTTTATCTACGTAATCCAAGTTTTTGAATTAACTCACGGTAACGAGTAACATCCTTATCTTTTAAATAAGTAAGCAAGTTACGACGTTGTCCAACCATTTTGAGCAATCCACGACGTGAATGGTGATCTTTTTTATGATCTTTCAAGTGTGAGTTCAACTCATTAATGCGATGAGTTAAAATCGCTACTTGTACTTCAGGAGATCCAGTATCACTTTCATGAGTTTTATACTCATTAATAATTTCACGTTTTTTCTCAAGGGAAATAGTCATTTTCTTTCACCTCCATCTTCTCTATCAACCCCAATAACCCAGTATACCGTTGAGGCAAACGGAAACCGCGTTATGGTTCCTATGACATTATAGCCTAAACAAAGTTACATGTAAATGTTTGAAGAATCAAGACATCTTTGTATTTTATATCAAAATATTTTTGGTGTCCATATCCAGATTTTCTGTATCCAACCACTGGATTGCTTGCATTTCATCCGTTTTGATCTGTTCAATCAATGCATCTACTGAACTAAATTTCACTTCTTTGCGAAGATAATGCAATAACTCAACTCGCACCGTCTCTCCATAAATATCTAAATCAGCAGGTTGCTGCAAAAGATGTACTTCCAATTTCGGCTTGGTTGCCAGCAGGTCGAAAGTAGGTCGAACACCTACATTCATTACCCCATAAGCCATTTTATTGCGGAACAGAGCTCGTACCACATAAACTCCATTTGCTGGAATAAAAAATGGTTGATTTGGTTCTATATTTGCTGTTGGATAGCCAATTTGTCTACCTCTTTTATCGCCATGTATTACTTCACCATGAATACGATATGCTCTTCCAAGTAAGTCATTAGCCAAATGCACATTACCAGAAGCTAGTGCATTTCGTGTTCTTGTACTACTGACTGCTAACCCACCCATAATAATCGGATCAACAATTTCCACATCAAACAAACCTTTTCCTAATTGAACCAAATCTGATGCAGTTCCAAGTCCTCGATGGCCAAAAGTAAAATTAAAACCAGTAGTCACCGCAGAGACTTGTAAAGAAAGTAGAACATCTGTAATAAACTTTTCTTTTTCTAAGTTTGCAAATGCTTGGTCGAACGTTACAACATAAGCTGTTTTCATACCAAGCTTCTCAAGCTGAAAGAGTTTCTCTTGCAGCGGTGTCAAGTATCCCGTGAATTCTGTTTTGCCAAGTACCTCTCTTGGATGTGGTGAAAATGTCATCACTGCAGGTGTAATATTCAATTCTTCTGCCTTTTGGATAGCTTGTTTAATCACAGCTTGATGCCCCAGATGCAAACCATCAAAAAAACCAATCGCCAGACTCGATGATGCTAACTCATATTCATTTGGATTGAATGGATAAGAAATCTCAATTATATTCATTACTCATGCACATCCCGAAATACTTTTACTGGTCTTAACTCTTGATGTTTGATCTCGTAAATTGCATAAAATCGCCCTGATTCATCATATACACGTACGATTTGATTATCAATAGGAAAATCTATATCTTCTATCTGAAAGGGAACACCATCTAAAACACGGGCTGCATCTGCTTGATCGATTATAACAGCTGGTAAATGGCAAATCGCTGCATCTATGGTTACGAGGCTATCTGAAAATGTATCATTATCTTTTTTTTCTTGCAGCTCTTCAAGTGTAAAACAATCTGGTGATTGAAACGGACCACTTTGCACCCGAGATAAACTACTCATATGAGCAGGATACCCTAATACTTTGCCTATATCAACACATAGCGTTCGAATATATGTCCCTTTGGAGCAAGTAACATCAAATCGAAGACTCGGATAACTAGAATCGGTTGTTGGGATTCGTTCTAAAGTCAAGTCATAAATGGTGACATGGCGAGGAGCTCGATCTATGACCTGTCCTTTTCTCGCTAAATCATATAGTCGTACACCATTTAATTTTACAGCAGAATACATTGGGGGTACTTGTTCTATCTCGCCGACAAAATGTTGCTTTATTCTTCCCAAATCAAATGAAGCATCGACTCTATTTGCTTGTTCGATAATTTCTCCAGTTTGATCTTCTGTGTCTGTGGCTATGCCAATTATCATTGTACCCTGATACCGTTTGGGAAGATCTTGAATATACTCAACAATTCTTGTTGCTTGTCCCAAACATATGGGCAAAACGCCTTCCACCTCCGGATCAAGCGTACCAGTATGCCCTACTCTTTTTTGACCAGCAAGACGCCGTATCCGGCTAACTACATCATGCGATGTAAGTCCTTTTGGTTTCCACACAGGTACAACCCCATGTAATGTCATTCTTTCACGCCCTCTAATGCTTCTTTCAATTTTTTCACAACTAATTCAATGGCTTCATCCATATCCCCTTTAATGGTACAACCCGCTGCACGAGCATGACCTCCACCACCTAGCGAGAGAGCTAGTTTTGATACATCAACAAGCTGACGAGATCGAAGACTGACTTTTATATGTTCCTCATCTTTTGGACGAAATAACACACCAACATCTACACCTTCGATATTTCGAGCAAAATTCACTAGTCCTTCATTATCTTCTTCCGATGATGTTAAATAAGCTACCTTTCCATCTAAGATTATCTCCATGGTTGCCAGTGACTTTTTTAATTGAGCTAGATAGCTGGTACTTATGGTCTCTAATAATCGTTCCGACAAATCATACGCCTCTGCTCCAAGGTCAAGAAGCTTTGCAGCAATTCGGAGCGTACGCGAAGTTGTGTTGGAATAACGAAATCCTCCAGTATCCGTCAACAAACCCGCATACAAGACTGTCGCTAATTGATTCGAAATGGGAATCTCTAAATGCTCAACCCAGTCATAAAGGATCTCCACCGTTGCCGCTGCATCCGATTTAATCATGTTCATCAAACCAAAAGAATCATTTGTAGCATGATGATCTATATTTATAATGATAGCCTCACTGTCAAAAAGCTGCTGACAAGTCCCTATTCGGGAAATGTCAGCAGCATCAACAGCAATAACAACAGCAAATTGCTTGTTTTCTATGTCGGATGGCGATAAAATCTTATCCGCTCCTGGCAAAAATGTCATTTTATCAGGAACGGGAGATTCATTTACAAGAGTAACCGGAATCCCAAGAGATCGAATGATTTCTCCAACTGCCAGTGTAGAGCCAATGGCGTCACCGTCAGGATTCAGATGTGATACAACTAAAATCTCATTCGCATTTTGAACAATTTTTGTAACACTTGTCCAGTCCAACATAATGTTTCTCCTAATCTTCATCTCTTACTTCATGTAATAATTTTGTAATTTGTTCACTGTGATCGAGAGAATGGTCTACAGAAAAATGTATTTCTGGAACATGTCTTAGCTGTACTCGTCGGCCTACTTCTGATCGAATAAAACCTTTTGCTTTTTCTAGTGCGGAAATCGATTCATCTTTCTCCGACTGATTTCCTAGTATACTTACATATACTTTGGCTTGCTGTAGGTCACCGCTCATTTCTACCGCGGTTACAGTCACAAAACCAATCCGAGGATCTTTGATTTCTTGTTGAATAATTTGGCTAAGCTCTTTTTTGATCTGTTCGCCAACACGGCTCGTACGGATGCGTGCCAATGCCGACACCTCCTACACAAAAGTGATGTCAATATGAAAGATCATCATTTCATCTGTCGCTTCTAAGAGATTTAAAGCGAGCTGAAGCTCTTTTTCCACCACATGCTTAGCAGTTGCTACGCCGACAATAGCGAGCTCAAACACTTGGCGATCATCTTGTCTTCCAACTTCTGAAACGGAAAGATTCCATTTGTTCTTGATTCGAGTGAGTACTGATTGAAGTACTCTTCGTTTGTCTTTGAGCGAGAGGGAAGAAGGGATTTGCCCCTCACACGTCAGTAATCCAATAAACAATTACGTACGCGCCACTTCTTCAATGACATATACTTCGATCAAGTCCCCTTCTTTCATATCATTATAACCTTCTAATGTAATACCACATTCATAACCTTGTGCTACTTCTTTCGCATCATCTTTAAAACGTTTTAATGTATCCAGATTTCCTTCATGGATAACAATGCCATCTCGAATAAGTCTTGCTTTTCCATCTCTAACCACTTTTCCATCGATGACATAACAACCAGCAATCGTTCCTACACGGGATACTTTGAAAATTTGACGAATCTCAGCTGTACCAACAACTTTTTCTTCAAATTCTGGATCTAGTAGACCTTTCATGGCAGCTTCGATCTCTTCAATTGCCTTGTAAATAACACGGTGCAATCGTATCTCAACGTTTTCTTGTTCAGCAGTTGCACGTGCATTTGGTTCAGGACGTACATTGAATCCAATAATAATTGCATTCGATGCAGAAGCGAGAATAACATCAGATTCCGTAATAGCTCCAACAGCTGCATGAATAATTTTCACACGAGCTCCTTCAATATCAATTTTCTCCAATGAGCCTCTCATTGCTTCAGCAGAACCATGTACGTCCGCTTTGATAATAACATTTAACTCTTTTACTTCGCCTTCTTGAATTTGTTTAAACAAATCATCC
The DNA here is from genome assembly GCF_059510415.1 of Shimazuella sp. NTD247. Classification (NCBI taxonomy): domain Bacteria; kingdom Bacillati; phylum Bacillota; class Bacilli; order Caryophanales; family Thermoactinomycetaceae; genus Shimazuella; species Shimazuella sp. NTD247. Next base: position 127,748 of record NZ_JCAJZU010000001.1, on the reverse strand, counting down.
AGTGTAACTCTCGTTTTGGCTCCACGTTCTTCATCTCGTTGTTTTTGATTTCTTCGGTCGGCGATAGCACGAGCTTTCTTCTCATCATCAAAAACCATAAATGGATCGCCTGCACCGGGTACATCTGGCAGTCCTAATATTTCAACAGGCATTGATGGAGGAGCTATTTTTACCCTGCGGCCATGATCGTTGATCATCGCACGAATTTTACCAAAGTAATTTCCAGCTACAATACCGTCGCCTACCTTTAGTGTACCATTTTGAATAAGAACCGTCGCAACTGCTCCCCGTCCTTTATCGAGCTCTGCCTCGATGACAACTCCTCGTGCACGTTTATCTGGATTTGCCTTCAATTCTTGCACTTCAGATACTAATAGTATCATCTCCAGAAGATCTTCCATACCCTCTCCATTGATGGCAGAGACTGGAACAAATATGGTATCGCCACCCCAGTCTTCAGGAACGAGACCATACTCTGTAAGCTGTTGTTTGATTCGGTCTGGGTTAGCATCTACTTTATCCATTTTGTTGACTGCTACTATAATGGGAACATTTGCTGCTTTGGCATGATTGATAGCCTCGATGGTTTGTGGCATTACTCCATCATCAGCAGCTACTACTAAAATAGTAATGTCTGTTACTTCCGCACCTCTAGCTCGCATCGTAGTAAAAGCAGCATGACCAGGTGTATCTAGGAATGTAATTTTTTTGCCACTAATTTCTACTTGGTATGCCCCAATATGCTGTGTAATACCACCAGCTTCACCTGATGTTACATTGGTGCTTCGTATTTTATCTAGCAAAGTAGTTTTTCCGTGGTCTACATGCCCCATAATTGTCACAACAGGAGGACGTTCTTGGAGTGTATCCTCTGAATCTACTTCTTCAATTTCTTCAATGATGGACTCATCAAACTCTTCTTTGTAAATAACCGTTACACCAAATTCTTCTGCCACAAGTGTCATGGTATCTACATCAATCTCTTGGTTTATTGTAGCCATAATGCCAATCGGAATTAATTTACGAATAACCTCTGATGCTTCTTTTCTCAATAACTTAGCAAATTCGCCGACAGAAAGTGGACCAGACACCGTAATTTCTTTTGGCAATACGGGTGCTTGTTTTTCACGGGTTTGTGATCTTCGATCATTTCTCCTTCTATTACCCCGTTTTCCACCGCCTTTTCCTTTTGAAAAAGGATTATTATTACTTCGTTGTTGTTTATTCTTTTTAATTGGCTCCTGATTTGCTCGAGATGATGGCTGACCTTTTTCTTGAATTTCTTCCGTTACTGAATTATTTGTTTGACTCATAGACTTCGCCGCCCCATGTTGTACAGTTTGTTTGTGACTTTTTGCTTTCCCTTGATTTCCGGTTCCTGATCCCTGTTTTGATTGCTTGACAAACTCTTCTACTTTTTTTGTTGCAGTTTCGTCCATGATACTCATGTGATTATTAACAGGAATGCCCACTTGTTCTAGTATATTAATAACTTCTTTGCTACTCATATCTTTCTCTTTGGCAAATTCATATACTCGGATTTTGGTCATCCGTTCACCCCCATTAGTTACGTAACGAGCCCCCTTAGCATCTGGCAGAAACCTGAATCCGTCACTGCCATAACGACTCGTTCACCTTTTCCTACTGCAGTTCCAAGGTCAACTCTCGATCCAACTTGGAGCAGTGGAACCTCATACGAATTGCATTTGTCAGTAAATTTTTTCGTTGTATTCTTCCCTGCATCCGTCGCCAAAATAACCAGCTTTGCCTGACCATTTCGGATGGACTGAAGAACAAACTCTTCTCCCAATGTTAATTTACGTGCTCGCTGTGCTAGACCTAACACTTGAAAGAAATTATTCTTCATGTGAAACTCCCTTTGCATATTCTCTCAGTTGATCATACAACGCAGGTTCTACTTTCGTTTGAAAAATCCGTTCTAATGATTTCTTTTTTTGTGCCATATCAATATATTCTACTTTTGCACATAAATAGGCTCCTCTACCGGACTTTTTGCCGGTTGGATCAATCAAAACTTCATTTTCTGGAGTTCTCACTACTCGTATTAGGCTTTTTTTGGGAAACATCTCTTGCGAGACAATACATTTTCGCATGGGAATTTTTTTCTTTTTCACTGTATCTCATCCTCTGAATGTGCAGGAATAAATTCATCTCCTGCCTCAGATTCACTCTTGATGTCAATTTTCCAATTAGTCAATTTTGCCGCGAGACGAGCATTTTGACCTTCTTTACCAATTGCCAAAGACAATTGATGATCAGGAACAATAACTCTTGCCATTTTATCATCTTCATAAATAGTTACAGACGTTACTTTTGAAGGACTTAAGCTTGCAGCGATCCATTCTGTTAAATCATCGGAATAGCGAATAATATCGATTTTTTCTCCTCTAAGTTCATTGACGATTGTCTGTACCCGCACCCCTTTATGACCTACACAAGCTCCAACCGCATCTACATTTGCATCTCTAGATGTGACTGCAACTTTTGAACGTTGACCAGCTTCACGTGCAATGGATTTAATTTCGATGACACCGTCAAAAATCTCAGGAACTTCTAGTTCAAACAAGCGTTTTAATAGACCAGGGTGAGTCCGTGACACAAATATTTGGGGACCTTTCGTTGATTTTTCCACTTTTGTAATAAAAGTTTTTACCCGATCTCCATGTTTAAAACGCTCCCCAGGCATTGTTTCCGAATGAGGTAAAAGCGCTTCTACCCTTCCAAGATCAATATAATAATTACGATTATCCGCTCTTTGCACGATTCCTGTAACAATATCTTCTTCCCGATCGATAAAATCAGAATAAATAATGTTTCTTTCTGCTTCCCTTATACGTTGGGTAACAACTTGTTTAGCAGTTTGAGCAGCAATTCGTCCAAAATCAGCTGGAGTTACCTCGATTTCCACTACATCATCTAAAGAATAATTGGGATTGATTTCTTTTGCAGCCTCTAAAGAGATCTCCAAACGAGGATCTAAAGCCTCTTCTACGACATTTTTACGTGCAAATACCCGGACTCTACCAGATTCTCTGTTGATATCAACTCGGACGTTTTGTGCTGAATGAAAATTTCGTTTGTAACCAGAAATTAATGCTGCTTCTATCGCTTCGATCAATACATCTTTACTGATGCCTTTTTCTTTCTCTAATTGACCAAGCGCTTCGATGAACTCCGCATTCACCGGCATAATCCTCCCTTCATTATGAAAAAACCACGCTTAACCTAGCATTTGCTATTTTTTTCCGGGGAATTGCCTGCTCATCCACATAAATTTCCTCTGGCTGAACGTTTTGTAAGACCCCTTCAAATACTCGCTGTCCATTGATAGGTTCATATGTACTAACATATACGGTTTTTCCAATTGCTTTTTGATAATCTGATTCTTTTTTGAGTGGTCTTTCTGCACCAGGTGATGAAACTTCCAAGTAGTAATTTCCTGGAATAGGGTCTTTTTCATCCAATACTAGGCTTAGTTGTTCACTAGCTTTCGCACAATCATCGAGATCCACTGGCTTTTCCGTACCATCGATAAAAACTCGCAAAAACCAGTTCGGTCCTTCTTTTTTGTATTCCACTTCCACTAACTCTAGTCCTAGAGCTTGCAGAAGAGGAACGGCAATCTTTTCTACTTGCTCTACTACTTGTCGACTCACGAATACTACCTCCATAATAAGTAGCTGTTAAAATGCAAAGAGTGGGTTGTTTACCCACTCTTTCAAAGGAGCCCTATCTAATAATCACCATAACCTTAGAAAAGCACTTCACCTGAAGTGTGTAAGGTTAGGTGAAGGATGAACATCTGATAAATCAAATGTGTTACTGTGTGTAGTATTGCCAAAAAGATTATATCACAATCACATGGGTAAAACTATCTAATTTTTTTCAGTCTTTTTTTGATGCTTGTTATCATTTTGTCTTCTTCATATGTATTTCGCAAAGAACCATATCATTACAAAATCATAATAATAAAGTACTTACAAATGGTAAACATACTATTTGACACTCCCACGGCTAAAGCCGTGGGATTCTTGGGTAGTTCACGCACGCAGTCCATTTCTGTTTTGTGCAACTCCCAAGTTCAGGGGTGTGCCATCACCCCATCCCATGCAGTTATGATGTACCTCCATGGGCGGCGTACCTGCTACCAGTACGCTAGGCTGCTAAACCGGATATCGCTTTAGCGATATTGATCGCCCCATTGAGATCTGCATGACTACGATAGCCACATTCCTTACAACAAAAATGAAGTCCCTTGCGATTTGCTTTATAGCGATGACCATTTTTGCATGTTTGGCTGGTATATTCCGGATTTACCAATTCAAATCGAATTCCAGCCATCTCGGATTTGTAGCGAATGTATTCTCGTAGTTGATAAAAGGACCATGAATGAAGATTGCGACCTGGATCCGTGCGTTTCGATTTTATAGTTGCTTTAAGCGTTCCCTTTCTAAGGGATACCGAGCAACGCTGTCTCTTACAATGTTTCTACACATCCCAATACCATTCCTCTTAATAGTTAAAATTTACTTGTCATACATTCCCTATGGATTCTCGTTGAAAAACAAAACTTTTTTGAATACAAAAAAAAGGGCTTAGAGCCCTTGATTGGTTGATAAAAAGGATAGAGCTATTTAGATTTCACTAAAACTGATTGTATAATGTACCGTTGGGGAGCTGGACCAATCCAGTTAAACGGATAACACGTTGTAAGGGTTAAAATTTGCTTTCCTTTATGAGAAACGATAACGGTTCGGTCATCTTGATCTACTATCCACATTTTCACAATTTTATAAGTGAATACACCTGCACTTGTTTTCGTAATCAACTGGTCGCCAATTTTCAGTTTTCCCACACTTCGAAAAACCGTATCTCTGTGTCCACTTAAAACAGCATTATCCTTTTCACCTGGTAGCACACTTTGCGCATAGTGACCTACCCCTTTTTCCAGTTCATCTGGATCCGTACCCTCAATAATAGGCAGAATAGCGTTTAATCTGGGAATGATCAAATCACCAATATCATCACCAGTTTTCGGTCTTTTTGGGTATAGTATTTGTTTATCCACATTTGTATTGTTTTTTGCTTCTGCCATTACTTTATCAATATCTGCTTTATTGACCGATCCACCTATAAAAAGTTGAGGGACATATGTGAATAGGGTATACCCCATCATACACACTCCCACTATGATGAGTAAGAGTGACGTTTTTCTCATTTCTAATTATTCGCTTTTTTACGGATTACTAGACCAAGTGAAGCAAGAACTGCACCAATTACTCCAGCAAGTGGTAATGAAGAAGCTGTTTTTGGTAGTGCTCCACCATTTACAGTAGTTGGTTGATCATCATTTTTATCTGATACAGTGGTAGAAGTAGTTGTATTGGTTGGGGTATTATTTTGTGCTACTACAACTGGTGTTGGGTTATTTGTAACAGGTACATCTATACCGCCATTGTTTTCTGGTGTATCTACTCCACCATCGTTATGGTTTCCACCATTGGTGTTTCCACCGTCATTGGTGCTTCCACCATTGGTATTTCCACCGTCATTGGTGCTTCCACCATTGGTGTTTCCGCCGTTATCAGTGCTTCCACCATTGGTGTTTCCGCCGTTATCGGTGCTTCCACCATTGGTGTTTCCGCCGTTATCAGTGCTTCCACCGTTATCGGTGCTTCCACCATTGGTGTTTCCGCCGTTATCAGTGCTTCCACCGTTATCGGTGCTTCCGCCGTTATCGGTGCTTCCACCGTTATCGGTGCTTCCGCCGTTATCGGTGCTTCCGCCGTTATCGGTGCTTCCACCGTTATCGGTGCTTCCGCCGTTATCGGTGCTTCCACCGTTATCGGTGCTTCCACCGTTATCGGTGCTTCCACCGTTATCGGTGCTTCCACCGTTATCGGTGCTTCCACCGTTATCGGAGCCTCCACCATTATGGTTTCCGCCATTATCGGAACCTCCACCATTATGGTTTCCGCCGTTGTTTCCACCATTTGCACCGTCTGGTGGCTCTGGATCGTCAATGCCTCCATCCGTATTTGGCAAATGAGCATGAATTTTAATTTTTGCATCTAGATCAACAAGGCTTTGTTTTTCAGCTGCCAAAGCAACTGGACTTAGAGCAAAAACGGACAATCCAAGAACAAAAAAGCCTGTAGCTACTTTGCTTCTCTTCAAAAATATCAACCTTTCCTATTGCTCTAATCCCTTTTTCAACCATAAATGTATAAAATAATTCTGTCTATCTGTCTCTTTTCATCTTAGTATTCAGTCAAATAAGTGTCAATGAAATAATCAATGTTTAATAAATTTGTTATAAGTTATAACTTTTTCAGCTATAGGGTAGATATGCTTTCTTCTAAATCTTAGGTATTTTAAGGTAAGCAGATATATAACTGTCATATTTAAATTGCAATTTTAAGAAGGAGCTGTTCGTTTTTCTATTTGGAAAACTATGCTTATTTTGTTTTCTTTTTCTTTTTTAAAATAAACAATCTAATCCATAAAATAAAAAGAACCCATCAAAATAGGGTTCTTTTTATTTTAATCACTTTACAATTTCAATAATACTTTCAATCGAAACTTCTTGGGATTCTCCAGTACGTCTTGATTTTACTTCTACAATATTCTCCGATGCTTTTGAACCAACAACAATGCGAGTAGGGATTCCGATAAGATCTGCATCTTTAAATTTCACACCAGCTCGTTCTGGACGGTCATCGAACAGTACTTCTACTCCAACTTGTAATAAATCTCTGTAGATTTTCTCAGCTGATTCGCGTTGTGTCTCATCTTTCATATTCACAGCAATTAAATGAACGGCAAATGGCGAAATAGATTCTGGCCAGATAATTCCTGCTTCGTCATGGTGTTGTTCGACAACAGCAGAGAGCGTTCGCGAAATTCCTATACCATAACAACCCATGATATAGGATTGCTCTCTTCCATTTGCATCCAAAAAAGTACCTCTCATTGCATCACTATACTTTGTTCCGAGTTTGAAGATATGTCCAACTTCCACACCTTTTTGGAAACGGATAGGTTCTCCGCAGCGAGGGCATTTATCCCCTTCTTCAATCGTACGAAGATCAGCAAAGTTGTCGACTTCAAAATCTCGACCTAAAACAGCATGTAAATAATGATAGTCATCTTCGTTTGCACCAATTTGCCACTCGGAAAGGGAGCCTAATGCTTGATCAGCTAATATGGTGATTTTCTGTTTCACACCTACAGGACCAAGAGAACCTGGACTTGCTCCTGTTACTTTACGAATCGTGGCATCATCAGCCATATAACAAGTGCTTGCTTCCATCACATTTTTTACTTTGATTTCATTTACTTCGTGATCTCCACGAACCAATACCATCACTGGTTGATCATCAACAATAAATAGTAACGTTTTTACTAATGAGTTTGGAGCCACGTCTAGATGTTTGGCTAATTGATCAATGGTTTTGATGTTAGGTGTATAGATTTTTTCTAACTCTGGTGCTTGTTCTTTATTTGCTGTATCAGTCTCATCGAGTATAATCTCAGCCATTTCGATATTCGCAGAATAATCACAGGAAGTGCAAATAGCAATTTTATCTTCACCCGCATCGGAAAACACCATAAACTCGTGGGTTCCTTTACCTCCAATTGAGCCAGAATCCGCTTCTACTGCACCAAACTCTAATCCGCATCTTGTGAAAATATTGACATATGCCTGATACATATCTTTGTAAGTATCATCGAGGGATTCACGATCAGCATGAAACGAATAAGCATCTTTCATGATAAACTCTCTACCTCGAAGAAGTCCGAATCTTGGGCGTTTTTCATCGCGAAACTTTGTTTGAATTTGATAGAGAGTCATTGGCAGTTTCTTATATGTGTTGACTTCTTTTCGCAGCAAATCAGTAATCGTTTCCTCATGTGTCGGTCCTAAAATAAAATCACGCTCATGGCGATCTTTTAGTTTTACTAGTTCAGGACCATACGCATTATAACGACCTGATTCTTGCCATAGTTCTGCAGGATTTAATGCTGGCATCAATAATTCTTGGGATCCTATACGATCCATTTCTTCGCGTACGATAGTGGAAATTTTGTGTAACACGCGCTGAGCTAATGGTAAGTAGTTGTAAACCCCTGCCGCAACTTGGCGTATATATCCTGCCCGCAACAAGAGCTGATGACTTATCATCTCAGCTTCTGCAACACTCCTCAATGTAGGGATAAGTGCTGTTTTCTGTCTCAAAATCCTTCCTCATTTCTAGGTGAAAAATATTTTTACAATATCGTTATATGTTACAAAAATCATGAGCATCATTAACATAGCAAATCCAACAAAATGGACAAGGCTTTCTTTATTTGGATTGATCGGTTTCCCGCGTATTCCTTCTAGAATTATAAATACTAGTCTGCTTCCGTCAAGAGCAGGGATAGGAAGTAAGTTAAATATCCCTAGATTTAGGCTCAATAAAGCTGTCCACTTGATTAGGGCAACAAACCCGGCATCCGCAGCTTTTCCTGTTAAGTAACCCATTTGCGCCGGGCCACCTAAACTTTTCACAGATATTTGACCAGTTACAAGGCTACGAAAACCATCAAGAATAACGACTGACCAATTATATGTCTGCTTAAATCCTTCATTTACTGTTTCTCCAATTGTTGCTTTACGCATCATTTGTCTTTGATCAAACATCGTACCGATGATATACACTTCACCTTGTTTTTGCGGAGCGATATTAACATTTATTTGTTGATTGCCGCGTTTGATGACAAATGGAACTGGTTTTCCTTTTGAATTAACGAGTTCTACTCGGAGCATATCAATGGTATTTACTCGTTTTCCATTCACCGACTGAATTAAGTCACCTTTTTTTAATCCTGCTTTTTCTGCTGGAGAATTTTTTGTGACTGTATTGATAGGGAGTTTTGCTTCCACTCCAATGACAGCAGTATAAACTCCAAACAAAATAATGGTGAGAACAATATTAAAAATTGGACCAGCTAATATAGTCAGGGCTTTCTGCCATACTGTTTTAGAACCGAACTGCCGATCAAATGGTGCGATCTGCATTTCATTTTTCTTTGTAAGGTGAATAAAAGCTTCTCGATGGAGAGAATACCGAATTTGGTTATTCGTTTCTGTTAAAACAGTAACAAATAACTCTTTCTCTGTATCCAGTTCTACTAATGTACCTAGTACCAAATTCTCTTGGTCTTTTGGCGGGTACAACCAAATATCTGTTACCAAATCATTGGAAACACCTAAATATATTTTTGATTCCGGTTTGATATCAATAATCTCTGGGTCTTCTCCAGCCATTCGAACAAATCCGCCAAGAGGTAGTAACCTTACAGCATAAAGTGTCTCTCCTTTTCTCTTGGAAAAGACAACAGGACCAAACCCAATAGCGAATTCACGAACTAAAATCCCAGCTCTTTTTGCAAACAGAAAATGACCTAGTTCGTGCACAAAAACCAAAACACTCAATACGATAACAAACGTAATTACAGTCTGCAAAACGTGCACCAACATCACCACCTATAAGGTTATTTGTCGAGCAAATTCACGTGCCCACTGATCGGCGTTTTGGATATCTTCTAACTGTGGATTATTTACAACTGTATGCTTTGAGATTGTTTTCTCTATCATAGCTTCTATTCCCAAAAAAGGAATAGTTTTTTGTAAAAATCTTTCTACTGCAACTTCATTCGCAGCATTTAGAACAGTAGGCAGCGTACCTCCTGTTTTCCCTGCTTCAAAAGCCATGGCTAAACAAGGAAATCTTGTGAGATCAGGCTCGCGGAATGTTAATTGACTCATTTCACTCAATGACAGAGACGGCATTGAGAGAGGCAATCGTTTTGGATAAGATAACGCATATTGTATTGGTACTTTCATATCTGGAGTTCCCAATTGTGCCATCACAGCTCCATCCTGAAATTCTACCATAGAGTGAATGATACTTTGAGGGTGGACTAGAACTTCAATTTGATCATAAGGAACTGCGAATAACCAATGTGCTTCCATCACTTCTAAGCCTTTATTCATCATAGTAGCTGTATCAATGGTCACTTTTGCTCCCATTGCCCAGTTTGGATGCTTCAATGCCATCTCTGGTGTTGCTGTTGCTAATTCTTTTCTTGTAAAATCACGAAAAGCTCCACCAGAAGCTGTTAGTATTAATTTTCTAATATCTTCTTTTCTTTCCCCATTTAAACATTGAAAAATAGCAGAGTGTTCGCTATCTATCGGTAAAATATCAACATTTTTTTGTTTTGCTTTATCCATTACTAAATGTCCAGCAGTAACCAGTGTTTCTTTGTTCGCTAATCCAATTCGCTTTCCAGCTTCAATCGCTGCTAAAGTAGGTTCCAACCCTCTACTTCCAACAAGTGATGAAACTACATAAGTAGCATCCTGATGAGCAGCAACTTCTAGCAAACCTTTTTCTCCCCATACTACTTTGATATCATCAGATACTTCTTTTGTTACCTGCTCAGCGAGTTGTTTGGTAGACATAGAAATAATTTTCGGACGGAAAGTATTCGCTTGTATAATCATCTCTTTTACATTATTGCCAGCAGCTAACCCGATTACTGAAAATTGCTCTGGATGTTGTTTCACTACATCTAAAGTGCTTGTGCCAATTGATCCAGTTGAGCCCAATATAGAAATTTTCTCTAACATCTAGGTTCTCCTCTTCATCCGATAAAAAACTCTCTCCGCTAAAATGAACCAATAAATATTTGTAGAACTAGAAAAGTAAAAATCAAGCTATCAAATCGATCCAAGACCCCTCCATGACCTGGAAGTATTTTACCAGAGTCTTTGGTGCCAGTGGTACGCTTTATGGCTGATTCCACTAAATCTCCTAATTGCCCAAGAATAGATATCGCTAAACCTAAGCCGATTGCATAAAAGAAAGACCAGATATCTGGAAAGAAATAACCAAAAACACCGCTTATAATCAAACCGAGCAGTACTCCCCCAATAGAGCCTTCTATTGTTTTATTTGGACTGATAGAAGGCCATAACTTTCTCTTACCAAAATTTTTTCCAGTAAAATAAGCTCCAGTATCATTTGCCCAAATAATCAGAAGTACAAAAAGTGACCATAAAAATCCATTTGGTTGCCAAATAAAAGCAATCATATATGAAAACCCTAAACCTATGTATACTGTACCAATGAATAAGTGCGCCATTTGATAAATATCAAATTTGTTACGAGAAAAGACCAAAATAGAGAGAAATAAAACCAGCCCTAAAATTAGCACATTTGAATATGTTAACAGAGAGAAAGAAGCCAATCCAAACTGTGTTTTTAATCTAGCTACAAACATTAACCAAACAATGATTAAGCCTAGTATCACTTGTGGCTGTCTATATGTAAGAGCAAAAAGACGACAGTATTCCAAAAAACATATTGTTGCCAATATCCAGATGAACAAGGAATACCACCAAGAGCCCAGCCATAAGAATAGCAAAAAGAAAATCGCTCCTAGTACTCCTGAAATGATGCGCACTTTCATAATTGCTGACAGGATAACTACCTGGTGTTGAAGAAAAGTTTTTTACTCCTCCATCCTCTCCTGTCTTACCTCCCTTAAAGGAATTGCGAAAAACAGCTAGTAATTCGTATACAAGTAAAATGTATAAATGTTTGTTGATTATCTTGTATGACCTGCTTTAAAGAGAGCCATACCTTCTTGATCTTTGTTGATATTCACCAATAGCTTGTAAAAACATATTTTTTGTAAAATCAGGCCAGAGTGCTTCTGTAAACCATAGTTCACTATATGCGATTTGCCACAATAGAAAATTGGATATACGAATCTCACCGCTGGAACGAATAACCAAATCTGGATCTGGTAATCCTTTGGTTAGGAGCTTTTCGCTAATTGTTTGTTCAGAAATATCCTCTTTTCTAATATTTCCCATTTGGACATCATCTATAATTTGTTTTACAGAAGAGATTATCTCATCTCTAGAACCATAATTGATGGCAAAATTAAGAATCATACCAGTATTTTGTTTTGTTTTTTCCTCAAATTCTTCTAAAGCTCTTTGGGTTATTGTAGGAGTTTGACTCTTTTCCCCAAGCATTTGGACTTTTACATTTCGATCTACTAATTCTTGTAAATCTGTTTTCAAAAATTCCACAGGTAACTTCATCAAATACTCTACTTCTTCTTTCGGTCTTTTCCAATTTTCAGTCGAAAAAGAATAGAAAGTAAGTACTTCAATCCCAAGATCATTTGCTGCTCTTATCGTTTCTCTAACTCGTCTCATACCAGCAGCATGTCCAGCTGTCCTTGGTAAACCGCGTTTCTTCGCCCATCTTCCATTTCCATCTGTAATAATTGCAACATGCTTAGGCAGTGCTTGTTTATCGATTAGAAATGGAGCCCCATCATCATCTTGACTATTCGCAAATAAGCGCTTTATTCCTAACACCATATATATACCTCCACCACGGGTGATTACTATGTGGATCGGAACGGTGTAGTCGAAAACCCCCTCAAACATGAAGGAGTTTTCCGATACACACCATTAGATTTCCATTATTTCTTTTTCTTTGTCAGAAACTACTCTATCAATGTCTTTAATAAATTGATCCGTTACTTTCTGTATATCATCTTGACCACGACGTGAAATATCTTCTGTCACTTCTCCATTTTTTTCCAATTTTTTCAATTCATCATTTGCATCTCTGCGAACATTCCGAATTGCTACTTTGGCTTCTTCACCCATTTTTTTTGCTACTTTCACTAATTCCGCACGTCGTTCTTCTGTCAAAGCGGGAATAGTAATGCGAATAGAAGCACCATCACTAGTCGGAGTAAGTCCTAGTTCCGATTTTAGAATGGATTTTTCGATAAGAGCCACAGCAGTTTTATCCCAAGGTTGAATGTAGAGTGTTCTAGGATCTGGAGTACTTATATTGGCAAGTTGGTTAATCGGAGTTGGGCTACCATAATAATCTACTGCTACTTTATCTAATAGAGCAGGATTTGCGCGGCCTGCACGCAGTGACATTAAATCACGTTTTAATACTTGGACAGCCTTGTCCATTTTACTTTGTGTAGATGACTTCACTTCATTAATCATTGTGGTTCCCCCTTACAACAGTTCCTATGTACTCTCCCATTAATACACGACGAATATTTCCTTCTGTCGTTATGTTAAATACTATGAGTGGAATATTGTTATCCATGCATAAGGAAGATGCAGTAGAGTCCATAACAGCTAATCCTTTATTTAATACTTCTAAAAATGTAAGTGTGTCATACTTCTCTGCATTTGGATCGATGCGTGGATCTGTGTTATAAACACCATCTACATTATTTTTCGCCATCAGAATGACTTCAGCCTCTATTTCAGCAGCTCGAAGTGCGGCAGTCGTATCCGTTGAAAAATAAGGATTCCCATTACCAGCAGCAAAAATAACGACACGTCCCTTTTCTAAATGACGGATAGCCCGGCGACGAATGTATGGTTCTGCAATCTGTCTCATTTCAATCGAACTTTGAACTCTTGTTGCCACATCCATTGATTCTAATGAATCTTGCAGTGCTAAAGAATTCATCACCGTCGCTAACATGCCCATATAATCGGCTGTTGCACGATCCATACCACGTTTTGTACCTGCAATACCTCTCCATATATTCCCACCACCAACTACGATTGCAACTTCGACTCCTAGCTGGATGATCTCTTTGATTTGGCGCGATATAGAGGTGAGTACAGCTGAATCAATTCCATAACCTTGCTGACCAGCAAGTGCTTCTCCACTTAGTTTTAAAACAACTCGTTTATATTTGGGAGTGCTCATACGATCCCCACATTTCTGTCAGTAGTTGAAAAAGGGGATACACGAAATGTGCTCCCCATATCGCTTTAACCTTTGTTTACCTGAGACATTACTTCTTCGACAAAGTTGTCTTCGCGTTTTTCAATACCTTCGCCCAATTCATAACGAACAAAACGACGTATCGTGATATTTTCTCCTATACGAGCAATTTGCTCTTTTACCAGTTGATCAATCGTTTTTTCGTTATCTTTGACAAAAACTTGATCCAATAAGCAAACCTCTTTGAAATGTTTTACCAGACGGCCTTCAACCATTTTATCAACGATATTAGCTGGTTTTCCTTCTTGTAGGGCTTGTTGTTTTAAAATTTCACGCTCTTTTTCAACTTCTTCTTCAGGTACTTCTTCCCGACGAACAAATTTTGGATTCATTGCAGCAATTTGCATGGCAATATCTTTTACAAAGGAAGTAAATTCATCTGTTTTTGCAACAAAATCGGTTTCACAGTTTACTTCAACTAATACACCAATACGACCGCCAGCGTGGATATAGGATTCTACTACCCCTTCTGCTGCGACACGATCTGCTTTCTTAGAAGCTCCTGCAATTCCTTTTTCACGAAGATATTCTATTGCTTTCTCCATGTCACCATTTGTTTCTGTAAGCGCTTTTTTACAATCCATCATCCCAGCGCCTGTTTTTTGCCGTAATTCTTTTACCATTGATGCAGAAATTGCCATCTATTGCCACTACCTTTCACTCTTATCAATTTGAAAAAGGAAACACTGTTTATTTTTACTAAGAACTTCTAACAAAAAAGGGTGGATGTACCACCCTACGCAAATAAAACTTACGAAGCTGAACTTTGTTGTTCGCCTTGTCTTCCTTCAATAATCGCATCAGCGATTTTAGCAGTAAACAGACGTACAGCGCGGATAGCATCATCATTACCAGGAATCACATAATCTACTTCATCTGGATCACAGTTCGTATCTACAATAGAGATGATTGGTATGTTTAATTTACGTGCTTCTGCAACAGCAATCCGTTCTTTTCTAGGATCAATAATAAAGATTGCATCAGGAAGTTTCTTCATATGTTTAATGCCGCCAAGGAATTTCTCCAAGCGAGCTTGTTCTTTTTTCAAGAGAACGACTTCTTTTTTCGGAAGCACTTCGAAAGTACCGTCTTCTTCCATGCGTTCTAATTCATGAAGACGTTGGATACGTTTTTGGATGGTTCCAAAGTTAGTCAATGTTCCACCCAACCAACGATGATTTACAAAAAACATATCGGAACGAATTGCTTCATCTTTTACAGCTTCTTGTGCTTGTTTTTTGGTTCCAACGAAAAGCACATTTCCACCGTCACGAGATAAGTCACGTACAAATTGGTATGCTTGCTCCATCATTTTCACTGTTTTTTGAAGATCAATGATGTAGATACCATTACGTTCCGTAAAAATAAAACGACTCATTTTTGGGTTCCAACGGCGTGTTTGATGACCGAAGTGAACACCTGCTTCTAATAGTTGTTTCATGGATACAACTGCCATGAATTCAGCCTCCTTATGGTTTTTAGCCTCCGCCAAGGTTCATCGAGAATCAGCAACCAAAACATTCTTGGCACCACTGCTCACTCCTTTGGCGTGTGTGTTTTACACCAATGTCGAATATATCATAGAAAGGGAATTGCTTGCAAGATTTATGTTTGAAGATTAATGTAAGTTATTTGGATTTGGAGCTCTTTGTGCTAATTCTTCTTTATCCAGTAATAAGTTACCTAAGTAAGACATTGCATGGGTATGACCAGCGTCACAAGCTTTTTCTAACCAAGCAATTCCTTCTGCTTCGTTATATGGAAGCGTAAATCCTTCCACTAATCTCCACCCTAATTGGTACATGGATTCTGCACTACCAGCTTCGGAAGCTTTTTTTAGCCAATATTCTCCAAGTTCCTGATTATAAGGAAAACCACTTGCATCTAGGTAACGCCAGCCTAAGCTATCCATTGCATCTAAATTGCCGCCCTCTGCAGCTCTTGTTAACAATGTTTCTGCTTCAGATAAATCTCCATTTGACAAGGTTCCTTTTAAAATAGCCCAAGCTAAAGAGCACATTGCATAAGTATTCCCTTTGCTAGCGGCTTCGCGAAGCAAACGCTCTCCTTCTGCAATGTTTTGCGTTATACCTTTTCCATCCAAAAGTCTCCAGCCAAGTGCACTTAATGCAGGATCGTAGTTAAGGGAAATTGCTTTCTTTAACCACATTTCACCTTCTTGCTCATTATGAGGTAATCCTGCTGCATCGAGTAAACGCCAGCCCAAATTGTGCATTGCCTTTACATTTCCTCTTTCCGCTGATTGACGTAATAGTTTTTCCCCTTTAGACATTGCACGATTACTCAATTGTGGTTGTGCACTCATATTTGATTGATCGCTCATGTATCTACAACTCCTTTGTATGCATTGTTACAACAAATATTATTATCACAAATAACGAAAAAATGGTAGATTAATAGATGAAAATGATAGAAAATAGTTATCTTTCTACAATCTTAATTCATTTCAAAAAATGTACTTTCCGTAAAATTTGATACATGACAAAATGAACTATGTAGTAATAAAATAAATGTATATGATTTTAAAATTGAATATTTTTAGAAAAGGGAGACAAGATCTAACTTGAAAACAATGAAACTCGTTACCACCATTTTGTTATGTTTTGGCTTCATTGTCCTCATCACTTTTTCCAGTACATCTACAAATGCTGCCACCAAAAAGAAAGTGAACATTCCAAAAAATAACTGGAAAATCACAGGTACTGTCCAGGGAACTGGAGATGTAAGTAAAAAGTTTACCATTCGCCCTAGTAATCAAAAAACTTTAAAAATGGGAGAAGATATGAAATTCGAGATCAACTCTACGGACAGTAATCTCATTTACAATCTGCAAATCCCAGTAAAAAAGGGAATCGAAAGCGCTGAACTATTTCGCTATCAAACAACTGGAGAAGAAGAGGCAGGTTATTTTAAAGTAGAAAACCAGTCTTATGATGCAAAAAATAACCAAATCATTGCTAGTGTTGCAGGTGGAGGTACTTTTATCGTTACAACAAACGAGAGAGTAGAAATGAATTCCGAATCCTCTCAAAAATCGAAACCGAAAATATCAGCAAAAATTGCTAGTAATCCACCTGCCATTTTTTATATACCACACCAAGATGATGAAACATTATCCATGGGTGTAGCTATTACACAACATCTCGATGCTGGCAGAGAAGTCATTTGTGTCCTTTACACAGGTGGCAATGGATCAATAGCCCAAACGATACTCAATGGACAAGCCTCCTCCAGTTGGTGGGGCGGAACCCATAATCCTACAACGGAAGGATACGGACAAATTAGCGATAGTCGTTTTAGCCAAGCTCGTACAAATGAATTAAAATCAGCCTTGATGCAGCTCGGGGTAAAACCTGAGAACATCATTATCGATGATTTAGCAGCAGATGGAACGCTGACTTTAGATGAATTGAAACAATTGATTCAATCCTATGAAACAAAATATCCTGGTGCGAGCCACAAAGCAATGTCAAATCATGATAGTTCCCTATCTCATTCAATCAGTGGACAAGCACTTGTTGACTTATATAATCAAGGAATTATATCGGATGCTCGGTTGTACGTTTCCCGAAATGATTTTACAAATCTGACAATGGGGACGATAGTAACCCCAAATGCTTCCCAAGCATTTCGGATCAAAAAAGCTGCTTATGTTTATCAGTCGTGGAATCCATCTGTTGATTCATTTGCAATTGGATATCATAGTGTTTCCCCTCAATTTAATTCGATGTTAGCAAATATCCAAAATAGGCAGCATACACCTGCACAATAAAACAAAAACAAGAAGCCATTTTCTATACCTGGCTTCTTATAACATTGCGAACGAGAAAACCCACGGTTTAAATCGTGGGATGAAAGCGAGCGTTGAACGAGGGTAAGGAATTTTCCTTCACTAGTTCAACCTTTGGAAAAAGCAGGTTTACAAACAAACATTCCCATGGTAATATATGTATAGTTGTGACAGACGAAAACCAAGTTTGCTCGCGGCAAAGAAGAAAACAACAAACATAAACCGTGGGGCACACGGGGTTAGCTTGGTAATGAAATAGTCATGAGGCTATCGTCCCAAGAATCCAACGGCTTTAGCCGTATGGAGTTGTCAATGCTATATTACATACAAACATACAGCCATGTCTTCTCCTCTTCAAAAGCAGTAAAGCTTAGTCGGCGAGGGCAATCAGTCACTCTGCATGATACTCGCAGAAACAATCAGATTGTGCTCAAACTCACACATTTGTACTAAAAAATATCTAGGCTAATTCATTAGGAGAAAATTCTCGACCCTAGACAGGGGAAATTCACTGTACACAATCGAAAACATTCGTTAAAAAATGAGAGAACTAGCTTTTGATTAAGGCTAATTCTCTCATTTTTTAACTTGCTAAACGAAAAGCCAGTCTTTTATGAAACTGGCTCCTACGAAAACACATTATAAAATATACTGGCTTAAATCTCGATCAGAGACAATGCTGCCCAATCGACCATTGACATATTCAGGAGTAACTTTAATCTCTTCCAACGTAATATCAGGAGCTTCGAATGATAACTCTTCTAATAACCGCTCCAATATCGTATGCAATCGTCTAGCACCAATATTTTCCGTGTCACTGTTTACACGTGCAGCCAGACTGGCAATTTCACGGATCGCTTCATCGGTAAAAATGACTTTGATACCTTCCGTTTCCAAAAGAGCAGTGTACTGCTTTAAAAGCGCATTTTTCGGTTCGGTAAGAATACGGACAAAATCATCTGTCGTTAAATCCTTTAATTCCACACGAATGGGGAAGCGCCCTTGCAGTTCTGGTATTAAATCAGAAGGTTTTGCCACATGAAACGCACCTGCTGCGATAAATAAAATATGATCCGTTTTAATGGAGCCATATTTGGTGACAACGGTAGATCCTTCTACTATGGGAAGTATGTCTCGCTGTACTCCTTCTCGTGAAACATCTGGACCATGGTGATCTTTCCCAGCAATCTTATCAATCTCATCTAAAAAGATAATACCGGTCTGCTCTACTCTTTCCAATGCTTCCTGGGTCACTTGATCCATATCGATCAATTTCTGGCCTTCTTCTTGAATTAAAATTTCTCTTGCTTCTTTTACTGGTAAACGGCGCTTTTTCTTTTTCTTCGGCATGATGTTGCTGAACATTTCTTGCATGTTCATCCCCATTTGATCCCCACCCATACCAGCAAACATATCAAACATCGAACCCATTTGTTCTTCGATTTCCAGTTCTACCAATTGATCTTCTAATTCACCGTTTTTTAGTAGTTGAGCCATTTTATTCCGTTCTAAACGAATGGTAGCATTTTCTTCTTTTGTTGGTTCTTCTTTTGGTTGATTGGATTGAAATAACATTTCAAATGGATTTTTAAATGAATTAGACTGCTTTTTTTCAGGAACCAAAAGTTCTACAAGTCGCTCATCAGCCAATATCTTCGCCTGTTCGGTTACTTTGGATAATTTTTCACTTTTCACCATTCGTATTGCCGTTTCCGTCAGATCACGAATCATTGATTCGACATCACGGCCAACATATCCAACCTCGGTAAATTTTGTTGCTTCCAGTTTTACAAAAGGAGCACCAACCAATTTTGCAAGTCTCCGTGCAATCTCTGTTTTCCCTACTCCTGTAGGACCAACCATCAAAATATTTTTTGGAACGACTTCTTCTCTTAAATCTGCAGGCAGTAAACTACGGCGGTACCGATTACGTAAAGCAATAGCGACAGCACGTTTTGCTTGATCTTGCCCCACAATATGTTTGTTTAATTCCGTAACAATTTCTCTCGGAGTTAACATGAATTACGCCTCCTCAACGATGATACGATCATTGGTAAACACACATACTTCACTTGCAATAGTTAAAGATGCTTTAGCGATTTCTTTGGCTGAGAGGTTGGAAGCATGTCGTTTTAAAGCACGGCCAGCTGATAAGGCATAGCTTCCTCCTGATCCGATCGCTAATACATCATCATCCGGTTCAATGACTTCCCCATTCCCTGAGACCAATAACAATTGTTCTTTGTTTAACACAATCAGCATGGCTTCTAATGACTTTAACATCTTATCCGTACGCCATTCTTTTGCTAATTCTACTGCTGCTCGTGTAAGAGACCCTTGATATTCTTCAAGTTTCCCCTCAAACTTTTCAAACAAAGTGATAGCATCGGCTACAGACCCTGCAAATCCAGCTAATACTTGCCCACGATAAAGACGACGAATTTTTTTGGCGCCGTGCTTCATAATCATCTGATTGCCAAATGTTACTTGACCATCTCCTGCTATTGCGGCTTTCCCATTATGGCGAATTGCAAAAATCGTAGTTGCATGAAATTGTTCCATTCTTATTCCTTCCTCCTAACCGATTTAAAATGCAGCGTGATTTGTTTGAGCATCCCATTGTTTTATTGCTTTCTCCAACTCTGTGAGTGCTCGATTCGCATATTGTTCTGCCCGTTCCCGTTTACCCCTCATTGGATTATCCAGTGGAGCAAAAAGTCCAAAATTAGCATTCATTGGTTGGAAGTGTTTACTATCGGTTGTTGTTATGTAATGTGCAAGACTACCCATTGCAGTTGTTGGAGGAAGAGTTACCGTTTCCACTCCATTTGCTAAATTCGCTGCATTGATTCCAGCTAATATCCCAGCAGCTGCTGATTCAACATAACCCTCTACCCCTGTAATTTGACCAGCAAAAAACAGATCTTCTCTGCCGCGAAATTGATACGTCGGATGAAGCAGCTTTGGTGAATTTAAAAAAGTATTGCGGTGCATTACACCATAACGAACGATTTCAGCATTCTCTAATCCTGGAATTAATTGCAATACTTCTTTTTGTGGTCCCCATTTGAGATGTGTCTGAAAACCCACGAGATTAAATAATGTTCCAGCACTGTTATCTTGACGCAATTGAACAACGGCAAAAGGACGTTTTCCTGTACGTGGATCAATTAATCCAACTGGTTTCATCGGTCCAAACAGAAGTGTTTTTTCCCCTCTTTTTGCCATCACTTCGATTGGCATGCAGCCTTCAAAGTAAATTTCTTTTTCAAATTCTTTCAAAGGTGCTGCCTCTGCTGAGATGAGAGCATCATAAAAACGTTTAAATTCTTCTTCATTCATTGGACAATTTAAATATGCTGCTTCACCTTTGTCATAACGAGACTGAAGAAATACTTTATCCATATCAATGCTTTCTTTTTCAACAATCGGAGCTGCTGCATCATAAAAATACAAATATTCTTCACCTGTAAGGGACTGAAGCTTCTCAGATAATTGTGGAGAGGTAAGAGGACCTGTAGCTACAACTGTAATCCCCTCTGGCAACTGAGTTACCTCTTCTTTGATTACTTCTATGTTGGGATGCTTGGATAAAGTACGAGTAATTGTTTCCGAAAACGCCTCTCGATCAACAGCGAGTGCTCCCCCTGCAGGAACAGCGTGGAGATCTGCACTCTTCATGATCAAGGACGATAACATTCTCATCTCTTCTTTTAATATTCCAACTGCATTGGTAAGTCCTGCAGCACGTAAAGAGTTGCTACAGACTAATTCAGCAAACTGATCACCCCGATGTGCAGGTGTCTTTCGTACTGGTCGCATTTCAATTAATTTTACGGCAACCCCGCGTGTTGCGATCTGCCAGGCAGCTTCACTTCCAGCAAGACCAGCACCAATAACAGTAACGCTCTTCATGTTTAGTTTTTCTCCTCTTCGTAATCGCATTTGGTGCATACAATAAATATCTCTTTCTTTCTCTTTTTCTCAACTAACATACTGTTACACTTAGGACACGGACGCGGTACAGGTTTATCCCAAGAAACAAAATCACACTCCGGATAGCGATTGCAACCATAAAACAATCGATTTTTTTTACTTTTTCGCTCTACTACTTCACCTTCATGACAAACAGGACAGGTAACACCAGTGGATTTTACAATCGCTTTTGTATTACGACAATCAGGGAAACCAGAACAAGCCAAAAACTTTCCAAAACGACCGTGTTTATACACCATTACTCTGCCGCATTTTTCACAGATTTCATCGGATTCTTCGTCTGCAATCTCTACTTCTGCCATTTCTTCTTCCGCTGTAGATAAACGATCTCGGAATGGTTCATAAAATTGGGCAAGTAATTTTACCCAATCGATCTGTCCTTCCTCTACTTGATCTAAATCTTCTTCCATATGTGCAGTAAAAGTGACATCTAAAATCTCAGGGAAAAATTCCTCCATCATGGATAATACTATTTCTCCAAGCTCTGATGGAACAAATCGCTTATCTTCCATTAAAACATAGCCACGTTTTTGAATCGTATCTAACGTCGGAGCATACGTGCTTGGTCTACCAATTCCTTTTTCTTCTAATGTTTTCACTAATCGTGCCTCTGTATATCGCGGAGGGGGCTGGGTGAAATGTTGTTTTGGATCGATCTTTTTCTTGGTAAGTGTTTGCTTCGGTTCCAAAGCAGGCAAAAACTTTTCATCATCCTGCTTCTTTTCATCTGTTCCCTCTATATATACCTTCATAAACCCTTGAAATTTAATTTTTGAACCGGTTGCACGAAAAGTAGCTGTACCTGCTTGAATATCTGCAGTAACAGCATCTAAAACTGCTGGAGCCATTTGACTGGCGACAAATCTTTCCCAGATCAGTTTATAAAGACGAAGTTGATCACGTTTTAAATACGGTTTCATCTCTGTAGGGGTTCGCAGTACAGAAGATGGACGAATCGCCTCGTGAGCATCTTGCGCATTTGCCTTTTTTACTGGGCTTTGCTTTCCTTTGGATACATATGTTTCCCCGAATGTTTGCTGTATATATTTTTCCGCTTCTTCTTTTGCTATATTGCTGATTCGGGTTGAATCAGTTCGCATATAGGTTATTAGCCCAACACTACCTGTTTTACCGAGCTCTATTCCTTCATATAACTGTTGTGCAATTGCCATTGTTTTTTGTGGTCGGAAATTTAATTTTCGTGCAGCTTCTTGTTGCAGGGTACTTGTAATAAAAGGTAAAGCGGGATTACGTTTTCGCTCTGAAAATCGGACATCAGATACAACAAATCGTTTTCCTTTTATCGCAGTTAATAAGGCCTGCACCTCTGATTCATTTTTTAACTCTGTTTTTTTATTTTGATACCCATAAAACTGCGCTTGGATCGTTTCTTTTCCTGTAGATAGATGAGCCGTAACCGTCCAATATTCTTCCGGCTTAAAGTTTCGTATTTCTTTCTCTCGATCAATTACTAATTTCACGGCAATAGACTGTACACGTCCTGCACTTAAACCTCTCTTAACTTTTTTCCATAACAATGGACTAATGCCGTAACCAACTAGACGATCAAGGATTCGTCGTGCTTGTTGTGCATTTACCAAATCCATGTTTATGGGGCGAGGCTGCTTAAATGCATCTTTCACTGCCTGCTTTGTAATCTCATGAAATACAACTCGACAGCTTTCGTTAGGATCGATATTTAAACTATTTGCTAAGTGCCATGCAATCGCTTCCCCTTCACGATCAGGGTCAGCTGCAAGAAAAACACGTTTCACACGCTTTTTTGCATCTTTTAATTGCTTCATGACATCGCCTTTGCCTCGAACAGTAATATATTTTGGTTGAAAGTTTTGATCCACATCTACTCCAAGTTGACTTTTTGGTAAATCCCGAACATGCCCCATAGATGCTTTGACGATAAATCCACGACCTAAGTATTTGCTAATTGTTTTTGCTTTTGCTGGGGACTCTACGATCACCAACGAATCGGCCATCGGTGACCCTCCTTCCTTGCCTTGCATTCATAACAGTTAACATACCAGACCAAACACCAGTTGTGCAATAGGTGATAAATATGTTAGCTAAATCTTTTTTATGTAAAACGCACCCGAAAGCTGCTCAATACAACCCTTTATTTCTAAAGATAGCAAAGAAGTATGTAAATCGCTAATGGTTAGTTTACCTGCTAATAACTCCATTAATACAGTGAGTTGTATTGAATCACTGGATAAATGATTGAGTATTTCTTGTTCATTGGAATTTAATGCAACTGCAGCAGCAGCTACTTCTTTTTGCGATTCTATTATGGATTCTGTACGCCAATCTGGCAACTCTTCCAAAATATCAGCAACAGACAAAACACATTTCGCACCCTGTTTAATTAAAGCAAGTGTCCCTTGGCTGCCTGGTGAATGTATCGATCCTGGAACCGCATAGACCTCTCTTCCTTGTTCCATACTAAACTCAGCTGTAATGAGTGAACCACTTCGTTCTGCTGCTTCTACGACAACCGTTCCAAAAGACAAACCACTTATAATTCGATTTCGTTGAGGAAATAACCCTGGATGACCAGGTGTGCCAGGAGGATATTCAGAAATGACAAGACCCCCGCGAATTAAATCGTGATAAAGTTTTTGATGATGTTTTGGAAAAATTTCATCAATCCCTGTCCCCAATACTGCAATTGTTTTTCCCCCTACTGATAATACACTCTGATGTGCAATCCCATCAATTCCAGCAGCCATTCCACTGACGATCGTCCATCCTGCTTGTGTAAGTTCTTTACTCAATTGTTCGGTGACCCTTCGTCCATAGGAACTCGCTTTTCTTGTTCCTACTATTGCAAGGCATTTCGAGGATAGAAGTGATTTATTTCCTAACAGGTACAGCACCCATGGAGCTTGTGGAAGTTCCCGTAGCAGAGCTGGGTAGTCTTCATCCAAGATGGTTACTGTATCAATCTGTTTTTTAGCTAACTCCTTCTTTACTTTTTCTATGTGGGAAGCAGACCAGTTCTTTCGGAGCGCTTGAGCTGTTTTATTTGGCAGTTTTGCAAGCATAGCCTCCGAAATTTTTTCTCCTTCCCAACCAACTGAAATCAAATGAGCAATAGTCGCCCATCCTACTCCTGTTAAATGATGAATCGCAATCAACGAATCTCGCAATGCACTTAAGCCCCCTCTTGAAAAACAAAAAAGGAACCTGATTCGGTTCCTTTTTGTGCTATTAGCTCTTTACGACAAATTCATCCAATAATCCTTTTGATTCCAATAAGTTTACCAATGTTTCTCCAATGACAGCTGGTGTCGATGCAACAGAAACACCACAACGCTCTAATGTAGCAATTTTCTCAGCAGCAGTACCTTTTCCGCCAGAGATAATTGCCCCAGCATGACCCATACGTTTTCCAGGAGGTGCTGTTTGACCGCCGATAAAGCCAACAACTGGCTTGGTCATATTTGTTTTGATCCACTCTGCTGCTTCTTCCTCTGCAGTACCACCAATTTCTCCGATCATGATAACCGCTTTGGTTTCTGGATCATTTTCAAAAGCTTCAAGTACATCGATGAAGTTCGTTCCATTGACTGGATCTCCACCGATCCCAACTGCAGTAGACTGTCCGATTCCACGTGTGCTAAGTTGATGTACAGCTTCATAAGTCAATGTACCGGAGCGAGATACAATTCCGACATGACCTTTTTTATGAATGTAGCCAGGCATGATCCCGATTTTGCACTCGTCTGGAGTAATAACGCCTGGGCAGTTTGGGCCAATCAAGCGGGTTTTCTTTCCTTCTAAGTAACGGCGAACTTTTACCATATCAAGTACTGGAATACCTTCAGTGATACACACAACAAGATCAAGTTCTGCATCAACTGCTTCCATAATCGCATCAGCTGCAAATGGAGCTGCTACATAAATGACGGATGCTGTCGCGCCAGTAGCTTCTACTGCATCGATCACTGTATTAAATACAGGAAGTCCTTCAACCGTTGTTCCACCTTTACCAGGTGTTACCCCACCAACTACTTGAGTTCCATACGCAAGAGCTTGTTGGGTATGAAACAAACCAACTGATCCAGTAATCCCTTGTGTGATTACTTTGGTATCTTTATTAACAAAAATACTCACCTTGCATGCTCCTCTCTATCAACCTTATTTCACGAGTTCTACGATTTTTTGAGCACCATCTGCCATGGAATCTGCTGCTACAATTGCAAGACCGGACTCATTCAACATTTTTTTGCCAAGTTCTACATTCGTTCCTTCTAAGCGCACAACAAGCGGACGGTCCAATTCTACTTCCTTGGCCGCTTGAATGACACCATCTGCGATAACGTCACATTTCATAATTCCACCAAAAATATTGACGAAAATACCTTTTACATTTTCATCGGACAAAATAATTTTGAAAGCTTCTGTTACTTTTTCCGCAGTTGCGCCGCCCCCAACATCCAAGAAGTTCGCTGGGTCACCATTATAATGCTTAATAATGTCCATTGTTGCCATTGCAAGTCCAGCACCATTTACCATGCAGCCAATGTTTCCATCTAAAGCAATATAACTCAAATCATATTTAGAAGCTTCGATTTCTTTTGCATCCTCTTCATCTAAGTCACGAAGAGCTACGATATCTTTTTGACGATACAATGCATTGGAATCAAAGTTTAATTTTGCGTCTAATGCCATAACACGACCATCTGTCGTTGTAACCAAAGGATTAATCTCTGCTAAAGCACAATCCTTTTCTACAAACGCTTGATAGAGAGCAAGCATAAATTTCACAGCTTCGCGTACTTTATCTTTTGGGATATTGATCCGATTTGCTAAACGATTTGCTTGGAATGGCAATAAACCTACAGCTGGATCAACTACCTCTTTAAAGATTTTCTCAGGAGTTTTTTCTGCTACTTCTTCGATTTCCGTACCGCCCTCTTCTGAACCCATCATTACAACAGCATTCGAAGAACGATCGATTACGACACCGATATAATATTCTTTTTCGATTGGACAGCCTTCTTCAATTAACAGGCGTTTTACTTCTTTGCCCTCTGGACCAGTTTGATGTGTAACTAGTACTTTTCCTATTAATTCATTTGCAAACTCACGTACTTCATCTAAGCTTTTTGCTAATTTCACTCCACCAGCTTTTCCACGACCACCTGCATGGATTTGTGCTTTTACCACCCATAGGTTGCCACCTAAGGATTGCGCAGCTTGTACTGCTTCATCTGCATTAAAAGCGACATGTCCATTTGGTACTTGGACGCCAAATTTCTTTAGCACTTCTTTTCCTTGGTACTCATGTACGTTCATGCTCCATCCTCCAGTCCATAGATAAAAAGCCAAACAGGGTATATATGTATAAGGCAAATGAATTACTATTCACCGAGTTTTCCCTTGGCTCCCCTGCAAGTATAGCTCATCCTTATCCTGTTGCCAAGAGAAAAAGGACACCAGTATCAGGCGTCCTTACATTACAAGTTGTATGATGGTAGCGATAATAAATATACCAAAAAGCAATCCACCTGCTACCCCTGCGGATACCATAAAATCGATAAATTCATTTTCTTTATTTTCGTTTGGATCTTCCTGTGTATTCACTTGTGAACTCATTTCGCACCCTCCTTTCATACAACAGGCTTAGTATACCAAAAAAGATGATGTAAAAACATCTAATCTCAGTTGTTTGTGTATCATAAATATCTTAGAATAGACAGGCAAGAACAAATACCTTCTGTCAAAGTGGAGTAGAAATGAGCCTGATTAAGGGTCTCGAGGAGAAGCACCTTGCAGATCAGACTGTAAAGGAAATCCTCCAGCGCGTGCAAGATGTTTTCCCACCGAATATCGGCAACATGTTCGGAGATCTGGATAATCTGAATTCCATCAGTGAAATGGACATGTTTGTTGCCCATTTTGATCCCCCCGAGCAGGGAATCAAGGACGTGATGAAGCAGGCCAAGGAACTGTTCGCTCAGCTCAATCAGCGAATCACGGAGCTCCAGCAGCGGTAGAAGGCAGAAAACCTCCAAGTATAAAATGCTTGGAGGCCACTTTTTGTTTGCTTATCCCCTTTCTTTTCAATTCCACAATAATTTTTTATTTGTCCATTTACCATCAGTTCCCAAAAGATTTCTATTTAAATTTCTTTCAAGTCCACGCAAAGAGCTTTGCGATTATAAAAGATCTTATAAAAATTCCCATGTATCGTTATTTTAAATTTTGTAAATTTTATCAATATCGTTATGACCATTGTAATATTACCAAACTAGCATATAATCAAAGGTAATTCGATTTCCTGTTGGGAGACGTACTTTGTCTGCAAATGAAGCTATTTTCACTGCAATCTCTGGTTACTCGGCGGGTAACGGATCGGGGAGCGAGGTCGTGGTCACTGGCGGTCGTGCCCCTCTTCAGAAGGGACAGGATGTCGTGATCCAGCGTCGTGGTCAAGATGACACTCGCTACTCTGCTGACCAGATCAAGAGTTTCAAGCCGACTGAGACTTTCGGGATTCATGGTGCCCGAATCATTCTGCATCCTGAGACGAAGTCCGAAGCCTGACGAAATTCGTCTCTGCATTACCTTGCAGGACTCCCTACCATTTCATAGGATGCTGACCTCGGCAGTGCAGCGACAAGCGCCCGGAGCAACACATTTGTGTAACTCCGGGCGCCGCATTTTTGAAAGTGAATATTATTACATAAATAATAGTAAATGTACCGCTTTTTTGTTGAAAATGGAAAATAAAACCGCCTATAAACAAGAACGAATAGGCGGTTATCTATCTTAAAACTACATTGTTAACATTTGGGTGCCGGTCACAGACAGTTCTGCGACCGGCATTCCAGAACGAACACCCGAGTACGGGAGCTCAACTAGCGGAGTAGGAGCTCTACTCCACAACGGTCCCACGGAACGGGGTCTTCTGCACGACGGGAGTGCCGCCGATGACTCCGTCGCCGTGGTCGGCACGGTTCTTCGGGGTCCTCTCGCGCTGAACGGGAGTACCGCCGATGATGCCGTCGTGGTTCTGGGCACCGTACGTCGAAGAAGTCGTGGACTTCTCACGCTTGACGGGGGTACCACCGATGATGCCGTCGTGGTTCTGGGCACCGAAGCTCATGGATTCTCCTGGAGACGTGGTGGGAACATATTGTTCACACCGGTTATTAGTATTGTAGCAACACTACAAACCTTTTGACAAGCTAAACACATATATATGTAATTTTCAATTTATTATGCCTTGAGCACAAAATACTCATTTAATTGCAAAAATAAAATAAGAAAAACAAAAAAATAACAACAAATTCCAGTTATACATAAAATAAAAAATTATAACTTTAAAAAATCTATAGTCTCCATGCAAAAAAAGCCTTATAATATTATGGAGATTTCCAACTTTGCGGTTGGCATAAGGTCTAATAAGAGATTGAGGCCCTAATTTGAGTAGCAACGATGATATCCGCACGATAATGTCCGCAGAATTTTCCCAGCTGCAGGAGATTCCGCCGGACGATGCCCTCCAAAGTGCAGCCATTGTCGCTCTTGAAGAATTGCAGCGGCATGGGGTTTGGGAGTGGCCGAATCGTCGGTTGGTCGACCTTCCGCTGCATCTCAAAGTTCAATTTATCGTCGATGTGCTCACGCCTTTGCCGGATGAACAATTCCAAACGCTCATTCGAATCAACGGCCGGATCAACTGGGCAGTGGATACAATCACCAAGCGACTGCAAGTACTGCGAGTTGTGCACAACACTGATCCAACTTCTCCATCATTGTGGAGAAGGAACCGCCTCTCCGATAACTGACTCGGTCTGTTAGTCGGAGAAACAGGGCGCCTGAGCAAAAGTACTCATGTACAATGCTCAGGCGCCACGCATTTTGTATTCACTTTTCACTACTAACTATTGGAAAAAAACAAATATTCACATATACTAAAAGAAGCTCAATCGCACAAGCAAGCACATTTAGAAAGGAGCTGCACATGTTGCAGCACGTTGTCGACGCCCTCCAGGAATTCCTGAGCCGCCAACCACGCGATCAAAAGCTGACGGACGATGCCACGTTCGTCAATGCACTCACGCGTGTGTGTGCAACGGTTGGTGTCCCTTCTCTGCCGCAGTCTGTCGAGCAGCTCTCCATCCTGCTCCAGGCGATCGGCCAGCAGGGCGATCCGTTCGGAAACCTGCAAGGAGCCGTACACGCGATGCTGGATGTACTCCAGTCGCAGCGTATGTGGCAGGCAGCAGCGCCTACTAATGCTCTCTCCGATGAGCAGAGCAAGCGAATCCGTGACGCCCTAGGCGGCATCTGATTCCCGCACCCGAGTTATGCACAAATCCAGTGCACGACTCGGGTGCCGCACTTTGAAAGGAGTTTTCTCCGTTGAACATCAAATTTGCCACCACGCATCAATATGTATTTTCCTATCATCAAATCATGCATGCTCTTATCGTTTGGGACAAAGAAACACGAAAAGATATCTATTTGGCAGAAACAGAAACACCCGATACACTCACCCTGCGGTATCCAGGAGAGACATATCGGGAACGGCTATTAGATGAATTGGAGCCATATTTTTTTCAAGTCTTACTCACAGAAAATGATACGGAAATCCCTGTTATTCTCGGTGCTTGTTTTGAATTTCACGAAAGACAGGTTGGTATGTACTATGAACAGTCAGATACGAAAAAGGTGTACTTCTTTTTCTTACAAGATGATCAGCTACTGGATATACCAGAAAAGCAATATAGTGAAGTGATGGAACATTTCCGTCAACAGCACCCGGATATGTTATAAACTAGGTGTACTATTTTCTTCCTGCTGCATAATATTAGCCAGAACAATAGCAGTTTCTGTTGCCAAAACAAGTGATGGATTATTTTTCTTTTTCCGCAAATCCAATGCTTCTTCAAAACGTAGAATCGCGTTTTCATATTCTCCTAACTCCAACAAGCATTTCCCCATATGCTGCAGAGCATAATCCCTATAATTTTCTAAATCTTTATAGCTGCTAATTGCGAGAGCTTGTTCAAAACAGGCAAGGGCAGCTTCATGTCTTTCATCGTACTTAAAGGCTTCTCCCAATCGAATCAATGCACGCAATTCCCCTTGTAAATCTTCTTCTTGCTTTGTCAAATCCAGCGCTTTTTCTAAATACTGCACTGCTTTTGGCGTTTGATATAGTACACGATAGCCGTTCCCCAAATAACTATATAAATAAATCAACACTTGCGGATCAACTTTTGGTTCCTGTAACACTTGTCTTAAATATGTATTCGCTTCTTCCAATACAGCCTTAAGCTCACCTTCATCTACAGGCTGTTCCCGTAGAAATTGCGAAGGATTGTATTGCATATAATTTGTTAAATTCGGCAGCTTTTCTTTTAATTTGGATAATTTCATTTCCCAGACTCCTTCCAATTTTATTATAACATAACGAACGGTAGGGGTAGTGGGATGAAAGCGAGCATCAGATGAAGATACTTTTTTTGTCCTTTCGTAAGTCTGACTATTTTTTAAATACACTTGACAAACAAAGAACATACGATCTATACTATTCGCAAAATTCCGATAGGGAGGTGATTCCATGCATAAAGCATTTTCCTACCGTCTTCGACCTACCAAAACACAAGCAATACTGATCCATAAATCCATCGGCTGTAGCCGTTTTGTATTCAATCATTTTCTTGGTGAATGGAACAAAGTGTATCAATCAACCGGAAAAGGGCTGACCTATGGATGGCAACTGTTCCCGTGTTCTAACGGAGAAAAAGCGGGAGTTCGTGTGGTTGAAAGAAGTTGATTCTACTTCCCTACAAAACACTCTCAAACATCTTGCCGATGCCTTCCAGCGCTATTTCCGAAAACAAAACGATGCCCCGCGATTCAAGAGCAGGAAAAACCGAGTGCAAGCGTATACGATTCAATGTAACTATCCCAAAAATAGCAGACCAACCATCGAAATCAAAGGAAACAAAATCAAACTACCAAAACTAGGATGGGTGAAATTTGTCTCATCAAGAGAAATAAGTGGTCGTATTATGTCTGCTATGATCCGTCGTACATGGGCGGGCAAATACAAAATATCCATCCTTTGCGAGGGATGCTACTTGCGATCGGTTCCCGCGAAAAAAAGAGCAATTGGCATCGATTTGGGTCTGAAAGACTTTGCCATTTTCGATGATGGAACGAAAAAGAATGCGAACCGTTTTTTTCGTCAGTATGAACAAAAACTAGCTAAAGCGCAACAAACGATGGCACGAAGAAAAAAAGACGGATCCAACTGGCACAAAGCCCGCGTCCAAGTTGCTCGCATCCATGAAAAAATTACCGCCGCCCGCCATGATTTTTTACATAAACTATCGACGAAACTGGTAAACGAAAACCAAGTCATCAGTATCGAAACTTTGCAGGTAAAAACATGGTGAAAAATCATAAGCTGGCGAAGTCGATCACCGATGCTTCGTGGTCGGAGTTTGTTACGATGTTAGAATACAAAGCGAAAGAATACGGAAGGAAATTAGTGAGAGTAGGAAAATCCTTTCCATCCAGCCAGCTTTGTTCGAGTTGTCGCTATATAAACAAAGAAGTGAAGCAACTCCATCTTCGAGAATGGACATGCCCAGAATGTGGCGTTCCCCATGATCGAGACATCAATGCAGCCAAAAACATATTGAAAGAAGGAAGAAGATTACTTGCCGTGGGGCTCACGGTCTAAGCTTGATAAACTTCCTTGGATTACCGAGGATTACCCAAGAATCTCACGGCTTTAGCCGTGCGGAGTTGTCAAACCATGAAATCAGGTGACCTTCCTTACTTTTACAGTTTCGCATAACAAGAATGTTAAAGCGATCCGAACAAAACTTATGAACATAATGAAATAGCAAGAAACTGCATAATAAAAAATATTTGGAGTCCCGTCTGCTCTAAAAATAATGTTTTTCTATATAACAATTAGGGGAATCTATTTCAAAAAGGAGTAGTAGCTATGTCTTCTCTGTTTTTATCCCATGGTTCCCCACTCATTGCTTTACGAAATGATCCCTATACGCAATTTTTACAAAAAATCGGACAACAATTACACAGACCAAAAGCAATTGTTCTTTTTACTGCACATTGGGAAAGAGAACAACTTACCTTATCGTCTCATAATCATACATACGAGACAATCTACGATTTTGGTGGTTTCCCAGAAGAAATGTATCAAATAACATATCCTGCAAAAGGGAGTA
Organism: Shimazuella sp. NTD247; assembly: GCF_059510415.1. Classification (NCBI taxonomy): domain Bacteria; kingdom Bacillati; phylum Bacillota; class Bacilli; order Caryophanales; family Thermoactinomycetaceae; genus Shimazuella; species Shimazuella sp. NTD247. The sequence continues at coordinate 94,776 of NZ_JCAJZU010000001.1, read as the reverse complement.
CAAAAACAGCTGAGCTAACAAGACAACTTTTAACCGACAAAGGCATAGAAGTTTCCTTTGATGAGCAAAGAGGATTGGACCACGGCGCATGGACATTGCTCAAGCACCTTTACCCTGATGCGTCTATTCCGATTGTACAAGCATCGGTTAATCCCCTTCTACCTGCCGAACAACAATTAAAAATCGGTGAAGCACTTCAAAACTTAGCAGAACAAGACATATTGGTTATCGGTAGTGGTTCTACGGTTCATAATTTACGGCTGCTTCAATGGGATCAAGAAAAACCAGAAGAATGGGCACTGCAATTTGATCAGTGGTTGATCAATCAGGTTGCTACGCAAAATAAAGAGGCACTCGTGCAGTATCAAACACTCGCGCCTCATGCGAATAAAGCTGTTCCACGTGCAGAGCACTTTGTACCATTTCTCATCACAGCTGGTACATGCACCGAACAAGCAGCTGTTTTATTTCAAGGTTATGAAATGGGAAACCTAAGCTATCTATGTTTTGGCTTCGATCTCTAGTTTCTAGGCTTTTTTCTTTGCTTTTACAAGTAATTGATAGGTTCGGGATCAAATTGGATTCCGAACCTTTTTTCTAAATGAAAATTTCCCATAAAAATAATTTGGCGTTACCATCAACACCTAACACCTTTGTAGTTACCGATTCGACTTCAAACAAAAAATCTGGAAATAAGGTACTTACTGTTTTCACCGTAAAGAATCACGAATGTTTCCTCAAGTCTTTGCTCCTTTAAGTAAGCGCCAATTTCATCATTTGAATTAATATCCACAACAATTAATTCATAATTTCAGGCGTATGCTCACGAATACTAATTTCAACTTAATTTCAAGTTAAGATCACAATTCGGCCATGCTCCCCCTACTTTCCTTCTATGCTTCAACCGTTTCAAAATATAGGAATAAATGCAAAAAAGAAATGATTATGTTAATGTTATTGCCACCCCAAACAGAAGACTTTTCCATTAAAATAAAAATAGTTCCGAATATTAATACAGGAGGTGGGGTTTATTTGAAACGATTATTTCCTTTATTGCTTATCTTCGCTTTAATTGCAGGTGTTTTATCTTTTGCACCAGCCACTTTTGCAGAAACATCAGGAAAAGAATACAAATTGCATGAATACGAGAAAAAAGTATTTGAATTAGTAAATGAAGAAAGAAAAAAACACGACCTAAAACCTTTAAAGCTCAGTATGAAAGTGAGTCAACTAGCTCGGGAAAAATCAGAAGATATGCGTGACAAAGATTATTTTGATCACCATTCTCCAACGTATGGAGACCCTTGTGACCACATGAAAGAACAAGGAGTAAAATACGGTTATTGCGGCGAAAACATTGCTGCTGCATATAAAACACCGGAAGAAGTAATGAAGGGCTGGATGAACAGCAAAGGCCATCGGGAAAACATCCTTAGCAAAAACTACACCCATATTGGCATTGGTTATGCTGAAGGCGGCGGACAATATGGAACATACTGGACACAACAGTTTTATTCAGAGCAGTGAAGCGTTTCACTGCTCTTTGTCTATTAAGATTTATTCTATGTAGAAATAACTGTTTTTCATAAAGGAAGAATCAAAAAAATAGCAAATTAATGTGTAAAGATACTAACTTATCCTACTGCGACTAAAGTCTTAGACAAAAATAATTCTTTGGATCGTTTTACATCCTTCCGATCTAACCTAAACTTAAATCAACAACAACGAAGGAGGGGATCATCGTGAAGAAGTTTGTAGGCATTAGCTTGCTTATTATTGGCTCCATTGTTCTTCTAGTGCATTTTGGACATATTTTTCTTTTGGCGCTACTGGGAGGGCTACTGTTTTATGGAGCAAAAAAATGGAAAAACGCACATACCAAACAAGATCGAAACATCGCATATGCAGCTTTTGGACTAGCTGCTCTGTGCTGTCTGTTTAATGCTCCATTCTTATTTATGCTTCTAATTGGCTGTGCATTACTTTATTTTGGTTGGAAATTAATCGACTCCAAACCAGCTCCTTCCGCTTCTTTTCGAAGTGCATCATTTTCAAAAAGTACATTCGACAACAGCTTTGATGCTGAATGGAAAGAGTTTGTTGAAAAAAACAAAACGAACTAATTTACATCTAGGGGGAGATAAGAAATGGGACGCTTTCGTCAATTTTTCAAAACAACTTACCGACAAGTAGTAAATGAGATAGAAAATCCAGAGTCTATGCTAAAACAGTATCTGAAAGATTTGGAGAAAGAAATTTTGGATGTAAAAGATGTCATCAGCAAACAGATTGGATACTTAAATAATTTTAAAAGACAACATGAAGAAGCAAAACTACTTATCGTGAAAAGAGATAAACAATCGCAAATTGCCGAAAAAGCCGGTGAAGAAAAGCTGGCAAATAAAGCACTTGCCGAAAAAGCTCATTATGAACAAAAATCAGAAGAATATGCAAGTTATATAGAAGAAACAGAAACAGGAGTTAATGAGCTAAAAGATAAACTTTATACACTCGAAAGAGAATACTTAAATTTAGTAGATAAGAAAAACAGCCTCATCGCTCGAGTAAGCAGAGCAAAAGCACAGCACAGTATAGATCAAACATTGCAGTCACTAAAATCAGAGGAAATGTTAAACGATTTTCAACGCATTAACGAGGAAATCAACTATTTGAATGGTCAAAGAGAGCTAACGAAAAAAACAGAGATCGATGAACTAGATGAAATTGATCTACAAATAAACAAATTAAAAGTTAGTGAAGAAACAAAATAAAGAACAGAGAAATTATCTCTGTTCTTTATTTTTTATTATGATGGAAGATCATCCACCATAGTCGATAGAGAATATATAGACCAAGATACGATCCGGTAATTAGGAAAAATGGATTTAAAAACAAACCATGGATTCTAGTCATAAATACAGTTTGATCGTGGATAATTGTATAGATGCCACTTGCTGCAATACTACCAAACACAATAAAACATAGCATCGCAGCTAAGGAGAACCAAAAAGCCGCATTTTTCCATATCCAATGCACCAAGATCATCAATAGCGGAACGAATATAATTCCAATTAATAGAAAAATTTCCAATGTCATCACCAGTAATATTTTTTACTGTTCCATAAGCAACCATACACCAGTGAGGTACATAAAATTATTTATTATCTAAATCGACTTGATCCGCAGGAATCCATTTGGTTTTCTTCTTCCATTTATAGATAAAAAACAATAACAAGAACAATGGAATACTAATATATGATACCAAAACACCATTCCAATCAATATGTCCTCCTGTAAATGCTTGTATGTTTTGTCCCAAAATAATAACAAAACATAATATCCCTGCAAATAAAGGCCCGAAAGGGTATAACTTTGCTCGATAAGGCAGTTCTTTTAAATCTTTCCCTTGAGCAATCCAAGCTTTACGGAAGCGGTAGTGGCTGATCGCAATACCTAACCAAGCGAGGAAACCAGATAAACCAGAAGCATTTAAAAGCCATAAGTATACTGTTCCATCACCAAAAAATGAAGATAGAAATGTAAGTGCACCTACAAAAATCGTAATAACTAATGCAAAGACAGGAACTCCTCGTCTATTTACAATTCCGAGTCTTCTTGGTGCTTGTTTTTCTTTGGATAAATTCCATAACATCCTTGTACATGCATAAATTCCTGAATTACCAGCAGAAAGAACAGCTGTTAAAACAATAAAGTTAACTAATGAGGCTGCGCCTGATAATCCAGCTTGTGTAAAGACAATGGTGAAAGGACTCATGGCAATATGCGTCTCATCCCCTGCTAATAAACTAGGATCGTTTGAAGGGATCAAAAGGCCAATCACTAATAGAGATAAAATATAAAAGAGTAAAATACGCCAAAAAATTTGTTTTACTGCTTTTGGTAATGACCTGGATGGATCTTTACTTTCTCCTGCTGTTACCCCTACCAATTCAGTTCCTTGAAAAGAGAATCCAGCTACTATCAATAATTGAAAAAGTGTAAAGAAACCACCATGAAAAGCACCATGACCAGAGGTGAGATTAGAGAAACCTGAAGCTGAATTGCCTATCACACCAAATACCATCAGAAGCCCAACAATGATAAAAATGATAATACCTACTACCTTGATTAAAGCAAACCAAAATTCGGATTCTCCAAATCCTCTCACAGAAATCAGGTTAAAAATCACAAATACAAATAAAAATAAAAGACTCCAAACATAAGAAGGGGTTTTTGGAAACCAAAATTTCATCAAAAGTGATCCTGCTGACAACTCGACTGCGATAGTAATCGCCCAGTTATACCAATAATTCCAACCTAGTGCAAAACCTAGTGCTGGATCTACAAAACGGGAAGCATAAGTGGAAAAAGATCCTGTAACAGGCATATAACTTGCCATTTCTCCCAAACTAGTCATCAAGAAAAATACCATCACACCAATGACAGCATATGCCAAAATTGCGCTTCCAGTTCCAGCTTCATGAATAGCACTTCCACTTGCTAAAAATAATCCTGTTCCAATAGAACCACCAATTGCCAACATTGAAATGTGTCTAGACGATAATTGTCGCTGTAAGTTATTTTCTTCCAAGCTGGCTTACCTCCAGTATTTGATTTAAAAATACCGCTTTTATAGCGGTATAAAAATAATATATCATATCACACTCCAAATCTCGATTATTTGCTTAAAATAATTATGTTAACATCAAGAAAATACAGAATGCAGATATATATATGAATTTAAGTTTTAAATTTTACCTTTTCTTCAGCGTAGAAATATCATTTGCATCAATGATAAAGCATATTTCTTTTTATTTGACCAAGTGTGGGGTCATCAGCAATCGGCCTTCCTGAAGCCGGGACAGCTCTCTCTCTTCCCCAAGCGCGAATTGCTTGAATTTGTTCTGGGCTCGTCTGGGATAAAGGCACGACATTTTGAAAACTCCTTCGAAATAAATCGACCGTGATTGAGCTGTCTCCTTTTAGAAATGCTTCCTTTACCACATCCCGAACAGCAGATTCAATATCAGCACCAGCAAACCCTTCGGATAAACGAACAAGTTCCTCTAACAATCGATCATCCAGACTTCGTTTTAAACCACGATGAATATAAATATTGATGATATCTTTCCTCTCTTCTGGAGTTGGTAAATCTACAAAGAATAACTCATCAAATCGTCCACGACGTAATAGTTCTGGAGGTAATTTGGATACATCATTTGCAGTAGCAACGACAAACACTCGGGATCTCGCTTCTTGTAACCAGAACAAAAATTGACCGACTAATCGATTCGTAACCCCGGAACTATCTTGTGTTCCTGCTAATCCTTTTTCTATCTCGTCAATCCACAATACACAAGGTGCTACATGATCAGCAGTACTCAAAGCAGCTTTTAATCTGCCTTCGGACTGCCCAACATATTGCCCGTAAATGGTAGACAAATCCAATCGGTACAACGGCAGATTCCAACTCGCAGATATTGCTTTTGCTGATAACGATTTCCCACAACCAGGAACCCCTACAAGCAAAACACCACGAGGAGGACGAATGCCTCTTTCTCTCAAATCTGCGGTAAGCAACGGCCGCTCGTGATCCAGCCATTTTCGTAGTCCCTCTAAACCGCCTACCGTTAAATCCTGGTCTTTGATATAAATTCTCTCCAAACCAGATATATCAGAGAAAACGCTATCTTTCACTTGTGAAAGCTCAATCAAATCTTCTTTTTCTATTTTTCCTTTTGCTAATAAAGTAGCAATCACATTTTCTGCTTCAATTTGACTGATACCTGCTAATATTGCTGCTGCTTCTTTTTCTTCTTTATCCGTCCAATTGATAGGCATTTGACCACGATACGGGCTGATCTGTTCTTGTATAATCTGGAGCATCTCATCTTCATTTGGGACATCTAATGTCACAGACATGCCAAGTCGTGCTAAGGAATTCCATACTGGATTGGATGTGATGACAATAACAGATCCGCCTGTTTCTGCTGCAAGCATGGCAACATCGTAAAAATACCGAGCAGTAGGAGTATCATCTTCCAAATCCGAAACTTCCGTAAGGACATAGGTTAGATTTTGCCGCTGGGAAAACTGACTGCTAATAAAATCAACTGCCCCCATAATTGAGCGATCTTCGCTCACTGTACGCTGCTGAACTAAGTCTCTCATTCCTTGTGATAAGGTGTGTACATAAGTAGGAATGTTTATTTTTTGTGCTAAGTTACGAATCACCTCTAACACGCGGGATCGCTCTGAACTTCGAATCGATATAAATGGAATACGCGCTTTTAAATACCGTTCCAATATATTTGTGAAAGAATTTAGATCGCTCATCAGAATATAATTCTCCTCTTTGTTTTCCCCATTGGAATTGGGGCATCATCTGCAATGGGGTTTTCTTGCACCAATATCGGTGTATGCTGTACGACTCGAACCAATCTACCATTTGGATCTTTCTTCACTTCTTGCAAAATTTGATCTTGGATATTTTGAGCGCTTTTCTCTATCTCTTCTGTAAATGTTTCTCGTATTTCTTCTGGAAACACAGGTAATTTTACGAATAGGAGAAGATACCTTATTTGTCGGCGGATCGCCAAAATGGCTTGAACAACTGCATATTCTTCCCCTTTTGCGCGTTGTAAATCTTTACTGAACAGATCTACCGCTTTTTGTAATCGCTCAGAAATAGCACTCATCAATCGCTCAGCAAAACGTTGGGCAATTCCAGGTGTCCAAGGAACGGTTCCTTTTGCTGTAACTTCTAATAATTCTTCATCTCGTTGACCTTCGCTCAATTGTTCGAAACAAGTTACCCACTCCGCATAACTAGAAGGCGCTTTTAACGGCTCGCTCATTTCTTCCCTCCTCTATTAATGAGTTTGAACGGAGGAAGCAAATCCCATTTTGGAAATCGAGAATAAGCATCTTCCTGTGATTCTGGCTTTGATTCTTTTGTTTCATTCGAAGTAAATACAGAAGCTTTGCTATCATCATTGGCAGCAGGAGCATCTTTGAAAACACTCATGGACTCTTCTTCTTTAAAAGGATTATCGCTCATTACAAAAACCTCCTTTATCGAACAATTACACGTGCTTTATCATAATTCCGTTGTAACATTTCATTTACATATAGTGGTCTTAATAACTCTGGTAATCGGCTGGCTTTCTCATCTGCTTTATCAAATTCATGCCGGTAATCTACAACATCTGCCATAGTCGCTGAAATTTCTGTCTGTACATACTGGTCAACTTCTTTTAACTGATCATGAAAAGGCTTCTCTCGCAGCCATTTATAACCGACTGCTGCTGCTAGTAAACCAATAGATCCAAAAAGCGGAGATGCATAAATCACTCCTACTCCTAAAACTGCTGCTAAAATTACTTTTATCTTTTTAAGTTTGATATACTCTCCAGAAAATCGAACCTTCCACATTTCTTTGATCCGCTCTTTGTTCGATTTTTTCAATGCTTCTTGAATCGATTTTTTACATTCTTCCATATTTGAGCCATCTCTTGTTTCGAAACTCCAGTCAGCCATCAAGTCTACTTCATGAATTTTCCGAGGAGTAATGAGCTGTATATCAACAGGGACTTGTTTGCGTATCGAAGTGGCTAGATCACTATGCGTTTCGATAATGACATCCTTGAGAACAGCAAGCGCAAATCGCTGTGTAAGCGGGGAAACTTGAAGCGTTTCTGGATACATTGCCATATTTCGCAATAATTCCAAGTAATTTTGCTCAGGAGCAAATAACTCTTTTTCTCCTTCCATTTTTTTATCTGCTTGCTCTTTGTCGCCGTCTACTTCAATCATAATCTGCATTTTTCTTTCTTCTTGGCGTAAACTTAATTCTTCATCTTCATACTGAAAGACCAATTTATCTAAAAGGTTGTCAATTGCTTTTTCTACTTGTGGCGAAGGATGTATGGATCGGTTAAGAACATTTTTCATATAATCTCCAATGAAATCATGGTATTGAACAATTTGTGCAGAGTAACCAATCTCACCCCAAGATAATGTATTCTCCACTAAATAAGGATATTTTTCATCCATCAACGGATATTCCACTCGTTGAAACAATGCATCACGCCATTTTTCACGTTCCTCTTTTTTTAATTCAACATTGGAGGCGAGTTCTTCACTCCATTTTTTGCTATGATCTAAAAAGTCAGAAGTGATGGATAATGGGAAAACACCATTGGTGATCCCATCTAGCACCATGATCATGTCCCGATCAACTTTCATTGGGTTCATTTCACGAAAATACTGTTCAAACCACTGCCTGCAAGCAACTTGCCGATTGTATCTTCTACTGACAAGTGCAAAAAACAAAGATGTCTTCTTTGGATTTCGACGCATTGCTTCTTCTAAAGCTCGTTCTGCTAATTCCCGTTGATCATTTAACCATCCTGTAAGGGCAACGAGTGCGGGAGCAAGCCAATACTTTGGCGTTGTGATCATCATTTCTTCGGTAACACTCTTGACAATACTTGAACGGACAAGTGATAAATCGATCGCTTGTAAAATACCTGTAGCCGTACGCCTCACTTGGTCATAATGACCATATTTTTGTTCTAACTCTTGCCTTACTCTCACCAGCTTTATTTCTGCTAATTGCAATTCATCTTGTGCCATCAGCCTGTTCACTCCTTTACAACAGAAACCTCTCCATTTAACGATACTGCTCGTAAACAATCTGGATATACTTCTATAAATGCGTAATGTTTATGAAGTGCAAGACTTCTCGCTTGATGAAACACAGCAGGCAAAACATCCGTTTGTTTCAAATGTTGCATAATTTTCTGGTTTCGATCAAGCAAGTGCACATCATAATCTCCTTTTAAATAACACTTTGCTATAATGCCTATCAATTGGTCTGCTGACGAAATATCTGAAAATTCCTGTTCTATACTCTGCAAAATAGAATCTATATTTATTTTTGTATTTGTATCTAATTTTCCAATCGCTTCCATGTATGAACTCTTTCGTTCTCTTCTTAGGCGTTCTTGTAATTCCAATGCAGAAGTAATAGGACGACTGACCAAGTGATCCGTTTGTTCTCGCTCTTTTAACCCTGGAATAATTGGTCTTCGCAACCCTCTTCGCCCCTTTCCCCAAAATAACTTTCCTTCATTATATTGCAAAAAGCACATACAAAAAAGAACAGGTTTTTCGTTTCATTTTTAATACTTTGTTTTCTTTACCAGTGAGTACTGTAAATATGTGATATATTCGATAAAATAGGATATTCAGTCTCTATGTTAGAAAGGTTTTGCCATGCGGGTTACTGCGCTCAACTCTCCAACTTTCCCCAGATGGACGGTCACACTGCTAGAACCAGTGGACGATAAGGATATCAAGCACCCTCCATACAGAGAAGGTATATAAGGGGTATGCATAGAAGCGATACTTATATTATTAAAGATGCACTCTATATTTACTTTACTAAAAAAATTTGTCTTTATTGTAAGAAACGCCGTCAATGAGGAAAGTAAAGAACTAGGAATTGTCTAGATGAATTGTGGATTTATTATGACAAGAATGGTCAGACTTATGGGGCTACTTATTCTTAAACCGTTTGGAGATTTGTTGAAGTATTGTACATATAAAATATGGTCAGTAACATATAGCATCAAATACGATACAACAAGACCGACTGATTATTCAGTCGGTCAACTAATTTAAAATATAAAAAGTAGATCTTATTCTTTACCTTCGATTTATTCGAAAATCCGCTTGAATAGCTGGCAGCAAAGATTCTTCCGTTATGATGCGTATTCCTGTCAAAGCTAACGCTTTACTGGAACGAATTAATGCTTCATCTCCTTGGGGTGATTTTGCAGCTTCTCGAAATTCAACCGTATGCGGAACGAGATCAGCTGAGCCAATCTTGATATACCCGTGAACCGTAGGCACAACATGACTGACATTCCCTGCATCTGTGGAACCTAAACCAGAAACATCATCTACGATTACTTCTCCTAGCTTTTCTAATTCTTCTATGAGAATGGCATCAAAGGTTGGGTTTAAGATGAGTTCATCAATTTCATTTTGTAAAGGTTTGATCTCTACGCGACTTCCAGTAGCCAGTGCAGCGCCTTCTGCGATGGCTTTTACTTTTTTAGTCACTTCGTCCAATGTTTTGCGTTTTGCTGCCCGCAAATAAAATCTCGCTTCTGCGTATTCTGGAACAATATTCGGTGCATCCCCGCCATGAGTGATTACACCATGCATGCGAACATCATCTGGAACATGCTGCCGTAATGCATTGATCCCATTGTAAAGTTGGATTACTGCGTCCAAAGCATTAATTCCCTTATCAGGGGCAGCAGCAGCATGAGCAGCTTTACCATAGAAGGAGAAAATAAGCGGATCCAGTGCAAGAGATGGTGTTGTTTTCGCAGTTTCACTATTTGGATGCAGCATAGCGCAAACATCAATACCAGTAAAACGATTATCTTTGACAAAACTAGCTTTGGCACTTCCATTTGGCCCTCCTTCTTCTGCTGGCGTGCCAAACACTACCACTTCCCCGCCTATTTCTTCAATGACTTCTCCTAACGCTATTCCAGCTGCTACACTTGCTGTGCCAATGATGTTATGTCCACAAGCATGTCCCAAACCTGGCAAAGCATCATATTCCGCTAGATATCCAATTACGGGACCGGATATGTTGCTTTTTTTCCGAGCGATAAACCCAGTTGGGTGCCCAGCTACATCTGTTTCGACTATAAATCCATATTCTTCTAATAATCGTATATGAATACCACTTGCATAATACTCTTCATTGCCAATCTCCGGATGTTCATGAATATCATGGCTGATCTGTATTAATCGTTCTCGATTCTCTTCTATAAATTGAGCCACTTTTTCACGAACTGATATTGTTTTGGTTGTCATTGGATTCACTCACCTTTTAAAGATTTTCGATTTCGGAGACAGGAACCACGGTAGGAATTACACCGCCGTTATAAACTTTTTTAATATATGCTGCAACTTCAGGAGATTGATAGATTTTCACTAGCTTCTGCAAATTGGCATTATTTTTATTTTTTGTTTGCGTTGCGATAATATTGATATAAGGTTTTGCTGTTTTATCCTCTTTAAAAATCGGATCTGTCACTGGGCTTAATCCAGCACTTACAGCTATGCCATTATTGATTACTGCTGCAGCAGCATCATCCATCGAACGTGGTGTTTGCGGAGCAGCAACGGTAACGATTTTTAAGTTTTTCGGATTGGAAGCAATTGCCTCTGTCAAACCTTTGCCGTTAAAACCATCTTTTAATTTTAGCAAACCTGCTTTTTCCAAAAGCAGCAATGCTCGACCACCATTGCTTGCTTCATTTGGAATGGTTATCGTTGCACCATCTGGGATTTGACTAATATCTTTATACTTTTTGGAGTAAACACCCATGGGAGCAAGCACAGTTGTACCAATGGCACTTAAATCAAGTTTTCTTTGTTTTTTAAATTCATTAAAGTAAGAAACTGTTTGAAAAGCATTTGCATCTAAACTGCCATCTGCCAGAGATAGATTAGGCTGCACATAATCATTAAAAGTAACAACTTGAATCGTTAAACCTTGTTTTTGTGCTTGTTGTTTAATAAACTCCCAAACTTTTGTATCAGAACTGCTTATTCCTACTTTTATTGTCTGATTATCTTTACTTGAGCAGCCTGCCACCAATCCTACAAGTAGCAGTAGTGCTATAACAATAGATGATATTTTTTTCATATTATTTTCTCCTCACTAATCGGGCTAAATAATTTCCTAAAGTTTGTACAAGTTGAACAATGATAATTAATAAGATCACCGTAATAATCACAACACGCACTTCAAACTGGTTATAGCCGTATGTAATCGCAAGATCTCCTAATCCACCTCCGCCAACTGCACCTGCCATTGCACTGGCACCAATCAATCCAATCGTAGCAATCGTCGCCGCTAAAAATAGAGAGCTCAGGGATTCCGGCAAAAGAAATCGCCAAATGATTTGCCAAGGAGTAGCACCCATCGCTTGGGCTGCCTCCACCACTCCGTTATCTACTTCTAATAAAGAATTTTCTACTAAACGTGCAAAATAAGGGGCTGCATAAAAAATAAGAGGAACAATCGCTGCCGCAGTGCCTATTGATGAACCGGTTACCAAACGAGTAAAAGGAATAATGGCAACCAATAAAATAATAAATGGGACTGACCGAAATATATTGATGATGGTATTTAATATCGTAAACACAACTTTATTTTCCAAAATATGGTCCGATCTTGTCACTACGAGTACAACGCCTAATGGAAAACCTAGAAGTATGGAAAATACAAGCGATACAAAAACCATAATAAGCGTTGCCAAAATGCCATCTACTAACTGCGGCCAAAAAACAGCCCAATCAAACACCATCTCCTTTCACCTCCCTTACAAATACTTTTCTATCTTTTAAATAACGAATAACTTCTTCCACTTTTTTTTCATCACTTTCAATACTGATTAACAAATCTCCAAAAGGCCTACTTTGCAATTCGGTTATATTTCCTTGCAAAATGTTGATATTGGTCTGGAATTTTCTGATTGTTTCTGCAATCAAAGGCTCTGTTGCATTACTCCCGGTAAATGTAATGCGATAAATCTTTACTTGTTCTTTTAATAAACTTCGAATACTTATTGGAAGTTGTTGTTGAAAAATTGTACTCACAAACCGTTTTGCTGTATCTGATTTTGGATTGGTAAATACATCGTAGACAAAACCTTGCTCTACAATCCTCCCCTGATCCAAAACCGCAACCCGATCACAAAGTTTGCGAACAACATCCATTTCATGTGTGATTAATAAAATGGTAATTCCATAGTTTTTATTCACCCTACGTAATAGATCAAGTACGGACTTAGTTGTATCAGGATCAAGGGCAGATGTTGCTTCGTCACACAATAAAATATGAGGATCAGTTGCTAAAGCTCTAGCAATCCCAACTCGTTGTTTTTGTCCGCCTGAAAGCTGTCCGGGATAATAATCTACCCGATCCGCAAGACCAACAAAATCAAGCAATTCGAGTACTCTATTCTCTACCTCTCCTTTTTTCTTTCCAGTTAAATAGAGTGGTAAAGCCACATTGTGAAACACCGTCTTTGTTTCTAACAAATGAAACTGCTGAAATATCATTCCTATTTTTCTACGTGTTTCTCGGAGTTGATTTGCTGACAAAGTAGATAAAGAGATACCATCAACCTTGACTTCTCCTGAAGTTGGTTTCTCCAAGAAATTAACTGAACGGAGCAAAGAGCTTTTCCCAGCTCCACTTACACCGACAACACCAAAAATTTCTCCTTTTTGCACATGAAGAGATACTTCCTTTAAAGCATCTACGGCAGGTGAACCAGGATAGCGTTTGCTGATATCTACTAATTCAATCAATCTTCTTCCTCCTCTCACAAAAAGTTTAAACGAAAAACAAAAAACGCCTCTTTCTAAAAATAGAAAGAGGCGTTTTAAATGTTTATCCGTTCATTTAAGTAACTCTTCCCATCTTCCAAGCATTCCGCTTGCTGGAATTAGCACAGTATCAAATGATCTGTTGCTGAGATATCAAAGGGCCAGTCCCTCCATCTCTCTCGATAAGAAGTGATATTTAATTTTTTTCATTTTATATTTAAATACAAAGTATGTCAATCTGTTTTTAGGAATCACTGTAATTAAAAAGAAAATTATACAGTTAGATATACTGCCAACACAATACAGTTAATTGAGCTTAGGAAAAACAATCAATTAATGAAGGGATAGAACCAATTTAGATATTGATATTGAATTAAATGATTTTTTAGAAATCAACTTTTTGAGACTCTCCACGACTAAAGTCGTGGGATTCTTAGGTAGTTCTGCTACATGCGTCCATTTCTGTTTTGTGCAACTCCTAAGTTTGGGGCTGTCTCATCAGCCCATCCCATGCAGTTAGAAGTGTACCCACATGGGCGGAACGCCTGTTACCAGCGCTCTAGTTCTTTTCCTGCCTCTAATGGTTTTACTCGGTGGGAGACGTATCCATTTGCCACCGAAACCCTATACCACTACATTTTCAAAGAACAAACCTACTACCAGTAGGATGATCACCGATCATGTGTTCTAATATACAAAGATTTGTTGTTCTTGCAACCCCTTTTTTTGGGGTTTCGAACAACGCTGCTTTTCATCCCACGATTGAAACCGTGGATTTTCTCGCTCGAAATACGAACAAAAACACTTGATTGAAATCATATCAACTGTCGTAACCGTGTTCAACTTGACAAAAAGGAAAGACTTTGCTCTAATATGAATGAATATATTAATATTCATTCATGTCTCTAAAAAACAAGATTCGAAATTATGGAGGAAGGAAAGAACGATATGAAAAAGTTTGTCACCCACCCGCTAGGATTTAGTGCAACCATTTTGATCGTTACGTTACTTTGGGCGAGTCCAGCTCCTCTTATCAAACTCAGCTATAAATGGCTATCCATCCAGACACATGACTATAGTACAGAACTTGTCTTTGCTGGTTATCGCTTCCTCTTATCTGCGCTTATTCTGTACGTTTTTATTCGACTCATCAGCAAAAAACGTGTCTTCCAGCGCTCTGCATTTCGCTCTTTGAGCAAAGTCGGATTTGTACAAAACTTTTTGCAATATATTTTCTTCTATGTAGGAGTAAGCATCTCCTCAAGTATGACTACGGTTATACTTACAGGAACTTCAACCTTGTTTCAAATTTTGATAGCACACTTTATTGATACAAATGATCGGTTGAATTTACGCAAAGCATTGGGCATCAGCATCGGATTTTTAGGGATCGTCGTTGTGAGTCTGCATTCGATTTCCATGGAGATAGGATTTGGACTGGGAGAAATTTTACTGCTCCTCTCTAATTTAGCAGCTGCTTCAGGAAATCTATTAGCACGGCACGAATCTGCTAGATTTGAAATTGATATCATCACCTTTTATCAATTGTTTGTCGGTTCCTTATGCCTTATCAGTGTAGGTATTTGGAAAGCTGGTTTTTTACCTTTTCATTTTGATATTCAATCAGGACTTACGTTTGTCTACTTATCATTGGTAGCATTGATCGGAACATTTTTTTGGAATATTTTACTTCGCTATCATCCAGTGAGCAAAGCATCTGTCTTTCTTTTTTTGATCCCGATATTTGGTGTGTTTTATTCTTCCATCCTCCTGTCTGAAAAATTGAGTATCTTGACTTTTGGTGGACTGGTTCTCGTTTGCCTTGGTATCATGGTGGTGAATAAGAGAACAAAAAATAAAGAACAAGTGATATCGGGAATTACTTCATAATCCCTTTGTTCCACATTACTCGGAATCAGTTATGATGTTTAATATTTCATAGATGACGAGAAAAGTATCACCGAATGATTTGGTGTTTCATTCAAAAATAAGGGTTTAAATTAACCCCTATGTAGAATTGACAAAAAGGGAAGTCTCTGCTTTAATATGAATGAATTAAATAATATTCATTCGAAAGAGGGGGGTTTATTGAAGGATAAAAAAGCGGATATTTTCCGATGTGGAAAAGAGTTATTCTTGACAAAAGGGTTTAAAGATACGAACATTTCCGACATCGCTAAAAATGCTGGTATCGGAGTTGGTACGTTCTATAACTACTATCCATCAAAAGAAAAACTGTTCGTAGAAATCTACACAAAAGAAAACGAGCAACTGAAAAAGGCGATCATGGAATCTCTTGATCTGAATCAAGATCCTGTTTCCATTGTAAAAGAAATAGTAGAACAAAACATACATGCCATCCATTCAAATCCAATACTGAAAGAATGGTATAACCCGGATTTTTTTCACAAATTGGAAAAAATCTACCATAAAGAAAGTGCAGAGAGTAATGATTCCTTGCCTAATATGTATAAGGAATTATTTAAGAAATGGAAAATGGAGGGCCGAATAAGAGAAGATATAGATGATGAACTGCTTCTTGCTTTTTTCGATTCATTAGTCTATATCGATACACATAAGGAAGAAATCGGGATTCAACATTTTCCGCAAATTATTCTGTATTTAGCAGAATTTATCATAAGGGGTTTAACTAATTTCCAAAAATAGTGTATGATCACCCCTGTTTTTTTGATTTTGAGTGAATGAATATTTTATAATTCATTCATTATCGAATCTTAACTTATCAGTAAGTTGTTGTTCCACAGTTTATAGAAATTTGAATGAGGTGAATAGTATGGAATCGATCACAAACTCTCCATCTAAGAGATCGGCTATCCTTGCAATGTATGCTGGTCTTGTGCTTACCATTATAACCATGATCATCTTGTATGTTGACCATTTCACTGTCCACGTACTAGCAAACCACATCAAGGACAGCTACCCTTCATACAGTCAATCGCGCATTGACTCAGCAGTTATGATCTATCTTATCTATTTGTCCATCATTGGAGTGCTGGGCATCCTCAGTTGGCTTAATGTGATTTGGGGCTCCAGAGAAGACAAACGATGGACCCGATGGGCGGCAACTGGGATGTTCATACTCAGTACGATCATCGCTCTATTCAATCTACTTGTAAAAGACACTTCCGGAGACACTGGCCTGCCGCCGTTGTTAGGCTTGGTTGGATTGCTACCGTGCCTAGCAGGACTTCTGGTCGTCATTCTGCTATGGAAAACTCCGAAAGCATGAGTTCCATACTTTCGATAAATGCTTAAGACAAGTGAGTACCAAATGGGTTTTGATGAAAAAAGCAAAGAGACAAAAAACTTTTGGAGTAGGGGATTTATGAAAAATAAGCACAGGATTGATATATTTGAAGATTATGTAGAAATAGGAATGAGAGAGTCAAACTTACCTTGTATAGCAATTGGACTTGCAAAAGATGGTTAGGTTTTCTATGAAAAAGGTTTTGGTTTTCGTGATGAGGAAAACTCTCCTCGCATGATCCGATTGCCTGAGGATTCTCCTATTAATTATTATGAAAGTGGAAAAACAGTTTTTACAATATATGGGTAATTATCAATCTGAGACTATGAATTTATCTCTATCGATATAAACGGAAATCAACTGCAAGCACAAGTTCTTACTTCTCCAATAATGTTAAACCTATTTCAAAAAGATATATTTCTATTGAAAGGAACGATGGATTATGTATACTTTGACAGAAATGCAAATAATGAGATCATCTCCATGTATTATAAAGGACTTAAGTTCTTGAAAACTTAATCTAATATACGCCAGAAGAGAGGAATCATCGAGAAATTCTATCGTAATATACAAAATATTTTTATATCACATATATTTAGCGAATTCAAAAAGCCCCACCATATTCACTAGGAAAAGTAAAGGAGATATTTTTTATGAGAAACGAATCACTGATCGTACAAACCACTCTTGGTGCGCTTCAAGGTATTCGGAGGAAAGGTGTAATTCAGTTTCGTGGTGTTCCTTATGCTGATGCACCTGAAGGGGAATTTCGCTTTTCGCCTACACGCCCTGTATCTGCTTGGACGGGAATTCGAGATGCAAATATACATGGCAATATTGCACCCCAACCTCCTTCTCCAATACGCAATGTAGTCGGAGATTCTCCTGAACTGCCACAAGGAGAAGACTGCTTATCCCTCACGATTTCCACGCCTGCCATTGATGTGGAAAAACGTCCTGTTGCCGTTTGGATACATGGCGGACATTATATGACTGGCGCTGGGTCGCTAGACTGGTACGACGGAGCAGAACTTTCTAACGATGGAAACATCGTTACCGTGGGAGTTAATTATCGACTGGGTGCTTTTGGATTTTTGCATTATCCTGGGGTTAGCGATGGGAAAATGTGGTTTTATGACATTCTTACCGCTCTGAGATGGGTGCAAGATCATATTGCGTGCTTTGGTGGTGATCCTGAACGGATCACTGTTATGGGACAATCAGCAGGAGCAAATGCAATTATGTGCCTACTGGCAATGCCAGAAGCTCATGGTCTTTTCCAAAGAGCTATATTACAAAGTGCGTCCGTAGGTCTTCCTCCTAGATCGGAAGCAGAAGCATTTGAATATGGCAAGCGGTTTCTGGATATTTTGAATGTTGATCAGAGTGATCCAAAAGTAATCATCACTCAATTGAATGCCATATCGTCTACTCAAATCATACAAGCATCGGAAAAATTGGCTCAGGAAATTACGCGTTTTGGTGAAGTTGCTCTCCCTTTTATGCCAGTATTCGATTCTCTTTCTACTACTGATCGTTTTATTGAGAAGACTGCACAAGGTGCGGCTAAAGCAGGTGTTGATCTCATTATTGGTACCACTACTGAAGAGGGTAATACTCTTTTTCGAAACATGAAAGACCCTGATCCAGCTTTGGTGCATGAGCGTTTTATTGCTTTAACTGGGAAAAAAGATGCACTCGAGCAATACCGCCAACGAAGACCCGGCAGCACAAATATCGATCTGCTATCTGACTTGATGACTGACTATACTTTTCTGTTTCCTTCTCTTAGGTTAGCGGAAGCAGTTCATAAAGCTGGCTGTCGTGCTTGGGTTTATCAGTTTGATTGGGCACCACCTGGATCTCCCCTTAAAGCCTGCCATTGTCTAGAAGTGCCATTTGTTTTCGGAAATCTCGAAGCATGTAGTGATGCGCCGATGTTGCAAGGGGCTGATTCAGAGGTTGTTGCTGATTTATCAGCTGCTATTAGTAGTGCTTGGATAGGGTTTATACGAACTGGCAATCCTGGTGTTTCCATCCCATGGCCGTCTTATGAGCCAAATCAGAGAAAAACCATGCGATATGCTTCTGTTATTGGCACTGTAGGTGACTTAGCTGAGATAAATCGCTTCTGAAAAATAGAATAATTAAGTGCATTGATTTACAAGAAACGTCATGCTTTGTAGGTCAATTGAGTGAAGTTAGATGTTAATTAGTATAAGGCAGATGCCATTAAATCAAACATTATATATGGAACCTAAAACAACGAGTCCCATTGATAATTCTCCTCCTTTGCAAGAGAACGATTAGGATTCATCATGAATAGAGCAAATAAACCAACTGCTTAACATACTAGTAGTTGGTTTATTTGTATGGAAACTCTGTTTCGATGCACAAATTTTCTTTTTTAGATACTATGATTTCTTTTTGACAACTCCATACGGCTAAAGCCGTTGGATTCTTGGGACGATAGCCTCATGACTATTTCATTACCAAGCTAACCCCGTGCGCCCCACGGTTTATGTTTGTTGATTTCTTCTTTGCCGCGAGCAAACTTGGTTTTCGTCTGTCACAACTATACATATATTTAACATGGGAATGTTTGTTTGTGAATTTGCTTTTTCCAAAGATTGAACTAGTGAAGGAAAATTCCTTACCCTCGTTCAACGCTCGCTTTCATCCCACGATTTAAACCGTGGGTTTTCTCGCTCGCAATGTTATAAAATATTCTGTTGCAAGATTGACAATTTTTTCTTTTTAAAGATACACTTAAGTAAGTGTATTTCTATTCAACCAAAAGGTAGGCATCATGACATACAATGATCTACTGGGCATCGAACTACCAAAACCTACACATGACTCATTTTATCTTGAAGGTACAAATGGCATTTTGATTATCATCATTCCTGGATGGTCAGAAACTCCTATGTCCATCCTACCTGCTGCCTATTACTTGAATAGCCTAGGATATTCTGTTTTTGTGCCTGATTACCCACCTTACTCCATTCATCTCATTTGGCAGGACTGGTGGAAATCAATTTGGTCTCAGATTTATAAATGTAAGCAGTTTGGAGTAAAAAAAGTAGTTTTGGCAGGCTTTTCGATGGGAGGGCTTTTTTCGATCCAAGCTACTATTCTCGCAGATCGATTGGAAAAGGTATGCGGATTGGAAGTAATCGGAAATATTCCCATTAGCTCTCCATTCTACTTGAATCCGCTTTTCGAACACCTTTTGGGTAATCTCCATCGCTCTACTTTTGATCGAAAAATCGCCTATGGGATCAATCGAGTCCGCCCGACAATTTATTTTAAACCATCTGATGTCCCCTTTGCTTCTTATCGCGGATCAGAGGAATATCGTCCTATTCACTCCGTTTTTGAACTTTATCGGGTCATCCATTTTACAAATCGTCTTGTGAAACATACAGAAATCAAAAAGCCAACCATGGTGTTGCTTGCACAAGATGACGAAGTAGTTGATATTAAGAGAACCATGCGACGAGTGCGTAAATATGTAACAAATCATGTGTATGTCCTTTCAGGACAGCACAACTGTCTGTTGGATTATTCATGTAGACAAGTCTGTGAAATGATTCACTGGTTTATTAGACAAATAAACGAATAAAAATCAGTGAAACGGCAGCTATCTTACTTGGGTAGCCGCCGTTCAAGTTTTATATTTAGTTTTAAGCAGACATTTCCTTTATTCGTGGTGGGCAGAACATTAATTCTACCCACCTTTTTACACTTAGAAATGACTATTTGGTAACCCTTACTTTCAGATTTGTATTTCGAACAGCAGCTTGAACAGAGATATTATACCCTTCCACATCTACTGAACGAGCATACATACCATTTGAAAGAAGTTCCTGAACAGAGAGTGCATTGGAAACGACTCTTCCATTGTAGTAAATTACAACTCGCCCGCTCTCAATCTTGATCAGAAAAAAAGAGACTTTCACTTCTTGTCCATTTTTAGGAAGAAGATTTCCGCTTTCATTAACTCTCATTTCATCCCCTAAGTGTTGGATTATCTGGACCACTTCATTATACAACAATTATCAGATTTTTTCTTACTATCCAAAAAAACCCCTCCATAGAGGGGTTAACCATCAAGACCAGACACTGTGTTCACGAAAGATTCGATTGCATTCTTGGAGACGGTCTTCCATTTCTTGTTCATTGCTTGCTACCACAACTAATGATGCCATATGATCGACACTTGATTTGGGTCCGTCAAATTTTTCTCCTGGCTTGGCCAATAAGCGGTATTCAGTGACATAATCCGGCCAAACTTCAGCACTAAAACCTTGAAACACACCTTTTCGCGGGGGAAGGAGAGCAGAACCTGTTAGTACGCTCGGTTTCACTTGCTTTCTGCCGCCAGTGGGCAATTCTAAAGGAATACCCAACTGAGAATAAATCCAACATTTATTCAAATTAATACCAAATGACTGATCAATTTGGATATTGACTCTACCTCCACCCGTTCTGCTCGCAATTTCACAAAGTATAATATTGTCATCAGGAGTATGGAAAAATTCTGCATGAAATGGTGTATGCTCAGGAGGAGCCATAATACGTAGGTGTTTCGCTGCTCTATCTGACATCCTTAAGGCTAGTTCACTTGATTGGTCAACAATATAACTCCCTGTAAATTTCCCTTCTTCGTGAAAGGATAAACATGATTCTACGTATTTACTTACAGACGTGAATACTAATTCTCCATGATAAATAAACCCATCAACATGGTACAAATCTCCTTCTACAAACTTTTCTACTTCCCAGCCATGGGGAACTCCTTGTTGCAAAAGAGTGAATAATTCCTCATGAGTTTCAATAACAGTTGTACCAACAGACCCTGCACTATCGATCGGTTTTAGTACAACAGGTAATTTATGCTGTTCCACAAACTCTAGTAAATCAAAACTATTTTCTACTGCTTTGAATGCTGGAGAAGGCAG
Source organism: Shimazuella sp. NTD247 (assembly GCF_059510415.1). NCBI lineage: Bacteria > Bacillati > Bacillota > Bacilli > Caryophanales > Thermoactinomycetaceae > Shimazuella > Shimazuella sp. NTD247. The sequence continues at coordinate 73,113 of NZ_JCAJZU010000001.1, read as the reverse complement.
CCCATGTCCCATTGCTAATTCCTTCATTTTAATCTTACTGCGAAAATTCCAAGCGCTATCCCATGTTTGTCCTTCAATTCCAAATCGATCGCGCAAATACGCTGCACGTAAAACATCACGTTCAGATAGACCAATAACAGCCCTATATTTGTAGCGATCATATAACTCAATAGCACGCGCTTCTACATTTGCATTATAGTTATAATTGGGAAAAGACTCAAAGTAGGCAAAATTACTTGCAGTAAAATCTGCTTCATAATCATCTGCTGTCAACAAAATAAGATCCTCATGCAAATCTTTTAGCCAATCTTCATATGGAGCAAGGTCACGTGCAACACGATTTAATATTAAAATACTCATCTCATCACTCTTTTCTGAATATTTAAAATTATCTTTACCCTTGTTTTACACTTTCACACCGATATGAAACTTTACTTCCAATATGAAGACTGTTCAAACCAATTAGCTACATACGTTAGACGTTCTTCTATCTCTTCTTCAGTCATTCCTTGGACAACAAACGATGCTATATGATCCACACTTAATTTGGGATGATCGTAACTTTCTCCTGGTTTTGCTAGCATACGATATTCCGTTACCCAAGAAGGGGGGCTTTCCAAAGGTCCAGAAACAAACTCTGCTTTTCGTGGAGGAATCAATACATCCCCTGTAAGAATCCTCTGCTCTCGCTGCATAACACTTGCTGCTGTTTCACGCATATCGACACCACATTGTGCTTGCACCCAAGCTTTAGTCAAATGCAAACCATATGCTTCCTCCAAATAGGCATCCAAACGACCCCCACCTGTACGGCTAGCAATCTCACACAATATAATTTCATCTTCAGGCGTATGAAACAATTCTGTATGAAAAGCTGTATGTGAAGGGGTATCCAATACTTGCAATAATTGAATTGTAAAATTTGAAAACCTTTGAAACATAGGGTTTTGACGACTTATCAGATAACTTGCATTATACCCGCCTGATTGATATGCTAGGCACCCGCTTGCATATTTGGAAACAGAGATAAATGCGACCTCTCCTTCGGTAACGAGACCATCCACATGATACATATCTCCAGAGATAAATGTTTCTACCTCTGTAGAATGTTGTATGCCTTGTTCTAGAGCGACCTCTAAATCCAATTGATTATAAATAACTTGAATATTCTGCGATCCTGCTCCATCAATTGGTTTGATAATAGCTGGATATCCATACTTCTCTACAAAAGAGATGAGATCAAGGTGTGATCGAAGCGAAGCAAAACGCGGAACTGCTAAACCAGATGCTCGAGCGATTTGTTTCATTTGTGTCTTGTCCCGAAATTGAAATGCACTCCCCGGAAGCTGCCCCTTTAGATCTAGTTTTTCTCGTAAATAACTCGCTCGAAGAACATCTCTTTCTGAGATAGCGATAATCGTATGAAAATGATAACGCGCATATAATTCTATTGCACGGAGTTCAACTTTTCCATTTGTATCAAACCTTGAAAAGGATTCGATATAAGCATAGTCTTTTGCCGGGAAACTTTCGATTACTTCTTCATCTGATAGCAGAAGTAATTCCTCATCCAGACCATCGAGCCATTGTTCGTATTGGCAACGGTCATGGGCAAAACGATTAATTATTAAAATGCTCATAAAAAACCCCCAGTTCATGGAGTAAATATTTTTATAAGAAGAAATACACTCCTCTCTGTAATATTCGTGTAAAATTTCAACTGTCTTCGTTGGTCTGATTAAAATTATACCATTTCACCAAATCGTCAATCAACTATAAATAAAAAAAGTTTTCTAATAAAGAGAAATAGAATGAATCATCTGCCTCATCATTCCGGCATTGATTCATTCTATTTTCATTTCTAAATCATGATGGAAGAGTAAGTGCTTTCATAAATCTTTACACTTTCTTTTTCACGCATCATAATAATATAGTTGATATACAGCTGCCACATCGCTTGCCAGTATGGATCGTTATCGGGTTTGTACACCACATTCAATCCGATTTTTTTTGCATCCTGGTAATTGATGACTTGACCATGATTTGGATACTTCTCAATGTTGATCAGTTCTTCTGCGATCCGCTTTGCTTCATTAATCTGATTTTTAAACATCGAACGCGAAAGCCATTTCACAGCTAAACGTTTCGAATGTTCAATCGATTTCAAACAATAATCGATTAAAGCTGCATCCACACCCTTAAGAAATGGATAGTACGCTGGATTTAATGCTTGTCCGTTAGCATGTTCTTTTTTTATCATCTCCAAACCATTTAAAAAGGCTTGGGCAGGACGAAATGCAAGACCAAAAGCAGTGGGGATTGTAACTTGCGGGTCAATGGGGCCTAATTCTGATGTGTTACTCATTACAATTTCATCTGCTGCCAAGCTAACAAGCGTTGCAGCACTTTTCGCAGCTTGAGGGACAACAACACGCAAATGCTTTGTTTTAGCTAATAATGTATGAACAATAATTTCCGCTGCATTGGGATCGCCACCCGGACTTTGGATGATCAGATCTACATCACTATCTTTGTCCAAGTTAGAGACCATTTCACTAAAAGGTGCAATATCTTCCCGAGTAATTGCACTTTCTGGATGATTAAAATTCGCTATATAGACGATTATCCTGCGTTTTGTCGCTTTTTCAATCTCTTGGATAAAAGATTGTCTTGTGTAGCGATCCCGGTGAACAGCATGATACAGCGGTTGATTTGGCGGTAGATGTGACATACTTGGAGATGAGAAATCCACGCCCACCCCCCTTTCTTAAATCGACCGATAGGGTCTCCCATATAATTTTTTCCGCTCTGGTTTTTCTTCTATTGCTTCCATATTTTTTTCAAATTCTTGAAAAGTCTTTATAAACATTTCAAAGTTTTTATCTGTATTCGTCTCTGTGACAAATTGCTGTTTTGCTCTAAGAAGTGATTGGAACAACCAAAAAACCCCCTTTGATAAACTCGATCAAACTTAGTATATGCAGCCTAGTGAATATGATGAACGGCAACATATATAAACTCGACACTAGACATTCTCATTTTAACATGATTGGGCCAAGCGTGTATATAATCGGAACTAGTAGTTTGTTTCGTTGTTTAATCATTCACTTATAAATATAGACATGATACTATTTGAGTGTTAAACAAGTTATCTCAACTAGGAGCAGATATGCAAACAATTCAAAATCATGAAATCGTATTTGTGACCGAAGGGGTGCATATTAAGATTGAGGAAGGAAAACTGATTCGCGGTGATCTTCCAGAGGAAAAATTTATCGAGAACATTGCGATTCTGGACTTTGAGGTCTACATTTTGATCGGCACTTATAATTCAATGAAAGTTACAAATATGAAGTTTCTTGTATCTAACAATAGGATTGATCTGTATTCTGCCTAGTTAAAATGCCTAGTTGGTCAACATCAACTAGGCACCATCATTATTTCGAAAATGTATAAGCAACCGTAATCAAACTATCGCCCAATGTCGCCGGCACATTGGCATAACGAGTCCACAAATACTCCTCTAATTTCCGTTTGTCTTCCCCTTCCACACGGCCATTTTCATATGTATACACGATAAATGGAATATCTGAACCGGCTTTTGCCAGCTCATCCACGATCACTCTGACCCTTGCATCTTGATTATTTCCCCATGCTGTCTTATAACGATACACGATAATATCAAATGCATTTTCAAATAATTTTTCTTTAAACAGATGCTCATCAAACGGCATGATGGTTATATCCGTAATTCCTCTGCGTTCAATCGGTTTTAATTCCCTCGACTTCATCAATTGAATATCTTCTTTGGAACCCGTAACCAAAACACGCACTTTTTTATAAGCTAATTCTCTCTCAATCATCCGTTGTAATGTCTTCTTTTCTTCTTCAATGCTCTCTTGAAAGTGCACTTTATTTCGCTGCAAACTTTCTTTTAACTCTTCATCAAATTGATGTTCAACTTCTGCTTTCATAATATTCATCGTATCAGTGATGTTGTCTTTAAACTCTTTTCTGCTCTGTCCAATTGTAATCGATAATACAACTGCCATGATTCCAAATAAAAAAGCTGCTACTGCAATAAATATGTTAAAAGTACTAAACAAATTTTCTTGATCTTTTTTGAAATCATCTTGAAAATCATCGTTATTTTTTTCCATTAACTTTAGTTTTTCATCTACGATATTGGATTGATTTAATTGCATTTCTAATTGATCTATTTTCTTTTGTAAAACTTCTGTCTGCGTCTCTGCATGTACTGGTTGTATGATACTAAAAACAGCACACATCATGATGAAAAATATTGAAAAAAAGGATCTCAACAAGCACGTCCCTCCAATTATTAAAAATATTACAATAATCTAATAATACCTTATTTCACCTTTGTCTGCTTTTTTGAATTCCTACACCAGAAACAATTATCCAATTATTTCGAATACGTAGTATAAAGGGAAAACCAAAATATCATCACCATAGCCGCATCAGTACAAAACATTCTTGTATAGCAAAAACACCTACATGCGTAGGTGTTTTTTAGCTTCGAAAATCTTCCGGAAATAACTGTAGCAAATCTTCTTTTTGAATATCTTGTTTTAAACCGAGACGTACGGATTGATTTCGGACCGCTCTTTCAAATAAATTTCGAACAAAGCGTCCATTACTTGATGAACCGCGGCTTATATGGGCACGCAAAATAGGTTTGATAATTAAGTCACAATCGATACTCAATTGGTATTGTTGACTATCCACTATTTTCAATAAAATTTGATACAATTCATCTTCGGTATAATCTTTAAATTCAAAAACGGTTGGAAACCGAGAGACAAGGCCGGCATTGCTTTGCAAAAACCGTTCCATATCATTGTTATATCCAGCAAGAATAACTACTAAATTTTCGCGGTGGTCTTCCATTGATTTGACTAAGGTATCTATTGCTTCTTTTCCAAAATCACTTTCCCCTCCGGATGCTAACGCATAAGCCTCATCAATAAACAAAATACCGCCAAGAGCTTCTTGAACCATTTCATTTACTTTTTGTGCAGTTTGACCAATATGAGTAGCGACTAAACCACTGCGATCGGTTTCAATCAATTGACCAGATTTTAGAATTCCAAGTTCTTTTAAAGCAGTTCCAATAATTCGAGCAAAAGTAGTTTTCCCTGTTCCTGGATTACCTTTGAAAATCATATGAAGAGATTGTCCTTTATTCGTAGAAAATCCTTGATCTCGACGCAACTTTTGGATTCTTGCTTGCGCAACAAGTGCACGTACATGTTCTTTTATTGCTTCATTTCCAACAACTTTGGCAAACTCTTCTTCCAAATCAAATTGTCCTTTGTTGTCTGCCACTCCAAAATCAATGGATTGTAAGGTTCGAAGCTCTTCCGGAGAATGAAATCCATCTTTCTTTAAACGTTTGGATTGACGTCTGATCGCTTCTTGGATTACATTTCGAACTAAGCGACCATTCCCATCATCATTTCTTCCTGCTATTTGCCTGCGTTCCAACACAGAATGCAAGGCCTTTTCAGTATCCGCATCCAGTATAAATTGTTCCTTCTGTAATTCATTTTTCGCAATTTGGAGTAATTCCAAATCCGTATAATCAGGAAACTTTATTTGACTTGGAAATCGCGATTTTAACCCGCTGTTTACTTTCATAAATTCTGCCATTTCTTTGGAATAGCCTGCTAAAATCACAATAAGATCTTCTCGGTTTTCTTCCATTCCTTTTACTAACGTATCAATTGCTTCTTTTCCGAAGTCATTATCGCCTCCACGTGATAGGGCATATGCTTCATCGATAAATAAAATGCCACCAATAGCGCGTTCGATAACTTTTTTTGTCTTCGGTGCTGTATGACCAATGAATTCCCCAACTAAATCTTCCCTTGTTACTTCTACTAAATGACCTTTGGAAACTACACCCAGTGCGCGAAATATTTTTGCTAGAATTCGGGCAACGGTTGTTTTTCCCGTTCCTGGATTACCAGTATAGATCATATGAAGACTTTGATTCGTGATTGTTTGTCCTATTTTGTTTCTTTCTACTTGAATCGCAACCATATCTTTCATTTCTAATACAAACTCTTTTACAGGTTCCAATCCAATCATTTGATTTAATTCATTTAATGCTTCTTGCACAAGCTCTTCTCTTTTTTCTGGTGTTAAATCAGCAACTTTCGTCGCTGCTATTTCCGGATTCAATGGATTTTGACCATGATATTCCGGTACAGAGACAGCCGCTTGCTGATGAAATTTATCAAGTATTTTTTGACGCTCTGTATCCGAATAAAGCGGATCATTTAAACAATTTATTTGAAAGTAAACTTGATTTGTCTGATTGGAATAATGATAAATTCGTTGATTCATAAATGCTTCTAAATATTTTTCTTGTTGAAAAACAGATGAAATAGAATATGACAATGTTTTTTCTACATATATATCAAACCAATCCAAGTAGTCATCACCACAGGAAGAAAAACGATAAGTAGACAAAACAGAATCAGATTCGATTAAATCAATAACCAAATTCACGGCGGAGATCATCCGATCACGTAAGCGATCCAATTCATTCCCTTTTGCCATTTTCTCCATTAATCGAGAGGAAATTTGTACACCATATCCTAAAATTCCTAAGTATATTGGAGTAACAAGAAGCAATATTAGAAAATTCATAAAAAAACTTCCTGACATACCTGCGGAGGCAATAATATATAGGATAAATAGCACAAAACGTATAATAGTGGGCATTGCATAAAATCCTACGAATATGGATCGAATGACGGGTGGTGCTGGAACTGTCTGCGACAATATATCAACTTTTTGTTCTGATTTTCTTTTCCAAATATTGATTTCGTTTCGAGATATTTTACGAAATCCATCTTTGCGTATACGAGCAAAAACTAGTTCAATAATCTCTTTTTTCTTTTTTTGGACCGTAGTTAAAGCCAAAAAATTACACCTCCTAATATATTATGAATTCTTTATCATCTTACCTTTGAATACAATTTGACGCAAGAAATACCCAGCATAATAGGTAAATAGAACCACTTGCATACTGTACCGATTTGTTTGGAAAAATAAAAGAATCCTATCTCTTAAAAGGTGTGGCATATGAAACGATCCATTTTATTATTGCAATTACTAATTTTTGTAATCATTCTTATCTGGTCTGGAATACATCCGATTAAACGAAGCCTTTGGTGGTATGAAATGTTACCCGCATTATTGTTAGTTATCCTACTAATCCTCACCTATAAACGTTTTCCATTAACATCGTTAACTTATTGGATAATATTTTTTGGAACCATTACTATGCTTATTGGAAGTCATTACACTTACGGTGGAGTACCTTTTTTTCATACGATCCAAAAAGCATTTCACTTTAAACGGAACAATTTTGATCGAGTCGGTCATATTTTTCAAGGTATGATTTTCACTGCTATCGTGAGAGAATATTTTATTCGCGCCAAGATACTGTATCAAAACAAATGGCTTTTTTTGATCGTTGGATTGCTCAGCCTTGCTTTCAGTGCTTTTTATGAAATTTTTGAGTTCAGTATCGGATTATTTTTTGATGGTAATATCCAACAATTTTTAGGTTATCAAGGTGATATATTCGACTCGCATTGGGATATGATCAGCGCATTAATTGGCACAGCTATCGTCTTGTGTTTAAGTAAAGTACAAAATCATCAATTGCAAAATTTGCATAAAAAACCTCTCCTCCAACCCACTCCACGACTTCAGCCGAATTAATAAATAAAAAGTGCTGTACATTTTCGTACAACACTTTTTATTGTGTAAGGAAACGCAGAAACCAAACAGCATGATTTTGTTCATCAAGAGCTGTTCGCCTAAAAACATATTTCACTCTTGTATTCTGTTCATCTTCAAAAGCATGCTATAATCCTTCTCGAAATGTAACCAGATACTTCTCTATTTGCTTTGCTCTTGAATTTTTTCTAGTAAGAGAAAAATACAGTTTACTTATCTCCCTAAAAGAAGGAGTTCTTCATCCTTCTCCATTTTCATTGATACTTTATCGTTGTCTGACCAATCACATCTAATATTTGATAACAGATTATTGCATTGCACTCCCCTTCAATCGATTTCTCAATAATTTCTAGCAACTCATTATTTCCTTTGTAGTATTGTATTCGAAAGTAATTTTCTTCTTACCAATAGTAGTACCAAGGAGAAGCATAATAACTCGGATAAAACATTGGATAAAACCCTGGAATAAATCAAGGAAAAGCGGGTCTAGGTGCTATACCAAACGGACCATGTGGTATATGTATAGGACCTGGATGAATTGGTCGAACTGGACGAACAGGCCTTGGAATAGGATCACCACGTTGAGAGTAAGAATAATCCGCCATAACATCAGAACCACAATTATTACACACGAGTTGGATCACCTCTTTTTCATCTTCCTTATAAAACATCTTATTACCAAAAAATTATGATCCTTCCTGCCTCTGTATTACGTAAAAAATAACTATTACAAATATAATAAATACAATTAAAACAGAAATACCGATAAGAATATATAGTAATATTTCATATTTTATTCTAAAATTAAAATAGAATTGAAATATTAATTATTATAATCATGGGGAGGCTTCTTCTTGATCGCTACTATCAAAAAAACACCTTGGAAATTAGCTTTAACCGGAGTGATTTCCCTATCCTTTTTATTTACTCCCTTTTCAATTGCCACTGCGAAACCAAAAGAGACTGGTGAATTTGCTTATCAACAGGTGAAGTATCTTTCTGAAAACATTGGATCAAGAGTTTCTGGGACTGTTTCAGAAAAAACTGCAAGTGAATATTTAGCGAATCAATTGAAATTACTGGGCCTTAAAACGGAAATACAGCCGTTTACCTATTCTCGAAAAGGAACAACATACTATTCCCAAAATGTAATTGCAACAAAACCCGGCAAGTCTACAAAGGAACTCATTGTTGGTGCGCATTATGATTCTGTCTCTGTTGGAAAAGGTGCAGATGATAACGGTTCCAGTATTGGTGTTGTGCTAGAAACACTGCAAAAAGTTATGAAAAAGAAAACACCGTATACCTTGAAAGTTATATTCTTTGGATCAGAAGAAGCAGGACTTCAAGGGTCCAAATACTATGTATCCCAAATGACCGAAGAACAAAAGAAAAATACAGTTGCGATGATTAACTTGGACAGCCTTCTTGCGGGCGATTATATGTATGTGTATGGTGATCAAGGAGAACAAGGGAAACTACGGGATTATGCACTTACCTTTGCTAAAAAGAAAAAGATTGCAATGTCCACTAATCCAGGATTAAATCCAGATTACCCTCAAGGTACTACTGGTGACTGGAGCGATCACGCACCATTCAAAGCGGCAGGTATTCCTTATGCATACCTTGAAGCAACAAACTGGGAAATTGGTGATCTAGACGGATACACCCAAACCGTCAAACATGGAGAAATCTGGCATACGGAAAACGATAACCTGACTTTCTTAGAAAAAGAATTCCCTGGAAGAGTACAAGAGCATTTAGAAGCATTTACGACTGTACTTACGGAATTAGTAGAAAAAACGGATAAGGCATTAAAATAAAACGCAGAAACCTCTTATTTCATAATAATAAGAGGTTTTTTATGTAAAATAATAAAAAAGTTATTCTTTTTTTCTAAAAAAGGATAATTTTCCTGTTCTGTTTCTTGAAGTTGTTTTATACTAAATTACGTAAGTGTTCACTTTTCGCATCGGAGAATATTATGTCAAAACCTGTAGAAATCATACAGATTTCACCGGATGAATGGGCAGTTGCTATTCGAGAACATGCCAATACAACTGTAAATTTTGTCACCATCCCGATTCGTGGTGCCAAGTTTGATGTAAGAAGCCAGACATTTACACCTATTAGTGGTAGGAAGACGTTCTCCTGTGGATCAGGTTCCTATCAATCCGAAGTGAAAAAGTTTACCATCACTGGCAGGAACATATCGAAAGTATCAACTATTTTGTTTGACTGCAGAGATATACATGTCGAACATGTCCAGTACAATAAAAGTGCAACTCCAGAAAATATTCTCGATGAAGTTAAAAAAAGCCAGAAAGTTTTTCCTTGGGCGCAGAGAAAGTAAAATAAAATAGAATGTTTCCATGCAATACACCAGTTGAAATGGTGTATTGCATGGATTCATATCACAAAAAATAATTCAAATAGAAATATTTCCCTTGCAACTATTGATAATTTTTTATAGAATTATTGTTGACCGTTTCCAGCATATGTATGGGAGAAAAATAAATGTCCAAGCTGGTAACTGTAACAAAACTTTCCTCCGGCAAGTGGTCGCTCGGAATTCGTGAGCGTGATAGGGATGCAGATAATACACTTGAATTCCCTGTTCACAATGCAAACTACGACCCTAATCACCAGCGGTTTACTCCTATGGAGGGAAAGACGCTCTTTTGGGGTGATGGGGATGATCGACGGGAAATGGAGTGGGTCGAAATCCTCGGTTCAGACAAGAAAAATGCAGGTGCACTTCAGTACGATTGCAGGGAACTTCGGTTCAGGAAGCCGAACAAGTCCTCGTACGATCGTACCCCTGAGAAGATTCTCCACAATTTCAAGCGAATTGAAGAGCTGTATGCAGAGCTCTGGTAATAGTCATTGTTAAAACAGACGGTACACTCAGAAACCTTGAGTGTACCGTCGCTGATTTTTCTATAACTTGAATATAATTTTCTACTTGATATGATCACTATGTCTAACCTCTTTTTATATTTTTCTCCAATAAACAGATACTAATTGATTGAGGTGAGCATTTTGATAAAACTTAGTGTTTTGGACCAGTCTTTGATTTCATCCGGCAGTAATGCTGTGGAAGCATTTCAAAATACAGCTCAATTAGCAAAAGAAGCTGATAAGCTAGGGTATACTCGTTTCTGGGTTTCGGAACATCATTTCGCCAAAAGTCTGGCAGGTTCTAGTCCAGAAGTTTTAATCAGCCATTTAGCTACAATAACAGAACAAATACGAGTTGGTTCAGGCGGTGTTATGCTTCCACACTATAGTGCATATAAAGTTGCAGAAAACTTTCGTGTTCTTGAAGCATTATTTCCAAATCGGATTGATATGGGATTAGGCCGAGCACCTGGCGGAACACATTTGGCGACACAAGCCCTGCAAGAATATAAAAATACATACTCTGATAAGTACCCCGAGCAACTCGACGATTTAATTACTTATCTGTATGATTTGGCGGATAAAAACTTCCGTTTTCCAAATTTATTTGCTACGCCTAAAATAGAAACAGTTCCAGAGATGTGGATTCTCGGATCAAGCGGTGGAAGTGCTCATCTTGCCGCACAACGAGGAGCCGGCTATGCTTTTGCCCAGTTCATTAACGGAGAAGGCGGCACAGAAATTTTAAAATATTATCGTGATCGGTTTCAGCCTAGTTTACTTAACGATAAACCGCAAACACTTTTAGCGATCATCGTATTTTGTGCGGAAACGGATGAGGAAGCTGAAAAATTAGCGAAGAGTGGTGATCTCGCACTTCTATTGTTAGAGAAAGGTGCTTCAAGAGAAGGAATCCCTACTATTGAAGAAGCCCTTGCCTATCCTTACAGCGACTTTGATCAATATCGCATTCAAGCTAATCGAAAACGAATGGTTGTAGGAAGCCCTTCGAGTGTAAAAAAACAAATCGAAAAATTATGCGATGATTACCAAACTGAAGAAGTAATGGTTGTCACTTTTATGAATGATCTCCATCATAAACGAACGTGCTATCGACTACTAGCAGAAACCTTTTCGATTAAAGGCAATTAGCGCGGCTGGCATTTTCACAAAAAAGACATATATCCTGCTGGAAATAAATTTTCCAGAGGTTAATGACTTGATAAGATGGTAAAGATGGTTTTAAAAACACATACAATAGGAAGTGGAATATATGGGAGAAATGGTAACTACCTATGAAGGTTGGTATGTCAGTCACGACTTTCGTACAATTGACTGGACAAGCTGGAAAGCAACCGACTCTCAAAAAAGAGAAAAAATTATTCAAGAATTATTGGATTTGAATAGCTCTTATGCTTCACTTGAAGAAAAGCAACAAGGCAGTTTTGGTCAATTTTCTATTCTCGGACAAAAAGCCGATCTGCTTTTTGTTCATCTTCGCCCTACTTTAGAAGAATTGAATGAGGTAAAAAACCAATTTGATAAATCAAGTATTGCAGAATATCTCCTTCCCGCATATTCTTTCGTTTCAGTAATAGAATTAAGCGGTTATCAGATGAGACCTGGAACCGACCCGGAAACTGATCCTCACATCCAAGCTCGTTTGAAACCGATCCTACCAAAAAGCAAATACATTAGCTTTTATCCGATGGACAAGCGTCGAGAAGGCAACGACAACTGGTACATGCTATCAATGGAAGAACGACGAACGATGATGCGAAGCCATGGTTTAATCGGACGTTCCTATGCAGGAAAAGTAAAGCAAATCATTACTGGTTCTGTAGGATTGGATGACTGGGAATGGGGCGTTACTTTATTCGCTGAAGATCCATTGCAATTTAAAAAGATTGTACAGGAAATGCGTTTTGATGAAGTTAGTGCCAGATTTGGCGACTTCGGATCATTTTATACTGGCTGTCGCTTAGAAAACGAAGACCTACAAAAATATTTCTCTTTATAATCAGACAGAGCACATGGTAGTTGATACCCATGTGCTCTGTTTTAAGGTACTTTATTTTATTGTTTCAACTCGAATGAGTGCCTCTCAAAACCAATACCCCATTCTGCTCTCTGCGAACCATCATGATGCTTCTTACAAAAGCCACAAGTTTTACATACAGGTGTCTTTCCGCAATTTGCTTCTGTATCTGGATTAATCAAAATTTCGCAACCAGCCATTTCTCTCTCCTCTTGTCTATAGCTGCCATTGCAAGAATATTATAGCATTATTTGATGCAAGTTATCACTTGACAATAGAAAACCAGTAACAATACCCATATAATTGGCTGAGCACATGGTAGTTGATACCATGTGCTCTTTATCATAATTTATCACTTATTTCTTGAAGGAGTGCCATCCCTCAGTAGCCCAACCTTCTTCTTGTGATTCGCTATGACAACTCTTGCAAAGACCACACCTTTTACATACAGGTGTTTTCCCACAAAGCTTCTCAGCCTCGGGGTTAGAGGCTGTGGGGGAATGAACTTTAGCCTCGCAACCAGCCATTTCTCTCTCCTCTTATCTATAGCTGATATTACAAGAATATTATAACATTATATTAAATGATCCAAACATATTTTCTAGAGGACAATTTGATTCATTTGTAGAAAAATATGATTGGCATATAAAATCTATTAATGTTTTCGTTAATTATCTATCTTCCTCCTCTTATAATCACCTAGTTTGGGTAGATGGCATATAGCTATATCATAAACCTTCAATTTTTTCATACCAACATATTATAAGATACTTATCTTTCCTTAATGGAGGGCATTCACTTGGAAAAAATCATTGTACATGGCGGATCAAAATTACAAGGGACCATAAAAGCACATGGTTCCAAAAACTCAGTATTACCCCTTATCGCCGCTTCCATTTTGGCATCACGTAATCAGGTTACGATAAAAAACGTACCTGCTGCTTTAGAAGATGTGTCCACTATCACCCAATTGTTACGTTCACTTGGCATATCTGTTGACATCACAAATGACGAAGTATCCATTACTGCTGAAAAATTTGAGGCGACGGAAGCTCCTTATGAACTTGTTTGTAAAATGCGCGCTTCCGTTACAGTACTTGGACCACTATTAGCAAGAAAAAAATATGCCAGAGTCCCTTTGCCCGGAGGATGTGCGATTGGAAGCCGCCCCATTGACCAGCATTTAAAAGGATTAGAAGCTTTGGGAGCAGAATTTAAAATCGACCATGGCGTGGTAGAAGGTTTTGTCCCTGATCAATTACGAGGTAATAATATTTATTTGGATATTCCAAGTGTAGGAGCAACACAAAATATATTGATGGCGGCGACACTTGCAAAAGGAATCACTACAATCGTCAATGCTGCCTGTGAACCGGAGATCCATGATTTAGCTAACTTTTTAAATCAAATGGGAGCGAGAATTGAAGGTGCTGGTACGCCATTTATTACAATAGAAGGAGTAGATTTTTTACGAGGAACTGAATATTCCGTCATACCAGACCGCATTGAAGTAGGTACGTATATGATTGCTGCTGCTGTCACAAGAGGAGAAGTATTTATTGAAAATGCAAGATCCAAACATCTCACTTCACTTATTGTAAAAATGCGGGAAATGGGTGTAACTGTATTGGAATCAGATAATGGAATACATGTTAGTGCATCAGGGGAACTAAAACCAGTAGACATTAAAACATTACCATATCCTGGATTCCCGACTGATCTGCAGTCACCGATGATGGTATTGCAACTAACTGCTAGCGGCACGAGCATGTTAACAGAAACGGTATTCGAAGACAGATTTATGCATGTAGAAGAGTTTCGCAGAATGGGCGCAAATGTAAAAATAAATGGGCAAACTGCTATGATCGAAGGCGAAGCTAGTTTATCTGGTGCACAAGTAAAGGCAACCGATCTGCGTGCAGGTGCGGCATTAGTATTAGCAGGTCTCATCGCTAAAGGAAAAACAGAAGTCGGAGAATTAAAACATATTGATAGAGGCTATATTGATCTTGTGGGTAAATTCAACGCATTAGGTGCCAAGATGGAGAGAAGATCCAAAGAAGAATCCAATTCACAACTACAAGAAGGTTCGTTTTTGTAAACAATACAAAGGAAGAGACGTCTCTTCCTTTGTATTGTTTTTTGTCTATTTTGTGAAAATACTAAATGAAAGCAATATCTTTCTATCAATCTCATTTTAATTGAACGAATATTCCTGTAAAATGGAAATGTTAGAATTTATAAACATTTCCATTTGGAGGAATGAATATGAAAAAATTTACGTTTTATGTATTAGCTATCATTATGACTACTAGTATCTTTTTTATACCGCAATTTGCTGAGGCTAATCAACTTAAAACACAAACATATCAAGTCACTGGACAAGCTAAAGTCTGGGAGGGAAGTTATTCATACCGTATTCGTTCTGGAAAAAAAGAGCTTGTAAAAGGTTACGGAACGGCTTCAATGGGTGCTCCAGAATGGGGAGACTTTAAGGAGTCTATAAAAGTAGAACAGAAAAAAGATTTAACACTTGAATTATTTGAAGTAAGTCAAAAAGATGGGAAAGAAATAAACAAATTGATCATTCCACTGGATCAGATTAAAGGAAAAATTTATTACAACAAAGCATTTCGCAATGTAAAAGTTGCATTGAAATAACAAGCAAAAGCAACCAATAAAACGTTATTGGTTGCTTTATTTTATATTTTGTTCACTATTTTAATCATTTTGGATGCAGCATATTCCAAATCAGCAAGATCTTCTTTATCTAAAGATTGAAGTTTCTTGCATATTTCATCCCAATGCTTTTTGACTACTTCTTCTCCTTTTTTTGTGATGACTAAATTTACAATTCGTCTGTCTTTTTCATCTTGTTCTTTTATGACATATTTTTTCTCTTCTAATTTATAAATCAGTGTAGTCAGTTGTTGTTTACATATATCTGATTTTAGCGCAAGTCCAGTCATCGATATATTTTCCTTGCATTGCATTAAACTTTCCAGAATATGAATTTGAAGCGAAGTCAAATCCGATCGTTTACGGGTATGAAATTTCTCGTAAAATACGGGCAGAAGCCGAATGAAATTATCCGCGATACACCCTATCTCTGCTGCCATTCCCATACATCCCTTTCATTTTTTGAAATGCATTGACAATTAGTAAACATTCATTTATTATCTTTGTTAGCACAGTATGAATTATATAGGATTTTACTGTGTAAATCTACTCTCCTTTGTTTCGATTAATAAATAAACACTTACGAATAAAGGATATGGAAAGGAATTATAAAAACGTGTTGTAGTCATTCATTCGCTCGAATGTGCTTTCATTTGTGTTGTTCTTAAGTCTAGAAAACATTTTAAAAATTAAATATATTTCTATGATTGCTATCACTTAGTTACCACCATCAATACGGAGAGGAAGAAAATCATGTCAGTAAAGACTACCCAGACAGCCAATATACAGCGATTGGTGCCTTGGATCATATATATTATTTTCTTTGCTGTTTTAAATGAGACTGTCTTTAACGTCTCAACCCCAAACATTGCAAGTCAATTTCATTTAAATCCCACTCAAGTGAGTTGGATAATCACTATTTTTATTATTTTCTTTGGTATGGGTTCTGTTATTTATGGGAAACTATCCGATGCTTTTTCCATTAAGAAGCTCATTTCATTTGGAATATTGCTCTATAGTTTAAGCTCTATTCTTGGGTTTATCTTCCATAATAACTATCCTGTTGTAATTGTTGCTAGAGCACTGCAAGGTGCTGGAGCATCTGCTATACCTGCACTCGTTATGATCATTATTGCCCGCTATTTCTCCAAAGAGCAAAGAGGAAAACTGTTTGGAATCATTACATCCACTGTATCTTTTGCTATTGGAGTTGGGCCAGTATTGGGCGGTTATGTATCTGGTACTTACCATTGGTCATATCTGTTTGTTATTCCTGTTTTTTCATTGGTTGCATTACCATTTATTCAAAGAATCTTACCATCAGAGGAAACAAGCAGTGCAAAACTAGACATCCTTGGAACCCTTTTGATGGCAATAAGCGTTTCCAGTTTGATTCTTTTCTTGACTGAAGGTAATTTGTACTATATTCCGATTTTTATCATTTCACTCATTTGGTTTATTATCCATATCCGACGCGCTCAAAATCCTTTTGTTGAACCAGAGTTATTCCGCAATCGATTTTATCGCAATGGATTGATCATTGGATTTCTTATTTTCAGTACGGTGATGGGTGTAATGTTTATCTTGCCGCTCATGCTGCATGATCTATATCAGCTTAATACTCAGACCATTGGTTTAATCATGTTCCCAGGAGCATTTAGTGCAGTTATCTTTGGTACTGTGGCAGGTAATTTAACTGTACGTAAAGGAAGCCATTTTGTCGTTTATTTGGGGCTTGGATTGATTACGCTAAGTTTATTTCTTCAAGCTTCTGTCGTCGGTACATGGGTTTGGTATATCGGTATTGCGCTTGTTATTCAATATGTAGGTTTCTCTTTCTTGCAAACAGCTCTGATCGAAAGTGTGACAAACATTTTGCCCAATAAACAAATTGGTGTGGGAATGGGCTTCTATAATTTGATCTCATTTGTATCTGGTGCTGTCGGAACTGCCCTTGTCTCCAAAGCAATGGAGCAGCCTGTTTTTAAAACAGCAATCCATCCATTGGTAACAAATCCAAGTGCTTATACGTTTAGCAATTTGATGCTGATCTTTACCGTTATTGTTGTCGCAAGTGCGTTGCTGTACTTCTTTACATTTGGAAAGCAAGAAAATTTAACCGAAGAATCAGCACAATAAATAAAAATTTATAAATTTCTAATTGTAAAAAAGCAAAAAACATGGTAAGATGAAAAAACTTATTATTGAACGGAGGGGTTTCCATTGGTAATGGTAAGATTGCGTTTGAACACATGTGTCGCTAACTGAATAGTGATCAATGACTCTGTCTGGGCAGAGTATGTGGGATTCGTCTACCTTTCTCAATGGCAAAACCGTATCAGCGTACAAAAAGAGGGTAAGATAAAACACATCTACCCTCTTTTTGCTGTGCTTTTTTATGTTTTTCCTGTTAAATCACATCAAATATTTTTGATCGAGGATAGACATCCCTAAGTAAGATTGCTTGGCGGCACATCCATTAGCAAATAGGTAAGATAGTTAATACGAAAATATTTAATAAAGCGAGGTACTGCTAATTGGAACAATTACAAAAAGCGATCTTAGTAGGCGTAAAATTGCAACATGAAGAAGATTTTGAGAGAAGTATGATAGAACTTGCTGATTTAGCTGATGCTTGTGATGTAGAAGTAATTGGAGAACTAATCCAAAAACTCGATCACATTCAAGCTTCTCATTATATCGGCAAGGGAAAAGTCAAAGAATTAGTACGAATAATTGATGAACATGAAGCAAATCTCGTTATTTTTAACGATGAACTTTCTCCAACACAAATACGTAACTTGGAAGCGGATTTGCAGTGTAAAGTAATTGATCGAACCATCATGATTTTAGATATATTCAGTAATCGCGCCCGTACCAAAGAAGCGCAATTACAAGTGCAGATCGCACAATTACAATATATGCTTCCACGGCTTGTTGGGCTTCGAAAATCACTTGGCCGACAAAGCGGTGGCGTTGGTACACGAAACAAAGGACTTGGAGAAAAGAAATTAGAGTTGGATCGACGAAACCTCGAAGAACAAATCACACATCTAAATAAAGAACTCAAAATCCTTGTTTCCCAGCGGCAAATACAACGAAAACAACGGAAAAAAAGCGGTATTCCTGTTGTATCGTTAGTCGGATATACCAACGCAGGAAAATCAACAATCATGAATGCAATCGTCGAACAATCACAGCACACACCTGCTAAACAAGTATTTGCGAAAGACATGTTATTCGCTACTTTAGAAACGACCATTCGAAAAATACAATTACCTGATCACAAATCCTTTTTACTTACGGATACAGTAGGATTCGTGAACAAACTTCCACACCATCTCGTGAAAGCATTTCGCTCCACGCTGGAAGAAGTAAAAGAAGCAGATTTGCTTGTCCATGTCGTCGATTTTTCTAGTCCCAACTACCAACAAATGATCGATGTCACCAATCAAGTATTAAAAGAGATTGGTGTTGAAGACATACCAATTTTATATGTATACAACAAAGCTGATTTAGCTGATTTTCCTATTCCGATTGTGGAAAACAATGCGATTACTATCTCTGCGCAAAAGCGAATCGGCATCACCGAGTTAATTCAACAAATTCACAAAGAAATCTTTAAAGACTATCAACAATATGAGCTGATCATTCCCTACCAGCAAAGCCAATTACTAGCTGAACTAAAAAATAAAGCAAATATCCTTACTATTGCCTATGAAGATACGGGTACAAAAATTTTAGTAGAATGCAAACAATCGGATGCTGCCAACTATCTCCCTTATCTTACACAAGAGTCTAATCCTATCATATAAAGCTGCACTCCATATCCATTGCTTCAGAGGATTCTCCCCGTAGGGGCAGCATGATCGTTGCTAGTAATGGAGGTCTCGCTGCTGGGGCAGTATCAACAATTACGCCATTGGAAACGGTGCAAAGGTAACTACCTACGAAAATCACTAACTAATACTTACTTCGATAAAGTTGTAGCTGTAATGACCCTGCTTGCAATTGCAAGCGGGGTCAGTGTTTTTTATGCTATAGATCTTTCTCGTTTATTATTCTTCAGTACTGCAATTTAATGACAAATGAAAAGTCAGCATAAATTAACAAGTTGATTAATTACATAGCAGTTTTTCTGCACATAATGGGTTACAAAACGATTCTTTTGTAACCCATTATGTGCAACTCCAGTATTTACAAGGATTTTCGTTGTTTCTGATTTTCAAAATGTATCTTTCATTCAACTGATTTCTCAATAAATCAAGTTAACTTATATAGAGATTTGCCTACGAAGAAGTCCATTCCCCTCCATTGACATGCAGCGTCTGTCCAACCATAAAACGCGAGTCGTCCGAAGCCAAATAAACGTATGCTGGTGCTAACTCAAATGGCTGGCCCTGACGGTGCATTGGATTATTTACCTGCGTTACTTCATCAGCAGAAAAACTCGCTGGAATCAGTGGTGTCCATATTCTGCCTGGAGCAACCGCATTCACCCGTATTCTTTTTTCGATCAAATTATGAGCTAATGCCCTTGTAAATCCAACAATTGCTCCTTTGGTCGCAGTATAATCGATCAACTGTTTGTTTCCAGCGTATGTAACAATCGAAGTTGTATTTATAATGGAACTCCCTGCTCGCAAATACGGCAAAGCAGCTCTAGTCGTATAGAAATGAGAGTATATATTCACTTTGAATGTATCATCAAATTGCTCATCGGTTATATCAAGTAGACTCAACTGCTGAAACTGTATTCCAACATTATTGCATAATATATCGAGTCTGCTATATTTTTCGATTGTTTGAACAACGATATTTTTGCAATGATGTTTATCCCGCATATCTCCTGGCAACAATAAACATTCTCTTCCAAAATGTTGGACTCGTCTTTTGGTTCTCTCCGCATCTTCTTGTTCATCCAAATAAGAAATAGCAACATCTGCGTCTTCTTTAGCAAAGGCTATGGCAACTGCTGCTCCTATTCCACTATCACCTCCTGTGATCAGCGCCACTTTTCCATATAACTTTTTGCTTCCTCTATAATTTTGGTTCTCGATAATCGGCCGAGGAACCATATATTTTTCTAATCCTGGCTGGCGAAGTTGACGCTGTTCAGGAACGGTGATTGGCACTTCTTCGTAACGAGTAATGGTGCCATAGTTCGGATGCATCGGATATACACAGTCCTGCTGTTGAGATCGTTTGTGTTCTTTGGATGACATGAAACCAACCCCCCTAGATAAATTTTATTGCTACAAGATATGCACATGCTGTAGATAGGTGCCTATATTAGAAAGAAGACAGGTTAAAAAGGGGATTAGTTATCAATGAGAACAAATAGCGATAAGCACAGGCTTTTGCTGCTAATACCATATTCCGATGAAAAAGTATCTATGCAGTACAATGCCAATCCTTACACTTGGAAAATGCCATTAATCGGACCAAGACCGCCTTATTTCTGCAATCCGCGTTTTGAGCGGTATTATCCTATTCTTTGAACATTAATTTAAAAGGTAACACTTTTTCATTATATTAAAAAAATGCAAACAACTTGTAGCTTCATTGAAGGGGCGGCTCATGGATTCAATAAGCTCTCGTGGTATAGATAGTAAAAGAAGAATCACTCATCAGCAGGGATACTGTTAATCTGGTATAAGCTGAAGGAAAATAGTAAAATTAGGGCATTTGCTGAAGGATTGAGGGGAAATAATGATGATTGGGAAATTATCGAAGTTTTATAATGGGGTTTTCTCGAGATAGATACGTTAGTAGCCAGTAAATTGAATTTGTGAGTTCAAAACAGTGATATATTAATCTTTGACACTCCACATGGCTGAAGCCATGGGATTCTTGGGACGGTAGCCTTCTGACTACTTCATTACCAAGCTAACTCCGTGAGCCCCACGGTTGAACAGAGTTTTTGTTGCTACGTCATAGCAAAGACTTACTGCTTGGTTTTCGTATTTCAGTCTAGCCATTTTTCGGTACGCATAGCATTTTACGTGCAAAACGATTGGTTTGCACAACCCTATATACTATCCACTTTTCAAAGAGCAACTGTCGATAGTCTAACAATAGAATGTATGTTTGTAAAGTGTTTTTTGAAAAATTTGTCAGATTTACGAGAGGTAGAAACCTCCCTCGTCTACAAAGTGAGACTTGCTACTTTAGTGAATTGGCGAAACTTGTGCTCCCGTTGTAGTGATGCTCGCTAACATCCCACGATTCAAACCGTGGGTTTTCTCACTCGCAAGATTATAAAACTCGTACTCATGAGGAGTGCCGGCAAGCATTGACGGATAAAGTCTATTAGTGACGCTACCGCAAATAAAAAGAAAGATCTAAGTGGATTTATAACCCAACATACCTTTTCTTATTGCATCCGTGCCATCGCCTAACATAGACGAGGGCACGGATCGACCTAGGAAAGAGCGTTAGACGATCACCTTGGGGATCTCTTTCTTCCACCGGTCGGCTTCCGACCAGATGTCGAGCGCTCCGTGAAACGAGCAGTGCACGTGGAACATGTAGGGATCTGTATTATGCCGACTTACCTCGACAAGTGGGTTAGAGGAGCGGGCAAGACGCTTTCGAATCAGCTCTCTATCTTCGGACAACACAGGCAGGCTCAACTTCACCGGCAGCCGTGCGCCAAAACTCAGTCCGCGCGCACTTGCTTCAACGAGCGTTTCGCGCCTGCTGATGTTGTAGCCCAGGCTCTCAGCGTATTTCTTGTGTTCTGGCTGATCTCGGTGCGCCCATACCTCCAGTTTACCGAACTTGGCAGTGATACGTGTGTTTGCATGGGCATCCATCGTGCGCTGACAGTGTTCGAGCGTGTTGAGTGCCCCGACCGTGTGTGGACTCACATTCTCCGTGAGTCCACGATAGAACTCAATGACGCGATCATTGATGTTATAATTGCCACTGAGATGCATCTGCACGATCCGCAACGCGCGGTGGCCCTCCTTGGCCGTCATCCAAGAGTGAGCCAGCACAATACGGATCTTCCATGGCTCGACGTGAACGTGCCGTACGTTGATCTTCATTTTCGGCCTTCCGCTTGGTTTTTGTGTACGATAATAATTATACCATTTCTTGCGAATATGAATAGATAGAAAGTGGAAGATATATCAAACCGAGGTCATTGCTGTTGTAAACAGTATGAACAGCATTATGTAAGCTCCTACGGACAATAATTTATGTTGTTCGTAGGGGCACCATCCTATTAAGACGCGGGTGGATACATATCATTTAGCATCTTTTGCAGTGCTCGCAAATCAAAACCTCTTTTTAGCAGCAATACACAGTTTGCATTGGCTTCCATCGCCCAAGTTACTTTCTCATTGATTTCACTTGGATGTTTGCTGCTTCGGATGCCAATCAATTGATAGTCTTTGAAATAAGAGAGATCATACATGTTCTCTACCATGTCATCTCCACTCCCTATGGAATTAATCTGACTTACAAATTGACTCCAGCCACTTACCCGAAGATTGCGTGGACAATTTTTTCCACTCCAATGATGGTGTTGGACTACATTGCCGATAGGAATGGCATGACGATTCATCAAGGTCTTTGCCAACCATGCAGCATTTGCTTTCGCTTGCGTAAAATCTCCATCTGAATTTACGCAAATTTCAATAGCAATACTCTTCCGATTACCAGTACCTTTAGAACCGTCTCCAGCGTGCCATGCAACTTCATCATCCGGTATTGACTGCCAAATTTCATGATCATCCACGGTATAATGCCAGCTGGCAGATCTATTATTTCCAGAAGCTTGTAATCTAGCATGTGCCTCAGCATCTGCCCCAGCATCTGTATTATCTGTTTCATGTATTGTGATATAAACAGGATCCATTGCTATTCCCGGTCTAGTATCTTTTAAGCTAGCAGGTATTAATTTTTGTTTGATCTCCATTCCCCTTTACTCCTTCCTCTTTCTTTTATAATAGATGGAAATTCTACCAATTGTAACGGCATTTGTATATAATATTCAGTAGTTTCTGTGTTTTATAAGTCAATCCGCTTAGTTCTACCCTTTTTCATCTATACTGAATCTATGAGGTGAAAATATGTTTACTATTATCTATTTTTTTGGTATGTTCGCAATGATTATCATCCGATTTCCTCATTATAAACAAACAAAAAATAACACAATCATAAAAGCCCACAAAACAATATTGGAGAAAACACTTTTAACGATAATGTCAATCGGTACTTCCTTAATCCCCATTCTGTATGCGTTTACAAATTGGTTTGATTTTGCACAGTTTACCTCGTCATTGTGGATTCCTATTACAGGTACGATCATAAGTATACTAGCACTTTTGCTATTTTGGCGAACTCACATTGATCTGGGAAAAAACTGGTCACCTACATTGGAGATAAGAGAAGATCACACACTTATTACAACTGGTATCTATCATTATCTGCGCCATCCCATGTATGCATCCTCTTTACTATGGGCATTAGCACAAATACTGATCATACCAAATTGGATTGCAGGAACAGCTCCGTTTTTATCCATTTTGATTTTATATCTCTTTCGTGTAAGAGAAGAAGAAAAAATGATGGTGGAGCAGTTTGGAGAAGAATATCGTAGGTACAAGGAGAAAACAGGCAGCATTATTCCGAAAATTAGACAAAATTAAATGTACTGATTGGCTGAATGAGATACATTCAGCCAATCGATGAAGTACTATTTAGAACGAAACGTTCAGCCAGCCAAACCACCCACAGGCATCTGAACAACGAAAAAATCGTTTGGTAGTAGTTTCGATATTCCTACGTACCACATCATCTGTTGCATCACGAAGTAGATGACCTTTTTCGCTGTGCTCTCTTCGTCGATTCGTATCTCGTCTGTCCATTTTATAGATCCTATCCACTTGAGAGTGTACTTCTACTCCCATCTTATCATGGATTGTTTGTGTTGGGACTACCATTTATCCTTTACTAACTCTGACAAAGCATTTGGAAATAACGGTTTACTCAATTGCAAAACGGCTTTCGCATACTGTTGAATTTCATACTGTGCATCGTGTTCCAATCGCTGCAAAAGAAAATGGCTGACGGATTGAAGCGAACCTGTCCAATACCAGCGAACATACATCCCGTAAGAAGGTAAAAACAAGCGAGCTTGTTCTGCGCATACACCATCTGCTAATGCTGCTTCATACTTTTTTACACCTTGCTCTACGTATTCCATTAGCTCTTTGGTATATTTTTCTCCTTGTTCCCATGAAATCAAATCACCACTGCCCTGTTTGGAGTTTTCCGGTTTTTCTCGCCATTCTCTGGCACTGGGAATGTAAAAATTCGGTTCTTCTGTTACATATCTTCTACTGGATTCATTCCATGCTTCTAAACTATCACCAGTTGATTCCAAATGGGCAGAACCAATAACATACTTCCACCATTGTCTTGCTACCATCAATGGAGCATAGACCTCAAACTGCAACAGAACATGTCGAAAAGGAGAAGTATGTCCTTCTCTCGCCAAAAATTTTATCAATCCTTGATCTTTATCACTCCACTCCATCGATTCTTTTTCATAGGACACCCTAGCAGCATTTACAACAGTCAAATCTGAACCCATATGATTAACGAGTCGAACATAACCTTTATCCAAACTTTTAACAAAAAAATCCACTCCAGATATCAATTTATTTGGAATACTCATAATTTATAGTATAATAAATCCGAAAACCCCACCTGCCAGATGGAGGATCTGATGTTTGAGTTTCCTTTGATGAAAGCAATCCGAAAAGCATCTGAAAAGTTGTCTTTTTACGAAAAATTCAAAGGACAGTACCGAGATGCACTTCTGTATATTCTGAACTTGACTGGCATTTCCGATCGATTCCTTGAGACATTGAACGAACTCGGATTCGAAAAAACCTACTTGCTTATCGACTTCTTCGGTCATGGCAAAATGGAATGGATTCCATTTGATGTGCTTGCAAATTGGGATACAGAAACAGCTGAAGAGCTTCTTCGGAAAATTGGAGAAGAACATTCCTCTGGTTGGGAGTATTTGAGCTCCCTTAAGAAGAATTAATACTTCTAGCAGGAGTTACGATTGGCAGATTTATCATCGATAAATCTGCCGATCATTGTTTTATCACAAAAAACTCCAGCCTCTCCCTTCACTAAAACCGCTCACTAGAAATATCTGCATTCACTGCAAATGCAGCATTACACCCATCTGCCGCTGCGAGAATTAATGCTGACGGACTCATCTGTGAGAACTCCCCTGCAACATATATATTTTTTTTCGTAGTGCGGCCAAGTCCATCCATTACAAATATACCTTTGTCATTTAGTTCACAACCGAGCTGTTCGGCAAAAGCATTTGGTCGAATAAATTTTGGAGTCACAAATCCAGCTAAGCGCTTTATCTCCAAACCGGATGGAAAAGATATTCCCTGTAAACAGCCGTTTTCCCCGTGCAATTTCTCAATCGGTTCGGTAATAATTGTAATTTGTTTTTCATTTAATTTCCATTGTAATTGCATTGAAATTGAATGACCATTGGTAGTAATGATTAAATCTTTCGACCAATTATAGACTAATTTAGTCATATGAAATATGGCTTTTTCCTCTTCTGCGATAATCACAAGCGGCTGATCTCGATGTTCCCAGCCATCACAGTAAGGACAACTAAAAATACTTTTCCCATAGTACTCCGGTAAATCTGGAATATTTGGATGAACTTCTCTCACTCCTGCCGCCAAAATAACGCGTTCCGCTATGTAGGAATTTTGTTGATTTGTTTTGAGCTCAAATAAAATAGGTTTATCTGCTATTTGGGTAATCTGAATAACACTTTCGGAGAAAAACTGAATCGATGGATAGTGTTGTATTTCTTTTAGCCCAATTTGCCTTAATTCCTCTGGACTTATTTTATCTCTTGTCAGAAAGCCATGTGCTTCTTGTGCTACTCGATTGCGATTCATATTATCATCAAAAAGAATTATTTCTCTGCGAGCTCTTCCAAGTACCAAACTTGCATTTAAACCAGCAGGTCCACCACCTATAACTGCACAATCGAAAATAGAAATACGATTCACCCCCCGATAAAAAGAAAACAACCAACTGTTATTAGCGTCGGTTGTTTTGGGAAGATCTATTCGCTTTTCATCTGGATTTCTTGTGTGTTTTCTTCTTTCGATAAAAGTACTTCTTTCTTCAAAAACCAACATAAAATAAATACGATTACAGACAAAACAAAGGCAATGGAATAGATGTGTTGGAATGATTCTACAAACATCGTCTTTATTGCAGTAACCAAATCAGGAGGGAGATTGTTAGGAATTCCACCAGATGCCAAGCGACTTGCATTTTCAGATAAACCTTTTGGCAGCTTATCTCCAAGTCCCTCTAATTTGCTCATTAGCGTAGAGGACAAAATAGTTCCAAAAACACTCACTCCTACTGTAGCTCCAATCGTTTGAAACAAAGGTACTGTTGCCAATGCAACTCCTTTGTGCTTATCTTCTACAGATTCTTGTATGATCAAGTTATCTCCCCCAAATAAAACACCCAGACCAAAACCAGTTATGCAAAGGAAGATAATAATATCAATGACAGTGGTACCAAGGTGAATATGCCATAACAAATAAAAACCGATTACTGGGAGAATAAATGCTACTCCCATTAATTCACGATAACGCACCTTCGTCAGCAAAAATCCACAAATCATAGATGATAAAACTGCCCCTACCATCATTGGCAGAGTAAGATAACCAGCATTAGTCGGACTAAGCCCCAATACATGCTGTGCATAAAACGGGAAGGAAGAGAACGACCCCATCAATCCTAAGCCTACTGTAAACACAATCAAAGACAGTACAAGGATATTTCGGTTACGAAATAAATGAAGAGGCACAATCGGCTCTTTTACTTTGGATTCTACCCAAATGAACAGACCGAGTAAAACAACACCTAATCCCAACAAACTTAAAATCAATGGCGAACTCCATGCATAGCCGTTATTATCAACTAAAACAGGTGTGATGAGCAGCGATACGATCGACGTCATTAACAAAACCGCTCCAGTCCAATCGATGGAAACTTTTTGTTTTTCATTTGATTCTTTTAAACCTAGAGTCAGGAAAAATGCAGCAATTAAACCAACAGGAATATTAATAAAAAATATCCAATGCCAACTCAATTTATCAACAAAATAACCACCCATAAAAGGACCGAGCAGCATCGGAATAAACATAATCGGACCCATAAAAGCTTGAACTTTTGCTCTTTGCTCAATCGGAAAAAGATCACTAGAAATCGTCATGGCAAGAGGCATCAAACCGCCTGCACCCATCCCTTGTATCCCCCTGCCGATGAGTAGCCAAGTCATCGAATGAGAAAATCCACAAATAATAGAACCAGCGATAAAGAGAGTCATCGCAACAAGGTATATTTTTTTTCGGCCAAACAAATCTGCTAATTTCCCCAAAATTGGCATAAAAGAGGACATCGCAAGCATATAAACGCCAGCGACCCATCCGTACAAGGATAATCCGCCAAGATCTCTTATAATCGTAGGCAGTGCTGTATTCACTACCGTCTCATCCAATTCGGAAAAAATCAGTCCTAACAAGAGTCCGATCATCACGAGTATTTTATTGCTTTTGCTTGGTGTGTAAGAATCTACACTAGCACTTACACTATTCATCATATCGAAATCCTTTCGTGTATTTATAAGTAGAGTATAAATACACTTTATGAACAGAAAATGAATTCATCTCTAATTATCATAAAGACGAGCAACCGCTCCATTCATGGAAAGACGAATGAAGCGGTTGTAACTACTAAGCTAAGGAAGGTTAGAATAATCGCCGTTGTGCACGAATGTCATGCCCTCATATGTCCATGGATCACTGCCTACAGTAAGAAACTTCAGCCTCTTTCCATTACCATCGAATACATCAACATTCTTCTCAGCGATTTCCCCATTCATCATGTGCCCATACCACATGTATTTCAGTGTCTTACCAGTAGGGGTAATGATCTGACCCTCCTGCCTCTTGGACGTAAAATCAGAATTTACAAAAGTAATCCGATCCTTCTCCACCCTAGGCTTCGACATGAATGCTCCTTCGTAGTAGTTGATACATCATTATTATATAGAAACATAGATTGTATAGAAAGTAGCAGCCTCTCAAGTTATTACCTGAAAGGCTCTTTGTCACACCTACTCATTTACCTACTTGATAACCCCAGTGTCAGCAGCTCCACAGCATACACAGGTAGTATTGCCGTTTTTCATCACTGGGGGACAAGTGCAATCACATGACATACACTCGTCCCTTCCCCCCTTTATGGAGAGGACCACACTTACACTTGCACTTTTTATTGGAATTAGCGGCCATTGCTACTCCTTTGTGCGACATTATTGCAGATTTATCATAAATGAATCAGACTTTTTTGTCTAATTCAATTTTCTGCCTCTCACAAATAAACTCCTTGACAGGAGCCAAGGAGTCTTCTTCTAATCTTTTTTCTCATTATAATAGGTTACCGAATACAATGACCCTTCCGAAACCATATTATTATCCCCTTCATCACGAGGGTGAGGATTTCCTATCTTTGTTTCTATATCTTGATTATAGTGATCTTTTTCAGGGGGCGGCGATTGTAAATCAGTGTACATATCCCTAAATCCATCAATGAGTTTTGTACGGTATTTTTTTTTCGCTAACACATAAGTTGCAACACCAACGGTTGATAAAGCTAGACCTGTCATCCATACTTTCTTTTGAGTAGACATGTTATCCCTCCTCGAAAGTAGTTTACCCTATCTTTATCGAATCAATCATTCCGAATAAAACAGGATAAGAAAGCATAAGAAGTACTAAGCAGGTATGAGAAAAAAACAACTGCGAAAAATAGAATGATTCGGTCGATTTCTTTGTTTCCGTAGTATATATCATTTTTTATAAAAAATAACATCCTTTTAACGATAAGACAAAACCAATCATTTGCTTAAATCAGTAACCTTTGTCCAAAATAAATCTGAATCAGATTGTCTCCTATTTATAGGTTTCATAAATCTGTCCAGCTCCATGATCTCTGCCCAATCGGTTCGCCTAAAGTTCAGCCATATGGAATTGTCAAAGGATGCACATTCACTACAAATAGTGATATATATTCGAATAATGCTTTATACAGAAAACCGTCTGATTTTTAAGTCAGACGGTTCCTTTCTAAACAAACACTTTTATTGGCAAAGAAGTTAATGATTGACCTGTCGCAGATTCTGTCAAATTCCTTTCTAGATTGAAAGATGCAACAGCCTCAATACGAGAAAACTTTTGCAAAAACGATCGTAATACCATCTGCACTTCCAATCGAGCTAGTGGTGCTCCAAGGCAGAAGTGAGGACCATTGCCAAAAGTGAGATGTTTTTTATTGTTTTTGCGATGAATGTTTATGGTATAAGGATCTTCAAACATATCTTCATCCAAATTAGCAGCACTCATCCATGCAATTACTACGTCTCCTTTTTTCAGCGGTACACCTAATAAATCATTATCGACTTTCACTGTACGATTTCTTTTGGCGATATGGAAACGATACCGCAGCATTTCCTCTACTGCGTTTGGTATTAAATTGAAATCGTTTCGAAGCGTCTCATAAAGCGTTTTATCATCATAAAGAAAAGAATAAAAGGTATTTGCAATCATATGGCTAGTGGTTTCGACTCCTGCACCTAATAAAAGCATGGTTGCCTTGACAATCTCATCATCTGTAAATTTTTCTCCGTCAACTTCCACTTTTATTAAATCAGAAATAATATCATCCGAACCATCTGTACGTTTGTTTATCACAATCGGGTACAAATACTCATAATACTCTTTTGCGGCTGCTTGCTTCTTTACCAATACTTCTGCTTCATTGCTCTGGTCATATGGTTGAAACAATATATCCACCCATTGTTTAAACTGTACCCTATCTTTTATTGCAACTCCAAATAAATCCGCAATAACTAGACTAGGCAGAGGTGCTGCTAGATTATGTACCACATCAATCGTTGTATTAGCGGGGATTTCTGCTACCAGATCATTAGCAAGCTTCTGAATTTTCGGTTCCCACTCTTTTAAACTACGAGGAGTAAATGCAGATGAAAACAGAGAACGGCTTTTCCGATGCAGAGGAGGGTCAAGATCAGTCAAAGCCAATTTATGGGATAACTTTTCACCTGTACCCACACTTGTCGTCGTTCTTGTTCCCACGTTAGAAAAAAATTCAAAATCCCCCATCACTTGTTTTACATGCTCATATTTAAACACATTCCATGTATTCGTTTCTTGATGATAATAAACAGGATTATCTTGCAGCATCTTTTTGTACCATTCCAACGGAAAAAATTCCATCGATCGAGATGAAAAATTCGTAATATTATTGGTGGAAATAATCTCTTTGTTCATCAGATTTTCCCCTTTGTGTTAATTTAACATATATTAATTTACCACATTGCAATTACGATTATCAAGAGAATAATCTCCTAAATTTTGAATTATTTATCTCTTTAACCTATTTCACTTTCTAATCAAAAAACAGAACCTATTAGGTTCTGTTTATTACTCACTTTACTTTTCGCATCAAATTATTTATCCAATTCAACTCTTCTTGGAGTCGATTTGTTGAAAATCGCAGTACTTCTTCTGTATACTCATTTTTTTCGATTTCTGATGGTTCTCTTGATAGTAATTTAATGAGATGATTTTTTCGCAAGTCCAATATACGCATCTTATCGCTCTTACTAATTCTGTCAAACAGGGCCACTCTCACTAAAAATTCAATATCATTCTTTGCATGTTTGGCATGAAAATCACTTACCATTTCGCTAAGGAGAACTTTGCCTTTATCTGTGATGTAGTATACATGTCGATTGGGTTTTCCAGTTTGTTCACTTACCTTTTTGATGATTGCTCCTTTCTCTTCAAATCTTCTGAGGGATGGATATAACAAGTTATGATTAACATCGATTACTTCCCCTAATTGATCTTGGATATTCTTTTTAATTTCATACCCATGCACAGGAGATATTTCAATCAGATGTAGAACCAACAAATCAATATACATAATTACCTTCTCTTTTCAAATTTCTTTTCCATCAATTGTTCACATGATAACAGTACAAAAAGATTCGATCAATATCTAGCAGACAGATAATACTGATTTTCATTCATAGAAAAAAAGCCAATTTTCCTGTTGATTCGGATTTGGCTTTTCCTCCACTTGTTTGTTTAAAACTGCTATTTCCTTTATAACCAAAATTACAAATTACTAGGGCAGTGCCGGCATTTGTAAAAATTCTCTATTTGCAGCATGATATATATCAGTCCATTTTTTTAAATCAGAATGTGTAGGAATTACTCCTGACTGTTTTGCCTGGTCATAAGTCTCTTCTGCATTCATCTGATGAGCTGCTTTTTTGTTATAGATAGTAGATATATATACTGTGTCATTCTGCTCAGATATGATGGAATAGTCAAATGTTCCGAGTTTTTGATAAGCGTCTAAACTTTGTTTTAGTTTTGGCCAATCGGATTTCTTAACAGCCGAAACTTCTGCCAAGACTAACATAGTCAGTTTATTTTGCGGTAAGGGAAGACCAAAACTTACAGCACGTGTATCTGGATTAATGGATGCTTGTATTTTTCCTCTCCATTGTGAAGGAAAAGATAAGCGCAAACCTAAAATATCATCTTCATATTGTTGATAGACTAATTTTAATTGATTATTTTCACTCCAATTATACCAGCTATAAAATGATGGCTGCTCAGCATTAGAAAGGTTTTGGCTGTTATTCACAATATCCGTGAATGGAATGTCAATTATCCCGTCATGATTC
This sequence comes from Shimazuella sp. NTD247, assembly GCF_059510415.1. Taxonomy (NCBI): domain Bacteria; kingdom Bacillati; phylum Bacillota; class Bacilli; order Caryophanales; family Thermoactinomycetaceae; genus Shimazuella; species Shimazuella sp. NTD247. The sequence goes on along the minus strand of NZ_JCAJZU010000001.1, from coordinate 40,840 downwards.
ATGTCTCGACTTTTTATATTATATAATCGGTAATTTTTATCACTTTTAAGGTCGTCAAATGCATTGTACAGCTTATTGTCATCGATGTAGAAAATCCCAGCTTTTCCACCGTGTGCACCTTCAAAGATATCTGCAACGATACCTTTGCGATTTTTTTGCACCTGTCCAACAGTAATATAATCCATTTGAACAGTTCCATTAATTTTTTTTGCGTCTTTTAGAAGAAGCTTATTTTGATTCGATTTGTAAAGAACGATCTCCGTTTCCATGTTTGATAATTTTTGAAAAAGAATTAATTCTGATTTCTGATCATGATCCAAATCTGCCACTACGGTAGCATATGTCATTTGATCGAGAACAGGGGATAATTTATGTTGTTTACTCCACTGAAATACTTTTGTTTGTGCTTCTATCTCAGATCCTTCTTGCAGACTTAAAACAATTTCAGGTAGTTGATCTTCCGTTAAATCTTTTGCTTCAGCGAGTTGAAAATCATCTCCATTGAAGGTTTCTACGGTTGCTTTCTTCCATTTTTGACCTTCCTTTTTAATAATAATTATTCCTAATTTCTCATTTTGTTTGAATAAGCCAATTCCTTCTGCATATTGATCATTATCAAGATCTGCTGCGAAAAAAGGGGTGCGATTCTCTCCAAACTTTGGAAAAGTCCATGTCGCTCCGGTTGGCAGAAAAGGAGCTATTGCTTTTGCAACTTCAGCAGAGGATATATTACTAGTTTTTTCTGTTTGTGTAAGCGTTTTTATTTGACTAGAACATGCGACTAAAAGCATCGGAAAAAATAGCGCATATAAAAAGGGTCGTAGTTTGAGCATAATACAATAGTCTCCTTGTTAAGTAATATTTAGAACAAAGAATAAATAATAGAACGCTATGATAATATAATATTTATATTCCCTATCTGCAAGCCAAAGGCAACCAAAGAATATAGTAAAACCATTTTTTCTGTTCTATTAGCAATGAAAGTGGTAGAAATCATCAAAAAATTTTCTCCAAAAGACCGGATGAAAATTCAACATATTCATTCTTGATTTTTGTTTTAGACTACCAGTAAAATGATTTGACGATTCTTTGATTATTAAAAAGCTTGCTGAGTTTATTTCAATAGAACGATTATGCTGCCCATTTTTAACATTTGAACTGTGTGTGAAATCCAATAATTCAGTTTGGTTACGATTGACAGGACCAAAAATTACAAAAAAATTTTTAAAAAGTACTTTTCCTTGGTTATAACCATAGCTTATCATCATATTAAAATTTAGTTATTATATCGAAATTACGCTCTGATGTTACTATTGCTGCATGGTTGGTCTATTCTTTGAAGTAACATCAGAGCCACACACATTATCATCACCTTTAATAACTTCCAGTTATATTACTTATACATAGCTTTCCCTCTGTTGTTATCAACAGAGGGAAATAATTAGGTTAAAATATCAGAACGATCGGAGAAAAAACTGATGGATAATAGGATACATAATCGATCTCTAGTTCTCCATCAACGATCTGTACAGCGAGTCTCCCTTCAACAATAAGACGGGAGTATTCTCCATCTTTCAGCTCAGCCACACCAAATCGTTTAGCTGGCTTGTCTTTGATCTTCACAATACCACTGTACCATGTTTCATTATCTTTCTTTCTTGTCATTTTCATTCCTTATCTCTATATTCGGACTATTATATTATACTATCTTTATTGATGAGTTTGAATAGTCTTCATTCTTTGCAAAGGTAATTAGCAGTTTTTTTATGATTCTTTATCAGAAGGATACATCTGCAGCTGCAAAGCACATTGATGAATGAAGCATTAGTTCATCAAGTGTAGTTCTCACTTAATTTTAAATCATCAGCCCCGTTTTTACTCCAAGCCAATAACCAACAAACGCCAAAAGGATTCCAAATGTATAGCTTACTCCTATATACACTAAAAATTTTTTCCACTCGTGTCTTTGTTTCAACTGAATACTTTCCCATGTCATAGTGGAAAACGTAGTAAAAGCACCCATAAAACCGGTTCCGATTAATAAAATCCAAGGTTCAGATAAGGGTATTCCAGCGATCCACCCCAATAAAAAAGCACCTAAAAGATTCACTATCAGCGTTCCATAAGGAAAATTTGGTATAGGTTTATTTAGCCATCTGCTTATAATATAACGAGAGACGGCTCCTAAAAAACCTCCAACTCCCACCAATACACTATTTATCATCATACGTAATCACCTTCTACCACTTTCTTTTTTCTCTGTTTCATTGCCATTTGGTATCCAAACCAAACTAATAATAAACCGCCCCATAAACTTAGTAAGAAATAAAGAAACGCCATAACCCATGAACTAGTTTTTATCATCTTTACTATTTCTAAGCTAAAGGTTGAAAAAGTAGTAAAAGAACCAATGAAACCAGTAGAAAAGCCTACCTGAAGCCATTTTGGAATATTTTTTATCTGTACAGTCCAGATAGTGAACCAACTAAGTAAAAAACAGCCAATATAGTTCACTGTCAAGGTTCCAATTGGAAATCCCCACACTTCACTCGACGGGATCCATATCCCTGCATAATAACGAAGTAATGCACCAATTACTCCTGCAATTCCAATTACCCAATAAATCATATGAGATCGCCTCCTAAAAATAAACAGACTCCTACCAGTATTTATACTGGTAGGAGTCATCAGCTTTGTCAGCAGTTATGGCGAACTCCATCGCCTAGATTCACTTTCATACAGTTTAACATATGAACAATTAACACTCCACACGGATAAACTATAAGATTCTTGGTATGGTAGTCTTCTGAATCCTTCATTACCAAGCTGAACCCGTGAGCTCCATGTTTCCCTTATCTCATAAAGTAGTCTACCTGCTTGTTTTTTCACATCTAAAACTATCCAAAAATTGTAAGTAATGACAGTATACCACTGACTGTATGTTTGTAAATACAATTCTCGAAAAAAGTGTTGAACTCTATGAGAGGAGTGAATCTCTCTTGCTTAACGCTCGTTAACATATACGCCAGGTTACCACTTTTATTTCCTTTTTTATCGTTCCCTTTATTTTGAATAGATGGTATAATATAAATATTAGTGAATCTACAAAAAGGGAGTGTTTCTTATCGAAAGAATTATCCTGACCCCAAATGAATGGAACACCACAGAAGACAACTTAAACCTTATAATATATGAGTTACAAACTTAGAGAACAAAAACAAGAGGGGTGACCCTCTTGTTTTAATGTCTTCGACACGTTAAGCTTGGTTTGCAAGTCATTTAAAAAATTTAAGATACTGTATGTTGAAAGATGAAAAAATTGGGTATGTTCATTAACCTTGCAAGATATTATTCATATTTGTACTCATTTTGTTGATTAAAATTAATTTAAGTTCAACCACCAAGAGAGCATTCCTATAAGGAATAATCTTCGATCAAGATATCTATCCATTAACAATTTCGCCAAAAATAATGATCTTGTTGGCAGTTGAGTTGATGGATAACAGATATTTAATTATTTAACTCCTCTCCGTTCTCATCTATTTGCTTTGTTCCTCCTCCAAATAACCAATTATTTTTCTCCACAAACGCAATAAATTTATCCAAAAACTCATCGTGGTTCATATTTGTTTGTTCATCTTTTGCAAAGATAGTGCCCCTAATTTCTATACCTAATTGTTTGTCTTTTTTCAAGTATTAACCTCCTGAATCATAGTATGATAGTTTGAGTCCCGATTCGTCAGAGATTCCATTATATGATTTCTGTTATCTCTTAGTTGCAAGGTGCTGGTTATTTGCCCATACCTATGATTGTTCTGTAAAGCACTCCTTAGATGGTCCCAATAATTTAATAAGAAATACACCAGAAATGTTAGTTTTGGATTGTTCTCGATTCCATCCTCTTCTTATGCTTACAACAATAACTCATGTGTTGGTTTGTGACTGGGTTGCTATTCTACTTCTCGTAGATAATCATAGCTGTAAAATGATGCATGGTAGAATAATTATTATCTTGATAGGAGCTTAATTTAATATCCAGAATTTCATTTTTTCTATGATTCGCTATAATCCAGTTATTAATTGTTTTTTGTATATGCTCTTCTGAATTTGATCTAAAAATTATCACCTGTTTCATATTTGCTATCCTCCTAAATGGGTGTGAACCGTTTTGTGCTCTAATTCGCAGATAGTCTCCATCTAAGGAACAACCATCTTAGCAACAGTTCCATCTGGAAAATTTCTACTTGACTGAAAAATCACGAATCAGCTCTTCTATTTTCCTTTGATTTAATATAACGTACGGCTCCCACTTACTCTACACATTGTCATTGGGAATCCATCTCAATCATATCCTTTTTCGTCTGCAATCAATGTGTTTATAATCACAGCAGAATTCACCATTAAGAGAAATGCATCCTAATTCTCAAGCAAGTTTAAAACAGAATCAAAAAAGTGATTCCCTCTCTCGATTTAACAGATCTTGCATATACCTAGTAAAAGGTGAGAGTTATGTTTATTTATTTTAATAGAGAAATAATTTGCTCATCCCTATCAGCCATCTTGCTGCTGACAGGGGTGGGTGATCACCGATGCGGTGAGTTGGTACTAGTCCGAAATACCAGATGTTACAGAGAGCGACGGATCTCTTCCCTTTTCTGCATGCGAGCCAGCAGAATATGCTTGTCCTCATCTGTAGCAACGAAGGTGAACAATTTGAAGTACAGCTTCACAAGAGTTTCTCGTCGCGCCGTGAGTAGTGCACCGATCATCAGATCAAATTCGGAAATCAATGGAGCACTCCCAACCTGAATGAACATACCACTGATGTCACAATCCTTAGGGTTCTTAATCCGTAGAGTAAGCACGTTCCACACCTGAAATTTGTAGTTTTCACTGAGTTTCTTGAACAGACTAGGGAACTCTTGTAGCATCAGCTCCGTGAGTTCTTCATCGGCAAGCGCATTAAGCACTCCCCACTCAGGAGATTTATGAAAATAGAACTCTTCATTCTCAGACATGGTGATCTCCCAATCACTAGAACGAACTTATTCTTATTATATTTGTTAACCTCCAAAGTTACTATACTCCTTCTTATCGTATAGCGAATACAGATAACGTCCTCTATGTACATCAAAAAAAGAATCCTTTCCTCTTTCCGACTCTCAAAGATACCGATCAACCAAAAGTTTCAGTGATTCTGCACTTGCTAGACAGCGGAGAAGGACATTATTAATAAATAAAGGATAGCATCCAAACAGCCATCCTAAATGATTCTTATTCATTTTCATGAAAATCCGTAGCCTTGATTAACAGCTAACATTGGATAATTTTTTCTTTAATCTAGTAATCATTTTTGGATTCCTTGTTCTTTGACAAAATTTATTGTCTTTTCTATTAATATAGAAACTGTTCGTTTATCCCTAAATTTCTTCTTTTACAGCCATCCAGAAATAGAGAGATTTTAGAAGTTGATATAGAATGCCACAAGAGAGGGAAAACCTTCGTTTTCTAATTTGTAAAATTGGGTGTCTGCTGAACAATCTTATAGATAGACTCAGCAGACACAATAGGAGCAGCTCATTACGTGCGACAGTCAAACCCATCACAGCAAGAGGAGCAGTTACCACAGTAACCACATGTGGAAAGAGCTTTATGACCGCATAATCCCACAAGGCTACAGATGAATGCAATGATCGATCGCATGATCATCTCCCTATGTTATGACAGATGGGTTATCTGTCATTTTTTTATTTTATCACTATAATTTGGGTAATTAAAATCTTTATTACTATTTGGAACATCTCATTCAACGTCTCCCATAGGACTTCCATATCAGCTCTATACTAGGATAAAATTTGCACGCAGGCTCTTAAAAGCGGGCGACCTGCTACATCCGAAGACATAGCAGCTCACCGTGCTCCCTCAGGAGCTATTTTCACTGTCCAGTGCAGTCTGCGGCTTCTTTCCCAGAGCCGCTAGCAGAAGAGGATGGTTCTCATCCTTCCTTGCCTCCCACAAAATCTCAGCATTCCTCTGCTGTTCCCCAGGGATTTCCTCAGGACAGTCCGTCTTCTTCGTGTATTCCTTACCAATATTACCACTGATACCAGACAAGTTTTTCTCCTAGGTAGCTCGATGAGGAAATGATTATCCCTCTTCTGGTTACATTTTTTATTCTAGTGGGAATTTTTTTCAAAAAAATATACAATTTGTTTCCAAAATGTAAATTTCCCCTTATTCGGTCTTTTTGCAATTTACAGGAACCATTTCTCTTCAATATGTTTATTCAATTTTATTTCCTCTATCTTCTTGAATAATTGGGAAAATGATATCCGAAAACTAGCGAGAAATATCGAAAGAGAATCAATGATTTTATATCTATTTTAAGAAAGGATTCTAGTTTAATATGAATAATACGTTATCAAAATCAGGAAAATGGATAGGTCTGGTCCTTCTTTCCTACTACTTCTCATCACAATACGACAGTGACCACCTGAATCAATCCGAAGATCAACTCAAGTGGTCACGCTCACCTACTTGGAACAAGTGTACTTAGCTACCCACTCGTTCAAAGGAAGGAAACTCAACTCGAAGAGTTCTGCATAAGTAATGCGGAAACTCGGAGGGGTCTTGAACGTCTCCGATTCCTTCTGCACTTGAGCAGACTCAAGCATGAGTCCATCCTTTTCGAAAAAGATAGACGGTCCATCTGTTGACACGACGAACTCTGAATGGCCTTCCAGAGGCGTACGAAAATCGGCACCCTTGTAAGAAAAGGTCATTGCTGTGTTATTCATCCACAGAGAACCAGTAACTTCTTCATTCTGACGATTTGAATGCCCAATAACGATCTCCATTTCATTGGAAACTGATGCAGACATTTCGAATCGGTGACGCATGTGCCGAATAAAACCCTCGAACCTCCCCACGATCTGAAAGGTGCCATCTGTATTCGGTCGGACGATGAAAGGAACCTCGTGCATACCAACATAGTCAAACATCACAGCTCCAGTAGGCGTGTAGGAAATAAAAACCTTATACCCATTATAAATGAGTATCAATGGATTAAAAAGTTCAAATCTCAAATCAATCCGATGACAGAATCAGGGCAAATAGTATTGATCACCATCATGAGGATGGGATACTGAAAGTTAAACCAACTATGCAATTTGATTACATCGATACTCGTCTATCATTCGAGTTCAATGTAACCTACTTAAATTGATAGATTTACAAACAACTTACTAATTATTATAATAAATAGGTAATAATGATTCTTCACACAGAAAGAGAAAATACATGTCTGATGAGCAGTCCACCAAGCTTCACTGCCACCCTCTGAAGCCCACAAAGTCTGCTCGGGCTACTAGCAGGGTGATCGACTTTTTCCGAGAGACGGATAATTACTCACGGGAGTCTATCATCAATAAGGTCGTTGAGCGTACAAGTCGAGAGAAGAACTACACTCCTACACAGATGCGGCAACTGAAGAATTTTCTCTACAGTCTGGAAGTTTGCACGGGTTGTGACGAAGCAACCTCTTTTCTGTAAAACAACGCTCGATGTTTCAATTAGCCTCATTCTGATTGAAACATCGGGCACGACTAATTCTCTTCGAAAAATTTGTTTGGTACTTTCAGAAGAACAGCAAAGCAAAGCTGGAACACTCCTACAATATAGAAGAAGTAATACAAGGACAACAAAAGTTACCCAATGTGATGTTTCGTTGTTTACCGGAAAAGAAAAAAGGTTTACTGGTGAAATGACAGATAACTTACGTCAGACTATTGCACGAATTGGCTATGAAGTGGATGATTTAACAGAATAGGTTATCCCCAAAAATTACATATTCTCATCAAAAGAGCAGACTCTCTAACATAGAATCTGCTCTTTTGATGAGTGTAAGTGACGTTGTTTTTTCTGTCCAGATCATTGTAAACGATCCAGATCTACCGATTTCTCTTTTAAGATTCACTTAATGTCAGAAATAGAGAATAAGGAAACTCGTCATAGTTTATTTCCTAGCGCTAACAATCTTTGTAGGTACCCACGGGCCAGACCACCAACCTTGCCACCCAGCATCTTTCATTTGAACATTTTTCATCCCCATCGAATTTAGAACTTCCACATATTCTTTTGATTTACTTAAATCAGCTATGATAAGAATTCCGCCTTTTTTTAATACACGATAGGCTTCTGTTAAAGCCTTTTTTCTTCCTGCTTGATCTTTGATATTGTGAATAGCAACATTGCTCGTCACATAATCAAAACGCTCATCTTCAAACGGTAAATCCATCATATTGGCGGTCTTCAACTCAATCTTTTCATCAACACCTTCCAATACTGAATTATGTTTTGTAACGTTTATTTTATTACCAGACTGATCCATGCTTCTCCATATATCAACACCCACTACTTTCCCTTTATTCCCAAGCCGTTTAGCAGCAATCACCAAAACAGCTCCTCTGCCACACCCTAAATCCAATATTTCTGAATCTGGATGAATGGATAGATGATCAAAGATCTTCTCCCAAATATTAAACTTTCCACGAAAAGTCGAATGTAAATAAATAGACCCGCATATTAAATAGAAAGCTCCCAATATGAAAAGCCAATAAAACCATGAATACCTTTGACTAATGAAAACCAAACCAAATGAAACGAACACCAGACCTAAAGCAAAAAACATCAACGGTACATAGGGAGCATCTATCCCGTATTTTCCTTTTTTCTTCATTTCATCATTCCCTTAACTGAGTCATTTTCCCAATTTACTATACTTTTATAAACGCTAAAAAATACTAATTTAATAAAATGTCACTTTATGTTAATTGGCTTTATATAAGGATGAAGGGGAAAAACAAATTGTTTTCTATCCAACTTCAATACAATGCGCGAAACTCATTCCCAACTAATACTGTATAGTATAAACCTTTTCCTGCAGAGAGACAGATTATAAAAAATTATTAGAACAAGCTACAGTCATATAAAAAAACAAATCCGATAAGGTGTGAAACATTCATGGTCTGGTATAGAGGAACTACTATTTTCCAAGAATATGAAGACGGTAGCCGTTTCCTACTTGTCGTTGTAGATAATAGTACTTTTCAAACGAACCTCCAGACTGAAGAGACTCAGGAATTTAAAATATGACACTTTCCCTATTCTAAGATTCACGAACTAGTTGCGAATTTCTCGTTGATCCACCTACTTTCAAATCCTCAAACGCACGATCCCCCACGTTTCTTCGTGTACATAATCTGATAACAATTGATCAAGCGATTGACATCGACGATGCTTTCTGTTCGATCGCTGATTTTGGCTCCTGTTTTGAGCATGGCGATCATTTTTGTGTGCAAATGAAAAAAGCCGTCATCTGACGACTCTCATGTATATACTTTCCTCGTATTCGGCTGCCTGGACAACTGGATGTTGACCAGACGAGTGCATCAGGTGTGCACATTTACTAGGATTCCAGCAAAGAACATGAAGTAAATGCTACTTCAAACGCTTAATTGAACACTTAATCTCGCCGTTGTCTTCTAGAATCTCTGATTTTCCTACTTGAATCGTATTTGTTCGATATTTAGGATCACAGAGAGGATTATTTTTCACAACCTCTGTTTGCGACCTATCTATGAACGTATTCCAACGAGACTTCTCTACTCGAATAAGGTCTACAGATTTGCGTTCAACAACTAGAAGATACTCTTTCTTGGGATTGGAGAACTTACCCAAAGTGACAGTCTCACGCGGTTCTTGTGGATCTCCATTTAGCTTGGTGCTGCCAATCTCGTGATTATGAATTGTGTAAGCATCATCGTATTCGATCTCCCAATAATCTCCAAGAACAGATTTAAGCGTTAGTTTGTTCATGTGAGAATCCTCTCAAAGTCACAGACTGTATTTCAGCCTAAACCCATTATAGAATAGAACAATTCTTTAATACCAATATTATCATCTAACATACTCTTACTATTTTAGTAATCAGATGATTGTAACGTTGTTCGTATCCGAAAACTATATACGCCGATCTGTATAATAGTGTTATTGTCGTCTGAATTGGCTTATAACGAAAACAAATAAAAAAGCGCCACTAAACCTGAGTTACGCAAAACGTAACTGTGCACTATGCCCTAGACGTAACGCTTCTTTTTGAGCTATATGGAGCACTTTAGATGCTCTCTTATTAAGTCCACCTCTCATCATATTAGAGAATGGATAAGCAAGAATCTTAAGAAATTCGTTCAAACATCCCAATCCTCCTTTGCTGCTGTACTCGTCAGATAAATTCCATTTATTAGGGTAATTGTACTTGACTGCACGCATGATGGTTCATCGTTTGCGACTACCTCTCATCTTTGGATTATTTGATATTAGTTTTGCTGCAATACGAGCTTTTTCCAATTTAGTTAATTTTCTTTTCTCTTCCTTATTTGAGATAGATCGCTTTATTTCAGCCTCTCTTTTTTTGCGCCTTTTTAATTGTTTTTCTAATCGCTTTTTCAATTCCTTTTCCTTATGTGATTGTTTATCGATTCTATTTATTACTCCATTTTCAAATCCTTCCCCATGATCTGCTGAAATGGTTCGTCCTCTAACTATTTTTGCGCTATACCCTCTTCCACTCAATTCTCATTTCAATCCGGACAAAAAATTCACCATAAAGACATAATTTTCTTGATTATACCACTTGTGATATACTTCATTTATAGTCTGATAATATAAAATCCTACGATTAATGTAGAATAAAACTCCACGCTGACCACCTTTCAATTGGACGATGTTCCTTTTTTTGAGTATTCGAATCATTCTATCAACTCTTGTATATAAAATAGGCATCTATTTTCCTCTGAGACGAACGAAAATAAAATTAAGGGAAATCCTATATTACCTTGATATATTTATTGAATTTGACCACGTAGAGTTCGAATATGGCGATATAAATTAAAAACACGTTCATATGACCGTGATTTAATGATAGGAAAACATCGTCAAGCTGTACAAACACAACAAAACCACCTGTGAAGGTGGCGAATTTTCATATCAGCGGCCTATCCCTAATACTGCATTATTGATAACTTCCTTACTCTATCTTTCTGTCCATCCTATGAAGTTTAATCACATAAACCTAATCCTCTTTTGTTTCAAAATAATCTTCGAATTCTTCTTCTGTAAGCCATTCTCTTTCTTGTAGAGAGTACACTCCCGTCGTGTCGTGTATCTGGATCATACCAGTGATTGGAGAGTTTCCACTTGCTTCGTGATATAAATTAGCAAACCATTCACATAGATAATCAATTGCTAAATCATCTAACTCCCCAATTTCTTCAGAACTCATTTGTTTGACTTCATCTAAGTGATTATAAGCTAGAAACCCGAAGGATAACTTACCAAATTGGGTTTTATATAAAGGAGTACCAAATGCATCTTCGTCTATATGATAATCACTATCTTTCATAGCAAAAGGGGTAAATCCAAAGGTTCCAGAATAACCTTGTATCTCAAATAAAATGAGATGGGTATCTGGATGAAAAGGAAAATTTAATATTTTCTTTAATACATCTAGAGTAGCTTCTCGTTTTTCATCATAGGAAGCAATAATTTTTTGCTTCCATTCATGATCAAACATCATTCCCGCATCCTTTCCTAACTCGTTTCAGTTATCTTTTACCTGTAGTAATTTCCCCCGCCCCAGACAGTTCGACCTCCAGTATGTGGAATCATATCATGTACTTGTTGATCAACAAGTTGCATTCTGCCTGGAGTTTCGTTGTGATTCCACACATAGCCAATAGGGGTTTGTCCTTTTTTGATCCAATCCATATTACTTTGAAGTAACTGTCTTTTCAAGTTGGGATCATTGTTAATTTTATTCCACGTTTGTGGAGTTACTCCTAATCCGTTTTTTAGCATTAGTTGATCTACTGTGGTTAAACCCATTTGCTCCACATTAGGTGTTTCCTTCAGAAAACTTTCCATCTTTACTTTACCGTTTCCAATGCCATTTCCATGTTGCAAGACACGTAAAAATGTATCATCGACTTTTCCTTTTAAAGAAGGAGAATTACTCATTTTCGTATAGAGTTCTCTGTTCAACTTGTTAAACTGAGCTGTATCCGATTGAAACCAATCTTTTTGTTGTAGTTTGGTTTCATAAGTAGTATAACGTTTAAAATCAGGAAAACCGTCCTTACTATATTTTATAGTATCTTTTTGCCCGTTTATCTCAATTTCTTTTCCTTTATTCCAATATTTGTTACCTCTAAGTTTAACCTTATTGCCTAAGTAATCAGTTACATATCTGTTCCCTCTTGAACCTGCTTCTACCTTCCCCATATTGGAATTGGGAGTATGCTTAGTCGGAACTGATCGATCTCTCGGATATTGTTTATCTGCTATTGCTTTTAAATTTTGTAATTCATTAAGGGCTATCCTCGATCTTGCTGCCAATCGTTGACTTTGCACCTGATTTTGGACGAGTTTTATTGTTACTTTACATATACAACGGTATCTAATTAAGATAAGTGTAGGTGAAACTCTCGTTCTACTTATTTCTTTACAATCGCAATTACTCGTACTAGCTTCTGCAACACCAATAAAAGAAAATTTAGGCAGTTCAGGATCTACACTACTTATGAAACTTAAAGCATCATTGAATGACTTAATATCTGCTTCAGTCAATTTTATAAAGTTATTTACTGCCTGTTGTACTAAAGCTTTATTTTCTCCAGATTGACTGTTTACTTCACTTAGTAGGTCAAGCGCTTCTTGGTGTATATCATCAAGTTCTTTTTGTTTATCTTTTGTATAGTAAAAAGAAAGTGTTGTTGCTATTAGTTTTTCTTGTTGTTCAGCAGCCTCTTCAGTAGATTGAGGTTGTTTTTTAAATTTGGAAAGAGCTTCTACGATTTTTGGATTTGTATACGAATCCGGAACTGATAGGGTATCTCTTTGTGCGGTCAAACTCTCTAAGTCATCTAGTTGATTCAGAAAGGTTTCCACTTGTTTATTTATTTTTATCTTTGAAGTATCTGCTTTAGGTTGATTTGGAATACACCCACCTGCCATTAAACTTAAAACAAAAATCCAAAGAAGAATTATCTTTTTCATGCCATTTCTCCCTTCCTATTTTTTCTATTTTAATTATATTATATAAAATTGTTATTTTATATAATATTCTAACAAATGATGAAGGGTATTATTTTTACTAAAGAATTAAAAAGAGACTAAAATGAGGAAAGCAAAAAATAAAAAACTGACCAGCGATAGCCAGCCAGAATAAGAAAAGTTTAGATGTGATATAAAATATAAAAAGTGAGGATTCCCTCTCACTTTTTATGCGTAAAATTAGGCGACCTGCTACATCCAAAGAAGCAGCAGGTCAGATCCTTTCAGAAGCTAACGAATCACATCGGAAATCTGTACTTCAGCTACCTTCGGATAACCGTGGTCTTCTTGACTTTCATGTTCTGACTGTTATCCCCAGCTGCCTCACCACTGACCTTATCTCTACCCTCTGGATTAGTGGGCTTAGCCAACAATGACATAATCAGCGACGTGCTTTGGATCGAATTGATGTATCCACCGTATTGGCTATCAATCCATGCATAAGTCTTGCTGACCCAGCGTTTGGCAGTCGACTTCTTACCTGCTTTCCTAAACTCCATCTTAATCCTGCAAATGTGGTGTCCGGCGGTGCAGTCATGGTATGACTTGCCTGTCAGGGAAGCGAGTACCTTGTGCAGAATGTGGCTGCACTCCCTCAGCTCTTCCACATCAATAAACCAAGTGTTGGTTTCCGAATTTAGAGTTGGCTCAAAGTTGCGGTTACACGCTTTCGAAAGTGTCCGAACCATGTGCTCAACTTTGAATGGTGTGATGGATGTGTCCATGTCTTTCTCCTAAAAGGGATTACTATGTGAATATTTTACATAATAATACCCTTCAATATCAATTGTTTCCTTTGACACCATGGGATTCTTGGGTAATCCTCCATACTATAAGGAAATTTACAAAGCTTAGACCGAGAGCCCCTCGGCAAGTAATCGTCTGCCTTCTTTCACGATGTTTTTGGCTGCATTGATGTCCTGATCGTGGTAAACACCATATTCTGGGTATGTTGTGTTTATTTTCAAAAGAGGCAGAAGTTCATTGGGTAGTGATTTTCTAAGTTGTTTTAGTTATCGTATGGAATTACGAATTCCATACGATAACAACCCTTCTTTCCAGTAGTCAAATAGCTACGATAAAAATAAAAATGGTTAAATTATAACTATTAAAAATCAAATATGTAGCAGGAATACGATCATATGTGTGGAATTATAAAACAGAAAATACGTTCGTGGTGGTGGAGAAGTGTACGCAAAACTGATGAGTGCGAGTGTTCTTGGAGTTGACGGTTTCTTGGTAGAAGTGGAAGTAGATATTAGTAATGGATTGCCGATGTTTGATATCGTCGGGCTCCCTGACTCTGCTGTACGGGAAGCAAAAGAAAGAGTGAGAGTGGCAATCCGAAACAGTGGAGCAAATTTTCCACTTCAACGAATTACTACGAACCTAGCTCCAGCAGATATAAAAAAAGAAGGTTCCATTTTTGATCTCGCTATCGCGCTTGGTGTTATCGTTTCCAGCGGGCAAGGGGAAATCGCTGATTTTGAACAATACCTAATTATCGGTGAGCTGGCTCTGGATGGAAAACTTCGTGCTCTCTCTGGTGTTCTGCCAATGGTTATGGCAGCCCGTGAAAGCGGATTGACAAAAGTGCTTTTGCCGCGTAAAAATGCAGCCGAAGCTGCTTTAGTAAACGGGATGGAAATAATACCTGTAGAAACCTTGCAAGAAGCAATGCAATTTTTTAAAGGAGAATGGAAACCATCACCATTACCGGAAGAAGTAGCAGAACAATCCTTTCAAACTGTACTCGATTTAGCAGATGTTCAGGGTCAAACACATGTTAAAAGAGCCATGGAAGTAGCTGCTGCTGGTTCCCATAACCTCATTTTAATCGGTCCGCCTGGTTCGGGAAAAACCATGTTAGCAAGGAGAATTTCAACTATCCTGCCTCACTTAGCGAAACAAGAAGCATTAGAAGTGACCAAAATTTGCAGTATTGCCGGATTGATTCAAGACAGAGGCAGATTAATATCGGAAAGACCGTTTCGATCACCGCACCATACCATTTCTCAAGCTGGATTAGTAGGCGGCGGCGCTATTCCTAAACCAGGAGAAGTAAGTCTGGCTCATCGCGGTGTATTATTTTTAGATGAATTACCAGAGTTTTCAAAATCCGCTTTGGAAGTATTGCGACAGCCGTTAGAAGACCGTGAAGTCACCTTGGGAAGAGCACGTGCAGTGCTGACATTTCCAGCTGAGTTCATGCTTGTTAGTTCGATGAACCCTTGCCCGTGCGGATATTATAAATACGATGATGATCGGCCTTGTACATGTAATGCGCAACAGATTCAGCGTTATCGAGCAAAAATATCCGGCCCGCTGCTCGATCGGATCGACTTGCATGTCGAAGTTCCTAGAGTTGACTTTGGAACATTATCCAATAAAACTGCGAATGAATCTTCTAAGACAGTTCGCGAACGTGTCAATAAGGCTCGAAATATTCAAAAAGAACGATTTTCCCAGTCAGCTACGCTATGCAACAGCACTATGACCCCATCTGAAATAAGAGCATTTTGTGAACTAGATTCCAATGCACAAGAATTACTGCGTCAATCTTTTGATGTTTTGGGATTAAGTGCAAGAGCTCACGATCGGATTTTAAAAGTAGCAAGGACTATTGCCGATTTAGCTGGCAGCACAAACATCGAAATTTCTCATATTGCAGAAGCAATTCAATATCGCACATTGGATCGTAAATTTTGGGATTAGTTAATACAAATTGATTCATTTTTTGAATAAAAAAGAGAATAACTCTGTAGATATGAATAAATATTTAATTTACTCTACTTGAGCAAAAATAGATACAAAAAATCCCAAGCAAAGATATGACTGGCTGTAGCATCCTTTGTTGCTTTTTACAACAGACGCGAAAGACGTACACATCAAACACATTTGGAACAAAATGTTATTAAATTTGCTCATCTGTAGTAATTTATATAGATTGTCGTACCATGGTTCCTGTTTTAAAGAAAATCGTGATACTATCTTGAACAACACATCCAATGCAACTTTCCAGAAATGTTCCCAAATTAATTAATATAATGATTACTAAAAACAGGGGAAATATTTTTTAAGAATATAAACCACTTCGCTACCTGATATGGTATTATTTTAGATGATTTCAAATATAAGGAGAATTGATTAGATGGAAGGAAACAGAAATAATATTGTCATTACTATGCCTATGAAAAGTATGGGTCTCTCGATACTCTTAACCTTTTTATTTGGACCATTTGGACTGCTATATTGCAGTATTTTAGGCTTTTTTATTATGTTACTTGTGGATCTTGTTGTTGGAATACTAACGTTTGGATTTGGACTTTTTATCACTCATCCTATTACCATCGTTTGGGGAATAATCGCTGTAAAACAATATAACGAGAAACTCTTATACCAAACAAATGTTTAATACATAAAAACAAAAAAAGAAGTGTAGAAATCCTCTACACTTCTTTTTTTACCGCTAATTGAATTCATTTTATCTTTTCATCTCTAAGACCCACAAATATCCGTTTGGTATCGCTATATCTACCAACTCTAATAACAAATAACCACTCCGATAAATTATATCTTCCAAAGATGTGTAGTTTCTTGTCTCGATCTTTTGCAACCGATGCACAAAATCAAATGCCGGAGCAAATAGTTCTGGCTTTGTTGCATGATGTTGTTCAGGAGTAAAGTTGTCAATAAAAAGCATGTACCGACTATTTGGAAACGATTTCTTGAAAGATTGGAGCATTTTAACACACATATCATCATCGGTAATATGATGCATAAAGAAATCACAAATCAATATATCAACTTCCGGATATACACCTTGAATATTAGTATAGTCCGCATAGTAAGCTTGAATGGAAGAAGTAGTATTCATTTGAATATTTTTATTTGCTAATTCTACCATTTTTGGATTTTTTTCAAAACCTAATCCATCTACTTGAAAATCTTCGCAAAGTGAGATGAGGACTTCACCAGAACTACAACCCATATCACATAAAACACCTTTTGGTTCCAGTTTTGAAATGATTTCTTTCAATTGCGGTGTAATTAATCTGCGTTTAATAAGCGAAGCAGAATATGCGACTTGATCCATATCATAATCAACATCTGGCAATGGATGATATTGGTTCTTGGCGATTTCTACACTATGCGCCATCAGTTTTCCATATGCATTAAACCAGTGAACGAACATATCAATATTTTGGACTACTTCCTTACCTGCATCTGTTAACAAATAATAATCCTTTTTATCTTCTACTACTCCTGCATATGCCAAAGCCTGAAACGCACCAATTACCGCCATGGGATGGGGAAACCGTTCACTCTCCACAATTTCTTCTTTTTGAATTGCTCTTTTTTCTAATATTGGAAGAATCCCAACGGTGTGCAACACCATTAAAGCTTGACAACCGATTCCATAAGTAAACATTGTTTGGCTATTTAATAAAGGTTTTGATTGTACAGATGTACTATTCATAGTAAACCTCCAACTCTATTGAAATAATAAAAGTATTATAAATAACCATACTACTTTCAATTCTAATTGGAAAGTCGATTCTACCAATCTTAAAAAAGCAATAGGATTCTGTTATTTATTCATTGATTCTTTTAATAATTTACTAGCATAACCATCTCCGGCTTCTGCCGCTTTTGTTAACCAATGAACAGCTTCTTTTTGTTTTTTTTCTAAAATAGTACCTGTTAGAAGCCGTTCACCAAGCATTCTCATTGCTATTTTCTGCCCTATCTCCGCTGCATTTCGTAAAAGTTTTTCTCCTTCTTCTATTTGTTGTTCTATACCCTCCCCGTTCAATAAACGGCCAATCCATTCATAAAGTGCACCTGTACTACCAAGTTGTATCGCTTTTTGCAGCCATATCACTCCTTCCTTGTCTTCTTTCTGCTCTATTTCTCCATCAATCAAATAACTCCCTAATGTCCACATCGCTTCAATATGGCCCGCTTCTGCTGCAAGACGCAGCCATTTCGCTCCTTCGTTAGGGCTATCCTCGATTAAGTGGTAACCTAATTCATACATCGCACTTCGATGATTTTTCTCTGCAGCGAAGTATAATAATTCCAAACCTAATTTGCCGGGATCATTGGGATAGACATCAGAATAAACACTGCCAATTTGTGATTCTTCTTGTAATAAAGCAATAGCAATTGAATACAGAATGTCGATCGGGGCTGTTTGATGAAAGAGAAAATGCTTTTTTGACAGTTGCTTTACTATCACTTGAATCTCTTTGCTTTCCTTGTCCATCGATCTCCCCTTTTATATTTAAAGAGCACGACTAGAAGTAATTCCTAATCATGCTCTCTATTTTACTACCTACGTAATCCCATTGCCTGTTCTACTTCTCGCAATGTGACGGATGCAACCTCTCTTGCCTTTGCTGCACCTTCATCCAAAATTTGATCTAATTCAGATGTGGTAATCAACTCATGATAACGAGTTTGAACCGGACGGAGCAATTCGATCACTGCTTCTGCTGTGTCTACTTTGAGATGTCCATAGCCTTTTCCCTCATAATCTTTCTCCAACTGCTCGATTGTTTTGCCAGTACAAAGAGAATAAATCGCTAGAAGGTTGGAAACTCCGGGTTTTGCTTCTTTATCAAAACGGATCATGCTATCTGAATCAGTCTGAGCTCGTTTTAATTTCTTTAAAATATCTTTTTCACTGTCTAACAGACGAATGGTAGCATTTTGATTTGGGTCTGACTTACTCATTTTTTTGGTTGGTTCTTGCAGCGACATAATCCGCGCACCTACTTTTGGTGCACGCATTTTCGGCAGCGGGAATAATTCACCATATCGATGATTAAAACGCTGTGCGAGATCACGTGTGATTTCAATATGCTGTTTTTGGTCATCTCCAACAGGAACATCAGTTGTTTTATATAGTAAAATATCAGCTGCCATCAATGGTGGATAGGTGAGCAGACCAGCAGGAATGGATTCCCCTTTATCTAGCGCTTTCTCCTTGAACTGGGTCATTCTCTCCAGTTCCCCAACATAAGAAATCGTCTGCATAATCCAAGCTAACTGCGCATGTTCAGGAACTTCTGACTGAACAAACAGCGTTGTTTTTTTGGGGTCCAAACCAACTGCTAAATACAATGCAGCAAGGCTTCTTGTATTTTCGCGAAGTTGTGTTGGATCTTGAGGAACAGTGATCGCATGTTGATTAACAATACAAAAATAGCTTTGTTCTTCCTCTTGGTAATGGACGAAATGTTTTATTGCACCTAAATAATTTCCTAACGTAAATGCTCCACTTGGCTGTACACCCGAAAATACAACTGCCATTTCAAATCCTCCTCAAAATAAAAAAGCCCACTCATCCCTATGGTTAGGGACGAATGGACCGCGTTGCCACCCTAGTTATTTTCAATTGAAAATCGCTCTCTACTCGTAACGTGAGTAATACGAAAAAGCTCCCAAGCCCATTCCACAATATGCCTTTGCTTGTTTACACCACCCACAAGCTCTCTGAAAAAAGAAGATAAAGTGTACTTTTCTTGTTCAACGCTTTTTATCCTATTGCGAAAAAGAATAGCATCCTTTTGCCAATAAGTCAAAGGAATGAGGTAAAGTTGTGAAAATTTTATATCATACAGGAATTGAAAGAAAACACTCGAAATAATATGGTTATTACTTCACTGTCAAGAAAGGGATTTTTATGTATACGTTATCATCTTCATCACATGTTGATTTATGGCTATTTTCGATTGAACCTAATTTTTACACTGATCGTGCTGCTGCATTTTACTCCTTATTATGTCCGTTTGAACAAGAGAAAGCGAATAAATTTCATTTTGCTGCTGATCGCGAAAAATATATTATCAGCCATAGTATAATGCGTCAATTATTGTCCTCCTACCTCGGATGTAAGCCAAACGATATATCATACCAAACAAATGCATATGGAAAACCATCCTTAGCTGCCAGCTATCCTTCTATTCATTTTAATTTAACCCATTCTCATGAACTGGGAGCGTTAGCTATCTCTACTTGTCCGATTGGGGTAGATATAGAAAAAATATGTCCTTTAGAAGACTATTTATCTTTAACGAAACATTTTCTATCTTCGCAAGAAAGAAAAAAATTTCAAACGCTTTCACAAGAAGAACAACAACTTGCATTTTACCGGGCTTGGACAAGAAAAGAAGCTTATATCAAAGGAATCGGTATGGGGTTATCCTATCCAATTGATCAAGTAACCATTAGTTTACAGGAAGATGCGAAAATATTAAAAGATCAAGCAAATCCAAACAATCAGGCAAAATGGGATTTATTATCATTTGAGCATGATGATTATATTGGAGCAGTGACATTTCCCAAAAATCACTTTTTTGAAGTGAATGTTCGGCAGTATCTGCAAAACAATGAATAAATCAAAAAAAGATGAGTGGAGTGAAAAACAACTAAAAGTATAGTTTGTAGAGAATCAAGGAGAGTCATGTTCGCCACCATCCACAAGCCGTTCCCGTTCCGGTGATGCCGAACTTCCATTCGATCGAGTGGTCACTCATCAACATGAGTACATACAGTCGGGAAATCTGCTTCTTCTCTACCAATCGATCTGAATTTCGAGGAATCTGTCCGAAGATGCGGATCGAGGTAGAGTGTGAGTAGGCTATCAGCAAAAACACGACAAGTCGGTACATCGTCACAAGACCACCTTCTGATGGGAGCTGAACGATGTCTAGTTCGAGTTCCGACTCACTAAGCTCGACGGAGACGAGAACAGCTACAACTTGAGGTGGTACGACAGCAAGGTCGGTGAGGTTAGCTTCACTCAGTATACTAAGAAGGTGCACGACAGGGCGGTGCTGACCTTCGAGGCGAACATCCAGCTCTGCCTGATCTGACAAAAAGGCTGCGGGTACAAGAGATCTCTTGTACCCGCAGCCCCAAATTTTTCCGTATTAATAATCAGTATTTGCTTTTTCCCCTGAAATGATCGCTACACCTGCACTTGCTCCAATCCGATTTGCCCCTGCATCAATCATCGCTTTTGTATCTTCAAAACTACGAATTCCTCCAGAGGCTTTTACTCCTAGTTTCTCCCCAACGGTTTTACGCATCAATGCAACTGATTTCACCGTCGCGCCACCTGTAGAAAATCCAGTAGATGTTTTCACAAAATCTGCACCTGCTTCTGCGGCAAGCTGAGAAGCTCGAACAATCTGCTCATCGGTCAAAAGAGAAATTTCAAGGATAACTTTTACTAAAGCTTTCCCTTTTGCTGCTTCCACCACTGCACGAATATCATTTCGCACATATTCATCATTGCCCTCTTTTAGTTCACCAATGGATATTACCATATCCACCTCAGTAGCACCTTTTTCGATGGATAGTTTGGTTTCATAAGCTTTAACTTCGGAAAGTGTCGCTCCAAGTGGAAAACCGATGACAGTACAAACTTTTACATCAGGAGTATCTTTTAAAATCTCATATGCTGTTGCTACTTTATTGGGTTGAACACAAACAGAAGCAAAATGATGTTCTTTTGCCTCTTCTGCTAGTTTTTGAATTTCTGCAGTAGTTGCATCAGCTTTCAATAATGTATGATCAATATATTGTGCAATATTATCCATTCTCGACACCTCTAATACTTCATTTATTTCAATAACTGTTTTACTTTTTCTACCACATTTTGCACAGTAAATCCATATTTTTGTTGTATTACTTCACCAGGTGCAGAAGCGCCATAGGTAGTAATGCCTAGTATATCCCCATCTCTTCCAGTATATCGCTCCCATCCTAATGGATAAGCCATTTCAACTGCTAATCTTTGAGGAACATCTGGTAAAAGGACAGAATCTTGATATTCTCTGCTTTGTTGCTCAAATAATTCCCAGCTTGGCATGCTGACAACCCTTGTTGCAACACCTTCTTTTGTGAGCTGGTAATGTGCTTCCATCACTAGACTCACCTCTGAGCCAGTGGCTAATAATATGGCAGTTGGTTTTTTACCGTCTTTTGGATCTGCTAACACATATCCTCCTCGAACCAAACCATCTTGTGCCTTGTTATAAGTTAATTGAGGAAGCTTTTGCCTTGATAAAACTAGCGCGACAGGTTCCTTTGCCTTGCTTAGTGCATAACGATAAGCTTCCATCGTCTCCGTAGCATCTGCTGGACGAATAACCGTTAAATCGGGAATGGCACGTAAGGAAGGTAGTTGTTCAATTGGTTCATGTGTTGGTCCATCTTCCCCAACTGCAATACTATCATGGGTAAAAATATAAAGTACTGGCTGCTCCATCATGGCAGCAAGTCGAAACACAGGCCGCAAATAATCAGAGAATACAAAGAAAGTAGCACCGTAAGGGCGAATCCCCCCATGTAATGCAAGCCCATTTAATGCAGACCCCATCGCATGCTCACGAATCCCAAACCAAATGTTTCGACCATCATACGAATTTCTGCTGAAAATTGCTTGATCTTTTAAATGTGTCTTATTTGATGATGCTAAATCAGCTGAACCGCCCATGAGAGCAGGTACTGTTTTTGCTAGTGCATTTAGTGCTGCTTCCGAGGCATCTCTCGTAGCAAGAGGAGCAGAATCACCATCATACGTAGGAATAAATTTGTCCCAATCCTCTGTCAGCTCTTGATCGAGTGCTTGCAACAATTGCTTTGCCAACTGAGGGTGAGCCTCTTGATAAGAAGCAAATAGCTTGTTCCATTCCTCTTCTTGCTGTTGACTTTGTTGTTTTAATGGTTCTAAATAAGATTTCACTTCTTCAGGCACTGTAAAAGGATCATATTTCCAACCGAGTGACTGCTTTGTCAATTTAGCCTCTTCGGTTCCGAGTGGTGCCCCATGTGCTGCTGATTTCCCTGCTTTATTTGGACTGCCATATCCAATCACCGTTTTTATCTCAATCAATGTTGGACGACTTGTATCCGCTTTTGCTTCAGCAATTTTGTTAGCGATCGCTTCTATATCATTGCCATCTTCTACTCGCAAATACTGCCAATGGTAAGCTCCAAAACGATCAGCTGTCTTTTCTGTAAATGACTGATCCAAATCTCCATCAAGGCAGATATCGTTGGAATCGTACAAGACAATCAATTTACCCAATCCAAGATGTCCCGCTAAAGAAGCAGCTTCTGCTGTCACACCTTCCATCAGATCTCCATCACCACATATTGCATAGGTGTAATGGTCAACAATGGAAAATGAATCACGATTATAAACACTTGCTAAATGTGCTTCTGCCATTGCCATACCAACTGCCATGCCAATCCCTTGGCCAAGCGGACCTGTTGTCGCCTCTATTCCAGCAGGATAACGATACTCTGGATGGCCATGTGTCACACTGCCCCACTGACGATAATTTTTTAGATCATCGATGCTTAAATCATAACCGAGCAAATACATAATACTGTACAGCAGTGGAGAACCGTGTCCTGCTGACAAAATAAAACGATCACGATTAAACCAATTTGGATTTGCTGGGTTTTGCTTTAAAAACTTCGTCCAAAGTGTATATGCCATTGGAGAAGCACCAAGAGGCATACCTGGATGACCTGAATTGGCTTTCTCAACCATATCGACAGACAAAGTACGAATCGTGTCAATGGTTAGTTGTTCTAAAGCGTTATGTCTATACCGCATTGAAGTTCGCCTCATTTCTTGTTTCACAATAGGTAACCCCATTGCCCTCCTGTATAGAGGGATAATTACAATGGGGTTACTTTCCTGGGTTACTTACGCTGTTGTTTTTTCTTTTCTGTTTTTAACAATACCAAGTATAACAAGAAGAATAACTACCAAGATCGGAACAATATAAACCAAAGCAGAAGATAGTTTAATTAAGTTTCCAAAAATCAGACCAACTGCTCCGAAATCGGCATCACCAAAGGTTGTTCCTTGGAATCCAAGAGATCCAAGTACAGGAAGAAGAAGTGCTGGCAAGAAACTAATAATGAAACCGTTTGCCAATGATCCAAGCATTGCTCCTCTTCGTCCGCCAGTTGCATTTCCAAATACCCCTGAAGTCGCTCCCGTAAAAAAGTGTGGAACTAGTCCTGGAACGATAACTTTTAATCCAAATAACGGGAGTAAAAACATACTGACTACCCCTGCAACAAAACTAAACAAGAATCCGATAATAACAGCATTTGGCGCAAATGGAAAAACAGAAGGACAGTCCAATGCTGGAGTTGCATTTGGAACAATTTTATCAGCAATTCCTTTAAAGGCTGGAACAATTTCAGCAATAACCAATCGTACACCAGCAAGTACAATATAAACACCAGCTGCGAATGTAATCGCTTGCGTTATGGAAAATACGATAAAGTTTTGTCCACCGCTAAGCTGTGATTCAATATAAGATTTTCCTGCTGCGAAAGCAACAACGAAAAACATGATTGCCATTGTTAATGAAATTGCTACAGATGTATCCCGCAAAAAGCCTAATCCTTTTGGCACTTTCACATCTTCGGTCGATTTTTTAGGATTTCCTAAATATTTTCCTACTAATCCGGAAACAAAATATCCAACTGAACCAAAGTGACCTACTGCAATATCATCAGAGCCAGTAATTTTCCGTACCGTTGGTTGTAATAAAGCAGGCATGAGAACCATTAGGAGACCAAGAATGATGGAACCAATAATAACAAGAGCAACTCCTTTGATTCCTCCAGTAGAAAGAATAACTCCGATCATACAAGCCATGTACAGTGTATGGTGACCAGTTAAGAAAATATAACGAAAACGTGTAAATCGAGCGAGTATAATATTGACAATCATCCCAAACAACATAATCATAGCTGTCTCTGTTGCAAATGTTTTTTGTGCTAACGCTACGATCGCTTCGTTATTCGGGATAACCCCCTGAATATGAAATCCCTTTTCAAACATCTTTCCAAAAAAATCAAGTGTACCTGTTATCACACTAGCTCCAGCTGATAAAATGAAGAAACCCATCACCGTTTTCAATGTACCAGAAACGGTATCTGCTGCGCTTTTTCGTTGTAACAACAATCCGAGGAGTGCAAATAGACCAACCAATATCGCAGGTGTACCTAAAATATCTTTCATGATCAAATCTAGCATAAAAGAAAACCTCCTTGATGGATATTGTTTTTTAAGTATCTAAAATGTTTGCTTGCAATGCTTGTTTTAGCTCGTCCATGTTGAACATATTTTTAAGGGAAATTGTTTTTTTACCGCTTAGTTGATCCATGATATCCCCAGAACCAATATAATAATCTGCTTGTTCTGATTTTGCTGTTGTTAAGTCTGTATGTGTTACATCCGCTTCAATTCCTAACTCTTTGATTGCTTTTTTGACATTAAGTTCTAGCATAAAGCTACTTCCTAAACCTGATCCACAAACAACTAATATTTTCATCTTTATTTCCTCCTAAATTTTTGAGTATCGATCAATCAATTCGATTACAGGCTGTTTTTTGTCTGCATTCAAAATCGATTCCACATCATTTTCGTTGGATAGCAGCTCTGATAATTGGGCTAGTGCTTTTAGATGAGATTCTTTATCCTCTGCTGCTAATACAATCATCAACTTTACCGGAGTATCGCTATTTTCGAATAGGATGCCTTCTTGCAAGGTGAGTAAACTCATACCCATTTTTTTGACTCCTTGCTCTGGTCTGGCATGTGGGATGGCAATTTTAGGAGCGATCACCACATAGGGACCGAGCTCCAATACATTTTGAATCATTGCTTCGATATACTCTGCTTGGATTGCCCCTTTTTCTAATAAAGGAGTTGCCGCCAATCGGATGGCTTCTTTCCAATCCTTTGCACTTTGTTGAAGTTGAATCACATCTTCAGTCAATAACTGTTTCAGCACAGGTTTCACCCCTTTCCTAATCGAATGTTTCTCAATTGATAAAAATTGCGCTAAATCGGCAACTAATCTGGATTCATCATTGATCATTGCATGATTTTTTATGATATCTAGCAAATCTGCTAGTGATTGATCTGTTCGCTTTGATTTTCGTTGAACAAGGGAATTAAATTGATTCAACAATGTCTCTTTTTCCAAATCTGTTAAAATCGGATTAACATGAAAAACGGGCAGTTCATGTTTAATAGGAATCGTAGAAACGATAAAATCAACATCATAAGGCTTATATTCATCGAATTCTCGGAGCGATAATATATTTACCACGTCAACGGTTGTTAACAAGTTTTCGATCTGCGATTGTAACAACGAAGAAGTTGATACACCATTTCCACAGACAATCATTGTTCTTTTTCTCGCTTGTGGAACTGTGCCTTCACGTTTTAACCAGCCACCAAAATACATTGCTAAAAATCCGATCTCTTCCTCGTTGAGCCGCTTTCCAATATAAGACTCTAAATGATGAACTACCTTCTTCGTAAGTTGGAAAACTTCACCATATGCTTGCTGAATGGTCCCAACCAACGGATTTTCAATTTCCAAATCGTATTTTAAGCGGTAGTACGTTTGCTTAAGGTGTTTGAGCAAATCTTCTTTTAACCGTGGTGAATCGAGAAAAAATACGCAAGCATATCGCTGGAAGTCAAATACCATTTTTTCTATAATCCATTTGAGATTATTCGTTAACTCGGTATGATCCAATTCATACCGATCCAACTGTATTGATATCCCTAACAGATGCATCGTAATATATGCCACTTCATCTTCTGGAAAAGTAAGATTAAAAATCAAGCCCAGCTTTCCAGCAATATATTCTGCTACTTTAAACTCTGAAGTAGTCCGTAATACTTCTATTTCTTCTTGATCTATTTCAACCAGATTATCTTCTATTATGCGTTTACTAAAAATCAATAAACGGAGCGCCAGTTGACGATGCATCTCATCGGTAATTTGAACATCAAATTTGTACACGCTTTCATTGATTAGTTTTTCAATAGAAGGAAAATAAGTGTGAATGAATAATAATATGTTTTGTTGTCCATTTTTCGTATCGGTAGTCTTCTCATTGAGTACTACTTGTACTTCATTTAATATTTGACTCCAGCTGTCCGAAATGACAATAGGAGACAAATAGTGCAAGAGAGCTTTTCGTTTTTGATTTTCTTCTCCTTCAACGACATATCCTCTGCCATGTTGAAAATGCAAATGGAGAGAGAAAGAAACGAATTCTTCCTTAAGCCGATTTAACTCATGAATCGTTGTCCCTCTGCTTACTTTAATTTTATCCATTAGATCTTTTAAAAATAATTGCTTTCGATACGTAAGCAAGAAAACAGCCAACAAGTTTTTTCTCTCTTTTTCTGAGAAATAGTACTGTTTGGTATCCATTTCTTTTAACAAGACAGAAACATTCTCTTTCGCTTCTTCTGAAAGAGATAATCCAAGCGAACGAACATTTTTTATTGGTTCGAGTTTTTTGGTTTTTAACCAATCGTTGATTTTTTGCAGGTCATAATAAAGTGTTCGTTTGGAAATTTGCATTTTGTCCAGCACTTCTTCAATTGGCAAGTATCCTTTATGTTGAATAACTTGTGTCAGTAGATGAACACTACGCTCATCCAAGCTTATCCCTCCTCTCCAATAGAATGTGCAGAAATTGTACGGATGATGTTTCTATCTATATGTTACACTTTTTCTACAAATATTAAAGATTTTTCGCCGTTCAAATACTGTTACCTGTTTTGTGCAAAGCTTGTACTTCTGCAACATAAGCGTAAAAACACTGATTTCTTGTATGTAATTTTATCAATGTCCCTTTTATTGGAAAATACAAAAGTACATCCGGTAAAATTTTCGTTAAAATCAATAAAATATAAATTTAAGGGGAACTAGAAAAACGAATTGGTTTTAGGGAATAAAAGCCATCATAAAAAAAGGATTTAAGAGCTATAAGTATCAATCCCTAAAACGAACTATTTGGGAATCAATGAGATATTCAGCATAATAATTTTTCTTATTGTCATCTGATATATGACTCGCATCTTGCATTCGTTGATTCGTAATTCTAAAATGAAATTAAGGTTGAATACGAGCGCATGGAGGTCGAGATGACCCAAACAACGACAACTTGGGATGAGCACAACGAGATTCGCGAGGTGGTCTTCGAGAATGCCGAGAAGCTCATCCTGGAGCACTGTGGGAAGGCGCGCCCTCTGTTCACTCGAGAGATCGCTCGTGAAGGGAAGATCTTCGAGCAGGTGAAACAGATCTTCCTGAATGAGGCTGAGCAGCGCCAGATGAACGTCACCGATGACGACGCAGACAACTACACGGAGTATGCGATCGACCATGTACTTAAAGAGATCGTGCGAGCATACCGCCGTAGCGACTCCGACTAATCTCCCTTCAACGCGGCTCAAACGGCGGACTCTTGATCGATCTTTCATTAATCAAGCGATCCACCGAGTCATTTATAAGGATTAAAATGCAAGTTTTATAGATTATATTGCCCTGTGAGAAGCGAAGATAAAAACCACTGACACTAAGTAGTAAACTCAGTTTGATCGCGAGCCAAAGCTGTTGTCGAAGGTTGGATGAAAACGGGTATTGGACACAAGTATTTACTGGATAATGTGGATAAAAATAATTTGACCCTCTTCTTTATGAAGAGGGTCTGTCTATTTGATCTATCATTATAAACGGCTGGACAATAGGGGGTACCTACGTCCAGTTGCATCCGCTAATGCATCATCGGATTCACCGGTCCAAAGACCACATCGTGAGAAAGACGAGCGATGATTTGCTTATCCTCCGGCAGATCGCTGAAGGAGATCTTGCCATCCTTCTTCTCATTGGACATGGGCACTAGCGCCCAATCCACATGATCAGGTGACAGAACTACCTGCAGGTCGTCAGGCTTGTGGTTGATCAGACCAGCGAAACGAAACACATAGCGGGTTGCACGCTTCTTAAAGAAGAAAAGATACCGCTGGGTAATGTGCTGAACCTCACCCGGGAGCATATAGTCGAAGACTTTTACGTCGGTGATCCCGGTCTCTTCCATCAGCTCTCGCTTCAGAGCCTCTGTAAGACTACCATCTTCCGGATCGACTCCTCCACCAGAAACTTCAATAGGATACTGGCCTGGATCATCAGGAGAACGCTTCAGAAGAAGAAGCTTTGCTTCTCCCTTTTCATCAACGATCCAGAAGTAACCAGAAACCACCAGATGAGCAAGTCGGATATCCGTTTCATGCTCCGGAACGAAGGACAGAACCTTACGGATAATCGGAAAGATCTTCACGGTATTCCTCTGCATTCTTTTATAGAAGGGATCTTTCCATCAAAGTAACATATTTTTTTTGTTTTTACTACTATATTTTAAAAATAAAGTGTCTTGCATTGATTTTTAATTATTTCTACTATTTCCGCTTCTTTATGGTGAATATAAAAATGATCCCCGTCTAATATATGTAGAGAAAAATCCCTTGTTGTCTGCTCTCTCCAGGCTTGCAAATGTTCTTTTCCTGCTTCTGGATCATCTTTGCCTCCAAGAGCTACAATAGGACTCCTTAACTTCTCACCCGTTTTGTATTGGTATGTTTCACACATTGTAAAATCTACACGTAGCGCTGGTAAAAATACAGATAAGAAATCACGATTTTTCGCTAATTCCTGCGGCAAGCCATTCATGCCGATAATCCCATCCATAAATTCATCATCCGATAAGTGATGGATTTTTCTCCCTGGATCAGGGAGATGAGGTGCATGATAACCAGAGACAAACAAATTTTCTGGTAATCGAGAACCATTTTCTTGCAAGCTTCTTGTAACCTCAAAACCCAATAATGCACCCATGCTGTGTCCAAAAAAGGAAAAGCGATTTGTTAAATAAGGTTGAATTGCAGCAGTAATATCTTTGACTAAAGCAGGAAATTCTGTATAATTCGGCTCGGAAAAACGGATTCCTCTTCCAGGTAACTGCACTGGACAAATCTGAAAATCCGGTTCCATAAATACTTCCCAATTTTGATAAAAAGCGGGGTTGCCCCCGCCATAAGGAAAACAAAATAATACATGTGCATCCGCACGAATCTCTTTGGTGTAAGGCAACCAATGGCTTAACATTATTTATCCCCCTCACGTGCTAAGTATGTTGCATGCAGCAATTCATTTAAATAGTTTGCCAATTTATTGATGTACTCTGTTTGGAGCATCGTTTGGTGATTTCCATCGACAATGCTGGCGTGGACAGCAGACGCCGTCCAAGAAGACCAATTGGTTGATCCAATTGTTTTACTTTGATCTTCAGCAACAAATAGATGAACAGGGGCATTCACAACATGACTGAGTTGATACTGTGCAAACGCAAATCCATTTTCTAACCATAACTTATCTTTGGTTATGTCCATGGTGGAATGAACATGGGCTGTTTGCAATTGCTGAGTAAGTTGATCGTTCGTCTTTTGATCCAACCAAGTTGAATCGATTAGGATGAGTAACTCTACTTCTTCTCTCAGTTTCTCTAATTTCGTGGCGATCAGATGAGCTAAAACTCCTCCCATTGACCATCCTCCGAGGCGGTAGGGGCCCACTTCTTGTATTTCTCGTATCAAAGAAACATAGTAATCTGCCATTTCATCCATCGATTGCATTGGTTCTGCTTCCTCTTCATACCCTTTTGATTGTATGCCGTAAATGGTTTGGGCAGGATCTAGCTTTTGCACAAGATCATAGTAACTCAATACCCCTCCTCCTTGTCCATGGATTAGAAATAACGGAGTTTGGGCAGGATCACCTTGTTGCAGTAATACCACTGATTGAACAGCTTGATCATTTTCCAATTGATAACAAAGCTCTGCAATCGTCGGATATTGAAATAATTTCGCTAGTGGGATTTTAAAACCAAGTTTATGTTCGACTTGAGAAACGATGGAAAGAGCATCAAGCGAATGTCCACCCAGTTCAAAAAAGTTCTGATCCAGATCAATAATTTCTTGGTTCAATACATCTTCCCAGATCTGCTTCATCTGCTGCATAAGCGATTTATTGGAAGATAAATACCGATATTTTTGAAGAACATCGACCTGCTGTTTAGGTGCACTCCACTCCCATTCCCCTATATCCGCTAGTTTTTGAGCGGGCCTACTAATCAATTTGTCTAGTAAAAGGACGAATTGATCCAAGTATCCTTCTATCTCCTTATCGATAAATGCTGGCGAATAATATTGAAATTGAAACATTAGCTGTTCACCTGGTCCGGATATAAAGACCAATGGTACATTGCTTTGGTCTTGCACATGAAAATTGGATATTCGCAAACCACTAGCATGATCCTGATTTGATTCAGTAGCAGGATAGTTTTCAAAGACAAACAATGTCTCGAACATCGGTAAACCTCTTGGCACTTCACTCCAACCTTGTATCTCTACTAGGGTTGGGTATTCATATTTTCGGAGATTCGATTGTTGTATTTGCAAAGACTGCAACCAATCGATAACGTTCTGATCCGATTGGATCGATACACGTACAGGCAGTGATTGAATAAATAATCCAACCATACTCTCTACCCCTGGTAACTCCCCTGGTCGACCAGAACTAGTCATTCCATATAACAAATCATTTTGGCTGCTTATACTTTGCAAGAGCAGAGCCCAAACTCCTTGAATAACTGTGTTCACTGTTAATTGATTATCTTTAGCAAATTGCTTGACTTGATCTGTTTTCGTTTTGGACAAAAATCTTTTCTTCTGTTTTGCAGTTTGATTTCCTACGATTTTTTTTGCTAATGTAGGTGCTTTTATCCCTTGTAAATATTTTTGCCAGAATACTTTTGCTGTTTGTTTAGGCTGTTCGGATAACCACTTGATATATTTTCGATAAGGTGTTGGTTTTACTGGTAATGTTTGCTTGTGATACAGCTGAAACAATTCCTGTAAGACTAGTGGAACACTCCAACCGTCTAATAATATGTGATGATGCGTCCACACCATGATGACTTTTTCTTTTTCCAGTTGAATAAAAGTTAGTCGCATGACTGGTGCATGCTGTAAATCAAAAGGTTCTTCCTGATCTTTTTTCATCCAACTCGATAAATATTCTAATTGATCGGTCTGGGATAGATGACTCCAATCCATATATTTTACTGGGACTTGTGCCTTTTCATGTACAAGTTGGTGAGCTTCGGCTAAGCCTTTAATCCAAAAAGATGTCCGCAAGATTTCATGACGCTGTGTCAATTGATTCCACGCTTGTATCCATCTGTCCTTTTTCCATTCCCCTTCTATCGTTATTGCTAACTGTGTAATGTATTCTCCTTTTGACTTTGCATATTGGGAATGAAATAGCATCCCTTGTTGTAATGGTGCAAGTGGATAAATATCTTCTACACCTCTGCTTGGTAAATGAGCAAAATCTGCGGATGAAAGCTTTGCTAATGGAAAATCAGCAGGCGTATAAACGTTTTCGGATGTCTCGTTTAATTTAGCCATGATAATGTGGACTTCTTGACAAATTTGTTCTAATAGCTGTTTTATTGTTTCTGCATGATGTATTTGATCACTATAACGAAGACTAAATGTTAATTGATCAGCAGATACAACAGCAAAGGCTTCCAATAAATATGGCCTCTTCATTGCTTGGTGCACCGTTTCTCCTGTTGATTCCGAGGTCGCAGCGAGTATACCTGATTCTTGGTTGAACTGGCGAAACTGTCCCAAATAATTAAAATTAATGCTGCTTATACTTTGTTTCTGACCTATTGTTATTTGTTGAAGCCGTTCATAACGCTGTTCTTTTACCATCCGTAAAGCTTCTAATGCTGTCAAATTTTCTTTGATGGAGAAAGGTACTGTGTACAGTTTTGTAAACCAACCCACTGTTCGTGAAAAGTCAAATGCTTCATCGAGAACATCTCGTCCATGTCCTTCTAGATCAATAGTAACATCCTGATTCTTTGTCCACTTCACCATCGTACGAATCAATGAAGTCAATAAAATATCTTCTATCTTAGCTGCTGATTGAATTAATTGTGTAGTCTCTTTTTCGTTGAATACATGATGCATGATTTTTGAAGTAGACTCTGTATTTTCACCATGACAGTCTACAGGAATTTTTGTCCTTATCATCTTGGTCTCTTGATGGTGATTTTTTTCCTGCATTGTTACTTGATGTGCGTATTTTTGGTAAGATGTCGACTTTAATGGTAACCGCATAGGTTTTCCAAAATGAATTTGCTCACATAGCGTCGACATATCTTCTAAAATAATTCTCCAAGAAACCCCATCAACTACCAAATGATGAGCAATGAATAATAGACGTGGATGATGATTTTCTCCTAAGATAAAATAAATCAGACGGCTGACTGGACCATCAGACAGATGCAGGCTCCGTTGATAATATTCAGCAAGGCGGTTTATCTCCATCTTCTGCTCCTCATCAGAATACAAAGATAAATCATGTACTTTCATCGAAACACTGCCATTTTCATTCATCTCAGCCAGCCATCCCGTCTCTTGAGCTGTGAAAGTCATGCGCAATGCATCATGGTGTTCATGTAACTTTTTCCATGTTTCCTCGACCTCTTCGATAGAGAGTGGAAGCATAAGTTTTACCATTACAGACTGATTAAAATGATGTGGATTGTCCAATTGTTGAGCAAAAAACCAAGATTGGATTGGTGAAAGAGCCACTTCTCCTGTTACTGTTCCTTGTTCAGCTGCTAGTTTTTCTTTGTAGGTAACTACCTTTGAAAGTTCTGCTATTGTTTGATGTTGAAACATTTGTTTCGGCGTGATGCCAATTCCTTGTGAAGCTGCTCTGGCAACGACTTGCAAAGATAGTATAGAATCTCCACCTAAACGAAAAAAATTGTCTTGTCGATTTACAAACGAAACACCAAGTACATCCTTCCATATATTCGCAATCGTTTGTTCCGTTTCATTAAGGGGCAAATTATCTGTAGTATGATGATTAACAGGTTGGGGAAGTGCTTTACGATTGATTTTCCCATTTTCTGTCAAAGGAAAAGCATTTAATGGAACAAATGACACAGGCACCATATATTCAGGAAGTTGCTCTATTACATAATTCCGCACCTTATTGCTATCCATTTCCAAATCGCTAGAGAAATAAGCGAATAGTTTCCCTTCTTCTGCTACTACAATCGCATCTTTAACTTCTGGTAATTTTGTAATTGTCGATTCAATTTCAGCTAATTCCACACGGAATCCTCGTATTTTCACTTGGTCATCTACTCGACCAAAAAATGCAATGTTTCCATCCGGCAAATATCGGACAAGATCTCCCGTACGATAAATGCGTCCATATTGTTCATGTTGCAAGAAACGCTCTTCCGTCAATTCAACATGATCTGCATAGCCTCTAGCTAATCCATGACCACCAACAAACAATTCACCAATTGCTCCAATGGGAGCATGTTGTAAGTGTTCATCTAAAATGTATGCCGTAGATCCAGTAATCGTCTTACCAATTGGCAGTGAATCCCCTTGCCAGTCAAATGGAACACGATAACAGCAACTAAATGTCGTATTCTCTGTTGGACCATAACCATTTATGATTTGAACCTTTCCGAGGGCAAGCACCTTCTGTACATGAACAGGAGAAACAACATCTCCACCTGTTAATAGCTGCTTCACGCCTTTTAAGGAATGTAATTGATGATCGACCATCAGGCGAAATAAACCAGCTGTTAACCACAAAATAGTAACTTCATACTCTACTATTGCCTCTCCTAATTGAGATAGGGATGGCAGTTCAGCTGGCATAATTACTAGTTTTGCACCATTGAGTAAAGGACCCCAAATTTCAAATGTCGCAGCATCAAAAGCAACAGGCGCTAACTGGAGAAACACATCTTCAGCAGTGATCGATACATAGTTAGTCTGTTTGACAAGACGTATGATGCCTTTTTGGGTTACTTCTACTCCTTTTGGTCTTCCCGTGGAACCAGACGTATACATGATATAAGCAAGAGAATCCAAAGAAACGTAAACACCCAAATTATGTTTCGATTTCTCATATATCTGATTTCTCTCTTCATCCACAAAACAGCAATTCACATTATCTTGAAATCGATCTCCCCATTTTTTCTCAGTAATCACAAAAGCAACTTGAGAATCCTCCACCAAAAACTGGAATCGTTCCATTGGATATGTCACATCAAATGGAACATAAAGAGCACCTGTTTTTACTATTGCTAAAATAGCAATAATAAGTTCTGGAGATCGATCTAAACTAATTCCAACTTTCGTCTCCTGTTTCACACCTTTTTCTCGTAAGTAATGAGCCAATTGGTTTGCTCGTTGGTTCACTTGTTCATAAGTCAATTGTTCATTTTCCATCTGCAAAGCTATCTTAGCAGGCTCATTTATAACTTGTTGTTCCCATATTTCACAAAGTGTTTGCTGTGGATAGGATGGTAATAATTGATTTTGACCAGCAATAAATGTGCTTTCTTCTATTGATAACAAAGAAATTTCACCAATACATTGTGTTGGATCTTTTAATATCGCGTGCAACAATAATATATATTGATTGATCATTCGATCGATGGTCGCTTCACTGAACAGATCTGCATTGTATTCCCAAGCTCCTTGCAGCCCATTTGGTGTATCCATCATGGTCAGTGTCATATCGTATTTCGCTGTTTCTTGAGCAAGGGGAAACGCAGATATTTTTAAATCAGATGTTTCTTCCATTTGAATAGGCATATTTTGTAATACAAACATTGCTTGAAATAAAGGTGTATGCCGTAAATTTCGATCAGAAGCCAATTCATCCACTATTTTCTCAAATGGGATAAACTGATGTGCATATGCTTCTAAAGAAGTTTGACGAACTCTCTCTAAAAGTTCAATAAATGAGGGATTATCTGACAAATCGGTACGAAATACCAACGTGTTGACAAAAAAACCAATTAAACCTTCAATCTCTGATCTTGTTCTACCGGCGATTGGACTTCCAATTGCTATATCTTTCTGAGCAGTATACTTAGACAACCAAATTTGCCAAGAGGCAAGTAAACTCATAAATAATGTCGTACCTTCTTCTTTGCTCAGTTGTTTCCAAGCATCTGTTATCTCAAGAGGTATAGAGAAGGTTTTCGTTTTCCCATGTAATGTTTGCTCGGAGGGTCTTGGTTTGTCTGTGGGTAATTGCAAAACAGGGATGTCTTTTAGTTGTTCTTGCCAATAATCCAGATGATTCTGTAACTGCGATCCAGACAAATATTCTTGCTGCCAAGCACTATAATCCCGATATTGTAATGTCAGCGGTTCAACTTTATCCCGTTGTCCTTTGCAATTTGCATCATAAAAGCGAAAAAGCTCATTACCAAAGATACCAAGTGACCATCCATCGATAATGATATGATGAAAGGTGAATAGCAACACCCAGTTTTCTTCCGATTCTTGAAATAAGTTTATTCTCCATAAAGGACCAGTTGTAAGGGAAAACGGCTGATGGTATGCGCGAGCAATCATTTCATCCATTGATTCTTCTTCTGTCCGCATATCTGTAAATAAAAAATCAATCAGAGGAACTTGTTGAATTACTTGAACAGGAAGTCCATCTTTTTCTTTAAAAGTAGTTCGTAAGCTTTCATGCCGAATAGCGATCGCTTGCAATGCTCTTCGAAAAGCAAAAATATCCAGATTCCCTTTTATTCTAATGGAATACGGCAAATGATACGCGGATTTATCATCCAGCATTTGATCCATAAACCATAGTCTTCGCTGGCCATAGGAAGCAGGTGCAAATTGATCAGATCGATCACGTACTGGTATAGAAGAGAACCCTTCTTTATCTAAGGAGATAATCCGCTTTGCAAATGCACGAACAGTGGGATTTTCAAATAAATAAGAAAGGGGGATGTCCCGATTCAAAAATTCAGCAAGTCTGGAAGTTACTTGTGTAGCTAGTAGCGAATGTCCTCCGAGTTGAAAGAAGTTGTCACTTGTTTGAATATGATTTATACCTAAAACTTGTTTCCAGACCACTGCCACTATTTCTTCTTCTGGAGAGAGAAAATGATCTTGTTGTGAAACTTGTTGCTGTTCTATCGGATTCGGCAGCTTGGTTCGATCTACCTTGCCATTTGGAGTTAAAGGAAATTCATCCAAATATACAAAACTACTAGGGATCATATAACTTGGAACAAACTGTTGTAAATATGTTTGAAAATCTGCCTGTTTATTGGCTGTGACAATATATGCAACCAATCGTTGGTCGCTTACGATTACGATCGCCTTTTTGATATCCGGATTAGCATGGAGAACTGCTTCTATTTCCCCAAGTTCAATACGATAACCTCGTAATTTTACTTGATGATCAACCCGCCCTATATATTGAATTGTTCCATCAGTACAATACGTAACAAGATCTCCGGTACGATAAATACGTTCTGTACTTTTAAAAGGGGAAGGTAAGTATCGTTCTGCAGTTAACTCAGGCTTTCCAAAATATCCGCGAGTTAAGCCGTCTCCAGCCAAATAGAGTTCACCAGTATAACCAATGGGAACAGGCTGCAGTTGGGTATCGAGCACAAATGTCTTGGTATTATCAATCGGTTTGCCTATTGATGGTATCTGTCTACTTTTTTGCTCCATTAATGCACAAGTTGAATACGTTGTATCTTCTGATGGTCCATATAAGTTATATACCTTTTTAACTTGAGGAAAACGGTACAGCTCATCTACCAAACTACGAGCAAGCGGCTCGCCTGCTAGATTCACTACTTTTACGCTGGCAGGGATTGCATTCATTTTTATAAGTTCACTTGCTGCAGATGGTACCATATTGATCAAAGTAATCGGAACCTCTTGAGAGGCTTCTGTTATATAAAGTGCATTTTCTACCCCTACTACTGTTCCACCAACACATAGAGGAAAAAAGATCTCAAAAACAGATAAATCAAAACATACAGAAGTAGATGCTAATACTCCTGTATATTCTTCTGGAAGATACATGTTTTTCGCCCACTGAATCAACATGGAAACACTATGATGTTCAATCATTACTCCTTTTGGTTTCCCAGTTGAACCAGAAGTATAAATGATATATGCCAACTGATGTGTATCTACTTCTCTTTCCAAATCAGTAATGGATCGAGAGGATAACTCCAGCTTATCCAAACAGCAGATTTCCACAGATGATGCGGATAACAAATCCAATACATTTTCTGTAGTAATCACCATTTTTGCTTTGGAATCTCTGAGCATATAGGTAATTCGATCACTTGGATATTTTGGATCAAGCGGAACATATGCACAACCTGTTTTTAAAACAGCAAGCAAACTAATGACTAAATCGAGGGATCTTGGCATACAAACAGCAATTGTTTGTTCTGATTGAATTCCTTTCGAGAGTAAATAATCTGCCAATTGATTTGCCCGCTGATTGAGCTCTTGATATGTAAGTTTTTGTTTCCCCCATGTTACCGCTATACCTTCTGGGGTAGCTTTTGTTTGCATCTCAATCATTCGATGAATCGGTTTCGTATGTACATCTACTTTCATTTGATTCCATTCTTCGAGCATCTGACTTTGTTCCGCTTCTGTCAGAATCGAAATCTGATCGATATTCTGTGTTGGGTAGTGAATCATTTGCCTTAAAATGAGTGTAAATCGTTCTAGTACATCCTCCATCGTTGATTTCGCAAATCGATCAGCTTGATACATTATTTTTAATTGTGTTGTTTCCCCTGGAGTACATACCAATGTAAGAGGATAATGTGTTTCTTCTTGTCCTTCGACTCCGGAGATATGCCATTTTGCTTCATCTGATGCAGCATCTTGACCAATAGGATAATTTTCCACTACAACAATACTCTCAAACAAGTCTATTCCTCGTGGAATATCGCTCCATCCTTGAATATCTACTAAGGAAGGAAGAGAATATTCGCGTGCCTCTACTTGTTTGTTTTGCAGTTCAGTTAACCAAGTGAGCAGTTTTTTCTCTTTTTCCAATGTCAATCTTACAGGAATTGTATTGATAAATAACCCCACCATTTGCTCTGATCCAAGCAACTCCGTTGGACGTCCGGATGATGTAGCACCAAACACCACATCTGTTGTATAGTGTGTTCGTGCTAATAACAATCCCCATGCTGCTTGCAAAATAGTACTTATGGTCAGTCGGTGCTGCTTTGCTGTCTTCTGCAACAGCTGTGTTATTTCGGGGGATACTCGTTTAGTAACGGATCGATAACCTTTTTTATCAGTCTCTTTTCGGTCAAAACGCAAAACTACAGGAGTATCATATCCACTTAATTGCTCTTTCCAGAATGCTTTTGCTGCTGTTTTATCTTGCTTTTTTAACCAAGAAATATAATCACGATAAGGTTTAGGAGAAGGTAAATGCAACGTCTTCCCTTTTGAAAATGCCTCGTAGTATTGGAATACCTCATTTAATACAATGGGAAGACTCCAACCATCCATCAAAACATGATGATAACTCCAAATACATGTGACAACATCATCCGCAATTCGTAAAAAAGAAAATCGCATGAGGGGAGGTTCATCGAAAGAAAACTTCGTTTCCCTGTCTCTTTTCTGTATTTTTTGTAATTCAAAACACTGTTCATCATCGGATAATGAACGAAGATCAAGTTCTAAAACTGGTATCTGCACTCCTGAAAAAACTAGCTGTTGTGGCTCTACATTTTCTCCCCATAAAAAAGCAGTTCGCAAAATGGTATGCCGGTTCACTACTTCTTGCCATGCACGAAGAAAATCAGGGAGGTGGAACTCCCCTTTAATCGAAAAAGATAACTGAGCGATGTACATACCATCGCTCGTTGTTATATCAGAATGCAGTAACATTCCTTGTTGAAGTGGTGAAAGAGTATACATATCCTCTAAATTTAAAGAGAATTGATTTTCTTCCAATATTTATCTCCCCTTTGATTTTTTTTGTAGGAGTTGAAGTATTTTTTGCATATCTTTTTTGGATAAGTCCGCTTCTGGAAAATCAGATGCTGTCATTCCTACATTTTTCTCTTTTCCAAGAATCAGAGCTTCCAGATATGCTTGATAATCATTGTTCAAACAATCAATTGTTTGTTCATGATAAATATTTTTGCTGTACAGCCAAGTAACTTGGAGTCTTCCTTGCGTAATCACAGCTACGACATCGAGTAAATGAGATCGCATTGCATCAACTGCAATCGGGCTACCTGAGCCTTCTGAAGCATTACCTAAAATGAATTTGCTCTGGTCATCCATAAGATTGGCTTGAAATTGACCTAAGTAGTTGAAACTAATTGGCGCTTGAACAGCTGGTATTGGTGATGGATGAAAATACCTAAGCAGCCCATA
Source organism: Shimazuella sp. NTD247 (assembly GCF_059510415.1). Taxonomy (NCBI): domain Bacteria; kingdom Bacillati; phylum Bacillota; class Bacilli; order Caryophanales; family Thermoactinomycetaceae; genus Shimazuella; species Shimazuella sp. NTD247. The sequence continues at coordinate 435 of NZ_JCAJZU010000001.1, read as the reverse complement.
GTTCATTCCTTGTTTATTTTTGGTTCGCAGAGTCTCTTTTACTACTTGTAAAACTTCTCCCATCTCGATAGAAGACACCTCAATCATCATGGGATACATAGCAGTAAACCATCCAACGGTTCGAGATAAATCTATATCTGTTCGTTCATCACGTCCATGACCTTCCATGTGTATGATATACGTACTGCTGTCACTCCACTTTTTCAAAGTTTGCATTAAGGCTGTTAATAAGATTTCCTCTACTGTGGCATGTGTCCGTCCTGTTGTTTCTGTCAATAGTTTCTTTGTATCACTTGTTGACAAAATGAGCTGTACTTCTGCTGTTGACGATTCGATATTCACTCCGAGTTTATCTTGCGGCAAAATAGTATTTTTCATTTCAAGCCAATTTTTTTGATCCTTGATTACTTCTTCTGTCTGAGCACGTTCTTGCAG